>NZ_JBXVWA010000010.1:0-154566 GCF_057219735.1 Phenylobacterium sp. T106 | reverse complement strand
CTGCCGCCTGAAGGACTGGCGGCGCATCGCTACCCGCTACGACAAACTCGCAGCCGTCTTCGCCGCGACCGTCTACCTCGCCGCCGTCGTCACCTGGTGGACCTGATTGAGTCCGGAACCTAGGCTGGGCCCCGAAGCGGGGGAGGCGTCGATGCGGTGGGTGGTGCTGGCCGGGATCCTGGCGGCGGCGACGGGCGCGCAGGCGCAGACCTCGCCGGTCGACGCCGTCTTCTCGCGTCTGAAGCCCCAGGAGCCCGGCTGCGCCGTCGGCGTCGAGCGGGCCGGCGAGCCGCCGATCCTGCGCGGGTTCGGCTCGGCCGACCTCGAGCACGGAGTCCCGATCAGCCCGGACACCGTGTTCGAGGCCGGATCGGTCTCGAAACAGTTCACGGCTGCGGCGATCCTGCTGCTGGCGGCCGACGCCAAGCTGTCGCTCGCCGACGACATCCGCAAGCACCTGCCCGAGATGCCGGACTACGGGCGGCCGATCACCATCGACATGCTGCTCAGCCACACGAGCGGCCTGCGCGACTGGGGCGAGGTGGCCGCCCTGGCCGGCTGGCCGCGGACCAGCCGCATCTACACGGCGCAGGAGGTCCTGCTGATCGCGTCGCGGCAGAAGAGCCTGAACTACACGCCCGGCGAGGCCTATTCCTACACCAACACAGGCTACAACCTGGCCGGCCTGATCGTGCAGCGGGTGAGCGGCCAGACGCTGGCCGAGTTCACGAAGGACCGGCTGTTCGAGCCGCTGGGCATGACCCACACCAGCTGGCGCGACAACTTCCGCCGCATCGTGTCCGGCCGGGCCCTCGCCTACGAACCGGGGCCCGGCGGCGCCTGGCTGCAGGACATGCCGTTCGAGAACACCTACGGCCACGGCGCGCTGCTGACGACGGTGGGCGACCTCCTGATCTGGAACCGCGCGCTCAGCGAGGGCCGCCTCGGTCCCGGCGTGGCCGACCGGATGGCCGAGCGGGCGGTCCTTACCGGCGGGCGGAAGATCGCCTACGCGCGGGGCCTGATGGCGCTCACCGCCGATGGCCGGGACGAGCTGTCCCACAGCGGGGCCACCGCCTCGTACCGGGCGTGGCTGGCGAGGGTTCCGTCCGCCAGGCTGTCGGTGGCGCTGCTGTGCAACCGCGGCGACATCAATCCGGCGCTGATCGGCCGCCGCCTCGCGGAAGCGCTGGCGCCCGGCGCAGGCGCGCCCGCGCCGGCCGGGCGGACGCCGTCCGAGGCCGAGCTCGCCGGCGTTCCCGGCCTCTATGTGGACGAGCGTACGGGTCATGTGCTGCGCATCGCCGCCGACAAGGGCGAACTGCGGCTGCGCGGCAGCGGCGTCCTGCAGCCGGCGGCCGAGCCGGGGCGGTTCAGGGCCGGGGGCGCCGACATCGTCTTTTCGGGCGCGACCGCGCGGCGGATCGGCGCGGACGGCGAGACCACCGACTACGTCCGCAAGCCGGAAGCCAAGCCCGCCGAGGCGGACCTGCAGGCCCTGGCCGGCGCCTATTCCAGCCCCGAGGCCGGCGCGGTGCTGGTCGCCAGCGTCGATCAGGGCGCCCTGGTGCTGTCGCCCGCGGATCGCCCCAGCGCGGCGTATCGCCTGCAGCCGCTCCACGCCGACGCCTTCCAGGGCGGCGGAAACCTGGTGCGGGTGGTCCGAGACGCCCGCGGGCGGGTCACGGCCCTGCGCTTCACGGGCGGTCGCGTGTACGCCCTCGACTTCCGGCGGATTCCGGCGCGGTAGGCCGTCGCGCGGTTTCTCCCCACGGTCTTACCGGTTCTGCAGCGGCGCCGCGCCGCGCTCGCATCGCCGGCCCGGCGGCCTATATTGGCGCGATGTCCGAGACTTCCATTCCCGACGACCTCGTCGGCGCGTTCCAGATTGAGGGGGAGCCCGTCCGCGGGCGCGTCGCCCGGCTGGGCCCTGCGATCGACGAGATCCTGACCGGTCACGACTACCCCGCGCCCGTGGCCAACCTCCTGGGCGAGGCGTGCGCGCTGGCCGCGCTCGTGGGCTCCAACCTCAAGTTCGACGGGCGGCTGATCGTCGAGGCGCGTGGCGACGGGCCCGTGCGCTACGTGGTGGCCGACTACGACACCTCGGGCGGTCTGCGCGGCTACTGCCGGTTCGACGCCGACGCGGTCGAACAGGCGAGCCACGGCTTCTCCGGCGCCGGCGCCCGCACCCTGCTGGGCGAGGGCTTCTTCATGATGACCGTCGACCAGGGCCCGGACATGGATCGCTACCAGGGCGTCACGGCCATCGAGGGCGAGACCCTGGCCCTGTGCGCCGAGCAGTACTTCGCCCAGTCCGAGCAGACGCCCACGCGGGTGCGCCTCGCGGTCGGCCGCGGCGACGAGTCGTGGCGGGCCGGCGGCTTCCTCATCCAGCACATCGCCGCCGACGAGGCGCGGGGCGACACCGTGGAGGCCTGGAACCGCACGCAGGCGTTCTTCGAGACCATCGGCGAGGATGAGCTCCTCGACACCGGCCTCTCCTCCGACACCCTGCTGTTCCGGCTGTTCCACGAGGATGGCGTCCGCGTCTTCGGCTCCCGGCCCCTGCGCGCCTTCTGCCGCTGCAGCCAGGAGCGCATCGAGACGGTGCTGAAGAGCTTCGGCGCCGCCGAGCGGGGCGAGATGGTCGAGGCGGACGGGAAGATTCGCGTCACCTGCGAGTACTGCAGCCGCGTCTACGCCGTGGAGCCGGACGCGCTGCAGGCGGCCTAGAGCCTCCCGTTCAAAGCTTGAGCGCGTCTGGATCCGGGAACCCGTTCCCACTTTTCGGAACGCGCTCTAGGCCCCGTCCAGCGCCCGGCTCACGTCCCGGATCAGGTCGTTCGGACCCTCGAGGCCCACGCTCATCCGCACCCAGCCTTCGGTGAGCCCGATGGCGATCCGTTCGGCCTCGGGCATCGACCGGTGCGTGGTGGTCGACGGATGCGTGGCCATCGACTTGGCGTCGCCGAGGTTGTTCGAGATGTCGACGATCTGCAGTGCGTCGAGGAAGCGCCACGCGGCCTCGCGACTCCCCAGGTCGAAGGCGACCACGTTGCCGCCGCCGGTCATCTGGTTGGCGATGATGGCGGCCTGCGGGTGGTCGGGCCGGCCGGGGTAGATGGTCTTCAGGACCTTGCCGTGCGCGGCGATGGCGTCGGCGACCCTTCCCGCGTTCTCGGTCTGGCGGCGAACGCGGAGCTCCAGCGTCTCGAGGCCCTTGAGCAGCACCCAGGAATTGAAGGGCGACAGCGCCGGGCCCGTGTGCCGGTGCATGTCCTTGTAGGCTTCGGTGAGCACGTCCGCGGCCCCCAGGATCGCGCCGCCCAGGACCCGGCCCTGGCCGTCGATGTGCTTGGTGGCCGAATAGACGACGATGTCGGCGCCGAGCGCGAGCGGCTTCTGGAAGATCGGCGTGGCGAAGACGTTGTCCACCACCAGCCTCGCGCCCGCGGCGTGCGCGATGTCGGCCACCGCGCCGATGGCGGTGACCTCCAGCAGCGGGTTCGCCGGGCTCTCGACCAGGAAGGCGCGGGTGTTGGGCCGCACCGCATTCTTCCACGCCTCGAGGTCGGTGGCGTCCACGTAGGTGGTCTCGACGCCGAAGCGGGGCATCCATTCCGAGAGGATCCAGCGGCACGAGCCGAACAGCGCCCGGCCCGCCACGATGTGGTCGCCCGCGCGGACCAGGCCCATCAGCGACAGCTGGACGGCGGCCATGCCGGACGCGCAGGCCTTGCAGGCCTCGGCGCCTTCGAGCAGCGCCAGCCGGTCCTCGAACATCTGCGTCGTGGGGTTGCCGAAGCGCTGGTAGATGAAGCCGGGCCCCCCCGCGAACCGCGCGTCGGCGGCCGCCGCGCTCTCGTAGGCGAAGGACTGGTTCAGGAAGAGCGCTTCCGAGATTTCCCCGTGCTCGGTGCGCATGAGGCCGCCGCGCACCGCTCGGGTTTCGATCTCCCAGTCGCGCGGGTCTTCCGCCATGCCGGCCTCCATCGGTGAGGCTGCGCTTGAACGGCAGCCTTCCGTGCGGGTCAAGGCCCGCTTTCCTGCAAGCGGCTCCAGAAGCCTTGCAACACCTGCGTTCTCCGCTAAGGCTTCGCCGCCCATGAGCGACTTCAGCGTTCCGGGCATCCTGCCCTGCCAGTCCATCGAAGCCCTGATCGCCGCCCGCGCGATCAGCTCCGCCACCGCGTGGGAGCCGGACCAGGTGCAGCCCGCCAGCCTCGACCTCCGCCTCGGCGGCAAGGCCTGGCGGGTGCGCGCCTCGTTCCTGCCGCGGCACGGCACGGTGCGCGAGCGGCTCGAGGAAGTGGCGATGCACGCGCTCGACCTGGGACCCGGCGCGGTCCTGGAACGCGGCTGCGTCTACATCGCCGAACTGCAGGAAGCGCTGAAGCTGCCGAAGGGGATCTCGGCGCGGGCCAACCCGAAGAGCTCCACGGGCCGCGTGGACGTCTTCGTGCGCGTCATCACCGATCACGGCCACGCCTTCGACGACGTGGACGAGGGCTACGAGGGCCCGCTCTACATGGAGATCGCGCCGCAGACCTTCTCGGTGCTGGTGCGCACCGGCACGCGGCTGAACCAGCTGCGCCTGAAGTCCGGCGTGCCCGAGCGGCTCCGCACGGAAAGCGTCGGGGTCGACCTGACCGGCGAGATCGCCGGCTATCGCGGCCGTCGCCATGCGCCGGTGGTCGATCTCGACAACATCGAGGGGCATGACCCGCGCGACTTCTGGGAGCCGCTGGTCCCGCGCGACGGCAAGCTGCTGCTCGATCCCGGCGAGTTCTACATCCTGGCCTCGAAGCAGGCGGTGGAGATCCCGGTGATGGAGGCGGCCGAGATGACGCCCATCGACCCGTCCGTCGGCGAGTTCCGCGTCCACTACGCCGGCTTCTTCGACCCGGGCTTCGGCACCGACGAGCAGCACGGGAAGGGGTCCAAGGGCGTGCTCGAGGTCCGGAGCCACGAGACGCCTTTCATCCTCGAGGACGGCCAGACCGTCGCGCGCCTCGTCTACGAACCGCTGACCGAGCGTCCGACGCGGCTCTACGGCGACCTAGGGTCGCACTACCAGCGGCAGGGCCTGAAATTGTCGAAGCATTTCCGGATCTGGGGCGCATAGTGCCTTCGCGCCGTGAGGGCGCGGCGGGGTCGGGGGCGGCATCGTGGGTTGGAGGCGAAGGCTTGCGGCGCTGGCGGGCGCTGTCCTCGCGGCGGCGTCCATCGCCGGCGGCGCTGCCGCGGCGCCGGCCATGTGGCGCGTCACCGACGGCGATTCCGAGGTGTACCTCTTCGGCACCCTGCACGCCCTGCCGCCGGGGCTTGCGTGGCGGACGCCGCTCTACGATCGGGTGATGGCGAGGGCCGGGACCGTCTGGTTCGAGGCCGACATGACGTCGGGCGACCCCGAGACGATCCGGCTGCTCGTGCAGCGGTACGGGCTCGACCCCAACACGCCGCTGTCGCGCAAGCTCGCCCCGTCCGACCTGGCCGTGCTGTCGCGCCAGGCCGACCTTGCGCGGATCGACCACCTGAGGCCCTGGGCGGCGGCGCTGATGCTCTCGGTGCGCCCGGTCCTGGGCCGCGGGTCCACGGTTGAGGCCGGCGCCGATATGACGGCCACGCGGGCCGCCCGCCAGGCCGGGAAGCGGCTGATGGCGTTCGAGACCCTGGAGGACCAGGCGCGGATGTACGCCAGCCTGCCGCCGGCGGCCGAGGTGCGCTACCTCGCCGGCGTGGTGCGCGAGCGGTCGCGCCCGCGGCTGCCTCTGCGCCTGGGCGCCGACTCGCTCGAACGCGCGTGGATGGCCGGCGACGTGGCGCGCCTGAACGCGGGCCTGGAGGCCGAGAATCACGCGCTCTACGAGGCGCTGGTCCTGCGGCGCAACCGGGCCTGGGCGGACCGCCTCGCGGAGGAGATGGCCGCCACCTCGGGCGTCATGCTCGTCAATGTCGGCGCACTGCACCTGATCGGTCCCGAAGGCCTGCCGTCCCTGCTCCGCGCGCCCGGGCGCCAGGTCGTAAGGGTGCAGTAGAAAGGCAAGTCAGCCCGACATTCTGTCTAGGTCGCTTGACAGTCCTGTCATGTCATGTTTCCTTGTCAAACAGACAAGGAGGCTTCACGTGAGTTGGTTCAGATCGTCGCCCGGCCGCGCCCTGCTGGCCCTGCTCGCCGCCACGGGCCTGCTGCTCGGGGTGGTCACGGCGATGCGGCTGAGCGGCTTCGACCCGCCGGCCAGCGTGCGGCTGGGCATCGGACTCGCCGCCGCCATCCCCGCGCTGTGGTTCGTGCTCAACTACTGGCGCAGCCTCGACGAGGCGGCGCAGGAGGCCCAGAAGTGGGCCTGGTTCTGGGGCGGCTCGGCCGGCCTGGGCTTCGGCGTGCTGGCCATCGCCTTCTATCCGGATCTGGCCCTGCAACTGGCGCGGCCCGGCGCGAGCGCCGAGAAGCTGATGCTGGCCGGCGCCACCGCCGTGATGGCTGCGCAGCTCATCGGCTTCCTGGTCGCCTGGGCGTTCTGGTGGTGGAGGCGCCGGTGAGCCCGCTGATCTCCGGCGCCGCCGCCGTCGTCTACGGCAGTCTCGTCGCCGCCTACTTCGTGGGGACTCTCGCATCGTGGATCACGCCATGAAGAACCGCCTCAAGGTGCTGCGCGCCGAACGCGACTGGAGCCAGGGCGACCTGGCCGAGCGGCTCGGGGTCTCCAGGCAGAGCGTGAACGCGCTCGAGACGGGCAAGTACGACCCGAGCCTGCCGCTGGCCTTCAAGATCGCCCGCCTCTTCGGGCTCGCCATCGAAGACATCTTCCAGGACGAGGCCGCTTAACGCGCGCCGAACCCTGCCGATCTACAAGGGACACCATGATCCGTACGCTTTCCCGCCTGGCGCGCCGCGCCCTGGCTCCCGTCGTCGCCTGCGGCCTTCTCGCCGCCACGCCGGCCGCCGCCGAGCCGGCGCTCTGGGTGATCAAGGACGAGGACTCCACCATCTACCTGATGGGAACCGTCCACGTGCTGCGCCCGGGAACGGCGTGGCATGAGGGCAAGGTCGAGGCGGCGCTGGCCTCGTCCAGCTCGCTGGTCATCGAGGCCGCGGGGCTCGACGACGCGGCGGTGATGCAGCCGCTGGTGCGCAGGTACGGCCTGGATCCGGCCCAGCCGCTCTCGTCGAAGCTGCCCGAGAAGGACCGGCCGCGGCTGGCCGCGGCGGCCCAGGCGATGGGCCTGCCGCCACAGGCCCTGGAGCCGCTGCAGCCCTGGCTCGCCGCCCTGACGCTGAGCCTCGCGCCGGCCGTGAAGGCCGGCTACGACCCTCAGAGCGGCGTCGAGATGAGCCTCTTGCGTATGGCCAAGGCCGGCGGCTGGGAGGTGAGGGGCCTCGAGACGCCCGAGCAGCAGATCCGCTATCTCGCCGGGATGTCGCCGGCCGCCCAGGCGCAGTTCCTGGTATCGACGCTCGACGACCTGGACTCCGCGGCGGCGCAGCTCGACGCCATGGTCTCGGCCTGGGCCGCCGGCGACACGGCCGGCCTGGAGACGCTGTTCGTCACCGAACTGAAGCGGGACTATCCCGAGCTCTATGACGTCATCGTGGTGCGCCGGAATGCCGACTGGGCCCGCACCATCGTCGAGACGCTGAAGGGCTCGGGCGTCAGCTTCGTCGCGGTGGGCGCGGGCCACACCGTGGGCCCCGACAGCGTCCAGGCGCAGCTCGCGAAACTGGGGGTGCGCGCCGAGCGCAAGTAGGCCGTCAGCGCCGGCCCGCGCAGGCGCCCGCTTCCTCGGCCTTCCAGCGGACGATCGCATAGTCGCTCCCGGTCCAGCGCAGGATCGGGTGGCAGAAGCCGGGGCCCCCGTTCTCGATATCGGGCCAGCCGCCGGCGCCGCGGGTCGGCAGGAACTTCGGTATGCCGGCGTTCGAGAACAGCCGCCGCCAGGCCCCGGACGCCTCCTTGGTCACGATCACATAGCCCGTTCCGGTCATGCCGAAGCAGTTCGTCCCCTCGTCGGTCACCACGGCGTCGGGCCGGCCGTCGCCGTTGAGGTCGCGGATCTCGATCGTCGCCTCCTGGCGCGGGTCGCAGGCGGGGTAGCGCCCGGCCCTGGCCGTGAACCCCGCCGCCCGGAAGGCCGCGGCGCGGTCCGCGGTCGCGGTCGCGGGCGGCGGCCCGGACGCGGAGGCGGGCTTCAGCAGATAGGCCTCTCCGGCCCAGGCCCAGACCGGCTGGGCGCCCGGCGCGTCGAGCGTGTAGTCGCGCCAGCCTCCGGTGACGGTGGACAGCACCCGGATGCGGCCGGCGGCTCCGCCGATCCTGCGCCAGCGGCCCGCCGGATCGCGCCAGATCACGGAGGCGCCCGCGCCGGCCGGGCCATAGCAGGCGGGGTCGACGTCGGTGACGATGGCCTCGCTCCTGCCGTCCCCGTTCAGGTCGACCGCGGTCGGGACGGGCCGGGCGGGGCGCCCGCAGCCGTTGAGGATCTGGTTTCCGCGGATCGCGTAGCCGGCCGCCGTGAGCATGGCCGCGGCCTCGCGGGCGCGGTCCTGCGGTCCGGGTTGCGCCGCCGCCGGGCCGACCGCGAGCGCCGCGCATGCGGCGGCGAGGGCGAGCGCGGCGGAGGGTCGCGCGTTCACTCCGCCGGACGCTTGTAGATCGACCGCCGCGGGGTATCCATCACCCGGCGCATCATCGGGACGAAGGCGTCCAGCGGCATCGAGTCGTAGCCCGGCTCGAACGAGTTCTGGTCGTACAGGTGGCAGAACTGGGCGCAGGCCTCGAACGCCGGGTGGCCCCGGAACTGCTCGCGCATGTCGCGGTCCAGACCGATGTGATGAAAGAAGTAGTAGCCCTGGAAGACGCCGTGGTGCTTCAGGATCCAGTGGTTCTCTTCCGAGACGTAGGGCTCGAGGATCGCGGCGCCCAGCTCGGCGTGGCTGGCTGGCAGCAGGATGTCGCCGATGTCATGCAGCAGGGCGCAGACGACATACTCCTCGTCCTTGCCGGCGCGATGGGCGCGGGTGGCGGTCTGCAGCGAGTGCTCCAGCCGGTCGACCGCGAAGCCGCCGTGGTCGCCCTCCAGCAGCTTCAGGTGGGCCACGATGCGGTCGACGTGCTCGCCGCGATGCCTGGCCGCCGCGCGGCCGATGGCCGCCCAGTCCTCGGCCGTGCCTTCCACCATGCTGTTGAACTTCGCCCGCTCGAGCAGGACTTCGCCGTCGGCCATCGGAACCTCCCTGATTGGGCGGCATGGTGGGCGCGAGCGGTCCGGGGGTCAACGCGGAGGCCGGCCCGACCGCCCCACCACGCCGTCTCGACGCGCCGACGAAGAGACGCTAAACGATGCGCCCTCGCCGGGAAGCTCCCGGCCTGAGCGGGTGTAGTTCAGAGGTAGAACGTCAGCTTCCCAAGCTGAATGTCAGGGGTTCGATTCCCCTCACCCGCTCCAAAAACTCAGCGACCTTGTCGAATTCGCAGCGAGCCGATGCCGATTGGCGAAGGATCGTTCCTTCGATGCTGCGAAGCCTCCTATCGTGCTGGAAGAGAGAGGCTTGTGACGCCAGCTAGCCCCTGATTTGCAGCTTTCAGGCGAGGGCTGTCGAAGCCTTACTCTCGATCGCGTGGCCGCATATCTCGGCGAGCGGGACGTAGAACGTCTCGTCTTGGACGAATCTGGCTGCAGGCAGGAGTGATCAATTGACAACCGAAAGTGCGGCAAGGTTCTAGGAGAGAGGAACATCGGGCGGGGGCGTGGCGTATGAAGCCGGTCGAGGATCGGATCGGCAGCCTTGATGGGCTGCGTGGAATTGCAGCCTTCTGGGTCCTGACCGGACACGCGATGCTGCTGACGGGCTTCCGGGTTCCGATCGTCTCCAATGCGAAGCTCGCCGTCGACCTCTTCATCATCCTGTCCGGTTTCCTGATGGCCTACCACTATCAGAGGCGGGAACATGCCGCGCCTTGGAGCGCGACATCCACTTGGCTGGAGTTCTGGACGAAGCGGTTCTTCCGCATCGCGCCCCTCTACTACGTGCTTCTGGCCGCGGCGCTGTTATTCGGTCCACTGCTCTTCGACGCGCGCGAGGTGATCGGAGCTGCAATACCAGGGCAGTCTCAGGCGGAGAGCCGTTACACTGATACGAGCATCGCCAACATCCTGGCGCATGTGTCCTTCGTGTTCGGCCAGCTGCCAGAATATCATTTCCGCACCGCGCTCCCCGACTGGAGCATCGGACTCGAGATGGCGTTCTACGCCACCTTTCCATTCTTGATGCTGGCCGGTCGGAAGATCGGCTTCATCGGCATGGCCGTTGCCGTCACCGGCGGCTGCGTCCTCCTGGGGTGGTCCGCTCCGGGGGTCTATGAAAGCTTCGAACAGCCTGCATTTCTGCCTATGAAGCTCAATCTGTTCTTGTCGGGCATGCTGCTCGCCATAGCCATGACGAAGAGCGGCGCACAGCGCTGGTTCTATTTGACCATCGCGATCCTGGTGTCGGCCGCACCAGTCCTGAGATCGGCGCGACTGGAAATCATCTTGCGAGCAGCCATGGTCCTGGGGCTGGGCCTCCTCGTGGACCAGCGCGGTTTGCCGTTTGCCACACTTTGGCGGCGATTGGCCGGCGCTCTGGGCTCAAGGCTGGGCCACCTTGCGGGCGAGTCCAGCTATTCGGTCTACCTGCTGCACCTGTTGATCCTGATCCCCAGTGCGGCATGGGCCGTAGGCGCCTTCGAGACCCCCCTCCACCGATTTATCGCGGCGATGTCGATTACTGTGCCTGCGTGCCTGTTCGGGGCCCTGGTGCTGCATATAGGCATCGAGAAGCCCGGCATCGCGGCAGGCCGGGCCTGGCTCCAGCGAAGGCGAAATCAAGCGGGTGCGGTACGTAGCGGGACCTGACGTGACCGGAGCCCAGGGCCCGCGGCCATGATCACCTCGGCGACGGCGCACGCTCCGGCCCCTCTGATCCGCCGCTCCGCTCCAGCCTCCTTGTCATCTTCAAGGATGAACCTGAGCTGCCCGGCGCCCACGCGTCCTGAATGGCCTGGCCTCTTGGGCCACCCGATCGCGCCGTTTGCTTCGCCCAGCGCGGTGCGTTGTCGCGGTCGGGATTGGCCTGGTGCGCAGAGATCGCTGCCAGGCTGCGGGCCGCGCTTCCGTGCCCGCGCAAAGGAGGGGCGAGCCTCGACCGCTGAGCCCGGCGAGGCCGATCGTTCCGCAATGCCGGCCGCTCGCCCCCTCCACCTGTCGCTCTTCCCCCGGCTCCGCCGGGGTCGGCGACCGGTCCCCCTCCCGCCGCTTCGCGGGGGAGGTAAGAGGCCAGCAGGGGGGCGGCGGTGGCGGACGTCGTCCCCCTTCCCCCCGTCATCCCGGGCGGAGCGCTCGAGAGAGCGCGGAGACCCGGGAGCCAGCCCCTGCGCCCGTAAAGCTGCGCCATGACCGGCAAGTCGGGCGGCGGCGTGGAGCCTACCGCGGCGCCATGCGGATGGCGCCGTCGAGGCGGACGGTTTCGCCGTTGAGGTAGCCGTTGCGGCACATGGTGACGGCGAGGTCCGCGTACTCCTCGGCGTGGCCCAGACGCTTGGGGAAGGTCACCGAGGCGGCGAGGCCGGCGTAGACCTGCGGCGCGCGGGTCTTCAGGCCGCCCAGCATGGGCGTGTCCATGATGCCGGGCAGGATCGTGTTCACGCGGATGCCGTCGCCCGAGAGGTCGCGGGCGATGACCAGCGTCATGCCCTTGATCGCCGCCTTGGCCGCGGAATAGGCGACCTGGCCGATCTGGCCCTCCTCGGCGGCCACCGAGCCGGTGTTGACGATGGCGCCGCGGTCGCCGGTCTCGTCGGGCTCGAGGTTGGCGATCATGCCGGCCGCGCTCTTCACGATGCAGCGGAAGGTGCCCACGGTGTTGAGCTCGAGCACGTACGAGAAGTCGGAGACCTTGAACGGCACGATCTCGCCCGTCTCCTTGTTCTTGCCCACGGTCTTGCCGCCGCGGCCGCCGCCCGCGCAGTTGATCAGGATGCGCTCCTGGCCGTTGGCGGCGCGGGCCTTCTCGAAGCCGGCGTCGACCGAGGCCTCGTCCATCACGTTCACCTGGCAGAAGACGGCGCCCGTCTCCTTGGCCGCCGCCTCGCCGGTCTCGGCGTTGAAGTCGAAGATGGCGACCTTCACGCCCAGGTCGCGCAGGGCCTTGACGGTGGCCTTGCCGAGGCCGGAGGCGCCGCCGGTGACGATGGCGGAGACGGAAGAGTCGAGCTTCATGGGTGGCTCCCGATCTGGATTTCGCCGTCGTCTAGCACGCCCCCGGCTTCACCCTGCGGCGCCTCGGATCAGAGGCCCAGGATGCCCTTGGCGATGATGTTGCGCTGGATCTCGTTCGACCCGGCGTAGATCGAGCCGGCGCGGTCGTTGAGGTACTTGGCGGCCACGGTCCGTGCGTAGTCGGGCCCGATGGCGAGGCCGTCGTTCGGCGGCGTGAAGTGCGGCGTCGGGCCGCCCGCCGAGACGGTGTGCGGTTGGTAGACCGCGGCGAAGAGGCCCGCGGCGGCCAGCGCGATCTCGGTCAGCCGCTGCGAAAGTTCGGTGCCGACCGTCTTCTGCAGCGAGGATTCCGGGCCGGGCGGGTCGCCGGCCGAGAGCCGGGCCATCAGCTTGAGCTCGGTCGCCTCCAACGCCTCGATCCGCACCGACGCCTCGGCAAGCTGCCGGGACAGGGCGGCGGCCTCCGCGGCGAGGTCGGGACGGCCCTCGGTCTCGCGGCGGATCATCTGGGCGATGCGGCGGGCGCGGACCTTCAGGCCGGGCGTGGAGACGCCGCCGCCGCGCTCGAACTGCATCAGGTACTTGGCCACGCCCCAGCCCTCGCCGATGCGGCCCACGACGTTGGCCTTGGGCACGCGGACGTCGGTGAAGAAGACGTGGTTCTGGATGTGCTCGCCGCTGAGCGACAGGATCGGCTGCACCTCGACGCCGGGGCTGGTCATGTCGATCAGCAGGAAGGTGATGCCCTGCTGCGGGATCGCCTCCCGGGAGGTGCGGACGAGGCAGAAGATCCAGTTGGCCCGGTGGGCGTGGGTCGTCCACAGCTTGTGGCCGGTGCAGACCAGGTGGTCGCCGTCGTCCACGGCGGCCATCTGCAGCGAGGCCAGGTCGGAGCCGCTGCCCGGCTCGGAGTAGCCCTGGCACCAGAAGTCGTCGCCGCGGAGCATGCGGGGCAGGTAGTGCGCCTTCTGCGCAGGCGTGCCGTGGCCGATGAGGACCGGGCCGCACATGCCGAGGCCCATGGGCGACAGGGGCGGGGCGTGCGCCGCCGCCAGCTCGGACGCGAAGATGTAGCGCTGGGTCACCGACCAGTCGCAGCCGCCATGCTCGCGGGGCCAGGCGGGGGCGACCCAGCCCTTGCGGTAGAGGATCCGCTGCCACTGCATGGCGACGTCGCGCTCGGCGTAGACGCTGGTGAGGGTCTCGCCCACGTGGCGCAGCTCGGGCGTCAGCTCGGCGTCGAGGAAGGCCCGCACCTCGTCGCGGAACCGCAGATCCGCGTCGCTCCAGCTCAGATCCATGGTGTCCCCCGCGCGCCGCCGAGGCTCCCGACTTAGGGGGGATGGGCCGCGCCGGAAAGCCTGACCTAGCGGTACGCCCGTTCGGGCCTAGCATGGCGGAAAACGGGAGCGGAACATGGCCGACGACCTCTTCAACCTCAGTGGCAAGGTGGCGCTGATCACCGGCGGGAGCCGGGGGCTGGGCCTGCAGATGGCGCGCGCGTTCGCGAGCCACGGCGCGGACGTGATCATCGCCAGCCGCAAGCTGGACGCGTGCGAGGCGGCGGCGGAGGAAGTCCGGGCCATGGGCCGCCGGGCGAAGGCCTACGCCGTCCATGCCGGGCGGTGGGCCGAGATGGACCGGTTGATCGAGGACGCCTACGCCGACTTCGGCCGCATCGACATCCTGGTGAACAACGCCGGCATGAGCCCGGCCGTGCCCAGCCACGAGGTGACCGAGCAGCTGTTCGACAGCGTGCTCAGCCTCAACTTCAAGGGGCCGTTCCGGCTGGCGAGCCAGGTGGCCAAGCGGATGGCCGACGGCGACGGCGGGGTGATCATCAACATCTCGTCGACCGGCGCGCTGGTGCCGCTGCCGCGGGTGGTCCCCTACTCGGGGGCCAAGGCGGCGCTGAACGCCATGACGGTGTCGCTGGCGCACGAGTACGGTCCGAAGGTGCGGGTCAATTCGATCTCGGCCGGCCCGTTCCTGACCGACATCTCGAAGGCCTGGACCGAGGAGGCGCGCGAGAAATCCGACAACGCGCTGGGCCGTCCGGGCCGGCCGGAGGAGATCGTCACGGCGGCGCTCTTCCTGGCGAGCCCGAAGTCGTCGTTCGTCACCGGCGCCGTGGTGCGCGTGGATGGAGGCCAGAACTAGGATGCACCCCTCCGTCCACGCCCGGACGAGCCCCGACAAGCCCGCCTTCATCATGGCCGGGACCGGCCACACGGTGACCTACCGCCAACTGGACGAGCGCTCGAACCAGGGCGCCCAGCTGTTCCGCGCGCTGGGCCTGCAGGTGGGCGACGGGGTGGCGATCATGATGGAGAACCACCCGATCTACTACGAGGTGCTGTGGGCCGCGCAGCGGTGCGGGCTGCGCTACACGGCGATCTCGTCGCGGCTGACCGCCGGCGAGGTCGCCTACATCGTGCAGGATTCCGGCGCGAAGGCGTTCGTCGCGTCGCGCGCCATGGCCGACGTGGTGGTCGAGGCGGTGAAGGAGACGCCCGGGGTCGCGCTCTTCATGTGCGACGAGGCGGTGGCGCCGTTCGCATCGTTCGAGGCCGAGCTGGCGAAGCACCCGGCCACGCCGGTGGAGGGCGAGACGCCCGGCGTGGCGATGCTCTACTCCTCGGGAACCACCGGCCGGCCCAAGGGCGTGAAGCGGGCGCTGCCCGGCGGCCCGCTGACCGCGGCCGAGGGGCTCACCGAATGGGCCCGCACGCTCTACGGGATGGACCCGGACACGGTCTACCTCTCGCCCGCGCCGCTGTACCACGCTGCCCCTCTCGGCTGGTCGATGAACGTCCAGCGCCTGGGCGGGACGGTGGTCATGATGGAGAAGTTCGACCCCGAGGACTGCCTGCGGCTGATCGAGCGCCACCGCATCACCCACGTTCAGTTCGTGCCGACCCACTTCGTGCGCATGCTGAAGCTGCCGCCGGAGGTGCGGGCGCGCTACGCCCACGACAGCCTGAAGGTCGTGTTCCACGCCGCCGCGCCGTGCCCGATCCCGGTGAAGGAGCAGATGATCGCCTGGTGGGGCCCGATCATCCACGAGTACTACGCAGGCACCGAGGGCAACGGGCGCACCACGATCAACAGCGCCGAGTGGCTCACGCACAAGGGCTCGGTGGGGCGCGCGAACCCGCCCGTCGAGGTGAAGATCTGCGACGACGAGGGCGAGCCGCTGCCGCCGCGGACCGAGGGGATGGTCTTCTTCTCGGGCGGGGCGAAGTTCGAGTACCACAACGCGCCGGAGAAGACGGCCGAGAGCACCAACAGGCACGGCTGGACCACGCTGGGCGACGTGGGCTGGCTGGACGAGGAGGGGTACCTCTACCTCACCGACCGCAAGAGCTTCATGATCATCTCGGGCGGCGTGAACATCTATCCGCAGGAGGTGGAGAACCTGCTTATCACCCATCCGCGCGTGGCGGACGCCGCCGTGGTGGGCGCCCCCGACGAGGAGATGGGCGAGAAGGTGGTGGCGGTGATCCAGCCCATGGACTGGGCCGACGCCGGGGACGACCTGCGGGCCGAGCTCGACGCCTACTGCCGCCAGCACCTGTCGGGGGTGAAGCGGCCGCGGGTCATCGACTTCATGGCCGAGCTGCCGCGCCACCCGACGGGCAAGCTCTACAAGCGCCTGATCCGCGACGCCTACTGGGGCAAGACCGGGGGCACGATCGTCTGATGCGCGCCCTGGCCGCCGGACTGATCGTTCTCGCGGCCGCCGCGCCCGCGGCCGCGGCGGAGCGCTGGACCCGGCTCTTCGACGGCAAGTCGCTGAAGGGCTGGACGCCCAAGATCATGGGGCTGCCGGCCGGCGAGGACCCCTTGCGCACGTTCCGGGTCGAGGACGGGAGGATCGTCGTCAGCTACGACCAGTACGGCGGCGCGTTCCGGAACCGGTTCGGGCACCTGTTCTGGAAGACGCCCTACCGGGCCTACCGCCTCCGCATGGAGTACCGCTTCGTCGGGACCTGGCCGGCCGACACGGCCGACTGGGCCAAGGGCAATTCGGGCGTGATGATCCATTCGCAGGCGCCGGCGACCATGGCGATCGGCCAGCCGTTCCCGGTCTCGCTGGAGGTGCAGTACCTGGGCGTCGTGCCGGGCCAGACGCGGACCACGGGCAACCTCTGCACGCCGGGGCTGAACGTGGAGATGGCCGGGAAGCTGGTCACCCAGCACTGCAACGCCGCCAGCGCGCCGGCCGCGCCTTTCGGCGAGTGGGTGAAGGTCGAGGCCGAGGTCTCGCCGTCGGGCCGCGTGGTCCACCGCATCAACGGCCAGGACGTCATCGCCTACGACGCGCCCCAGTACGATCCGACCGACCGGACCGCGACCCCGCTGATCGCGGCGGCCGGCGGCGCGCTGGCCGTGAGCGGCGGCTACATCGCGCTCCAGAGCGAGGGCTCGCCCGTGGAGTTCCGCCGGATCGAGATCCTGGAGCTGAGGTAGGGCGGGAGGCCCGACTTGACCGCAGAGGTCGCGGAGATCTCTGCGTTCTCCCGCACCCCCACGGCTGTCATCCCGGTTTCGCCGCAGGCGAAGACCGGGACCCATACGCGCCTGATGTGGGGACGGCCCGCGGGCGGCGCGGCCGCGCTTCATCCGGAACCGCGGAGTCTATGGGTCCCGGTCTTCCGCTGCGCGGAAACCGGGATGACAGCGGTCGGGGCGGCCAGACCCCCTCTCGCTTCGCGAGCTCCCCCAGGGGGGAGCATGCCCGACTTGACCGCAGAGATCGCGGAGGGGGCGCGGAGGGCGCGGAGATCTCTGCGTTCTCTGCGGTCTTCTCCGCGTTCTCCGCGGTTCAATCGCGCGCCGGCGGCGGCAAGCAGACTGCGCACCCCCCACGGCTGTCATCCCGGTTTCGCCGCAGGCGAAGACCGGGACCCATACGCGCCGAGGTGGGGGTGGCCCGCGGGCGGCGCCGCCGCGCCTCATCTGGAAAGACGGGGTCTATGGGTCCCGGTCTTCCGCTGCGCGGAAACCGGGATGACAGGGGTTGGGGCGGCCAGACCCCCTCTCGCTTCGCGAGCTCCCCTAGGGGGGAGCATGGCCCGACTTGACCGCAGAGATCGCGGAGGGGGCGCGGAGGGCGCGGAGATCTCTGCGTTCTCTGCGGTCTTCTCCGCGTCCTCCGCGGTTCAATCGAGCGCCTGCGGCGTCCATCGGCCTGCACACCCCCACAGCTGTCATCCCGGTTTCGCCGCAGGCGAAGACCGGGACCCATACGCGCCCGATGGTGGGGCGCGGCCCTCGGGCGGCGCCGCCGCGCTTCATCCGGAAAAGCGGAGTCTATGGGTCCCGGTGTTCCGCTTCGCGGAAACCGGGATGACAGGGTTGGGTGGGCGCCGGGAGCTTGGTCCCCTCCTGCAAGGGGAGGGTGGTCCCTCCGAAGCTCGCGAAGCGGGAGGGGCAGAGGGGTCTTTCCTGCCGTCGGGTGAGCGGGGGCAGGTAGCGGGCAGACGACGGAGCTCGCCATGAACCTCGACTTTTCCGACGACCAGAAGGCGCTGCAGGCGCAGGTCCGCCGCTTCCTGGACGAGAAGTGCCCCACCAGCGCGCCGCGCGCGATCCTGGAGGGGCCCGAGCCGTACGACCGGGCGCTCTACGCCGGCCTGGCCGAACTGGGCGTGCTGGGGGTGGCGATCCCGGAGGCCTACGGCGGCATGGGCCTGGGCCATCTGGAACTCTGCCTGATCGCCGAGGAGCTGGGCCGCGCGATCGCGCCCGTGCCGGTGAGCTCGTCGATCTACCTCTGCGCCGAGTTCCTGCTGCTGGCGGGGAGCGAGGCGCAGAAGCAGGCGTGGCTGCCCAAGCTGGCGAGCGGCGAGGCGGTGGGGACGTTCGCCTATGTCGAGGCCTCGGGCCGCGTGCAGCCGGAGGCGATCAAGGCCGGCTTCCAGAACGGCAAGCTCTCGGGGACCAAGATCGTCGTGCCCGACGGCGACGTCGCCGACGTGGCGGTGGTGCTGGCCAAGGCGGCGGGCGGCCTGCAGCTCGTCCTCGTCGACCTGAACGGACCCGGCGTGACGCGCACGGCGGTCGAAACGATCGACCCCACGCGCAGCTACGCAAAGCTGACCTTCGACGGCGCGCCCGGCGAGCCGCTGGGCGCCGCCGGCGACGGCTGGGGGCTGACCGAGCGCGTGATCGACCGGGCCGCGATCCTGATGGCCTACGAGCAGGTGGGCGGCGCCGACCGCGCGCTGGAGATGGCCCGCGACTATGCGCTCGACCGGATGGCGTTCGGGCGGCAGATCGGCTCGTTCCAGGGCATCAAGCACATGCTAGCGGACATGTACGTCTCGGCCACGCTCGCGCGGTCGAACTGCTACTACGCCGCCTGGGCGCTCTCGACCGAGGCCGCGGAGCTGCCGGTGGCGGCGGCGACGGCGCGGGTCTCGGCGACCACGGCCTTCCAGCACTGCGCCAAGAACAACATCCAGGTGCACGGCGGCATGGGTTTCACCTGGGCCTTCGACTGCCACCTCTACTATCGCCGGGCCAACGCCCTGGCCCTCTCCCTGGGCTCGCTCTCGACCTGGGAGAGCCTGCTGATCGAACGCATGAGCGCCGGCAACGCCGAAGCGGCGGCCTGAACGGAGCAAAGACGATGAACTTCGACGACACCCCCGAAGAAGCCGCCTTCCGCGCCGAGGCCCGCCGCTGGATCGAGGCGAACGCACCCAGGCACCTGGAGGCCGAGCTGAAGCGCGCCAGCTTCGCCTCGAGCGGCATCGAGAGCGAAGATCCGATGGCCGCCTCCAAGGCCTGGCAGAAGAAGAAGGCCGAGGGCGGCTGGGCGTGCCTGCACTGGCCCAAGGAATACGGCGGCCGCGCCGCCACGCCGATCGAGCGGGTGATCTTCGGCCAGGAGGAGGGCGTCTACGGTGCGCTCTCGGGGCCCTTCATCATCGGCCACGGCATGTGCGGCCCCACGGTGATGACGTGGGCCAGCGAGGACTGGAAGCGCAAGCTGCTGCCGCCGCTGGCGAGCGGCGAGGAAATCTGGTGCCAGCTGTTCTCGGAACCGGCCGGCGGCTCGGACCTCGCCGGCCTGCGCACCAAGGCCGAGCCGGCCAAGGACGGCTCGGGCGACTGGATCATCAGCGGGTCGAAGGTGTGGACAAGCGGGGCCCAGCACTCGCAGTGGGGCCTGCTGATCACGCGGACCGACCCGAACGTGCCCAAGCACAAGGGCCTGACGATGTTCTTCCTGCGGATGGACTCGCCGGGCGTCGAGGTGCGGCCGATCAAGCAGGCGAACGGCCAGTCGGGCTTCAACGAGGTCTTCTTCAACGACGTGCGCATCCCCGACAGCCAGCGGCTGGGCGCGGTGGGCCAGGGCTGGGAGGTCTCGCTGACCACGCTCATGAACGAGCGCCTGTCGATCGGCTCGGGCATGTCGAACGGCTTCCCCGAGCTGTTCCGCTACTGCCTGGAGGCCGAGATCGACGGGAAGCCCGCGGTGGACGACTCCAACGTGCGCTCGAAGCTGGCCCAGTTCGCCGTGCGCCAGTCGGGGCTGAAGTACACCGGCATGCGGGCCATCACGGCGCTGTCCAAGGGCCAGACGCCGGGGCCGGAGAATTCCATCGGCAAGCTGGTGGCCGGCGCCAACATGCAGGACCTCTCGATGTTCGCCCTGGACCTGCAGGGCCAGGCCGGCGTCGCGTGGGACGAGGACAGTCCACAGAACGGCCGCTTCCAGGGCATGCTGATGCGCTCGCCGGCGACGCGGATCGAGGGCGGATCGGACGAGATCCTGCGCAACATCATCGGCGAGCGGGTCCTGGGCCTGCCCGGCGACATCCGCGTCGACAAGGACGTGGCCTTCAAGGACATCCCGACAAGCGGCAGGACCAAGGCATGAGCTTCCCCCTTCCCAACAATTCGGTCGACCTCACGGGGCAGGTGGCGCTGGTCACCGGCGCCTCGTCGGGCCTCGGCTACCGGTTCGCCAAGGTCCTGGCGGCGTGCGGCGCCAAGGTCGCCATCGCGGCCCGGCGGGTGGACAAGCTGGAGGCCCTGGCGAAGGAGATCCGCGACGCGGGCGGCGTCGCCCTGCCCATCGCCATGGACGCGACCCAGGCCGATCAGCTGATCGCGGCGGTGGAAACCGCCGAGAAGGAGCTCGGCACGGTCCAGATCCTGATCAACAACGCCGGCATCCCCGACGCCCAGCGGGCTCACAAGATGTCGCTGGAGCTGATCGACCAGGTGCTGGACATCAACGTCCGCGCGCCCTTCATCCTGGCCTGCGAGGTGGCCCGGCGGCTGATCGCGGCCGAGAAGCCCGGCCGGATCGTCAACATCGCTTCGGTGGCGGCCTTCTCGTACGGCGGCGGCGGGGCGGCGCTCTATTCCGTGAGCAAGGCTGCGGTGGCGCGCTCGGCCGAGGTGCTGGGCGTGGAGTGGTCGCGCTACCACATCAACGTCAACGCCATCGCGCCCGGGGCCTTCGCCTCGGAGATGATGGACGGGATGATGAGCCGGGTGGGCGACCTCACCAAGCGCTTCCCGCGCCAGCGCCTGGGCGATCCGGCGCAGCTGGACTCCACGCTCCTCTACCTGGTGGGACCGGCCTCGGAGGCGGTCACCGGCACCGTGATCCGCGTGGACGACGGCCAGGGCGGAAGATAGCGTCAAGCCGTCCCGCAGCCTCGGCCGGAGGCGCGGGACGACGTGAAGAAAGTCGGGGAGACGTGGGATGCGGACCTGGATCGCTGGCGTGATGTTGATGCTGGGTCTGGCCACGGCCGCGCTGGCCGCGACCCCCGAGGTCAAGGCCACGCCCGGACAGCCGGTGCTGGCGCTGGCGTCGTACGACCTGAAGACCGTCGGCTACACGGTCGAGGAGTACTTCCTGAAGGGTACGGCCCAGTCCTACCGCAAGGTGGGCGAGGCGGGCCCCGACGGGCGCTGGCAGGCCGAGCCCGCGTCGACCGCCCCCTACGCCACCCGGATCGTGGTGGTGCGGCCCATCGATCCCAAGCGCTTCAACGGCACGGTGGCGGTCGAGTGGCTGAACGTCACCGGCGGCCTGGACGTGGGGCCGGTCTGGTCGTTCACGCACCGCGAGATGCTGCGCTCGGGCTACGTCTGGGTCGGCGTCTCGGTGCAGAAGGTGGGCGTCGAGGGCGGGCCCAGCATGGGCGGCGGCCTGGGCGGCGCGCTGAAGCGGGCCAATCCCACGCGCTATGGCGAGCTCAGCCACCCCGGCGACGCCTACGCCTTCGACATCTTCACCCAGGCGGGCCGCGCGGTGCGCGAGGCCGATGTGCTGGGCGGTCTGAAGCCGAAACGCCTGCTGGCGCTTGGCGAGTCCCAGTCGGCGATCTTCATGACCACCTACATCAACGCCATCGACCCGATGGCGAAGGTCTACGACGGCTACTTCGTGCACTCGCGTTTCGGCGGCGCGCCGGGCGTCGACGCCTCGCGGACCATGCCGCAGCAGGCGCAGGCCGGCGTTCGCTTCCGTCCCGACCTGCGCGTGCCGGTGATGACGCTTCTGGCCGAGACCGACGTGGTCAGCCCCGGCGGCTGGTGGATGGCCGAGCAGCCCGACAACGCCAGGCTCCGCGTCTGGCAGATCCCCGGCGCGGCGCACGCCGACGTCTACATGTTCCAGGTGGCGGCCAACGACTCGGGCCTGGCGCCGATCGAGAAACTGGTCCCGCTGTGGAAGCCGTCGGCGGTCACCATCGTGGGCAAGCTGGCCAAGCCCATCAACGGCGCGCCGCAGCACCACTACGTGGCCCAGGCGGCGATGGCCGGCCTGGAGGCCTGGGTGCGCACCGGCAAGGCGCCGCCGACGGCCCCGCGGCTGGCGGTCACGCCGGGCGAGGGGGCGGCGCCGCCCAAGCTGGTGCTGGACGCCAACGGCAACGCCACCGGCGGGATCCGGACGCCATGGCAGGACGTCCCCACCGCCAAGCTTTCCGGCTTCGGCAATTCGGGCGGCCCGTTCGCCGGGCTGGTCGGATCGACCGAGCCGTTCGACGCCGCCACCCTGGCGCGGCTCTACCCGGGCGGTCGCGAGGCCTACCTGAAGGCGTTCGACGCGGCGCTGGCGAAGGCGGTGAAGGCCGGCTTCATCCTGAAGGCCGACCAGGCCGAGGCCCGGGCGCTCGCCGCGGCGATGTACCCCTGAGCGCCGGCCGCGTGGACGCAGCCGCGGGCGGCGGCGAGAGCCTCACCCGTTCAGACGGAGCCGTCTGAACGGGAGAATGAGGCTCTAAATCAAGACCTTGAGCGCGTTTCGATCCGAAAACCGGTTCCCACTTTTCGGAACGCGCTCTAGAGAGACTGGAAAAACCGGTACGTGGGAGTGAACGATGGAGCTTAAGCCCGGCTCGCGCTGGAAGAGCGCGGTCTGCGACACCGAGGTGGTGGTGGTGCGGCCGCCGAAGGCCGAGGCCACCCTGGAATGCGGCGGCTATCCGGTGATCCCGCACGCCGAGGCCAAGCCCGAGGGCAAGACGCTACACGAGGATTTCGCCGAGGGCAGCCAGGCGGGCAAGCGCTACGCCGACGAAGAGACCGGCATGGAGGTGCTCTGCACCAAGACCGGCCAGGGCACGCTCACCATCGGCGGCCGGCCGATCGGCGCCAAGGAAGCCAAGAAGCTGCCGGCGTCGGACTGAACCGCATGCACACCGCGCTCCTGCTCGACATGGCGGCCGATGCGGCCGCCGACCGGCTGGCGCTGGGTCGCAAGGCCGAAGGCCTGACCTTCGCCGAGGTGCGCCGGCGCGCGCACCACGGCGCGGCCTTCCTCGAACAGATGGGCGGAACGAACGTGGCGTTCGTGGGCCTGAACGGCCCGGCCCTGCCGGTGGCGCTGTTCGCCGCGGGCATGCTGGCGAAGCCGTTCGCGCCGCTGAACTACCGCCTGCCCGACGCCGATCTGTCCAAGCTGCTGGCGCGAACCGCGCCGTCGGTGGCCATCGTCGACGACGACATGGCCCACCGCCTCGCGCCCGCCGAGGGCGTGAACCTGGTGGCCCGCAGCGCCTTCGAGGCCGCCTGCCGCATGCACGGCGACTCCGACGCCGAGTTCCTGGACGTGGACCACGACATCGCCGTCCTGCTGTTCACCAGCGGCACCACGGGCGAGCCCAAGGCCGCGATCCTGCGCCACGCCAACCTGACCAGCTATGTGATCTCGACGGTCGAGTTCCTGGGCTCGGAGCCGGACGAGGCGGCGCTGGTGAGCGTGCCGCCCTACCACATCGCCGGGATCTCGGCGGTGCTGACCGGCTGCTATTCCGGGCGGCGGATCGTCCACCTCGAGGCGTTCACGCCCGAGCAGTGGGTCGACGTGGCGGCGGCCGAGGACATCACCCACGCCATGGTGGTGCCCACCATGCTGGGCCGCATCCTCGACGTCCTGGAGGCGCGGGGCGAAAGCCTGCCGTCGATGAAGGCGATCAGCTACGGCGGCGGGCGGATGCCGCTGCCGGTGATCGAGCGCGCCCTGGCCCTGCTGCCGCACGTGGACTTCGCCAATGCGTACGGGCTGACCGAGACGTCCTCGACCATCTCGATCCTGGGCCCCGACGACCACCGCATGGCGCTCTATTCGGACGACGAGGCGGTGAAGAAGCGGCTGGGCTCGGTGGGGCGCCCGCTGCCCACGCTGGAGCTTCAGATCCGAGGCCCGGACGGCGAGGTGCTGGGGCCGAACGAGTCGGGCGAGATCTACGTCCGCGGCGAGCAGGTCTCGGGCGAGTACACCTCGAAGAAGGTGATCCGCGACGACGGCTGGTTCGCCACCAACGACGGCGGCTTCCTGGACGAGGAAGGCTACCTGTTCGTCGAGGGCCGGCTGGACGACGTGATCGTGCGCGGCGGCGAGAACATGAGCCCCGGCGAGATCGAGGACGTGCTGCGCGAGCATCCCGACGTGGCGGACGTGGCGGTGCTGGGCCTGCCGGACAACGAGTGGGGCGAGAAGGTCGCCGCGGTGATCGTCCCGCGCGAGACGCAGCCCTCGGCGCAGGACCTGGCCGCGTTCGCCAAGGCCCGGCTGCGGTCGTCGAAGACGCCGGAAGTCTGGGAATTCCGCGACGCCTTGCCGTACAACGACACGGGCAAGCTGCTGCGGCGCCAGCTCAAGGCCGAGATGAGCCGGCCCGCGTAGCGGAGTCGCGCGGAGGCCGATCGTGCCTGCAATCCAGTCTGCCGCCGCATGAGCCTCCTCGCCGACCTCATCGAGCTGGGCGGGGCGGGCGTCGCCGTGACCGAGCTCGGACGCGATCCGCCGCCGCTGGCGGCGACGCCGGGGGTCGTGCAGGTCGGCGTCTGGCGCGGTGGCCCGCTGCCCGGCGGCGCCCTGGAGCCTTTCGACATCCTCCTGAGCCACGAGCCGGCCGCGCCGGGCCCATGGGTCGGGATCGGGCCCGATCGGCTGGACGCGGAGATCGAGGCCCTGCGGGCCGCGGTGGCGGCGCAACCGGCGGCCGCCGCCGTCTGCGCGCAGGTGCTGCGGATGACGCTGGACGTCCCGTTCCCGAGCGCCCTGGCGCTGGAGTCGCTGGCGTATTCCATGCTGCTGGCGTCGGAAGGGTTCCGCGGCTGGCGGGCGGCCCATCCGCCCCAGCGGCGCCCGGAGTCCCCCGCGCCCCGCGTCGCCGTCGACGCCGGGGACGCGATCGCCGTGCGCCTTACCCGACCCGACCGGCGCAACGCCTTCGACGCCCGGATGCGGGACGAACTGGCCGAGGCCCTGGCCTTCGCGCTGGCGCACCCGGACGCGCCGCCGGTCGTGCTCAGCGGCGAAGGTCCGTGCTTCAGCGCGGGCGGGGACCTCGACGAGTTCGGCCAGGCGCCCGATCCGGGCCAGGCGCACCTGATCCGCACGCTGCGCTCGCCGGCCCGGCTGGCGCAGGATCTGGGCGAGCGCCTGACGGTCCGCCTGCACGGCGCGTGCGTGGGCGCCGGCATCGAGGTGCCTGCCGCGGCCGGCCGGGTGAGCGCCGACCCGGGGACGCACTTCCGGCTGCCGGAAGTGTCGATGGGGCTGATCCCCGGCGCAGGCGGCACAGCCACGATCCCGCGGCGGATCGGCCGGCGGCGGGCCTGCTGGATGGCGATCTCGGGCGCCGAAATCGATCTCGCGACCGCGCTGGCGTGGGGCCTGGTGGACGAGGTGGCGGTGTGAAGGGCCCGATCGGCAAGGCCCTGCGGCGCCACGCGCAGGGCGTGGCGGAGGCCAGCGCGGCGCTGGGGCGCGAGGTAGACGTCGCAGCCCTCGGGGTGACCGACCGCGACGGCGAACTTCCGCTGGGGCCTGCGGGCGAGCTCGTTTCGCCCAATGGCGCGTGCCGCATGTTCCGGGTCGCGGACGGCTGGATGGCGCTGAACCTCGCGCGCGAGGAGGACCGCGACCTCGTGCCCGCGTGGCTGGGCTGCGACTTCGGGGGCGCCCCCTCGGACGACCCGTGGGACCTGGTCGCCGCCGAGGCGCCGCGCCAATCCCGGCGGTCGCTCATGGAGCAGGCGATGCTGCTGGGCCTTCCGGCCTGCGGGGTCGCCGAGATCGTGGCGAGCGATCCCGAACCCCTGCACATCGTCAGCCGCGCCTGGGCCTACGGCGCGCCCCGCAGGACCCCGAAGGTGGTCGACCTCTCGGCGCTGTGGGCCGGTCCCCTGTGCGGGGCGATCCTGGCCGCCGCCGGCTGCGAGGTGACGAAGGTGGAGAGCGTGCGGCGGCCCGACCCCACGCGGACCTCGACGCCCGGGCTGCATGCCCGCCTGAACGGCGGCAAGGCGGAGCGGGCGCTGGACCTGACGGACGCGGCGGACCAGGCGAAGCTGCGCGACCTGATCCTGGACGCCGACGCGGTGATCACCAGCGCCCGGCCCCGCGGCCTGCGCTCGATCGGTCTCGATCCCGAGGCGCTGCTGGCCGCGCGGCGGCTGACCTGGGTCGCCATCACTGGCTACGGCCTCTCGGGCGCCGTGTGGAGCGATGACCCCTGGACCAACCGCGTCGGGTTCGGCGACGACACGGCCGCCGCCGGGGGCCTGGTCGCCTGGACGGCGGCGGGAGAGCCGCGGTTCCGGGGCGACGCGCTGGCGGACCCGGTGACGGGCGTGGCCGCCGCAGCGAGCGCGCTCCGCGCCTTGGCGCATGAGCGCGCGGGCGTGATCGACGCCGGCATGGCGTCGATCGCGAGGCGGGCGGCGATCATCTGCGGCCAGCGGCGGCTGCCTTGAGCGCCCTCACGGTCCGGAATGTCGAGGTCGAGGGGCAGGCCGGACTGGACGTGGCGCTGGCGGACGGCCGGATCGCGGCGGTGGGGCCGCGGCTTCCGCGCGCCGGCCCGGAGATCGACGGCCAGGGCGGAGCCCTGATCCCCGGACTCTGTGACCACCACATCCACCTCTTCGGCCTCGCCGCGCAGGCGGAGTCGGTGACGCTGGAGGGCGTCGCGACCCCGCAGGCGCTGGCGGCGAGGATCGCGGAAGCGGCGGCGGCGCGGCCCGACGGCGCCTGGCTGCGCGTGCTGGGCTACCATGAGAGCCAGGCCGGCGACCTGACCCGCGCCGACCTGGACCGGCTCGCGCCCCGCCACCGGCTGCGGATCCAGCACCAGACGGGTTCGCTGTGGATGCTGAACAGCCTGGCCCTCGAAAGCCTGTGCGACGGCGACGCGCCGCCCGGCGTGGACCGCGAGGCGGGCCGCGTCTGGCGGGCCGACGCCTGGCTGCGGGACCGGATCGGCGCCGAGCCGCCGGCGCTGGCGCCGGTGGGGGCGCGGCTCGCCGCCTGCGGGGTGACCGCCGTGACGGACGCGAGCGTCACGACCGACGCCGACGCCGCCCGCCGGCTGGCGGACGCGCATCGCGACGGCGCGCTGCCGCAGCGGCTGACGCTGATGAGCGGCGGTCCGCTTGCGGCGCCGGCCGACGGCGCGTTCCGGGTGGGGCCGCGCAAGATCCTGCTCGACGACCACGCGTTGATCGACCTCGACGACTTCACCGCGCGGATCGCCGGGGCGCGCGCCGAGGGCCGCCGGGTGGCCGTCCACTGCGTGACCGCCGCCGAACTGGCGCTGACGCTCGCGGCCTTCGCCGTCGCCGGCGTCGAGCCCGGCGACCGGGTGGAGCACGGCAGCGTCATTCCGCCCGCCGCCGTTCCGGAGCTGAAGGCCCTGGGCCTGACCGTGGTCACCCAGCCGGCGTTCATCCGTGAGCGGGGCGACCGCTACCTGGCCCAGGTCGCGCCGGAGGACCTGCCCGACCTCTACCGCTGCGCCAGCCTGATGGCGGCCGGCCTGCCCGTGGCGGCGAGCTCGGACGCCCCCTACGCCACGCCGGACCCCTGGGTCGGGATCGCGGCGGCCGTCGACCGGCTGAGTGCGGGCGGCCGCCAGGTGGGCGCGGGCGAGGCGCTTTCGCCGGCCGCGGCGCTCGGGCTCTACCTCGACGACCCTGCCGGTCCGGGGCGCCACCGGCGCAGGGTGGTCCCCGGCGCGCCGGCGGATCTATGCCTCCTGGACGCGCCCCTGCACGAGGCGCTGCGCGAGCCTTCGCAGGACCGGGTCCGGCTGACGCTGGTGGCGGGCGTGGTCGTCCACGCGGCCGCGCGGGCCTGAGCCGGCCCTATCGCTTGACGTAGAGGCCCTGGCCGGTGGGCAGCGGCAGCACCTGCTCGCCACGGGCGGCGAACCATGCGGTCTCGGCGCGGCGCTGGGCGTCGGCGGTGGACCAGGCGAAGTCGTCGAACAGGATCACGCCGCCCGGGCTGACCCGGTCGAACAGCACGTCGAGGGCCGCGATCTCGGCGGTGGCGTTGTTCATGTCGATGTGCAGGAACGAGATCGCGTCGCCCGGCGAGCGCTCGTGCAGGATCTCGGGGACGCGGCCCTTGATGACCTCGATGTTGGGGATGTGGGCGAAACGCTGCCGCACCTCCTCGAAGGTGAAGGTGTCGCCGTAGAGGCGCCGGTTGACGTCGCTCCAGCCGGCGTCGAGCTGGTCTTCCGGAATGCCCTCGAAGGTGTCGTACAGCCGCCACCGCTTCGGCCAGGCGGCGAAGTCGAGGTACTCGGCGCAGAACAGCGTGGTGTGGCCCTTGAACACCCCCAGCTCGACGAGGTCGCCGGGAACCTTGCGGGCCTGGGCCACCGCCCACAGGGCCGTCTGCAGGTTCCAGTGCCAGTTGCGGATCGGGAGCAGGTCGGCGTGGCGCTGCGCGATGTCGAGGAAGCGCTGGTCCTCGAAGAACGGCAGGGCCTTGAGCCAGGTGGCCAGGCCGTCGCCGATGAAGACGTTGGCGTTGGGGATGGCCTCGAGGTCGTCGAGCGCCTTGAACGTCGGCACGAGGCGGTTGTCGACCTTGTGGGCCACGCCCAGGCGGATGTGGATGCGGCGCTGGAGCTGCGGGCTCGCCTTGGGCAAAGCCGCCCGGTAGAGCGCCTTGGCCGTCTCGATGTCGCCCAGCTTGAGCAGCCCGTCGGCCATGACCACGAGCTTGGCGGCGCCGAGGCCGGCGATCGAAATATCCGTCATGCGTTGTCCCTGACCCGAGCGCGGGTTCATGACCCGGAAGGCGGCGCCTGACAAGCGGAGCCGGATCCGGCGGCGGGCGGCCGCCGGACCCGGACGCGGCTCACCAGATGTCCACGCGCTCGGCGGGCGCGACGTAGAGCTTGTCGCCAGGCTGGACGTTCCAGGCGTCGTACCAGCCGGGGATGTTCCGGATCGTCCCGTTCACCCGGTAGTAGGCCGGCGAGTGCGGGTCGGTGACGACCTGCTGGCGGATGTACTCGTCGCGGGCCTTCTCGCGCCAGACCTGGGCCCAGCCGAGGAACACCCGCTGCTCGCCGGTCAGCCCGTCCAGCACGGGCGCGGGACGGCCCTTCAGCGAGGCCCGGTAGGCGTCGAGCGCCAGCGACAGTCCGCCCATGTCGCCGATGTTCTCGCCCATGGTGAGCGCGCCCTGCACCTTGGCGCCGGGGAGCGGCTCGAACGCCGAATACTGGGCGCCCAGGCGGTCCGCCTGGACCTTGAACTTCGCCGCGTCGTCGGCCGTCCACCAGTCGCGCAGCACGCCGTCGCCGTCGGACTTGCGGCCCTGGTCGTCGAAGCCGTGGCTGATCTCGTGCCCGATCACGCCGCCGATCCCGCCGTAGTTGATGGCGGGGTCCGCGTCGGGATCGAAGAACGGCGGCTGGAGGATGGCGGCCGGGAAGACGATCTCGTTGTTGGGCGGGCTGTAGTAGGCGTTGACGGTCTGCGGCGTCATGCCCCACTCGGCCTTGTCCACGGGCCCGTTCAGGCGGGCCACCGCCCGCGCCCACTCCTGGATGTCGGCCCTCTGGGCGTTCCCGTAGAGGTCGTCGGCCTTGAACTCGATCCGGGAGTAGTCCCGCCACTTGACCGGGTAGCCGATCTTGACGGTGAACTTCGCCAGCTTGTCGAGCGCCTGGGTCCGGGTGTCGGGCCCCATCCAGGCCAGCTTCTCGATGCGGGCCCGGAGCGCGGTGCGCACGTCGGCGACCAGCGCGTCCATCTTGGCCTTGGCCTCCGGCGGGAAGTATCGGGCGACGTAGACGCGGCCCACCGCCTCGCCGAGGGTCGCGTCCAGGAAGGCGGCCGCGCGCTTCCACCGCGCCTGCTGCTCGGGCTGGCCCGCGAGCTCCTTCAGGCGGAAGGCGTAGTTGGCGTCCACGAACCGCTTGGAAAGATAGGGCGCCGCGGAGTCGGCCAGCCGGAAGGCCTGCCAGGCCTTCAGCGTGTCGAGGGAGGTCTCGGCGTAGATGGCCGCGAACTTCGGCAGGGCGGTGTCGGTGGTCACGACCACCCGCTGCACGCCGCCAAGGCCGGCCGCCGCCAGGTAGCGGCTCCAGTCGAAGCCCGGCGTCATCGCCTGCAGCTCGTCGGGCGTCTTGGCGCGGTAGGTCCTGTCCCGGTCGCGGCGCTCGACGCGGCTCCAGCTGGCCTCGGCGAGCTTCGTCTCGAAGTCGACGACCGCCCGGGCGTGCGCGGCGGGCTGCTCCCAGCCGATCATCGTCAGCACCTGCTCGACGTAGGCGAGGTACTTGGCCTTCTTCTCGGCGAAGCTCGGCTGCAGATAGTAGTCGCGGTCGGGCAGGCCGAGCCCGCCGCCGCCGGTGTAGACCGCATAGCGGGTAGGCTGCTTCAGGTCGGAGGCGATGCCGAGCGGCAGGATCGAGGCGTAGCCCACGCCGTCGTTGCCGCGGCCCGCGCCGGGGGTCGCCCGGCCCATGAGGGCCGTGAACTCGTCCTTGGATCTCACCTTGCGGATCTGGGCCAGCTCGGGCGCGAGCGGCCTGGCGTCGAGCTTCTCGGCCAGCGCCTCGTCCATGAAGGCCGAGTAGGCGGCGGCGATCCGCCCGGCGTCGGAGTCCGTCAGCTTGCCGGCCTTGGCGTCCTCGAGGATCGCGTGGATGCGGGCCTCGGAGAGCTCGCGCAGCTTGTGGAAGTTGCCGTAGCGGCTGCGGTCGCCGGGGATCTCGGTCCGGTCGGCCCAGGCGCCGTTGGCGAAGCGGAAGAAGTCGTCGCCCGGCTTGACCGAGCGGTCCATGCCCGAGAGGTCGAAGCCCCAGGTCCCGTAGCGGGGCGAGGCGAGCGACGCCGGGTCGGGCGCGTCGGCGGCCCAGGCGTGGCTGGTGAAGAGCGCGAGGCCCGCAGCCCCCGCGAGCAGGAATTTGCGTGTTCCGGATAGCATCGGTCGTTCTTGATCCCTTGGCCGGCGGGCTCCATGCGAGGAACCGGCGAGGGGCGCACAAAACGGGGAAAATCCGTGCCGCGCAATGCCTGCGCGACGAGCGGCCGCTTGTACGGCGTCAGACGATCATCCGCCGACGCTGCGGCGCGCCGGGGGCGCGTGAGCCGCGGGCGCTGCATCGGCGCCGAGAAGACGCTCGTAGTGGCCGCGGATCACCCCGTAGCACTCGCACGTCGCCTGGAGCAGCGCGCGCCGGTCGACGATGTCCACGACCCCGCGCCGGTAGCGGATGACGCCCTTCTCTTGGAGCGAGCCCGCCACGGCGGTGACGGTGGTCCGCTGGACGCCGAGCATGTCGGCCAGGAACTCCTGCGTCAGCGCCATCCGGTCCGAGGCGATGCGGTCGTGGCAGATGAGCAGCCAGCGGCAGAACCTCTCCTCCACCGAGTGCAGCGCGTTGCAGGCCACCGACTGGATGGCGTGCCCGTAGAGGGCCTCGCTGTGCCGGTCGACGAGGCTGCGGAAGACCGGGCTTCGCTCCCAGACCTCGCGCAGCCGATCCACGCCGATGCGCGCCGCATTCAGCGGACTCTGGACGATGGCGCGGGACAGGGACTGGCGCGGCGCCACCGCCGCCATCAGGCCGAGGCCGCCTTCCGGTCCGATCGTCGCCGACTCGATCGCCGCCCCGCTCTCCATGAGCGTCATCAGCGAGATGATGCCGTCATGGGGGAAGTAGGCGAAGTCGATGGGGTCGCCCGGATCGTACAGGATCCGGCCCCGGGCGAGCTCGACGTTGACCAGATAGGGTGCGATCGCGTCGCGGTCGGCCGGAGGAAGCGCCTCGAGCAGACTGTTCCGGGAAGGTGGTGCTGGCCTCTGCATCGGGAACTCGAAACGCCGATCGCGCAGTCGGGTTTCAGTCCCCGCGCGCGCCGGCGTCCACGCTCCGTCCGCGACGGACGCGTCAGCGGAGGTGAAGGTCCCGCCGTTCGCCCACGTCCGGCGTCGATCGCGTCACGTTCGCCTTGGCGACCTCGACCGCGTACTTCAGCAGCCCGCCCTCGGTGATCCAGACGGCGGCCTCCTCCACGTCGAGCCGCAGCAGCGTCAGGGACGGGTCGTCCTTGCCGTCCGGGTACCAGGCCGCCACGTGGGCGTTCCAGTACCTGTCGATCCGGTCGCGGTCGTGCGCCAGGCTGAGACGCCCGTCGATGCAGGCCTGCAGCTTCCGGTCCATGAACAGGAAGGTCGCCTCGGCGCCCGCGCCCACCGTCTGCGCCAGGTCGGTGTCGTCGCGCGTGAAGAACCACAGGGTCGACGTGTCGCGCTCCACGAACGCGGTCATGGGCTGAAAATGCTGCCGTTCGGCCTGAAGGCCGAGCATGCCGGTGTGGTTGTCGTCGATCGCCTTCCACAGGCGCTCGGCGTTGCTCAAGGTCATGGGGAATCTCCACGCTGGGTCGCACCCGTAACCGGCGAACCGCCCTCGTGTTCCGCGGCCGCGGAGGCGCCAGCCAGGGCGTTGACGAGCCCGCAAGACAACCTGAGAGTGAACGGACAGCGGGGGAGGGACGGTCTTGCCGCGAGCGAAGACGGCGAAGCCTCGGGCGAGCGCGGACATCGCCTACGACCGCAAGCGCCTGGCGGTCTTCTGCGACGGGACGTGGAACGACCTGCGCATGAAGGACCTGACCAATGTCGCGCGGCTGGCCAAGTGCGTGGAGCCGCGGGGCTGGGACGGCCGGCGGCAGGTCGTCTTCTACGACTCGGGCGTGGGGGTCGCGACGGGGGTCGGCCATCTCGCGGACCGGCTGGTCACCGTCCTGGGCGGGGCCATCGGCGCCGGCCTCGACGACAAGATCGAGAGCGCCTACCGCTTCCTCGTCCTGAACTACCAGCCGGGCGACGAAATCTTCGTCTTTGGCTTCTCGCGCGGCGCCTACACGGCGCGGAGCCTCTGCGGGCTGATCCGCAAGTGCGGGATCGTGCGGCGCGACTGCTTCGACAAGATCCCCGAGGCGATGTCGATCTATCGCGACAAGTCGAAGCCGCCGCACGAGGTGACGGACTTCCGCGCGCGGCACACCTATCGCGATCCCGAGACCGGCGCGCCCATGGCGACCGGCGTCGAGGACATGGCGAACCCGGAGGACTGGGCGGCGCGGGCGATCGATTTCCGTCCTGCCGAACCGACGCCGCTCGCCGGACCGCGGACGCGTCGCCGCAAGCCGAAGCCGGGGGACGAGTTCGCCTGGCTGCCGCCCGAGCCGCCGCCGCTCGGCGTCTACCGCCTGATGTACCTGGGCGTCTGGGACACCGTGGGGTCGATGGGCGTGCCGTCCACCATCCCGTTCGTCTCGCGCTGGGTGAACAAGCGCTACCAATTCTACGACACCGACGCGAGTTCGCTGCTCTACTCGATCCGACACGCCTGCGCGCTCGACGAGGACCGCAAGTCCTTCGACATCACGCCGGTGAACAACATCCACAGGCTCAACCAGGCCTGGGCGCGCGCCCGGGGGCGGCAGGTGGACGATCCCGAGCAGCCGGACACCTTCGTCCGCTATGGCGACCGGCCGTTCCAGCAGCAGTGGTTTCCCGGCACGCACGGCTCGGTGGGCGGCGGCAACCGTGAGCACGGGATCTCCAGCGGCGCGCTGGTCTGGATCGCGGTCGGCGCGCTGCGGGCGGGCCTGAAACTGGACTGGAGCGCGGGATCCGAACTGGGCCGGGCGAAGAACCCTCAGGACCCGGGCGGCCGCAACGCGCTGGCGCCGTTCCGCATCGGCAAGCGGGGCGAGCTCCTGAAGCCGTGGCAGTTCGACTTCATCGGGTTCATGACCGGCTACGCCGACCGGGTCGGGACGATTCCGAAGTCGAAGCCCCCCGCGCCGAAGAACCCCACCACGGCGGACGAGCTGAACGCCATGGCGCTGGAGCGGGTCGAGAAGGAACCCGGCTACCGCCCGGCGACGCTGAAGTTCCTCACCGGCGAGGCGCAGAGGAAGCCGTTGCACCGCTCCGTGGCCGAGGTGGTCCGGGTGGTGGCGATCGCCGTGGTCCTCCTGCTGACGTGGGGGATCGTACGGGCGTGGCCGGCGATCGAGGCCGCCGTGAGGGGCTGGTTCTGCGGCGGTCAGTGCGCCCTGTAGACGACCCGGCCGTCCACGACCGTGAGCACGGCCCGGCCCTTGGGGATCTCGGCCTCGGGCGCCGTCATCAGGTCCACCGAGAACGCCGAGAGATCGGCGCGCTTGCCGACCTCGATGGTGCCCAGCTCTCGCTCGGCGAAGCGGGCGTAGGCCGGCGCCGAGGTGAAGAGCGCGAGCGCCTCGGCGCGGCTCAGCTTCTGGCCGGGGCGCCAGTCCGGCGCCGAGAAGCCGGCCAGGTCCCGGCGTGACACGGCGGCGTAGAACTCGATCAGGGGATCCCCCCGCTCGACCGGCGCGTCCGACCCGCCCACCACCAGCACCTGCGCGTCGCGCATGGACTTCCAGGCGTAGGCGCCGTCGAGGCGCGCGTCGCCGAGCCGCGCCGGGGCGAAGTGGAGGTCCCCGATCGCGTGGCTGGGCTGCATCGACGCGATGACGCCCAGCTGCGCGAAGCGGGCGATGTCGGCCGGCCTGACGACCTGGGCGTGCTCGATCCGCCAGCGCAGGTCCCGGGCGCCCACCGCCGCATAGAGGTCGAGGACGTTGGCGTTGCCGCGGTCGCCGATGGCGTGGCTGGCGACCTGGACTCCGGCGGCCTTGGCCTTGTCCATGGTCGCCCGCATCTGCTCGGGCGTCGTGCGCACCAGGCCCCGGGTTCCCGGTTCGTCGGCGTAGGGCTCGAAGAGCGCGGCGCCGCGTGAGCCCAGCGCGCCGTCCTCGTAGAGCTTCACGGCGCGCGTGGTGACGCGCCCATCGGGGGTGGCGCGCGGGCCGCCGGCGAAGAGCGGGGCGGCTTCGCCGGCGTCGACGGCGTTGTAGACGCGGAGCGGCGCGCGGCCCTCGGCCGCGAGGCGCTCGAGCAGGCCCACGTCGGCCCAGGCGACGCTCATGGAATGCACGCCGGTCCAGCCGTAGGCGGCCTCCACCCGGAACGCGGCCTCGAACGCGGCCCGCCGATCGGCCTCGGTGGGCGGGGTCCGGAGCCTGGCGACCAGGGCCATGGCGTTGTCGACGAGCATGCCGGTGGGGGCGCCGTCCGGACCCTTCAGGATCTCGCCGCCCGCCGGCGCCTGGGTCGCGCCGTCGATCCCCGCCGCGCGCAGGGCGGCCGAGTTGGCCACCAGGGCGTGGCCGTCCGCGCGCGTGAGCAGCACCGGCTGGTCGGGTGCGACGGCGTCGAGGTCCCGCCGATCGAGGAAGCGGCCCTCGGGCCAGCCGGTCTCGATCCAGCCCCGTCCCCACACCGGACCGGAAGGCTTGCGGGTCTCCAGATAGGCCTTGAGGCGCGCGGCGACCTCGGCGGCCGACTTCGAACCCTCGAGGTTCAGCGAAAGCTCGCGCTCGCCGATCCCGCGCAGGTGCGCATGGCCGTCGGTGAAGCCTGGAAAGAGGGCCGCGCCCTGCAGGTCGATGCGCTCCGTCCCCGGCTTCAGCCGGAACGGCGCGTCCGCGTCGCCGACGTAGGCGATGCGGCCGTCCTGCACGATCACCTTCCGCGCCGTCGGCTGCGCCGCCGCGCCCGTGTAGATCGGGCCGCCGGTGATCACGAGGTCCTGGCCGGCGGCCGGACCGGCCAGCGCGGCGAGGCAGAGGAGAGCGGCGGCGAGTGATCTCATGACCGCGAGGCTAGTCGGTTTCGGGGCCGACGCCACCCGATGCGGGCGTCAGTGAGAGCCTTCCCCGCTCATGAGGTGGTCGTAGACCGCCTTGGCCGTCCCCGCGAGCGTCGTCGCCGCGGTCTGCAGCGCCGCGTTGCCCACATAGGTCTCGGCCTGCTCCGCCAGCCTGGCCAGTTCGTCGGCCACCTCGGCCAACTTCAGGTACACGTCGCGGTCGGTCATGCCGAAGCTTTCCGATGGTTCGCGCAAGCGCGCCAGTCCGCCATGTGCTAAAGCCTCTGAATGTTCCCGCCGCCCCTGCGTACCCCGGGCTCCAACCCCTTGTCGTCCGCCATGCCCTGGGTCTGGACCACGGGCATGGTCGCGGTGGCGTTCGCATTGCGCTCGGCGATGGAGCCCCTGCTGGGCGGCGGTCCCTCGTTCGCCGTCTTCTATCCGGCGGTGATCCTGCCGGCCTACGCCTTCGGGCGCGCGCCCGCGATCGCGGCGACGGTGGTGTCCTCGGCCATCGGCTTCTGGTGCTTCATCGAGCCGGCCTATGCGTGGAAATCGACGCCGGACTCCATCGCGAGCCTCCTCTTCTTCGTGATCACCTGCGCGGTGATGATCACGGTGATCACGGGCGCGACCCGCGCGCTTCGCCAGCTTTCGGGCGAACTGGGCCGCGCCCAGGCGGTCGCCGACAACCATGCGGCCCTCTTCCGCGAGCTGAATGTCCGGATGAGCCACCAGATGCGGCTGGTGGCCGGCGTGCTGGCGCTGCAGGCGAAGGGGGAGCCCGAGCCGCAGGTGGCCGAAAGCCTGCGCCGGGCCATGGAGCGTTCGCTGCTGATCTCCCGGGTGCACCGCGACCTGGGAGGACAAGGCGAACAGGCGGTGGACTTCGACGCCTTCGCCGCGGCGCTGGCCCGGGCCATCTGCCTGGAGCGCGAGCAGCCGGCGGACCGGATCGAGATCGAACCGTCCGGCCTGAGGCTGAGCGTGGAAGACACCACCTCCCTCGCCGTGGCGCTGGCGGAGTGCCTGGGCGCGCTGTTCGACGCGGGCGTCAGCGGCCGCATGCGGCTGCGGGTGGACGCCCGGGGCCGCCAGGCCGAGGTGGCCATCATGGAGGCGGGCGAGAACGCCGAGGGCACGCTGGTGTCCGTCAGCAACGGCTACCTGCTGCGCGCCATGATCGAGCAGCTGGGCGCGGGGCTCGCGCTGCGGGCCGACGCGCGGGGCTCGGCGCTTGTCGTCTCCATGCCGCGGAGCGGCGCGGGCGTGGCGGCCGCTGCGGGGTCCGCCGCCACGCTGCACTAGCCGGCCGCGGACTCCGTACTCCAGACCCGGTCATCCCGGCGAAGGCCGGGATCCAGATGGAATGGCTCGGATGCGGGTTGCGAGGTGCGGAGCCCTTCCCATCACGGTCCCGCACCTGGATCTGGGTCCCGGCATTCGCCGGGATAGTCGGAAGCTATTGAATCGTTGAGATCGAACTAAAGCCCGCGGCCAGGGCCTCACCCGTTCAGACGGAACCGTCTGAACGGGGCAATGAGGCTCCAGATCACGAGCTTGAGTGCGTTCGGAACGCGCCCTAGTAGCGGTCGAGCAGCACCTCGGCGATGAGGCCCGTGGCGAGCGCCATCAGAACGAAGTTGCCGTCCGCGTACACCCAGCGATAGCCGCGGGGCGGGGCGCGCAGGCCGTAGTAGTAGGGATCCTGCACGTAGAAGCGCCGGTAGCTGGTGGGCACGTAGGCGCCGCGCCGCCAGGAGTAGCCGCGCGCGATGGGCCGGTAGCCGTAGCCGGGGGCGTACCAGTAGCCGTTGCGTGCGCCTCGGTACTCGCGCCATTCGGCGCGGTTGCGCCAGGTTTCGGCCTGTCGGCGGTCGTAGCGGAGCTCGCGCCGCCCTTCGCGGATTTCCGCCCGGTCGCGGCGCAGCTCCCGCGCCTCGTCGCGGGTGATCACGCCGTCGCGGCGGGCGTCCCGCCGGTCCTCGCGATACTCGCGCCGGTCTTCCCGCAGTTCGCGGCGATCTTCGCGGCGCTCGTGCCCGGGCTGGGCGGAGGCGGCGATGGGGGCGGCGACGGCCGCGATGGCGACCGCGGCATAAAGCATGTGTTTCATTCGGGTCCTCGGGTTTCCCCAGCGGGGTCAGTGGATGTCCCTCGCACTGAACCCGTCCTGAACCCGCGACAGGCGGATCAGTTCATCGAACCCGGCGGCCGCGCCCGCACGCTCACGCCTGCAATCTTCCGGACTCATCGAGCGCCTATCCTCGGGTCGGAGCGAGACGCCGATGGCGCCGGACTTGCAGTTCGAGGGCCTGCGGCGCTTGCCACCGCCGCCGTCCCGGCGACGTAATTGCGAACGGTACATGAGCTCCAAGTCCGTCGTCCGCCTGTCCGACCTCCTCGACGCCCGTGCGCCCACGGGCGCGCCGGTGCGGCTGCTGCTCGATTCCTGGGCCGAGGTGGAAGACGCGGTGCGGGCCGACGCGGGCGACACCCGCGAAGCGCTGAACGCCGCGGCCGAAGCCTTGCCCCCCATGGCGGGCGCCATCGCCGACCGCCGTACGCTGGCCACCGCGGTCCTGAACCCGCGCGGCGACGTCTTCTACGCGGACGCGGCCTACCTCGCGCTGTTCCCGGACTCGGCCGACCTGCGACCTCTGCTGAAGCGGGCGAAACGCGAGGCTCCCCTTGTGAGCCTGGTGGACGGCGCGGCGGGCGCGGCCTTCGTCGCCTGGGTGGGCGATGCGGCCGCCGCGGCGCGCTGGCCGCTGGACCCCGAGGCCACGGCGGCGCTCCGGGCCAGTCCCGAGCGCCTGGTGGTGGTGGTCAGCGCGCCTTCGCGATCCTCGGAGCTCGCCCGGCGCGCCGCGCAGGCGCTCGACCTCACGGCGCTCGAGGCGCGGCTCGCGGAGGCCCTGCTGTTCGCGCCGAACCTGGACGTGGCCGCCGCCGACGCGGGCGTGGGCCGCGAGACCGCGCGCGACGCGCTGCGCCGCATCAACGCCAAGCTGGGCGTGCGCCGGACGCCCGAGCTGATCTCGCGCCTGGTCGGCCTGATGTGCGCCGCCCAGAGCCAGCAGGCGGGCGGCGACCCGACCGATGACGAAGCGGTTGCGCAGCACGCCCTCAACCTGACGCCCGCCGAGGCCCGGGCGGCGGCTCTGGTGGCCCGCGGCGCTACCGCGCCGGAGGCCGCCAAGGCGCTTGGGTTGAGCGCCGAGACGATCAAGACCCACATGAAGTCCGTGCTGGCCAAGACCGGAGCCCACAGCGCCAAGGACCTCGCGCGGCTGCTGGCCGAGGCCCGGGAACTGGTCGCCCTGACGTCGGCGGCCGAGCCGGTCTTCGCGGAGGAGGAGGGCGGCGGACGGCTGCGCATCCTGCCGTCGCTGGACGGTGATCGCCGGATCGCGCTGATTGACTACGGCCCCTATGACGGCGAACCGGTCTTCGTGTTCCACGGCGCCGCGGCGGGTCGCCGCCTGCCGGAGGGCCTGCGATCGCGCCTCGCGGCGGCGGGCCTGCGTCCCCTCGTCCTGCAGCGCCCGGGGTTCGGCCTGACAGACCCTGCCCGGGGCGACTACGTGGAAACGGGCGCCGCGGACATGGCCGCCGCGGTGGAACGGCTGCGCCTCAGGTCCGCGCATCTCCTCGGACGCGACACGGGGACACCGGTGGCCCTCGCGTTCGCCGCCGCGTACCCGGAGCGTCTCGGCCGCGCCGCGCTGCTGAACCCCCATCCCCCCATGCGGCTCGCCCCCGACCGCGACAACTTCACCGGCTCGGTGCAGAAGCATCTGCTGCGCAATCCGGACCTGGTGGCCGCCTTCGCCGAGTTCCTGCGCCGGCAGGCCACCACCCAGCTCCTCGAACGCATTCTCGCGCGCATGCTCGGCGAGGCGGCGTGCGACGCCCAGGCGCTGTCGGACCCCGCTGTGCGCCGTTTCCTGATCCGCGACATCCAGGCGCTCTGCGCGCGCTCGGCGCATGGGTTCGCGGCGGAGCACGCGGTCTACGCGAACGGCTGGGAAGCGCCTCGCGACCTTCCCGCCCGCGGCTGGACAGTGGCGATCTCCGCCGGCTTCCCGAGCCAGGTCGATCCCAGCTGGCTGGGACTGCACGAGCTGAAGGTGGTGCAGCTCGCCGGCGCGGGGATGCTGCCCCAGTTCACCCATGCTGCGGAACTCGCGGCGCTCCTGACCGGCTGAACGGCGCCCCCAATCGGGGGAGGGCGCCCCGCGCCCGCCGCCCTAGTCTCCCGGGCGTCAGGTAACATGGGGGCGTCAATGATCAGACTTCTTGCCACGGGCGCGGCGTGCGCCCTGCTCGCGTCAACGACAGCGTTCGCGACGGAGCCGCTGCAGGTCAGCTATCCCGCGGACGCCCAGATGGACTGCGCCGCGATCGCCACCGAGTCCGGGCGCATGGACCAGGTCATCGCGGACGCGAACGCCCAGATCGCCAAGGCGGAAAGCTCGGCCAAGGGCGCCGGCGTGGCGGGCGCCGTCGCCGTGGAGGGCATGCTTCGGACCGGCCTGCTCGGGCGCATGCCGGGCGTGGGCCAGATGGCGAACCAGGCCACCAACATGGCGCGGCAGCGCGCGGAGCAGGTGAAGGCTCAGGCGGGCCAGACCATCAGCACCGCCGGGACCCGCAAGGCCCTGCTGGCCGGCCTCTACTCGGGCAAGGGCTGCGACGCGCCGGCCGCGGCGGCGGCCCCCGCGGAGCCGACGGGCTTCTAGCTGCGGCCGGGATCGGTTTGGCGCGCGCTCGCCGCGTCGTCAGAGGCCGGTCACCCGTGGACTCCGCGCAGGCCGGACGGGCGGGCGTGAGCCCCCATGCGACCTCCCGCGCGTCCGGCTTCCACGGGTGACCGGAACCGGCCCGATCGCGCTCGCGCCAGCGGCGAAGCCGGTTGCGTCAAGGGAGCGGTTCGCCAAAGGTATCGCCATGGCACTGAAGAGTCGGACCGCGAGCGTGGTCGCGAGCGCGCTGATCAGCGTCGTCGTCGCGGCCATCCTGGTCGGTGTCGCGACGGCGGTGCGGGCTTCGCTGACACCCTATCTGGGCGCGCTCTCCCCGTTCATGCTCTACGTGGCCGCGGTGCTCGTCGCCGGCCTGATCCGGGGGCCGTTCTGCGGCGCGCTGGTGATGCTGGCGGGCGGCGTGATCGGCTATCGGTTCTTCCTGTCGCCCAACGGCGTGGCGCAGCATGGGGCGATGATCGCCCTGATGCTGTTCTGGGGCGTCTCGGCGCCCGTGCTCGTCACGGCGAACGAGCTGCGCAACCAGCTGGGCCGCGCCATGGCCCGGCTTTCGGCCGCCCTGGACCGCAGCGGCCGCACCGCCTGACCGGCGCGACTGTCGGGTCGGTGACTCTCCTCCGGCGGGAATGGTGTATGGTGCCGCTGTCGCCGGACGACGGGCCGACGATAGAGAGACAGGGACAAGTCCCCGTGCTCCCGCCAGCTGAGAGGGAGTTCCGACCAATGCTCTTCACGTTCTACCCCTGCCGAGCGGACGGTTCGTCCACGGCCCTGGAAACCTTCGACTGCGCGGACGACGACGGCGCCCTGAACCGCGCGGAGCGGGTGCTCGCCGAGCACCTGAGCTCGGTGGAGGTGGTCGTGTGGCAGGGCGAGCGCCGCGTCGGCGCCGTGAGCCGGGCGGCTCTGCCGGCCTGAAGCGAGCCCCCTTGCCCTGAGCGGCGGCATCAGCCAAAGCGTTCTCATGCCCAAGGCCTCCCGCGCCATCGTCGCGGTCCGTATCCTGACGGCCGTCAGCGTGGCGCTGGCGGTCATGTGCGCCGTACTCGCCTGGGCCTGGAACGCCGCGCGAGAGGAAGCGGCGTGCTGGCGCACCGCCGCGGAGTTCCAGCTTCAGCTGGAGGCCGGCTGCTCGGCAGGCTGACGTGGAGGAGCGCGGGACGGCCGACGTCCCTGGTTGCGCTCAGGCGTTGAAGCGGCCCCCGACAACGCAGCTCGCCTTGCCGTCCTGCATCCTGACCGTGGCCCGCTGGCCGTAGGGCGGCTGGAAGGTGACCGGCCCATCGACCGTGGACACGGTCACGGCGCCCGGATTGTTGAACATGCAGACGTGGTAGGACTCGCCCGGCCACCACCACCGCTCGGGCACGGCCGCGCAGCTGACGGCGGCGAACTGCCGGGTGATCTGGTGGCCGCCATAGCTGAACTGTCGCGGCGCGCGGCGGTGGTTGGTGGCCCAGGACGCCGGCGTCTCGACGATGTCGCACGGGGGGCCCGTGAACGACCACTCCGCCTGCAGCGCCCGCGCTTCGCTCCAGGTCTGCCAGACGACGAAGCTGGGCAGGGCGCAGACGAGGGCGAGGCAGATCACGGCCTGCGCCGCCAGGGCCCACCAGGCCCGCCAGCCGCCGCCGAGGGTCCGGGGCGCATAGGTCTGCGTCATCCCGCCGGTTCCGCGCTCGTCATGCGAGGGAGGCTACTTGCTGAGCCGGCCGCCGTCGACGGACTCTAGTCGGAAAGGCGGATGTCCACGCGGCACCCGTCGGGCGTCGCCGCCAGCTCGAGCGAGGCTGCGCCGAAGCGCCAGAGCGCCGTGGCCGCGCGCCCCGACCCGTGGATCCGGACGCGGCCGAGGTAGAGGCTGACCTCGTCTGCGGTGAGCCGCAGGTCGCTGGCGGGATCGCCGCCTCGGCGGACGAGGGCGCTGAATGCGGTGGCCGGGCGGTCGCGCGGGGCGTGCGGATCGAGGGCCGCGGAAAGCGGTCGCACGAGGCCGGGCAGGAACGGCCGCGCCGTGGGGATCTCGACCCGGCCGTCCGCCTCGCCGAACCGCTCGACCAGGTCCGCCGCCGACAGGCGCCAAGGGACGCCGCGCTGGTCGAGCAGGGTGTGTACGGGCGTCGCGTCGGGCGGTCCGGTCCAGGGCTGCGTGGGATCGTGCGCGCGGCGACGCGACCGAAGGCTCCCGAACAGGCGGGCGAGCGGCATGGTCAGGGATGATGCGCTCCAGGCCCCGCAAGGCCAAGCTGTTTCGCCGCCCGGGTCGCGGGGCGGCTCAGCTCGACATCGCCTTCTCGAGCGCGAGCGCGAGGGAGACGCAGGCCCCGGCGGTGAGCGTGGTCGAGAGCATCGGATACCGGCTGGGCGTGTCGGGCGTCTGGTGGTCGAAGAGCCACTGGATGAGGAAGGCGGCGATGAAGCCGCCGAGGATCCAGGTGTCCGGCGCGCGGTTGTGGGCGAGCAGGACGACCCAGGCCGCGACGGCGCACATGGCCGAGAAGGCCTGCCGGGTCAGGCGCGGACTCGGCTCGCGGGTCTCGAGGCCCCACCGGACGCCCCCGAGGAAGGCCAGCACGACGGCGCTCCAGCCGAGCAGGCCCGTCAGCGCCGCACGCATCAGGTCAGGGGGACCGAAGCAATACAGCAGCGCCGCGACCGGGAAGGGCGACAGCGCGAGGAGGGCGATCGCCCAAAGTCCCGCCGGGATGGATTCCGCCCGCGGAACGGACCGCACGTCATCCATGAGCAATCATTCTCTCCGGAATGCCGTCGAAGCCGCCCAACCGGCCCCAAGCGCAAACGCCATGGCGGCCAGACCGTAGGACCATGGGCCCTGATGAGCCCAGACGTAAAGAGCCCTTTCGATGCCGACCTTTTCGACCGTCAGGGTCCGGGTTCGCCGCGAGACGGCGCGCCCGTTCTGGAACAGCAGGATGTCGACGCCATAGACGCCTGTGGGCGCGCCCGTCGGAAGCGCGATCTCGGCCCGGAAGAGCCCGCGGTCCACAAACCGCACGCCGCCGTCGTCCTCGTGGTAGAGGCCCGCCTTCTCCTTCAGCCGCACGACCGCCCGCCGCCACACGAAGTAGTCTTCGCCCAGGCGCGACACCACGACGTCCTTGACCCCGTAGCGCGTCTCGACCCGCTGCTCGGCCGGTGCGTTGATGGTGAGGTGGTCGATGCCCGCGCCCAGGCGCCGCAGGGTCCCGAAGGTGGCGATGTCCCCCAGCGGCCGGTTCGAGGCGGCGCGGTAGAACCCCGGCGCGCCGCGGAAGACCACGGGGCGGCTGTTGAGCCAGAGTCCGGCGACCTGCTGCTTGCGGGACAGACGGACCGGCTGCTCGGGTCCGCGGACGAGGATCACGACGTCGCTGGGCCGGGCCGCGGCGTCGAAGACGGCGCCGTAGAGGACGATGCGGGCGCCGCGGAAGTCCGACTTCACCTGTACGGTCGCGTCGGTGAGGGCCGCCGAGATCACGGGCGCGGCCGCGGCCGCCGGAGAGGGCGGCAGGGGCGGAGAGGGCGGCCCGGGGGCGGCTACGGCGGCCAGCGCGGCGAGAGCTGCGATCACCCGCTTGCTCCCGACAGCAGGACGAAGGGCTCCTCCGGAGCCAGGAACAGGCCCAGCCCCATGCGCAGCCCGACGATGAGGACGATGAGGGCGAGGATGGCCCTGAGCTCCTCGGCCCGGAAGCGGGACGAGGCCCGCGCGCCGAACTGGGCGCCAATGATGCCCCCCAGGATCAGCAGCGCGGCGAGCAGGATGTCGACGGTCTGGTTGCGTCCCGCCTGCAGCACGCCGGTCAGGCTGGCGGTCACGATGATCTGCAGGAGGCTCGTGCCGACCACCATGCTGGCGGGCATGCGCAGGACGTAGACCATCGCCGGGACGAGGATGAAGCCGCCGCCCACGCCCATGATCGCCGACAGGACGCCCACGAAGGCGCCGAGCATGAGCGGCGGGATCACGCTGATGTAGAGCCGCGAGCGCGGGAACCGCATCTTCAGCGGCAGGCCGTACAGCCAGATCGGCCGGCGGTCGCGCCGGGGCGGCTTGGGCTCTCCCCGGCGCCGCCGCAGGATCGCGCCGAGGCTCTCGGTCAGCATCAGGCCGCCGATCACGCTCAGGAACAGAAGATAGGACACCGACACCACAAGGTCGGCCTGCCCGAGGAGCCGCAGCCAGCGGAAGAACTCGACGCCCGCGAAGGCGCCGACGACGCCGCCGGCCGCCAGGACCCCGCCCATGCGCAGGTCCACCGCCCGGCTCCGGCTGTAGGCCATGACGCTGGACATCGAGGACGCCGCCACATGGTTGGCCATGGACGAGACGGCGACCGGGGCGGGGATCCCCAGGAACACGAGCATCGGGGTCATCAGGAAGCCGCCGCCGATGCCGAACATTCCGGAGATGAAGCCCACCACGGCGCCCAGGGCGACGATGAGCGGCGCGTTCACGGAGACTTCGGCGATGGGCAGATAGATGTCCACGGACCCGCGCTACGACCGGAGCGGGTCCGAGGTCAACGCGCCGCGGTGATGATGGGGCCGCTGTCGACCTGCTCGCGGCGGTATTCCGCCAGGGCGCGATCATAGGCGACGCTGGCGCGACCATCGATGGGGCCGCTGTAGTAGCCGAGGCGGGCCAGGACGCCCTGGGTCTGCCGCACGTTCATGGACCCGCCCGCCAGGCTCGCCCCGCCGACGCCGGCAGCCGGCTCGCGGGACGCCATGGGCTTCGCCGCCGGCTTCGTCCGCGGGCTGAGGTCGCTCAGCGCGCGCCGGGCTTCCGCGTCGCCGCGCGAAGCCGCCTGACCGAACCAGTGGCGCGCCGCGGCGAGATCCCGCGGCACGCCGCTGCCGGACTGATAAAGCAGGCCGAGATTGTACTGGCTCTCGACGACGCCGGCCTCCGCCGCCTTCTGGAACCAGCGGGCGGCGCTGACCGCATCGGCCGGCCCGCCTTCCCCCCGGAAGAGATAGACCGCCAGGTTGTGCATGGCCTTGGCGTCGCCGGCCTCGGCCGCCAGGATCGTCAGGCGACGGGCTTCCACGGGGTCGCGCGGCAGGCCGGCTTCGCCGCTGTCGTAGAGCTGGGCGAGATACAGCAGCGCCGGGGCATGACCCGTCTGGGCGAGGGCCTTCAGTTGCTGCAGGGCGCCCGGGAGGCCGGCTTCCACATCCGCCCGGACCTGGGCGAAGACCGCTGGCGGGGCGCGGTCGGTCGCATCGACCGGCGAGGCGGCCAGCGACGCGGGGCCGCGGGCCATGGCGGCTCGCGACGTCTCGGGCAGCTTCGCCTGTTCGACGGCCGGAGCCGGGCCCTGCATGAGGGTGAGACCCGCGGCGCCGACGCTGAGGAACGCCGCGCCGCCAGCGATCATCATCGCGGTCTGCAGCGCGGTGTTGGGCGCGGGCCGGCGAGGCTTGCCGCCAAACCCCTGGAACAGCCGCCCCGTCGCGGCCGCGGCGTCGACCCGCGCGCGCATCTCGAGCGGCTGCGCCTTGGCCGCCCGCGCCGCGACCCTTGCACGCTCGATCACCTCGCGCGTGGACAGCTCCGCGTTCGCTTCGGCCGCTTCCGTGCGCGACTCGAACAGCGCCTCGTCGACGTCATCGGCGATCGGCGCGAACTCCTTCGGGATGTCCGCCTCTGGAACGTCCAGGTCGAGGCGGCGCCACGGCGGGCTCACCACCTCGTGCTCCGGCTCCGCCTCCGCGCGCGACAGGAGCTCGGGCCCGAAGGGGGCTGCGGCCGGGTCTGCGGCGCCCGCATTCAGGCTCCGGACGATGTCGGTCCAGTTCGGATCGGCGGCATCGGTCTCCGACGCGGTCGCAGGCGCGGCCTCGACGGCGGGGGCGATGGCCTCGTCCAGCGTGGCTGCGTCCGCAGCCGGGCGCCCGGATAGGGATTCGGTGACCTTCGCCAGCTCGGCCTGCAGGCGCTCGAACGCCTCGGCCTGCGTCTGCTCCTGGCGCGCGAGCCGCAACTCCACCGCGCCGGCGATGCGCGCCACCTCCGTCCCCACCTGATCGATGGCCTCGGCGCTCTTCGCGTCGACGTCGCCGAGCTTCCGGCTGACCGCCTCGGCCATGGCGAGCACCTGGCGGCCGATGTCTTCGACCGCCTGGACGGAGCGGCGCTCCGCCGCACGGACCTGCTCGGTGAGCTCCGCGAACCGGGTTTCGATGCCGGCGCCGGCCGCCGTGGAGAGCATCTCCGCCACCTGGCCGCGGGTCGCCTCGACCTTCTCCGTGAGCGTCTGGGCCAGGGTTTCGAAGCGCGCGTCCAGGGGAGCCGCCGAGTGGCTCGCGCCTCCCTCGACCGCGGAGAGTCGCCGGTCGAGGCCCGCCAGGGCGTTCGTCAGGTCCTCGAGAGCCGTCGTCGTGTGAGCCTCGGCCGCGGCGAGGCGCTCGCCCAGGCGCTGCAGCACGGTCTCGACGACGATCTCGGGTTCGGCCCGGGCCAGTCGCGTCTCGAGCGCGCGGAGCGCCTCGGCCGACCGCGGGCCGGCCGGCTCCGACTCCAGCCGTCCCAGCCGCTCGCCCAGGCTGCCCTGGTGGGTCTGGGCCTCGGCGAGCAGGCTTTCCAGATGGTTCGAGCGCGCCTGCTGCTCGCGCTCGGACGCCTCGATCCGCGCCAGGGCCTGGCGGACCGAATGCTCGATGCCGTTGATGGCAAGGCCAGTGCGCGTTTCCGAGGCTTCGATTCGGTCGGTCAGACGGTCCAGGGCCGCGGCGACGCCGGCGAGTTCCGGCTGTGGCGGCGCGCTGGGGACGGGGCGCAGGCGCGGCTCCTCGGCCACGCGTGACAGGCGCTCGCCGAACTGGCTCTCAACCGTGATCTCGTCGGGGATGTCATCCTCGAGGATGACCCGGTTCAGCCACTCGCCGAGCGTCATGCCAGAGCGCCTGGCGAGGTCCTTGGCGACCTCTCGGGCTTTGGGGTCGATCCCCTTCACGCTCCAGGGCGCCCCCGCGCTCATCCGAATCGCATCTCCGATGAAGCGAAACGCTACCGGCCATTTGTGGGGGTGTAAACGAAGCCTTAACGCAACATCTAGTGGCGAGCCACCGTTCCTGTGGATGGCGCGACGCGATTGCGCTAGGGCTCCTGCATGGATATCCGTACGGCGCTGGCGCTCTCAGGAGCCTGTCTGGCGGTCGGCGTCCTCGCGGGCTGGCGGGGCGCGCGACCACCGGATCCGATGCGGGGGCCGCGCATGGTTCCCTGGCGCTTCCTCATGCTGCTGGCGGTCTCGGGCGCGATCATCTTCGGCTTTGCCGCTGCGCAGCTCGCCGGGTTCGGGTCGCCGCCTCGCTAAGCCGCCGCCTTGGGCTCTGAGGCGCCGGGCGGGTCGCCGTTGCGCTTCGGTCGTTTCGCGAGGCCGGCCATGCCGCCCGAGGCCAGGAGGCCGGCGTCGGCCATCAGCCGCGGGATCGCCCATTTGCGCGGCGCGGCCACGAAGCGGGGCTGCCAGGTCGGGTCGTACTTCGCCTTGTAGTGACGCACGCCCTGGAAGTTGTAGATCTCCTCGCCCCGGTCATAGATCAGCCGGCCGACCCGGCTGAGCGTCGGCGCGAGGGGACGGTCGTCGAGCCCGGAAAGCGGCGCCATGCCGAAGTCGAACGCGGCGTATCCCTGCTCCTGGCCCCACCGGATGAGCTCCACGAACAGGAAGTCCATGATCCGCGGCGGGCCCTCGGGCACGAAGCGCATCAGGTCGATGGAGAAGGCGCTGCGGGAGGCCACCGGCCAGAGCGTGGCGAAGGCGATGATCCGGCCGTCCCAGCGCACGACGGCGATGGGGAACTCCAGCACATAGGGCTCGATGAAGCCGCCGAGGGAAAATCCCTTCTCGCCGCCGGCGTGCGTCTCGAGCCAGGCGTCCGAGATGCGGCGGAACTCGGGCATGAGAGGCGGGATATCCGGCGGTTGGATCATCTCGAAGACGGCGCCGTCGTCCTTGGCGCGGCGCCACGCGCGGCGAAGGTTGCCCCGGCGCGTGCCTTCGATGGTGAAGCTCTCCAGGGGCGCCACCGCGCCCTCGCCCATCTTCTGGATGGCGAAACCCAGCTCGACGATGTCGGGCAGGTCGTCGGCCTCGAGATTGTAGAAGCCGGGGCGGGCCGCGTGGGCGTCCGCCAGTTCGCGGAAGCGCCAGAGCAGCTCCAGGCGCTCGTCGCGCCGCCCCACGGTCGAGCCCAGGGCGATCCAGCTGCGCCCCCGGACGCCGAACATGAGGAAGCTCTCGCCCGAGGCGGAAAACAGGAACCGCTTGTCGCCGAGGAGGGCCAGGTTCGACGTGGGCCGCGCGACCTCGGCCTTCGCAAGGATCGCCCTGACGCGGTCCAGGTCGGGGTCTTCCTCGCCCACGATCGGCGGCATCGCGGCCGATCCCAGCATGCGCCAGACCCCAAACACGAACAGCAGGATGGCCGCGCCGCCCCAGGCCCGGAGGGAACGCGCGGCGTCCTCGTCCGCCATCACCTGCCACCACGGGAATTCGCCGTAGTCCGCGTTCTGGAACGACCACAGGCCGATCATCCCCGCGCCGAGCAGGAAGCAGGCGGCGGAGAACAGCCAGCCGGGGGTCACCTCCATCCGCGTGAGCGCGGCCTTCCGGGGAAACGCATGATGGAACGGCGCGAGGGCGACCGCGAGCGCGGCCAGCATGGCCGTCTCTTCCCAGACGAAGCCCTTGATCAGGCTCAGCGGGGCCGCCACCAGCAGGGTCACGATGGTGGCCGCCCAGGCGGCGTCGAGCCGGGCGCGCAGGCCGAAGGCCAGGACCACGAGGACCAGCCCGAGGATGCTCGACAGGAAGTGGCTGATCTCGATCAGGATCGCCGGCTCGATCTCCATCACGCGTATGAAGCGCGTGGGAATCGAGGGGCGCGCGCCGGACGCCAGCAGCAGCACGCCCAAGGCCAGCGTCAGCAACGCGGCGCCCCAGGGGGCGAGGGCGGTGACGGCGGGATGGCGGAGAAAGCGCATCGAATCGCTTGTATAGGCGACGTTGGCTGCGGTGTGCTCAAACGTCCGTTTGATTGCCCTTGCCCGTGGTCCGGCGGTCGCTAGAGTTGGCGATCAAAGTGCAAGTATCTTGGGAGACCGGCATGGCCGATTTCGGCGCCTCGGAGCTCGACGCGTTCGCCCGCGAAGTTCGCGCGGAACTCGCCGCAATGTACCCGCCCGAGCTCAAGGACGGCAGCGCGCGGACGGACCCGGAAGCGGTCTGGGGCGGTCGCCGCTTCGCCGGCTCGGACGATCCCCAGGTCACCTGGATGAAGCGCGTGGCGGCCAAGGGCTGGACCACGCCCACGTGGCCCAAGGCCTACGGCGGCGCCGGGCTGTCGGCGGCCGAGGCGCGGGTGGTCGAGAAGGAACTGGCGAAGTACCGCCCGCCGCTGCTGGCCTTCGGCATCTGGATGCTGGGACCGGTGCTGCTCGAGTACGCCAACGAGGAGCAGAAGCAGGAGCACCTGCCGAAGATCGTCAACGGCGAGATCCGGTGGTGCCAGGGCTACTCGGAGCCGGGGGCCGGCTCGGACCTGGCCGGGCTCGCCACCCGCTGCGAGGACAAGGGCGACCATTGGCTGATCAACGGATCGAAGATCTGGACCAGCTATGCCGATAAGGCGGACTGGTGCTTCTGCCTGGTCCGTACCGATTTTTCGAAGAAGCACGAGGGCATCAGCTTCGTGCTGATCGATATGGCGTCGCCGGGCGTCGAGACAAGGCCGATCCAGCTGATCTCGGGCGAGAGCCCGTTCTGCGAGACGTTCTTCACGGACGTGAAGATCCCCAAGGGCAACCTCGTCGGCCGGGTGAACGGCGGGTGGGAGATCGCCAAGCGGCTGCTGCAGTACGAGCGCCAGAACATCTCGGCCGGCTTCGGCGAGGGCGGCTCGGCGGGCGGCGCCTCGGGCGACCTGGCCTCGATCGCGAAGACCTACGGCGCGGCCGAGGACCCCGACCTGCGCCGCCGGATCACCGAGAACAAGATGAACTTCCAGGCGCTGCGGCAGACGATCGCCCGCTCGGCCGCGGAGTCCCGGGCCGGCAACGGCCCCTCGGCGACGACGTCGATCATCAAGTACGCGGCCGCCGAGTTCGCCAAGGAGCGGTCCGAGCTGATGATCGAGGCGCTGGGCCACCAGGGCCTCGGCTGGGACGGCCCGGGCTTCGAGACGCCCGAGATCATGGCCACCCGCGGCTGGCTGCGGACCAAGGCCAACTCGATCGAGGGCGGCACCTCGGAAGTGAACCTCAACGTGGTGGCCAAGCGCGTGCTGGGCCTGCCCGACCCGAAATAGGAGCAACCCCGATGGCCGACTTCGGCGGCGCGGACCTGGACGCCTTCCAGGTCGAGGTGCGGGACTGGCTGGACGCCAACTTCCCGAAGAGCCTGGCGAACGACGTCAACGCCCAGCTGGCCAAGCTGCAGGCGCGGCCCGAGAGCGAGGACGCCCTGAAGTGGCGCCGCGCGCTGGGCGCCAAGGGCTGGGGCACGCCGACCTGGCCGACGAAGTACGGCGGCGGCGGCCTGTCGCGCGATCAGGCGCGGGTGCTGGCCGAGGAGATGGCGAAGGTGGGCGCCCGCAACCCCATCGGCGGCATGGGCGTGTCGATGTTCGGCCCGACCCTGCTGGAGTACGGCAGCGAGGCGCTGAAGCAGGAGCACTTCCCCGGCATCGTCTCGGGCGACGTCTGGTGGTGCCAGGGATACTCCGAGCCGGGCGCAGGTTCCGACCTTGCAAGCCTGCAGACTCGGGCCGAGGACAAGGGCGACCACTTCCTCGTAAATGGTTCAAAAATATGGACTTCTGGAGCTCAGTACGCCGATAGGTGCTACTGCCTGGTGCGTACCGATACCTCAAAGAAGCATGAGGGGATCAGCTTCCTGCTGATCGACATGAAGGCGCCGGGCGTCGAGGTGCGGCCGATCCTGCTGATCAACGGCACGTCGCCCTTCTGCGAGACCTTCTTCACCGACGTGAAGGTGCCGAAGGACCAGCTGTTCGGGCCGCTGAACGGCGGCTGGACCATCGCCAAGCGCCTGCTGCAGCACGAGCGCGACGGGATCGGGGCCAGCCTGGGCGCCGGGAACATCGGCGGGGCTGCGGTCGTGCCGACGGTGATCGAGGCGGCGAAGGCCAACGTGGGGCTGGACGCGTCCGGCCGGCTGGCCGACCCCGACCTGCGCCGCCGCGTCACCGAGCACCTGATGGAGAATCGGGCCTTCCAGCTCACCGTCAGCCGCCAGCGCGACGAGGCCAAGGCGGGCAACGGGCCGTCCAACCTGGCCGCCGCCATGAAGTACGCCGGCGCCAAGATCGCCCAGGACCGCAACGAGCTGGTGATCGAGAGCCTGGGCCACCAGGGCCTGGGCTGGGACGGGGAGGGCTTCGGCGCCGGCGAACTGGCCGCCATGCGCTCGATGCTGCGCTCGAAGGCCAACTCCATCGAGGGCGGCAGCTCGGAGATCAACCTCAACGTCGTCTCGAAAAGGGTTCTCGGTCTGCCGGACCCGAAGTAAGGTCTTAGAAGAAGCGGTACGAGAAGCCGCGAATAGGGAGAAACGGCGATGGCGGATTCCGGCGGCGCCCTGGACGCCTTCCGCGCCGAGGCGCGGGCGTGGCTCGAGGAGAACTATCCGAAGTCGCTGCGCGAGGACCGGCGCGCCGGCGAGCGCGCCATGGTCGGCGGCTTCAAGCCCGAGGGCGACCACCTGCTCTGGAAGCAGCGCATGGCCGAGAAGGGCTGGGGCACGCCGACCTGGCCGAAGAAGTACGGCGCGGGCGGCCTGTCGCCGGCCGAGGCGCGGGTGCTGCAGCAGGAGATGGAGCGCATCGGGGCCTACAACCCGATGGTGGGCATGGGTCTCTCGATGTTCGGCCCGACGCTGCTGGAATACGGCACCGAGGAGCAGAAGCAGCGGCACATTCCGCCCATCGTTCGTGGTGAAATCCGCTGGTGCCAAGGGTATTCGGAACCCGGCGCAGGATCTGATCTGGCGTCTCTACAGACGAAGTGCGAGGACGCTGGAGATCACTGGAAGATCAACGGCCAAAAGATCTGGACAAGCGGGGCTCAATACGCCGACTGGTGCTTCTGTCTTGTTCGAACCGACACTTCGAAGAAGCATGAAGGCATCAGCTTCGTCCTGATCAACATGCACCAACCGGGCGTCGAGACGCGGCCGATCCGGCTGATCGCCGGGTCGTCGCCGTTCTGCGAGACCTTCTTCACCGACGCGCGGGCCGAGAAGGACGACATGGTCGGGCCGCTGAACGGCGGCTGGACCATCGGCAAGCGCCTGCTGCAGCACGAGCGCTCGGGCCAGGGCGGCGGCCGCATGACCGGCGGCGCCTCGATCTCGGACCTCGCCAAGAAGTACGTGGGCCTCGACGACGAGGGCCGGCTGGCCGACCTGGACCTGCGCTCGCGGGTCGTGGCCAACCAGATGAACGCCAAGGCCCACGCGCTGACCATCGTCCGCGCCATCGAGGAGTCGAAGGGCAACGTGAACCCCTCGGCGACGACCTCGGTGATGAAGAACTCCGGCACCTGGATCGGCCAGGAGCGAGCCGAGCTGGCGCTGGAGATCATGGGCCACCAGGGCCTGGGCTGGGAGGGCGAGGCCTTCGACAAGGACGAGCTGGAGGCGGTGCGCAGCTGGCTGTCGGGCAAGGCCTGGACCATCTTCGGCGGCAGCCAGGAGATCCAGTCGAACATCGTCTCGAAGCGGATCCTGGGCCTGCCGGACACGACGCAGGCGGTGTGACATCCGTCATGGCCCGGCTTGTCCGGGCCATCCACTGGGCTGTGAGGTGACGGTTGGAGTGCGGGGCGCCGCCATCCGTCGCCTTCGACTCACAGCCCAATGGGTCCCCCGGACGATCCCCCGGACGAGCCGGGGGAGGGGGATGACGACGGGCAGCGGCGACGATGGGCCGGGAACAGGGAGGAGCTGGACATGGCTGACTTCGGCGGACCTGATCTGACGGCGTTCCGGGGCGAGGTCCGGGACTGGCTGGCGGCCAGCTTCCCCGCGTCGCTGAAGGGGCAGGCGCCTCCGGAGGGGCGGGAGCTGACGCCGGATCAGGACGCCTGGCGCAGGGCCATGGGCGAGAAGGGGTGGGGCGTGCCCACCTGGCCCAAGGCCTATGGCGGCGGCGGGCTGTCGCGGGCGGAGGCGAGGGTCATCGCCGAGGAGCTGGCCGCCATCGGGGCCTACAATCCGATCGGCGGCATGGGCGTCATGATGTTCGGGCCCACGCTGCTGGAGTACGGCAACGAAGAACAGAAGCAGCGCCACATCCCGCCGATCGTGCGCGCCGACCTGCGCTGGTGCCAGGGCTTCTCTGAGCCCGGCGCGGGCAGTGACCTGGCGTCGCTGCAAACAAAAGCCGAAGACAAGGGCGACCATTGGCTGGTCAGCGGCCAGAAGATCTGGACAAGCGGAGCCCATACGGCCGACTGGTGCTTCTGCCTCGTCAGGACCGACAACACGAAGAAGCATGAAGGAATCAGCTTTCTGCTGATCGACATGCGCTCTCCGGGCGTGGAGACGCGGCCGATACTTCTGATCAACGGCACGACGCCTTTCTGCGAGACCTTCTTCACCGACGTGAAGGTGCCGAAGGAGAACCTCGTGGGGCCGCTGAACGGCGGCTGGACCATCGCCAAGCGGCTGCTGCAGCACGAGCGGCAGGGCATCTCGGGCGCCAACCAGACGGGCGCGCCGGGCGTGACGCCGGGCGGGCCCATCGAGGCGAAGGCGGCGGCCTATGTGGGCCTCGACGACACCGGCCGGCTGGCCGACCCCGACCTGCGCCGCCGGCTGACCGAGCACCTGATGGAGGAGCGGGCGTTCCAGCTCACCGGCCGGCGCGCGGCCGAGGAGGCGCGGTCGAACTCGGGGCCGTCGGCGGCCAGCTCGGTGCTGAAGAACGTCGGCTCGAAGGTGCGGCAGGACAAGGCCGAGCTGACCGTCGAGCTCCTGGGGCACCAGGGCCTGGGCTGGACGGGCGAGGCGTTCCACGCGGACGAGCTGGGCGCCACGCGGGCCTGGCTGCGCGGCAAGAGCGGGACGATCGCGGGCGGCTCCTGGGAGGTCCAGCTCAACATCATCTCGAAGCGCATCCTGGGACTGCCGGAGGCGACGCAGAAGGGGTAAGGAGTTCCCACATCCGTCATGGCCCGGCTTGTCCGGGCCATCCATTGGGCTGTGAGGTGACGGTAGAGTGCGGGGCGCCGCCGTCGGTCGCCTTCGACTCACAGCCCAATGGGTCCCCCGGACAAGCCGGGGGATGACGCGCACAAGGATTTTGAAGAGGACGGATATTTCCGATGGCTGATTTTGGTGGCGGTGCGGATCTCGACACCTTCCGCAAGGAGGTCCGCGAGTGGGTGGAGGCGAATTTCCCCGCCTCGCTCAAGGGCAAGCCCAACCCGATGGCGGGCGAAGGCCGGGCCGAGAAGCCCACGGCCGACCAGGAAGCCTGGCGCAAGGCCGTCGGCGAGAAGGGCTGGGGCACGCCCACCTGGCCGAAGGCCTACGGCGGCGGCGGGCTCTCGCCGGCCGAGGCGCGCGTGATCCAGGGCGAGTTCGCCCGGGCCGGCGCCTACAACCCCATCGGCGGCATGGGCGTCATGATGTTCGGCCCCACGCTGCTGGAATACGGCACCGAGGCGCAGAAGAACGAGCACATCCCGCCCATCTGCCGCGGCGACCTGCAGTGGTGCCAAGGTTTCAGCGAGCCGGGCGCCGGCTCTGACCTGGCGGCCCTGTCGACGAAGGCCGAGGACAAGGGCGATTACTTCGCCATCACCGGCCAGAAGGTGTGGACAAGCGGCGCGCAGTACGCCGACTGGTGCTTCTGCCTGGTGCGGACCGACCCGTCGAAGAAGCACGAGGGCATCTCGTTCGTGCTGATCGACATGCACCAGCCGGGCGTCGAGGTGCGGCCGATCGTCCTGATCAACGGCCAGGCGCCCTTCTGCGAGACCTTCTTCACCGACGCGCGCGCCGAGAAGAAGGACCTGGTGGGCCCGCTGAACGGCGGCTGGACCATCGCCAAGCGCCTGCTGCAGCACGAGCGCAGCGGCATCTCGGGCATGGGCGGCGGCATGATGGGCCCCTCGCTCTCGGACCTCGCCAAGAAGTACGTGGGCGTGGACGAGGAAGGCCGCATCGACGACCAGGACCTGCGCAACCGGATCATCCGCAACGCCATGGAGACCAAGGTCTTCCAGCAGACCGCGTTCCGCGTGATGGCCGAGAGCCGGGGCAATTCCGGTCCGTCGGCCGCCACCTCGATCATGAAGAACGCCGGCACCTGGATCGCCCAGGAGCGCCACGAGCTGACGCTGGAGATCATGGGCCACCAGGGCCTGGGCTGGGAGGGCGAGGCCTTCGACAAGTCCGAACTCGAGATCGTCCGCGCCTGGCTCTACGGCAAGGCCTTCACGATCTTCGGCGGCAGCCAGGAGGTGCAGTCGAACATCGTCTCCAAGCGCATCCTGGGCTTGCCTGACCTTACGCAAGCGAAGTGATGGATTGACCACGGACCACACGGACAACACGGACGAACGCGTGACAGGACCAGCCGCGGGAAACTTGAGTGGAGGCGCGCCGACGGCGCGCGGTCCTGCCAGCGGCATGTCGATTGTCGGTGTGGTCCGTGTGGTCCGTGGTCGAAATTATTCTGGTCGCCGCGCCGGCGGCGGACACTATTGAAAACGCACAGAATTTCACGAGGAAAGACATGGCCGTACTGACCGAAGAACAGAGCATGCTGCGGGACTCGGCGAAGAGCTGGGTCCAGGAGAAGTCGCCCGTCACCGCCTTCCGCAAGATGCGCGATAGCGGGGCCGAGCTGGGCTACGACGTGGCCGCCTGGAACGAGATGGCCGAGATGGGCTGGGCCGGGGTGATCATCCCCGAGGAGTACGGCGGCTCGAACTTCGGCTACCTGAGCCTGGGCCTGGTGCTCGAGGAGCTGGGCCGCACGCTCACCGCCTCCCCGCTGATCGCCTCGGGCCTGGCCGCGGCCTCGGCCCTGATCCTGGGCGGCAACGACGCCCAGAAGGGCGAGTGGCTGCCGAAGATCGCCGACGGCTCGGCCGTGGCGACCCTGGCGGTCGACGAGGGCCCGCACCACCGGCCCGACAAGGTCGAGGCGACCGTCTCGGGCGGCAAGCTGACCGGCAAGAAGACCTTCGTGCTGGAGGGCATGGCCGCCAACGTCTTCGTGGTCTCGGCCAAGGAGAACGGCGCCGTCGAGCTCTTCCTGGTGAAGGCCGACGATCCGGGCGTGTCGCGCCAGAAGCTGTCGCTCGCCGACAGCCGCGGGGCGGCCAACGTCGAGTTCAACGGCGCGGCGGCCGAGAAGCTCTCGGGCGGCGCGGCGCTGCTCGAGAAGGTGCTGGACCGGGCGCGGGCGGGCATCTCCGCCGAGATGCTGGGCGCCGCCACCCAGGCCTTCGAGACCACGCTGGACTACCTGAAGACCCGCGTGCAGTTCGGCCAGGTCATCGGCAGCTTCCAGGCCCTGCAGCACCGCGCGGCCAAGATGTTCACCGAGCTGGAGCTGTCGCGCTCGGCCGTCGAGGCGGCGCTGGCGGCCATCGACGCGGACTCGCCCGACGTGCCCGAGCTGGCCAGCCTGGCGAAGGCCAAGATGGGCGACACCTTCCACCTGATCTCGAACGAGATGGTGCAGATGCACGGCGGCATCGGCATGACCGACGCCCACGACGCGGGCTTCTACCTGAAGCGCGCCCGCGCGGCCGAGGCGGCCTACGGGAACCAGGCGTTCCACCGGGACCGCTACGCGCGGATCCAGGGGTACTGATCGACCCCACATCGCCGAGTTGACGGAGCCCCGTCGGTCGAGAGACCGGCGGGGTTCTCTTTTGCCTCCCCCGCGAAGCGGCGGGAGGGGGACTGCGCGCCGAGCCGCAGGCGAAGAGCGCGTGGTGGAGGGGGCGAGCGGCGGTCAGGGCGGCGGGTCCGGGCGGTAGCGCAGGTCGTGGGGGAGGCTCGCCCCCTCCACCAACCGCTCTACGGCGGCTGTCGCCGCCTCGGCGGTCGGTCCCCCTCCCGCCGCTTCGCGGGGGAGGTAATGCGGCGGGCGGCGACGGCGCGGAGAATGCCGTCGACCACTGCGCCGAGATCCCGGTAGACGCGCCCGGCGGGGATGCGGATCACCTCGACGCCCTGGGACGCCAGCCAGCGGTCGCGGGCCTCGTCGCGGGCCTGGGCCTCGTCGTCCCAATGCGTGCGGCCGTCCACCTCCACGGCGAGCCGGGCGGAGGGGCAATAGAAGTCGAGGATCACCGATCCGAAGGGGTGCTGGCGACGGAATGTCGGGTGATCGGGACCACGACCTCGCAGGCGGGTCCACAGGATGACTTCGGCGTCGCTCATCGCCTTGCGGAGCGCCCGGGCGCGGCTGGTGATCAGGCGGTTTCGCATGGGGATTTTATGGAACATAAGAAGAACAATCGCAACTCACCTCCCCCGCGCAGCGGCGGGAGGGGGACCGCGCGGCGAGCCGCAGGCGAAGAGCGCGTGGTGGAGGGGGCGAGCGGCGGTCAGGGCGGCGGGTCCGGGCGGTAGCGCAGGTCGTGGGGGAGGCTCGCCCCCTCCACCAACCGCTCTACGGCGGCTGTCGCCGCCTCGGCGGTCGGTCCCCCTCCCGCCGCTTCGCGGGGGAGGTAAGGGTGATCGGGACCACGACCTCGCAGGCGGGTCCACAGGATGACTTCGGCGTCGCTCATCGCCTTGCGAAGCGCCCGGGCGCGGCTGGTGATCAAGTGGTTCCTCATAAGGATCATCTGGAACATAGGAAGAACAAACGCAACTCACCTCCCCCGCGCAGCGGCGGGAGGGGGACCGCGCGCCGAGCCGCAGGCGAAGAGCGCGTGGTGGAGGGGGCGAGCGGCGGTGCGGGCGGCGGGTCCGGGCGGTAGCGCAGGTCGTGGGGGAGGCTCGCCCCCTCCACCAACCGCTCTACGGCGGCTGTCGCCGCCTCGGCGGTCGGTCCCCCTCCCGCCGCTTCGCGGGGGAGGTAAGAGGACGTCCGGTTCTGGCGTGGGTGGGGGGCAGGTTGGGCGGATGACCTACCCGATCGACCCGCGGCTGGCCCGGGCGTGGCCCATACCGCCGATGGACAAGGAGCCGGGGGACAAGGACACCGCGTTCACCTGGGCGATGGGGCGGCTGATCCTGCAGCGGATCGCGGATGGGGACACGATGAAGGAGATCACCGCCGATCCGCGGATGCCGGCCTACTGCACCGTGTTCCGCTGGATGAACGTCGTGCCCGAGTTCGGGGCGAAGGTGGCCGAGCTGCGGGCGATGCTGGCGCAGGCGCGGCGCGAGGACGCGGACGCGCGGCGCCGCGCGACGGGACGGCGGCGGACCGGCGGCGGGCGGCGCGAGAGCGTTCCGGCGGCGGCGCTGGCGGGCCTGCTGCAGGCGATCCGCGACGGGGCGTCGGCCGGCGAGGCGGTGCGGGCGCAGGGCGCGCCCTCGGCCAAGGCGCTCTATTCGCGGGTAAGGAAGTGCCCGGGGTTCCGGGCGGCGTTCGTGGACGCCTGCGCCTGGCGGGCCTTCAGGCTCGACATGCAGGCCGAGGAGGTCGTCTACGACGTGGCCGACATGACCATGGGCATCGCCCAGGCGACCGTGGCGCGGCGAGCCCTGTTCGCGCGCAAGGGGCGGCTGATGCCGAAGCTCTACCGCGAAGAGCCGGAGGCGGAGCGGGCGCGCGCCGAGAGCGAACTGCAGCCCTATCACCGGGACGTGCGGGCGCCGGGGCTGGGGACGGGCGGCGTCCGGGTGCGGCCGCCGCGCGGGCCGAGGGCGCCGAAGGCCTAGCGCCCGCCCTGCAGCACGAAGAACTGGCGGTCGGGGTCGCTCTGGGGGAGGCGCTGGCCGTCGGGGAGGACCACGACGGCGCCGTCGGGGGCGTACTGCAGGATGTAGGCCTTGCGCACCGCGTCGCTGAGGTTCGGGCCGGTGCGGTGCGGGGCGAGGGAGGAGAAGACCACGACGTCGCCGATCCGCGCGGGGGCGGCCACGGCGTCGGGCGCGGCGTCTAGGCAGACGAGGCCGATGTCGGTGGGGCGGTGCTCGAGCGTGCCCAGGCGGTGCAGGCCGGGCGCGATCCAGGGGCAGCCGTTGGCCTCGTCCACGTCGACCAGCGGGATCCAGAGGGTCAGGTACTGCTGGGGCTCGACGAACGAGTAGCCGTTGTCCTGGTGCCAGGGGAAATCCTGCGGCTTCTCGGTCTTCTTGTAGACGGCCTGGTCCCAGTAGAGGCGCACGTCGGGGCCGATGAGGTCGTGGACGATGTCCTTGATCGCCGGATGGGCGGCGAAGGCCCGCAGGACCGCGGAGCGCTTCACCAGGTGCAGGGTGAAGGTGATGGCCTCGGCGTCGGTGAGCCGCACGCGGCCGCCGCGCGCGCGGGCGAACTCGGCATGGGCGGCCTCCATCGGGTCGATCTCGGCGGCGACGGCGGCGATCTCGGCGGGGGTGAAGGCGCCGCGGACGACGCAGTAGCCGTCGCGGTCGAAGGCGTCGATCTCGGCCGGCGCCAGGCGGCGCGCGGGGTCGGGGCGGGCGAGGCGCCATTCGAAGCCCTCGCTCTGCGGGTGGCGGCGCGGGGTCGTGCGGTCCAGGGGGCCGGGATCGTCCATGGGGGCGGCTTCACATTGCTGTCGGCATAGGTAAATGCTGCGCGGCCAGCCGAGTCGAGGACCCACGCATGAAGACCCGCGCCGCCGTCGCCTTCGCGGCCAAGACGCCGCTCGAGATCGTGGAGCTGGACCTGGAAGGCCCGCGCGCCGGCGAGGTGATGGTCGAGATCAAGGCGACGGGGGTGTGCCACACCGACGCCTACACCCTGGACGGGCTGGATTCGGAAGGCATCTTCCCGTCGATCCTGGGCCACGAGGGCGCGGGCGTGGTGGTGGAGGTGGGGCCGGGGGTGACCTCGGTGGCCGTGGGCGACCACGTGATCCCGCTCTACACGCCGGAATGCCGGCAGTGCAAAAGCTGCCTGTCGCGCAAGACGAACCTTTGCACCGCGATCCGGGGCACCCAGGGCAAGGGCCTGATGCCCGACGGGACCAGCCGGTTCTCGTACAAGGGCCAGACGATCCACCACTACATGGGCTGTTCGACCTTCTCGAACTACACGGTGCTGCCCGAGATCGCGGTGGCCAGGATCCGCAAGGACGCCCCGTTCGACACCGCCTGCTACATCGGCTGCGGGGTGACCACGGGCGTGGGCGCGGTGGTGAACACCGCCGGCGTGGAGCCGGGCAGCCGCTGCATCGTGTTCGGCCTGGGCGGCATCGGGCTGAACGTGATCCAGGGCCTGAAGATGGTGGGCGCGAGCCAGATCGTGGGCGTCGACATCCAGCCCAAGCGCGAGGAATGGGGCCGCAGGTTCGGCATGACCCACTTCGTCGACCCGCACCGGCTGGGCGACAAGGACCTGGTGGCGCACCTCGTGGAGCTGACCGACGGCGGCGCGGACTACACCTTCGACGCCACGGGCAACACGACGGTCATGCGCCAGGCGCTGGAGGCCTGCCACCGCGGCTGGGGCGAGAGCATCATCATCGGCGTGGCCGAGGCGGGCAAGGAGATCGCCACCCGGCCGTTCCAGCTGGTCACCGGGCGCGTCTGGAAGGGCACGGCCTTCGGCGGCGCGCGGGGCCGCACCGACACTCCGAAGATCGTGGACTGGTACATGGACGGCCAGATCGAGATCGACCCGATGATCACCCACCGCCTGCCGCTGGACCGCATCAACGAGGCCTTCGACCTGATGCACGCGGGCGAGAGCATCCGCACCGTCGTGGTCTATTAGCACCCGCATAAGTAGTGCGGCCGGCCCGGAGCGGCGCCGCGACCGGGGTCATGCGGACGGCTTCCGAAGCGCGCCGCAAGCGCCCAAGAGGTGGGCGCCGTTAACCATGTTACACAACTCACAGAAGAATCCCGTCGGGTCCCCGGCACACCATGTTATCTGGTTACCCAGGCTTTAACGCCGCCATGGGCCATGGAGGCTCCGGGGCGGTCCGCTGTCTGGGGGGTCATACACATGCGTAGCTTGTTCCTAGCGGTCGCTTCGGTGGCTCTGTTGTCGGCGGGTTCGGCGGCGGCCAGCGAGATCAGCAACATCAACGCCACCGCGGGTTCGCGGGCGAACATTCCGAGCGGCGGCGAGGGCTGCGTGTCCTCCATCTGCAACAACGACATCGAGCTGCCGGGCGGCGAGGGCGTGCTGCGCAACGCCCCGGGCTCGAACGGCGGGGCGGCGTACAACTCGTTCGTGAACATCGGGCCCTCGTCGATCTTCTTCGAGAGCTCGAACTCGACGTCGGAGGGGAATTTCAGCTCGTTCCAGTCGTTCTCGACGGTGAGCTTCGACTTCCTCAACACCGAGGACGCGCCGATCGCGTTCCACTCCGAGATCACGCCCCAGGGCCTGGGCATGTACCTGGCCAACACCAGCGGCGGCTGCCTCTTCACCAACAGCTGCGTCCAGGTCTCGCACCACGAGGCGCAGCTTTCGCAGCTCTACGCGCCGGGCGAGACGAACGGGATCATCGGCGCCGTCGGCTTCCAGTTCGACATCCTGGACAACGGGGACACGCTCTACACGCTGTCGGGCTTCCTGGCGCTGGCGCGCAACACCCTGGGCTGCGAAGGCTACTGCGTGGTCGACGGCCTGGGCGAGGAGGCCTTCTACGAGGGCGACTTCCTGGTCGAGGCCACCGGCGCGCGGTCGCTGAACGGCTTCGCGCGGCAGACCGACATCACCGACACCTCGGCCATCGCGTTCGGCTGGGACGCCACCCCGGTGCTGCTGTCGCTGCTGCCGGGCGAGCACACCATCGAGTACCGCACCTCGGTGTTCAGCCTGACCAACACCGACTGCATGGGCATGACCGGCGAGATCTGCCTCCTGGCCTACTCGGGCTTCGGCGATCCCATCGGCCGGGGCGGCGGCATCGACGCGCTGAGCGCCACCGCCCTGCGCAGCGGCATGCTGCTCGGCGGCATGCCGGACCAACTGGGGTTGGACGACGAGCCGATGCACCCCCTGCCGGAAGGGCTGATCCAGGGCCTGAACTTCTCGCCGGCCCGGTTCGGGCTGCCGGTGTTCCGGAACGGCGTGCTCACCTACGACTCCAGCACGGCCGGCGCGGTGCCGGAGCCCGGCACGTGGGCCCTGATGATCCTCGGCTTCGGCGCGATGGGAGCGGCGTTGCGGCGCCGTCGTATTCCGGCGCATATCTAGCGTCGGCATGACGCAAACAGAGTCGCCCGGGGGCGCGCCGTCGCAAGGCGGCCGCGCCTACCGGGCCTTCATAAGTTACAGTCACCGCGACAAGCAGCACGCGGCGTGGCTCCACCGCACGGTGGAGGCCTACCGCATTCCGAAGAAGCTGGTGGGCAAGGAGACCCCGATCGGGCCCGCGCCCGCGCGCCCGTCCCCCATCTTCCGCGACCGTGACGAACTGCCGGCGTCGGCCGACCTCGGCGGCGAGCTGATGTCGGCGCTGCAGCGGTCGATGTTCCTGATCGTCATCTGCAGCCGCGCCTCGGCCAAGTCGCACTGGGTGATGCAGGAGATCCTCAGCTTCAAGCGCCTGCACGGCGAGAGCCGCGTGCTGGCCCTGATCGTCGACGGCACGCCCTACGCCTCGAACACCCCGGGCCAGGAGGACGAGGAGTGCTTCCCGCTCAGCCTGCGCTTCAAGCTGGGGCCCGACGGCGAGCTCTCGGACGTCCCGGCCGAGCCGATCGCGGCCGACCTGCGGCCCGAGGGCGACGGCAAGCGCCTGGCGCAGATGAAGCTGATCGCGGGCCTGACCGGCCTGCGGCTGGACGAGCTGGTGCAGCGCGAGGCGCAGCGCCGGAACCAGCGTCTGATGATGGTGGCCTCGGGCGCCATGGCCGGCATGGTCGTGACCGGCGGCCTCGCGGTCTACGCCAACTTCCAGCGGATCGAGGCCGACCGGCAGCGCCTGATCGCCGAGAAGGAGAGCGCCGCCGCCCGGGCCGCCTCGGACTACCTGGTCGGCACGTTCGAGCTGTCGAATCCCGCCACCGAGAACCCGCGCACCATCACCGCCCTGACCATCCTGGGCCGAAGCGCCGAGCGGGCGCGCACCGAATTGGCCAACCAGCCCGAGATCCAGGTGCGGCTGCTGGCGACCCTGGGCCGCGCGTACAACAACCTCGGCCTGCTGGGCGAGGCGAAGACCGCGGTGGAGTCGTCGCTGCCGGCGATCCGCAAGGCCGGCCCCGACGGCGCCGAGGCGCTGCTCGTGCTCTCGGCCACCTATGTGCGCCAGGGCGCGCTGGACAAGGCGGCGGCCACCGTGAAGCAGGCGGTGGCCCTGCTGGGCCCCGACCCCGAGGACCACCCCGAGCTGCGCGCGCAGGCCGCGCTGACCGAGGGGCGGATCGCCACCTCGCGGTCGGACGTGAAGGCGGGCGTCGCCGCCTTCGACCGCGCGCTGGCGTTCTATCGGGTCGCGCCCGACGCTTCGCCACGCGACATGGCGGTGGCCTACAACAACCGCGGCCTGCTGCTCTCGGACGACGGCCAGTTCGACCAGGCCGAGGCGTCGCTGAAGCAGTCGCTGGCCATCTTCCGCCGCGCCTCGGGCGAGAACCACCTGCTCACCGGCCGCGCCTGGTTCGCGCTGGCGCAGAACTCGTTCAACGCCGGGAAGCTGGAGGGCGCCGAGAGCGAGATCGCCCAGGCGCTGAAGATCCAGCGCGTGGTGCTGGACGGCGACAACCCCCTGCTGGCCGACACGCTGTCGATGCAGGGCCAGATCCTGCAGGGCCGCGGGAAGCTGGCGGAGGCCGAGCGGGCGCTCCGCGAGGCGGTGACCATCTACCGCAAGGCCTTCGAGGGCCAGCCGCACTACCTGATCGGCATCGCCGACGTGTACCTGGCGCTGATCGAGAGCGAGACCGGCCGCACCGAGGCGGCGCTGGCCACCCTGGCCGACGCCAAGCGGAACTACGACGGCAGCTACGGCGAGATCCACCCCAACCACGGCGACCTGCTGGTGAACCGGGCCAAGGTGCTGGCGCGCGCGGGCCGCATGGGCGAGGCGCGCGTCGACTGCGCGGCGGGCATCGACATCCTGCGCAGGACCCTGGGGGCGAACGCCAGCTTCACCCGGCAGATGGCGGCCGAGTGCGGGGCGCTGGGAACCTCCCGACAAGCGCGGCTTTAGGCCGGCGCCGCGCGCCGCCTCCAGGCCCACCGACCCGGTGCGGCGAAGCGGCCCGCGTCAGGCGTCGACGGTCTCCGGCGCCTGAACGAAGCCGGGCCAGGTGGACATGTAGGTGACGAAGGCCGGGCCCAGGCCCTCGTTGCGCAGGTGCTCGGCGGTGACCGGCAGCGGCGCGGGCGTGAAGGCCGGGTCGCGCGACCGCTCCGGGAAGTCGTGGTGCAGGATGGCGGCGCGGCCGATCAGGACGAAGTCGGCGCCGTCGTCCAGCATCTTCGCGGCGATGGCGGGCGAGGTCACCTTGCCGGCGACGCCCAGCCGGACCTGGCCGCGGTCCAGCGCGGTGAACCAGCTCATCAGGCTGCGGCCCTGGAATTCGGGCTCGACCGGCTCCTTGGCGACGTCCCACAGGCTCATGTCGAGGTAGTCGATCTTGCCGTCGCTGAGGATCGCCTGCGCGGTCTCGAGGATCTCGGCCAGCTTGAGGCCGAAACGCTCGGGCGACAGGCGCAGGCCGAGCTGGAAGTCCGGGCCGGTGCGGGCGCGGACGCCGTCGAGGATCTCGCGGACGATCCGGGCGCGGTTCTCCACCGAGCCGCCGTAGCGATCTTCGCGCCGGTTGAGCTCGGGCGACAGAAACTGGGCCAGGATGTAGCCATGGGCGCCGTGGATCTCCACGCCCTCGAAGCCGGCCCGCTCGGCGCGGACGGCGGCGGCGACGAAGTCCTCCACCAGCTGCTCCACCTCGCCCAGGGACAGGCCCCGCGCGCCGGTCTCGGGATCGTCGGAGGGGCAGACGGGCGTGCCGACCAGGTCCTTCGGGCTGCGGTTGCCGGCGTGATGAAGCTGCACCGACGAGACGCTGCCGGCGGCCTTGATGCCGGCGGCGAGGCGGGTCAGGCCTTCGAGGTGCTGGTCGCCGAAAATGCCCAGCTGGCCCGGAAAGCCCTGGCCCACCGCCTGGACGTGGGCCGCGCAGGTCATGGTCAGGCCGAAGCCGCCCTGCGCCCGCATGGTGAGCCACTTGTACTCGTCGTCCGACAGGCGGCCGTCGGGATGGCTCTGCAGGTTGGTGAGCGGGGCCAGCATGAAGCGGTTCTTCATGGCGGGGCCGTGGGCGAAGGACAGCGGCGAGAAGAGGTCGGCCAAGGCGAAGCTCCGGAAGGGCGTGGCGGCGATCGTTAGCGGGGTTCCCCGGCGTCCGGCAAACCAGCCTTTCTGCAAGCGCCGTCAGCCTGGAGGCCGCCTTGCGCCGGTTCAGCCCGCCGCGGGATCCGGGGCGGCCAGGAAGATCGGGCCGCCGATGACGTCCGCGCGGCCGACGTCCACACGGCGCAGCGCGGTGATCTGCATCACCGGAGGCGCCCCCTCGACCCGGCCGAGGCGCGAGCCCTGGGGGACGGCGAGGCGCGGCCGCAGCTCGGCGGGCAGGTTCCGCAAGGCGCGCGCGATGTCCGGCCCGGTGGCCTGGAAGGGCAGCGGCTCGTCCAGCTCGGCGAGCGGCCGGCAGTAGAGGCCGACCGCCACGGCCTGGCGGGGCCCGCGGACGAAGGCGTAGCCGCCGTGGGAATGGCTGGCGCGCAGCAGGTTGGCCCAGTGCCCCGGGCTCCGCCGCCAGGTGCGGAGGAAGTGGTCGGCGCCGACCGGGGCGCCCGAGTGGTAGCCGATGTTCTCGGACGGAGAGCCTATGGTGCGGCGGGCGAGCAGCCAGAAGCGATGGCTGGGGTCGAACCCCTCGGGGGAGAGGTGCTCGACGTAGCCCCGCCGCGCGAGGTCGCCGGCATGCGCGCGGGCCGCCTGGGCGAGGTCCTCGCGCCACTCGAGCGGGGGCGCGCCGGCCGCGCGGCGCGCGGCGTTGCCGAGATCGAAGGTCGCGCGGGCGGCCGTCTCGTCGAAGCGCCCGCCGCCGGCGTCGGCCATGCGGGCGCGAAGCCGCGCCTCGTAGGCGCGCCAGGCAGCGACGTCCGTGGCGGGCGGGGCGGCGTCGCGGATCCCGTCGGCCGCGGCCGGAACGGCGAACGCGGCCAGGCCCGCGGCCATCGCGGCGCGCCGGGTGACCCTCATGAGGCCGGCATGGCGGCGATCCACTCGCGGATCAGGCGGACGCCTTCGTCATGGACCAGCGAGCGCCCCAGCTCGGGCATCATCACGCCGGGCTCGTTCGAGGCCATGCGGAACGCGAGGATCGAGGCGTCGGGCCGCCCGGGCGCGATGCCCACGCTCAGCCCGCCCGAGCCGCGGCCGGCCGCCACCGGACCCTTGCCGACGCCGAGGTGGGCGGGCCGCGTCTCCTCCACGTTGAGGAAGAGGCCCGAGTTGGACGCGATGGCGCGCGGCTGGTGGCAGTGGGCGCAGTTGGCGTCGAGGTAGGCGCGCGCCCGCGCCTCGAGCGGCTCGGCGGGGTCGTCCCAGCGTACGGTGCGCGGGGCCCGCGCCGGCGGCGGCGCGCCGGCCAGCAGGCCCTGGCGGGTCCAGTGCGCGAGTTGGTTCTCCCGGCCCGTGGCATAGGCGAAGTCGCCGTTGAGGTTGCGCGCCTTGGGCCCGACCGGCTGCAGCGTCCTGTCGAGCTGGTGGCACTCCTTGCACTGGTTCTGGTTGGGGACGGCGTAGTCGATGCGGCGCTGCGCGCCCTGGCCGTCGGTGAACGCGACCTCGAAGCGCGCGCCGGCGCGTTTCAGCACGGCCTCGGTCTGCTCGGCGTTCCAGACGTAGGCCAGCGCAACCCAGCCGTCCGCCTTGCGCACCAGGAGCCGCGTCTCGAGGTAGCGGACCTGCTGGTCCGGGCGCCGCAGGTCGGCCGGATAGGCGAAGGTCTTCACCAGGGCGGCGCCCACCGGGAAGTCGAAGACGCCATCGGCGCGGTAGCGCGCCTTGGCCCCCGGCGGCAGGTAGAGGTAGCGGAACTTCTCGGCGTAGTCGGTGAACAGCGGCGTGTTGAGGGCGTAGGGCGTGACGCCCGCGTTCGGCCGCCGGCCGGCCGCGTCGGCGAACAGGCGGTAGTCGCTGAGCCTGGGGGCGGGCGCTTCGGCCAACAGCGCCTCAAGCGCGACCGGCTCGGGCTTCGGGGCGGCGCCGAGGCTGGCCAGCGCCGCGAGAAGGGCAAGACCCAGACGCATCACACCGGATCGGACTCAGGCGCCAAGGTCGGCCTGCATCTTGGGCAGCACGACGGCCTTCGGCTCGGCGACGTGCACGTCGCCCACGGTGGGCGTGATGGCGGGCTTGGCGGCCTCCACCTGCCCCGGCGCCGGGAGGTTGAGGTTCAGCACCGGGCCGTCCGAGATGCGGACCTTGGCGACGCCCGGGCTCTGGGCGTGGGTGGTGACCCCGTCCCACATGATCGGCGGGACCTTGCCGCCCAGCATGGCCTTGATCACCTGCCCGCCGCTGAACTGCGGGTCCCAGGCGTTCCGGCCCAGCTGGTTGTCGCGCACCACGATGTCGCGGGGCAGGGGATTGTAGGTCTTGTCGTCGAACTTCTGGGTGTAGCTGACCAGCATGACGGCGGCGGTCTGGTTGCCGTCGATGCGGTTTTCGAAGACGTGCACGTCGCGGTTGGCCATCACCATGATGCCCGCGCCCACGGGGACGCCGGCCACGATGTTGCCCTTCGGCGCGAAGTTCGGCGTGTCGTTGTCGACCACCTGGTTGCGGAACACGCGGTGCGAATGGCCGCCCATGACCGGCAGGTTCGGCAGATCGAACACCAGGATGCCGCCGGTGTTGCGGGTGACCACGTTGTCGAACACGTCGGCGTTCATCGAGTTCTCGATCTCGATCCCGGCGACGTTGAACTCGGCGCGGCTGCGCTTGACCACGATGTTCTTCGACTGCCCCACGTAGATGCCGGCGTCGGACGCGCCCCGCACGAGGGTCCGGTCCACCAGCACGTTGGAGGACGAGACCGGATAGACGCCGTAGGCTCCGTTGGTCTCCTTCGGGCCGCCGGTCCACTCGACGCGCACGTTGATGAAGCTGATCTGGTCCGAGCCCTTCGACTTCAGCCCGTCGCCCTTGGTGTCCTCGACGGCGAAGTCGCGCAGGGTCACCCGGTCGGACGTCACGAGCAGGCCCTCGCCCGCGCCCTTCTGTCTCTTGAAGGAGAGCACGGTCTTGTCGGGGCCCGCGCCCTTCACCACCACGTCGTCGACGTCCAGCGACAGGCCGTCGGTGAGGTCGTAGCGGCCCGCAGCGAGCTCGACGACGTCGCCCGGCTTGGCGTCGAGCAGCGCGGTCTGGATGCGCTCCTGGGCGTCGGGGCCCGGGGTGACGGTGAGCGTCTTCGCGCCGGCGGCGCCCGCGAGCGCGGTGGCGGCCAGAAGGGCGATGGCGAAACGGGTCATGGATCCGGCCTCCCTCGGGGCCCCGGCCTTCGCGTCGGTGAGACCGGAATTGACGCCCCGTTCAGGTTTGGACCCTGCCGCTGTTCACAAGCCGGTGGCAACCCTTAAGGTCGCGCCATGGAAACGAAGATCGTGCGCGTTGGGCCCTCGGACGACGGCCTCCTGGATCGGGTGGCGCAGGACGTCTTCGACGAGGACATCTCGCCGGCCTTCCTGGCGGCCTACCTGGCCGACGACCGCCACCTCATGGTGCTGGCGATGGCCGACGGTCAGGTGGTGGGCCAGACCCGCGGGATCGTGCACCTGTCGCCCGACCAGCCGCCGGGGCTCTACATCGACAACATGGGCGTGACGCCGGCCCTCTGGCGGCGCGGCATCGGCGGGCGGCTGCTCGACGAACTGCTGGCGTGGGGCCGCGAGCGCGGCTGCGCGTACGCCTGGCTCGGCACCGAACTGGACAACGTCGAGGCGCGAGGCCTCTACGAGAGCCGCCGGTTCAAGGGGACGGAAATGGTGGTGTACGAACTGGAGGACTGATCCCCCCCTCCGACGCCGCAGGTTAAGCCCCCCGGCGGCGCCCAACCCCTAGTTCGCAGCGGCGTAGGCTTCGAGCGCGGCGATGTGGGCGGCGGCCTGGTCTGGGGGAAGGAACGAGCCCTGGAAGCTGTTGCGGGCCAGGGTGACGAGGTCGGCCCGGGACAGGTCGAGGGCGTTCGCGATCTGCACGTAGTTCTCGCCCACATAGCCGCCGAAATAGGCGGGATCGTCGGAGTTGACCGTGGGCCTGAGGCCCAGGTCCAGCATGCGCTTCAGCGGGTGCTGGCGCAGGTCGCTGACGCCGCAGAGCTTGAGGTTGGAGAGCGGGCAGACGGTCAGCGTCAGGCCCTCGGCGGCGAGGCGCTTCACCAGCGCCGGGTCCTCCAGCGCGCGGTTGCCGTGGTCGATCCGGTCGACGTGCAGCAGGTCGAGCGCTTCCCACACGTAGGCGGGCGGGCCTTCCTCGCCGGCATGGGCGACGCGCTTGAGGCCCCGCTGGCCCGCGGCGGCGAACACCCGGGCGAACTTCGACGGGGGGTGGCCCACCTCGGAGGAATCGAGGCCCACGCCCACGATGCGGTCGAGGTAGGGCTCGGCGGCCTTCAGCGTGGCGAAGGCGGCGTCCTCGTCCAGGTGGCGCAGGAAGCAGAGGATGAGGCTGGAGGTGATCCCGAGGTCGCGCCCGGCCTCGGCCATGGCGCCCAGCAGTCCGTCCGCGGCCACCGCGAACGGCACGCCGCGGTCGGTGTGCGTCTGGGGGTCGAAGAACAGCTCCACATGGCGGACGCCGTCGGCGGCCACGCGGCGGAAGTAGGCCATCCCCATGTCGTGGAAGTCGCGCTCGGTGAGCAGCACCGCCGCGCCCTGGTAGTAGATGTCGAGGAAGTCCTGGAGGTTGCCGAAGGCGTAGGCCGCCCGCACCTCCTCCACGCTGCGGAAGGGGATCGCCACCCCGTTGCGGCGCGACAGCTCGAACATCAGCTCGGGCTCGAGGCTGCCCTCGATGTGCAGGTGCAGCTCGGCCTTGGGGAGGCCGCGGATGAAGGCGGAGAGGTCGCTCATCCGATTGTCGTCGCGCCTGCGGCCCCCAGGGTCAAGGGGCAGGTCAAGGGCCGGGTCCAGGCTTGCGGAAGCGCAGCATGAACTGGTCGGTGCGGCCGCGCACGGCAGGGTCGAAGACCGATGCGGTCCGCGGGTCGGCGGGATTGGCGAGCTGGTCGCCCGCGGCCTCGAAGCGGAACCCGGCCGCCTCGGCCTCGCGCCGGACCTGGGCCGGATCGATCCGGTGCAGGCGGTCGGGTTCGTCGCCGCGGTGGTCGACGACGACGTAGGTCCCGCCCGGCTTCAGCGCCCGGAAGACGGCGGCGTTGAAGGCCGCCGCGGCGCCGGGCGGGGCGAAGCGGGTGTGCAGGTCGTGGTAGTTCTGGGCGGTGAAGACGAGGTCCAGCGCCTCGGGCGCCGCGAAGGCCGCGGTGGCGCCGGTGACCACGGTCACGTTCCTCAGCGGCGCGGCCGCCGCGCCGGCCCTGGCGTCCGCGAGGTGGCGCGGCAGGAGGCGCACGATCTCGTCCGGGGGATAGGCGTAGACGTGGCCGGCGGGTCCGACCGCGGGCGACAGGAGCCGCGTGAAGTAGCCGCCGCCGGGGGTGTACTCGCCCACCTTCCAGCCCGGCCGCACGCCCGAGAATTCCAGCACCTGCAACGGCCTGCGGGCCGCGTCGGCGCCGCGGTCGGCCTCGGTCCGGCCGGGGGCCGCGAGGATGGCGGCCAGCGCGGCCGCAAGGGCGATGAAGCTCATGCAGGTTCCTCCTGCCGGAGAGACGTTCGAACCCCGGCGGATTCGACGCGCCCGCTTCGCGCGTTCCCCGGAAGGCTCGTGCGGCCCGCGCCCGGGCTCCCGACCTCGCGGTGGGGGATGTTAACCCTGCGTGAGGTTAGGTGTCGACGCGCCGAGCCGCAGCGGGAGTCCGAGGTCGAGGTGAGCCTGGAGATCACGATCCGGCCGGAGCGCCTGGCGCTTTCCGCCCCGTTCCGCATCTCCCGGGGGGTGAAGACCCACGCCGACGTGGTGACCGTCGGGCTGCGGCACGGCGAGGCCGAGGGTTGGGGCGAGTGCGTGCCCTATCCGCGCTACGGCGAGACCACCGACACCGTGGAAGCCCAGCTGCGGGCCGCGGCGCTCCGGCTGACGGGGGGCGAGGACGCGCGGCGCGTCGTCGCGGCGCTGCCGCCCGGCGCGGCCCGGAACGCCCTGGACTGCGCGCTCTGGGACCTGGCGGCGCGGCGCGACGGCCGGACGGTCGGAGCGCGCCTGGGCCGCAGCCGCCCGGGGCGGATGGCGACCGCGGTGACGATCAGCCTGGACTCGCCCGAGGCCATGCGCGCCGCCGCCGCGGCCATGGCCGACGCCCCGCTGCTGAAGGTGAAGCTGGACGCGGACTCGCCGCGCGAGCGGCTGCTGGCGGTGGCGGAAGGCGCGCCCGAGGCGCGGCTGATCGTCGATCCCAACGAGAGCTGGACCCCCGACGTCCTGGACCGGATGGCCGACCTCGTGGCGCGGCTGCACGTGATCCTCGTCGAGCAGCCGCTGCCGGCAGGCGACGACCTGGCCCTGGAGGGGCTGGACTATCCCGCGCCCATCTGCGCCGACGAGAGCGCGCATGTGGCCGGCGACGTGGGCCGGCTGCTGGGGCGCTACCAGAGCGTCAACGTGAAGCTCGACAAGGCCGGCGGCCTCTCCGCCGCGCTGGCCATGGTGCAGCAGGCGCGGGACCTGGGCCTGGGCGTCCTGGCCGGCTGCATGGTGTCGAGTTCGCTGTCGATCGCGCCTGCGATGTGGGTCGGCGCGGTGGCCGACGCGGTGGACCTGGACGGGCCCTGGTGGCTCGCGCAGGACCGGGCGGGCGGCTGCCGGATCGAGCGGGGCGTGCTCTATCCGCCACAGCTTGGCTTCTGGGGCGAGGCTGCGTCCGCATCGCGTTGACTTTGCCGGCGCATCATCGATGTCATCGTTCCGTGAAATGACGGAGTCCCCGTGTCGGGCGCTGCGACAGAGACAGTCGGCACCTTGGAGGTCGCCCTCGAGCACGCGGCGCGCCTGCTGCCCCTGGACGCCGCCGCCGCCGAGGCGCAGGCGCGGGAGATCCTGAGGGTCGTCGGCGAGGAGCCCCAGGCGCTGCGCCTGCTGGGCGCGGCTCTGCGACGGCAGGGCGAGACCGAGGCGGCCGAGGCCGCCTACCTGCGCTCGGTGAAGGCTTCGGTGGGCGATCCCGAGCTGGTGCGCGCCGCGGCCGCGCTTTGCGAGAATCGGCTGGCCGTGGCCGAGCAGACCCTGCGGGGCGTCCTGATGCGGCGGCCGACCGACGTCGCGGCGATCCGGATGCTGGCCGAGACCGGCATGCGCCTGGGGCGCTACGACGACGCCGAGAAGCTGCTGGCGCGCTGCGTCGAGCTGGCGCCCGGCTTCTCGGCCGCCCGGCACAACTACGCCACGGTCCTCTACCGGCAGAACAAGCCCGTGGCCGCCATCGCCGAGGTGGACCGCCTGCTGGCCGAGGACCCGGCCAACCCCGGCTACCGCAACCTCAAGGCCGCGGCGCTGGGCCGGATCGGCGAGTTCGAGGCGGCGATCGAGCTGTACGGCTCGGTGGTCCGGGACCAGCCCCGCCAGCCCAAGGTGTGGATGAGCCTGGGGCACGCGCTGAAGACGGTGGGCCGGCAGGCCGAGGCGATCGACGCCTACCGCCGGTGCGTGGCCCTGGCCCCCCAGTTCGGCGAGGCGTGGTGGAGCCTGGCCAACCTGAAGACCGTGCGGTTCTCGGACGCCGACGTGGCGGCCATGGAGGGCCAGCTGCGCCGGGCGGACCTGAGCGAGGAAGACCGCTTCCACCTGGAATTCGCGCTGGGCAAGGCGCGCGAGGACGAGGGCGCGTTCGAAGCGTCGTTCGGACACTATGCGCGCGGCGCCGCCCTGCGCCGCGAGGGCCTGGACTACGACGCCGACGAGACCCGCGACCAGGTCCGCCGCGCGAAGGCGCTGCTGACGCCGGCGTTCCTGGCGGCGCGGGCGGGGCAGGGATGCCCGGCGGCCGATCCGATCTTCGTGGTCGGCCTGCCGCGGGCAGGCTCGACGCTGGTCGAGCAGATCCTGGCGAGCCACAGCGAGGTCGAGGGCACCCAGGAACTGCCCGACATCATCAGCCTCGCGCGGCGGCTGGGCGGCCGGGCGAAGCGGGCCTCCGAGGGGCGCTATCCCGAGGTTCTCGCCGACCTGGGCCCGGACGACCTCGCGGCGCTGGGGGCGGAGTACCTCGAGCGGGCGCGGCCGCACCGCAAGCTGGGCCGGCCGTTCTTCATCGACAAGATGCCCAACAACTGGGCCCACGTGGGGCTGATCCACCTGATCCTGCCCAACGCGAAGATCGTCGACGCGCGGCGCCATCCGATGGGTTGCGGCTTCTCGGCCTTCAAGCAGCACTTCGCCCGCGGCCAGGGCTTCACCTACGATCTCACCGACATCGGCCGCTACTACGCCGACTACGTGGACCTGATGGCGCACGTCGACCGCGTGCTGCCCGGCCGCGTCCACCGTGTGATCTACGAACGGATGGTCAGCGACCCGGAAGCCGAGACACGGGCGCTGCTCGCCGCATGCGGCCTGCCGTTCGAAGACGCCTGCTTGCGCTTCTACGAGAACGATCGCGCGGTTCGGACGGCCAGTTCCGAACAGGTGCGACGACCGATCTTCACCGACGCCGCCGACCACTGGCGGAACTACGAACCCTGGCTGGGCCCCCTGAAGGCCGCGCTGGGGGACGTGCTTACGGCCTATCCGGAAGCTCCCGGGGGCGACTGACCCGAAGTTTGTGGGGGATCACATGAGACAACGCCTACCCATCACTCTGCTGGCGACGACGGTGCTTACGGCCGTGGGCTCGCCCGTGTTCGCTCAGACGGCGGCGCAGGACACAGCCGTCGGCCTGGAAGAGGTGGTGGTCACCGCCCAGAAGCGCAGCGAGAACCTGCAGGACGTGCCGATCTCGATCCAGGCGATCGGGACCGAGCGCCTGGAGGCCCTGCAGGTTTCCGACACCAACGACTATGTCCGGTTCATGCCGAGCGTCGTCGCGCCGACCGGCGCGCCGGGCTTCTCCAATTTCTACATGCGCGGCGTGGCCTCGGGTGAGAACAACAACCACTCGGGCCCGCTCCCGAGCGTCGGCGTCTATCTCGACGAGCAGCCGGTCACGACGATCACCGGCCCCCTCGACGTGCACATCTACGACGTCGCGCGTGTCGAGGTCCTGCAGGGGCCGCAGGGCACGCTCTACGGCGCGAGCTCGCAGGCCGGAACCATCCGGATCATCACCAACAAGCCCAGCACCTCGGGCTTCGAGGCCTCTTACGACCTCGAGGTGAACTCGGTCGCGCACGGGGACTTCGGCTATGCCGCCGAGGGCTTCGTGAACCTGCCGCTGGGGGACCGAGCGGCCATCCGCCTGGTGGCCTGGGCGCAGCACGACGCCGGCTACATCGACAACGTCCCCGGCTCGTTCGTCTTCCCGACCGGATCGGTCCGCGTGAACAACGCCCGCGAGGTCGAGAACGACTACAACGAGGTCGACGTCGTCGGCGCCCGCGCGGCGCTCAAGATCGACCTCAACGAGAGCTGGACGGTGACGCCCCAGCTCATGGGTCAGCGCACCCAGGCCGACGGCGGCTTCGCGGCCGACCCCACCCTCGGCGACTACAAGATCCGCCGCTACTATCCCGAAGGGTCGGACGACAAGTGGGCCCAGGCGGCGCTGACCATCGAGGGCCAGCTGGCCAACCTCGACGTGCTGTACTCCGGCGCGCACATGCGTCGCTGGATCGACACCGACAGCGACTATTCCGACTACAGCTACTTCTACGACGTGCTGTTCGGCTACGGCGCCTACACCACCGACAACGCCGGGAATCCCATCAACACGTCCCAGTACATCCAGGGCCGCGACTACTTCAAGAAGACCAGCCACGAGCTGCGGATCGCGAGCCCGGCAGAGAACCGCTTCAAGATGGTGGCGGGCCTGTTCTATCAGCGCCAGACGCACAACATCGAGCAGCGCTACCGGATCGACAACCTGCAGGACCTCATCGAGATCCCGGGCTGGTTCGACACCTTGTGGCTCACCAAGCAGCTCCGCACCGACCGCGACTATGCAGCCTTCGCCGAGGGCACGTTCGACGTGACCGACCGCTTCTCGATCACGGGTGGCATACGCTTCTTCAAGTACAAGAACTCGCTGGAGGGATTCTTCGGCTTCGACCGCGACTTCTCCTCCCGGACCGGCGTCGCCGCCTGCTTCACCCAGACCGTGATCGTGCGTGGCGGGCCCTGCACCAACGTCGACAAGACGACCAAGGGCGACGGGCGCACCTACCGCCTGAACGCCACCTACAAGTTCGACGACGACAAGCTGATCTACGCCACCTATTCGACCGGCTTCCGGCCTGGGGGGGTCAACAGGCGTGGCACCCTGCCGCCGTATGACGCCGACTTCCTGAAGAACCGCGAGGTCGGCTGGAAGACCAGCTGGGCCGGCAACCGGGTTCGGTGGAACGGCGCGCTCTTCTCGGAGAAGTGGAACGACTACCAGTTCTCCTTCCTGGGCGCGAACGGCCTGACCGAGATCCGCAACGGCGGCAAGGCGAAGATGAAGGGCGTCGAGACCGACCTGAACTGGCTGGTGGCCGAGGGTTTCACGGTCATCGCCGGGGCGGCCTACACCGACGCCGAGCTCGACCAGGACTACCGTCCCTCGCCCACGTCCCCGATCGAGGCGCCCAAGGGGATTTCGCTTCCGGTCACGCCCAAGTTCAAAGGCAACGTCACCGCACGCTACGAGTGGACCTGGAACGACATGGACGCCCACGTCCAGGGCTCCCTGGTGCACAGCGGCTCGGCCTTCCCTGACCTGCGCACCGAAGACCGCCGCGTGATCGGCAAGACGCCGAGTTCGACCACGGTCGACCTGGTGGCGGGGCTGGCCACCGGGAGCTGGCGGATCGAGGCCTACGCCAAGAACCTGTTCGACGACGACGGCCAGAACGACCGCTTCGTGCAGTGCGCCTCGTCGGTCTGCACCCGCGTCTACACGATCCCGATCCGGCCGCGGATCGTGGGGCTGAAGTTCGGCCAGTCGTTCTGACGCAGGCGGCGGCCGGGCGTGACCGCGCCCGGCCAACCGCGCTATAGCCGCGCGGGTGACGAGCCTGCCGGCCAGCCGTTCCGTTCCCGTCCGTCGCGACCTCGCCTGCGTCGCGATGCGCGCCACCGCCTGGGCCGACCCGGTCGCGGTGGCCAGCGCCTTCGCCGACGAGGCCTTCGCGGCCGTCCTGCTGTCGGGCGCGGACGGCTGGTCGTATGTGCTGCGCGCGCCGGACGCCGTGGTCGAGGCGGGCCGCGACCTGCCGGGACTGCTGGGCGCGGGCGAGACCCTGCCGGACGGCCCGCCGTTCCAGGGCGGCGTCGTGGGCCTGGCGAGCTATGAGCTGTCGGCCCAGCTGGAGGCCACGGCCCCGCAGGCGCGCGGCGCCTGGCCCGACCTGACGCTGCTCCGCTACCCGGCCCTGCTAGCCTTCCACCAGGGGACGGGCCGGGCGTTCGCCGTGGGACGCGGCGCCGATCCCCGCCGGGCGGCCGAGCAGGCCGACGTGGCGCTCTCGTGGCTCGACCTGCCGCGCCGGCCGGCCGCGGACGGGCCCCTGGCGGTCAGGCTGACGCTCGAGACGTCCGACGCCATCCATGCCGCCGCCGTGGCGCGCACCGTCGCGCGCATCGCCGCGGGCGAGATCTTCCAGGCCAACCTGGCCCGGCCGTGGACGGGCCGGCTGCGGCCGGGCGCGGGACCCTTCGATCTCTTCGCCCGACTGGCCGCGCGGAGCGCCGCGGGCTTCGCGGCCTACCTGCGGCTGCCCGGCCGGGCGCTGGTCTCGAACTCGCCCGAGCGGTTCCTGTCGGTGCGCGGCGACCGCGTGGAAACCCAGCCCATCAAGGGCACTCGCCCGCGTGGGCGCGATCCCGCGCAGGACGCGGCCCTGGCGGCCGAGCTCGCCGACAGCGGGAAGGACCGCGCCGAGAACCTGATGATCGTGGACCTGATGCGCAACGACCTGGCGCGGGTCTGCGCGCCCGGCACGGTGGAGGTCCCGGAGCTCTTCGGCCTCCGGTCCTACGCCAACGTGCACCACCTGGTCAGCCGGGTGCGGGGCCGGCTCGCCCCCGGCGCGGGCGCGTGGGACGCCTTCCTGGCCGCCTTCCCGCCCGGCTCGGTGACGGGCGCGCCGAAGCTGCAGGCCATGCGGGTGATCGCCGACCACGAGCCGCCGCGCGGTCCCTACTGCGGCAGCCTCTTCTGGGCGGGCGTGGACGGGGCGCTGGAGGCGTCGGTCCTGATCCGCACGGTGGCGCTCGTCGAGGCGGCGGACGGCTGGGCGTTCGAGGCGCGGGCCGGCGGCGGCGTGGTGGCCGACAGCGACCCGCAGGCCGAGACCGCCGAGACCACGGCGAAGATCGCCGCGATCCTGGGGGCGCTGGCGTGACGCCGATCACCCTGGACGACCGCGGCTTCGCCCTCGGGCACGGGCTGTTCGAGACCATCCTGTGGGACCACCACCATCCAGGCCACTGGGACGCCCACCTCGACCGGATGGCGCGCGGCTGCGCGGTGCTGGGGCTGCCGACGCCGGACCGGCTCGCCTGCCGCGACGTGGTCGAGGCGGCGCTCGAGGCGGCCGACCGCCCGCACCGGGCGGCCGTGCGGCTGAACTGGAGCGCCGGGCGCGGCGACCGCGGGCTCGACCCGCCGTCGCGCCCGGAGCCGGTGCTGACCGCCTCGGCGGCGCCGCTCGGACCGCCGCCGGCGCCCGCGACGCTGGCGACCGCGGCGACCCGGCGCAACGACCGGTCCGCCGCCTCGCGGATCAAGAGCCTGGCCTACCTCGACAACGTCCTGGCGCGGGCCGAGGCGCGCGCGGCCGGCGCCGACGAGGCCCTGATGCTGAACACCCGCGGCAAGGTCGCCTGCGCGGCGGCGGCCAATGTGTTCTGGATCGAGGGCGAGGTCCTGTTCACGCCGGCGCTGGAGGCCGGCGTGCTGGACGGGATCATGCGCGCGGAGGTGCTGCGCGCCTGCCGCCGGCTGGGCGTGAAGGTCAAGCAGGTGCGCGGGGCGCGCCTTGAGCGCCTGCAGGACGCGCCGATGTTCCTCACCAACAGCCTGACCGGCGTGCGGCCCGTGGCGCGCCTGGACGGCCGGCCCGTCCCGGCGTCCCCGCTGGTGGCCCGGCTGGCGGCGACGGTCAGTCCAGGGACGTGATGACCTTGCGCAGGGTGTCGGCGATCCGGCCGATCTGATCGGCGTTGATGATCAGGGGCGGCGACAGCGCGACGAAGTCCCCGGCCATGCGGATGGTCAGCCCCAGCTCCAGCGCCTTCACGAGCGAGTCGTAGCCGCGCTTGCCCGGCGCGCCCGGCCGGGGCTCGAGGTCGATGGCGGCCATCAGGCCGACGTTGCGGATGTCCGTGACCATGGGGACGTCGCGCAGGCCGTGGACGGCGTCCTCCCAGATGGGCGCCATGGCCGCCGCGTTCTCGAAGATGCGCTCGCGCTCGTAGATGTCGAGCGTGGCCAGGCCCGCCGCCATGGCCGCCGGATGGCCCGAGTAGGTGTAGCCGTGGAAGAACTCGACGGCGCCCTCGGCCCCGCCCCCGACCACGGTGTCGTGCACCTTGCGGCTCGCGAAGACCGCGCCGCAGGGGATGGCGGCGTTGGTGATGCCCTTGGCGGTGGTCATGATGTCGGGCGTGACGCCGAAGAAGTGGCCCGCGAAGGGCGTCCCCAGCCGGCCGAACCCGGTGATCACCTCGTCGAAGATCAGCAGGATGCCGTGCCGGTCGCAGATCTCGCGCAGCCGCTGCAGGTAGCCCCGGGGCGGCGGGAGCACGCCGCCGGCGCCGGCGACCGGCTCGACGACGCAGGCCGCGATGGTCTCGCCGCCGTGCAGCTGGACGATCGCCTCGAGGTCGTCGGCAAGCTCGGCGCCGTGCTCGGGCAGGCCGCGGGCGAAGCGGTTGCGCGGGTCGTGGGTGTGCCGCAGGTGGTCGGCGGTGAGCGTCGGATAGACCCGGCGGTTGTTGACCAGCCCGCCCACCGAGATGCCCCCGAAGCCCACGCCGTGGTAGGCGCGCTCGCGGCCCACCAGGCGCACGCGCTGCCCCTCGCCCCGGGCGCGGTGATAGGCGATGGCCATCTTCAGCGCGGTGTCGACGGCTTCCGAGCCCGAGTTGACGAAGAAGACCCGGTCCAGGCCGGGCGGCGCGACCTTCGCAAGGCGGGCGGCGAAGTCGAACGCCAGCGGATGGCCCATCTGGAAGTTGGGCGCGTAGTCCAGCGTCATCATCTGGTGCTGGACGGCGGCGGCGATCTCGGCGCGGCCATGACCGGCGTTGACGCACCACAGGCCGGCGGTGCCGTCCAGGATCTCGCGCCCGTCCTCGGTGCGGTAGTACATGCCGCTTGCGCCCACGAGCATCCGCGGCGCCGCCTTGAACTGGCGATTGGCGGTGAACGGCATCCAGAAGGCCGACAGGTCGGTCCGGTTCGCCAGGTCGTGGGTCGCGTCGTCCATCTCGGTCCCTCCCAGGAGGCCACGAAACCAGCTTCCCGGTCGCAGGGCTAGCCTAGGCCCGCTCGAATCCCGGGCCGTAGCGGCGTGTCGGCGCGACCGCGAGGCCGGCGAGCCCGGCCGCGAGGGCCACGAGGCCGCAGGCGACGATGGTGCGCGACGGGCCCAGGGCGTCCAGCACCAGCGGCCCCGCGGCGGTGGCCAGCATGATCGCGCCCACGATCACCACCATCCGGACCCGCAGCACCGCGGCGTAGTCGTCGCCCGCCAGGCGCGAGGCGAAGAAGGTGGTGATCTGGAGGGTCGCGATGCTGTTGCCCACCCCGATGAGCACGGCTGCGGCGGCCAGGGCGGGAACCTGCCAGGCCGGGGGCGCCGCGGCGGCGAGGCCCATGGCCGCGAGGCTGACGCCGATCAGGACATAGCCCTCGAAGAGGCGGCGCAGGGGCCGGCGGGGCTGGGTGAGGACGAGCAAGGGCGTCGACAGGATCTCGGCGGCTGCGCCGGCGCCGATCACCAGCGCGAGCCCGGAGAGGCCGCCGGCCGCGCCGCCCTGGGCGAACAGCAGCGGCACGGCGACACTGTAGCCCAGGGCGTAGGCGCCGCCCCGAACGCTGGTCGCGGCCAGGACGCTCCACGCGCCGGGACAGCCCCGCGCGGCCGTGACGCCGCGGGCGAGCCGCCGGACGAGGCCGGCCTGCGGCGCCGGCGCCCGCGCGGCGTCGAGACGATGGCCGGCGAAGGCGCAGGCGGCCGCCGAGGCGAGGAAGGTGAGGGCGTTGGCGGTGAGCAGGTGGATCGCGGGGACGGCCTTGAGCATCGCCGCGGCCAGGAACGGTCCCGCGGCCTGGGCGATCCGGACGCTGGAGTCGAAGAGGCCGTTGGCCTCGCGCACGCGGCCGGGCGCGAACGCCGGAATGCCCGAGAGGAAGACCGGCCGGGCCATGGCCTGGACGCCGGCCAGGGCGACGCCGGCGGCCAGCAGCATCGGGAAGGTGAGCCCGGCGCCGAGGCCGGCCGCCACCACGGCGGCGCAGATCAGCATGCAGACCACCTCGGTCCCCACCAGGAAGCCGCGCCGCGGCAGCGCCTCGACCGCCGGCCCTGCGAAGAGGCTCACCGCCAGCATCGCCGCCGACTGCGCGGTCACCAGCAGCGCCGCGTCCGAACCCGCGAGCCCCGCCGCCAGCCAGATCGCGCCCACGCGGTAGAGCTCGCTGCCCACCGCCGACAGCGTGATGCCGGCCCAGAAGGCGCGGAGCGTCCTGTCCGCCAGGAGCTGGGCGTAGGGGTGCGCCATGGCGGTCGATCAGGCCGGCGAGTCGCCCGCGCGGCCAAGCATGGGCGCTTGCCTTCCCCGGCGGAGGCGCGGGATGGTGGTCCAAACAAGGGCGGGAGGAATGCCCATGCGGTTCGGGATCTTCTACGAGCACCAGCTGCCGAAGCCCTGGAACGAGGGCGACGAGGCCCGGCTCTTCCACGAGGCGCTGGAGCAGGTCGTCCTGGCCGACCGGCTGGGCTACGACTACGCCTGGGAGGTGGAGCATCACTTCCTTGAGGAGTACTCGCACTCCTCGGCGCCCGAGGTCTTCCTGGCCGCCTGCGCGGCGCTGACCAAGACCATCCGCGTGGGCCACGGCATCCGCCAGGTGATCCCGCACTACAACCACCCCGCGCGCACGGCCGAGGGGCTGGGCACGCTGGACATCATCAGCCGCGGGCGCCTGGATTTCGGCATCGGCGAGGGCGCGACCCGGCTGGAACTGGGCGGCTTCAAGATCCCGGCGAGGGAGAAGCGGGCGCTGGCGCTGGAGGCGGCCGAGCAGATCGCCAACATGATGGTGATGGAGCCGTACCCCGGCTACGAGGGCCCGGGCTTCTCGATGCCCTGCCGCAACGTGCTGCCCAAGCCCATGCAGAAGCCGCATCCGCCGATGTGGATGGCCTGCACCAACCGCGACACGATCAAGGTGGCGGCGCAGAACGGCATCGGGGCGCTGGCCTTCTCGTTCCTGGATCCCAAGGAAGCCGAGACCTGGTCCGAGATCTACTACGGCATCATCAAGAGCGACCAGTGCGTCCCGATCGGCCACTCGGTGAACGCCAACCTGGCCATGGTGTCGAACTTCTCGGTGCACCACGACCGCGACGAGGCGATCCGGCGCGGCCAGGAGGGGTTCGAGTTCTTCTCGTACGCCGTGAACGCCCTGGTGGCGCACGACGTGCTGCCGGGCCGCTCGCAGCTGTTCGAGGACTTCCAGAAGAGCCGCGCCGCCAGCGACGACGAGATCATCGCCGCGCGCCGGGCCGCCAAGTACAACGCCAACGGCATCGGGACCCCCGACGACATCCGCCAGCACATCCGCGGCTTCCAGGCGGCGGGCGTCGACCAGGTGATCTTCCTGCAGCAGGCCGGGCGCAACAAGCACGCCCACATCTGCGAGGCGCTGGAGCTGTTCGCCGCCGAGGTGATGCCCGAGTTCAAGGCGCAGGCCCAGGAGCGCGAGGCGAAGAAGGCCGCCGAGCTGGCGCCCTACATCGAGGCGGCGCTGGCCCGGAAACCGCGGATGAAGCCGCTCGAGGACCACGAGATCCCGGTGGTGCCGGCCTCGCGGCCCAAGGCGCAGATCAACGAGACGGTCCGGTAGACGCGCCGCAGGCGCGACGAGCGGGTGAGACAGTAGGCTAGCGCGCCGTCCAGGTGGGCTGGCCGATCCGGTCGGTGCGGGCGACGCGGCCGTGCAGGCAGACCTCGCGGAACTGCCAGAGGAACGCCGCGGTCGGCGGATTGACCCAGCTTCCGCGGGCGAACATGCGCAGGATCGGCGGGCCGCCCTGCGGGTGCTTCTCGCGGCGCGGCGCGCGGGGATGGTCGAGGTCGGCCAGCGGCACCTGCCAGACGATGTGCACCTCGTCGGGATTGGCGACGGGCGAGAGCGGGGCCGGACTCCAGAGCACCACCGGCGTGACGACATGGCCGCCCAGGGTCGCGAAGTCGTCCAGCAGCCCCAGCGTGGCCTCGCGCGGCAGGTCGACGCCCACCTCCTCGCGGGTCTCCCGGCAGGCCGCGTCCACGGCGTCCTCGCCCGGGTCCAGCCCGCCGCCGGGCAGGGCGTAGTTGCCGGCGTTGCGCCGCAGGTGCAGGGCGCGGCGCGTGAGCAGGAAGGCCGGCCCGGACGGGGTGGGGGCGAGCACGATCGCCACCGCCGCCAGGCGCCGGCCCTCGGTGGGCAGGGCCACCCGGTCGAAGCGGGCGAGATTCTCGGCGATGCGGGTGCGGAGGTCGTGCACGGCCGCCCCTTCAACCGCGAACGGGCGGGCGGGACAAGCGCCGCATTTGCCCCTCCGCGCCGATGGGATCATGCTGCGGGAAAAGAACGAGGAAACGACCATGGCCGACGGAGCCGTCAGCTTCTTTCCGGAAGGCGCGCGCGAGCGGGCCTACGCCACGCCGCTGGAGGACCTGAACCCGGGCGATCCGGACCTGTTCCTGACCAACAGCTTCTGGCCGTACTTCGAGCGCCTGCGGAAGGAGAAGCCGGTGCACTGGTGCCGGGACTCCGAGTTCGGCCCGTACTGGTCCGTCACCCGCTTCAACGACATCATGGCCGTGGACACCAACCACCAGGTGTTCTCGTCCGAGGCCCACCTGGGCGGCATCACGATCCGCGACGCCAGGCCCGAGCTGCGGCGGCCCAGCTTCATCGCGATGGACCCGCCCCGGCACGACGTGCAGCGCAAGACCGTCAGCCCCGCCGTGGCGCCGCACAACCTCGCGCTGCTGGAGCCGATCATCCGCGAGCGGGCGGGCCGCATCCTGGACGAGCTTCCGGTGGGCGAGACCTTCGACTGGGTGGACCGGGTGTCCATCGAGCTGACGACCCAGATGCTGGCGACGCTGTTCGACTTCCCGTTCGAGGACCGCCGCAAGCTCACCCGCTGGTCCGACGTGGCGACCGCGCTGCCGATGCCCGGCGGCATCGTCGACACCGAGGAGCAACGGCAGGCCGAGCTGCAGGAGTGCCTGGCCTACTTCACGCGGCTGTGGGACGAGCGGATCGCCAGGCCCCCGGCGGGCGACCTCGTCTCGATGATGGCCCACAGCGAGGCCACGCGGAACATGACCCCGGACGAGTTCCTGGGGAACCTGACCCTGCTGATCGTGGGCGGCAACGACACGACCCGGAACTCGATCAGCGGCGGCGTGGTGGCGCTCAACCTGTTCCCCGCCGAGTACGACAAGCTGCGCAAGGGCGGCCCGGGCATGATCCCGAACATGGTCCCCGAGATCATCCGCTGGCAGACGCCGCTGGCCCACATGCGGCGCACCGCGCTGGAAGACACCGAGATCGCCGGCCAGCCGATCCGCAAGGGCGACAAGGTGATCATGTGGTACGTCTCGGGCAACCGCGACGAGACGGTGATCGACCGGCCGGACGAGTTCCTGATCGATCGCGAGCGGGCGCGCCAGCACCTGTCGTTCGGCTTCGGCATCCACCGCTGCGTGGGCAACCGGCTGGCCGAGCTGCAGCTGCGGATCGTCTGGGAGGAGATCCTGAAGCGCTTCAGCTTCGTCGAGGTGGTGGGCGAGCCCACGCGGGTGCGCTCGAGCTTCGTGAAGGGCTACGAATCGCTGCCCGTGCGCGTCCATCCGGCCTGAGCCCCGGGCCTTCGCGGACCGCCGCGGCGACCTCGCGAAGCGCTTTCGGCGAACCACGAATGAACACGAATGCACACGAATGGGGCCCGGACCCCTCCGCGGACATTCGTGTTCTTCGTGTTCATTCGTGGTCGTCCAAACGGGCCTTCGGCCCGAGGAACCGCGGGTCTCAGCTCCAGAGGGGGGATGAGCCCTTCAGGAAGCGCAGGTACATCAGCACCCGGGCCACGTCGCGGTCGCCGTCGGCGAAGACGATCTGGTGCCAGGTGTTCTCGGTCTTCGGGCTTTCGGTGAGCTTGAGAATGCGCGTGCGCGCCCGGTAGTCGACGTCGGCGCGCAGGGGCCCGTCCAGGTGCTGCACCTCCAGCGCGCCGAAGAGGCCCACGTGCGGCTGGGCCGCCTTGCCCACAGCCGCGGCGCGGGCCTGGTGGGCCAGGCCGATGGCCTGCGAGGGCGGCAGGACGCCGTCGGCGTAGGCCGGCACGTCCTCGGTGATGATCTCCCGGTGGGCGGCCAGGCGCGCCGCGTCTATGCGGACGCGCGTCTCGCCCTCGTCGCCGACCCGGAGCGCCGCCAGGATCCGCAGGCCGGAAGGATCGGCCGCCGCCTGCGCCGCCATGCGGCCCGCCAGCTCGGCCTGGGCGTCGGGCCCGCCGGACGCCGTGCCCAGGCAGATCTGCGCGCCGGCGCGGTTGTACATCGACAGCCGCGCGCGCGGTTCGCCGCCGACGACCACCGCCTGGACCTCCTCGCGGTCGACGGTGGCCTGGGTGAAGTAGAGGGAGAGCCCGCCGGTCTCGAACCAGCGCTCGCCGTACAGGTCCAGCAGGCGCGGAACGAACTGGTCCATGTGCACCGAGCCCGCCACCGTGCCGCCCCGGAAGCCCAGCTTCGTGGCGGTGGCGTCGTCGTGGATGGAGCCCTTGACCTCGGCCGCCATGTTGCGCGGTTCGCGGAACGGGCCGGTCCAGATGTCGGACGCCGATGCGTCCCGTGTCGTCGCGTCGCTCATGGCGTCTCTCCCAGCCGGTCTCATGCCGGATCTTCGAAGAAAACGCTGATCCTCCCCACGCCCGCCGTCAATCCGGCAGGCCGGCCACAGCCGGGGACGGAGGGGCCGTCCCCGGCTGCGCCGATTCGCGCCTGGCGATCAGGGCGGGGTGGTGGTCGTGCCGCTCTGCGGGGTCGTGGTGGTCCCTTCGGGCATGGTCGTGCCGCTGGTCGGCGGCATGGTGGTCCCGTCGGGGTTCACCGGCGGCGTCGCGCCCATCGACGTGTCGCCGCCCGAGGGCGCGGGCTGGGGCGGGGCGGTGGTCCCGTCGGCGGCCATGCCGGTGGTGTCGGACGCGGTGGCCGGCGCGGCGGCGTCGGCGGCAGGCTCGGCGTCGCGCTGGCAGGCGGCGAGCCCAAGAAGGGCCGTCAGCGCGGCGGCGGCGAGGAGAGGTCTCATGTGGGGCATCCCGTTTTTGTGAACACCCCCTCAACCCACGGGGCGCCGCATTGTTCACGGGGCCGTGAGGACTATTTCGGCTGGACGTCCTGGTGGCCGGCGATTCCGTCGCTCTCCCCAGCTGCAGGCGGCGAGGGCGAGCCGCTTCCTGGGCATCGGGAACGCGATACGCTCCGGCGGCGGACCCTACGACGGCGGGGAGCCCTGGGCGATGCGCCAGGCCTGGGCGCGGCGCCCGGCGGCGATGGCGAGGAAGATCGCCGGGGCCACCACGATCGCCCCCTGGATGAACGGGCCGTGGATGCTGATCCCCGAGAACGAGAGCCCGGCGCAGAAGGGGCCCACCACCCGCGCCAGCGCGCCGGTGGCGTTGTTCAACCCCAGGATCTGACCCTGGCGGTGCGGGTCCGCGGTCTCGGAGATCAGGGCCGAGACATTGGGCCAGGCCACCGACTGGCCGATGGCGGACAGACTCATGAGGACGATGGTCATGGTCCCGCCGGTGGAGAACGGCTGCAGCCCGATGCAGACCACGGTGATGCCCATGCCGACCGCCAGCATGGTCGCCTGGCCGAACCGTTCGGAGAGCCGGCCGGTGAGGAAGATCTGGGTGATCGCCGAGGCGATGCCCACGAACATGAAGGCCCAGCCGATCTCCTTCGGACCCCAGCCGTAGCGCGCCTCGGCCCACAGGCCGAAGATCGACTCGATGCCCGTGAAGGCGAAGCCGACCAGGAAGGTGACGAGCATCAGCCGGCCGATCACGGGATGGCGCACCGCCTCGCCCGTGGCCGACCAGCGGTTGGGGCGGAAGGTGTGGGTCTCGTCCCGCTGGCGGCTCTCGCGGATGAAGAGCGCGATGGCGGCGGCCGAGGTGATGAACAGGCCGGCCGAGATGAACAGCGGCAGTTGGAAGCCGATCGGCCCCAGCGAGGGCTTCGCGAACACGCCGCCCAGGAACGGCCCGACGATGAGGCCCACGTTCCAGGCCGCACCCATCCAGCTCATGGACTGGGTCCGCTTCTCCGGCGGCGTCACGTCGGCGATGTAGCCCTGGATGATCGAGCCGTTGCCCGAGAAGAGCCCGCCCGCCAGACGGATGAAGAACGCCGCCCAGGCGTTGGGCGCGAAGGCCAGCGCCAGGTAGCAGAGGCCGTTCGCCAGGATGGTCATGATCAGGAGCGGCTTGCGGCCGTACTTGTCCGACAGCCGGCCCCAGTAGGGTTCGCCGAAGAAGGTGCCCACCGAGAAGGCCGAGAAGATCAGCGCGATCTGCCAGGCCGGCGCGTCGAACGACTTGGCGTAGAAGGGCAGCAACGGGACGATGATCCCGAAGCCCAGCATGTTCAGGAAGATCAGCCCGATCAGGGACAACGCCGCCCACGGAGGCGGCGCGGCCTCCTTGGGCGGCGGCTCGGACATACCAGGGGTGTTAAGCGCCGCGCGGAACGCGGGCAAGGCTATCCGAACGGAAGGGGGCGATCGTCTCCGTATGGCGCGGCGCCGCCGCGGTCAGCCCTCCCAGCATCGAATCGGCGAGACCCAGCCCAGTCCCTGGACGAGCCGGGTAGCGGCGGGTGGGATGCAGCGTCAGAGCGGCAGCACCCGTTCCTGCAGGTGCGCGAGCGGTCCCTCGGCGCGAAAGAACCCGGGGAAGAGGTCGAGCCACTCTCGGTTGTCGCGCTCGATCAGGTTGATCTTCCACTCACGGGGATACTTCTTGATCCGCTTCTCGCGGTGGATCGCCGACTCGATGCGGTCGTGCCACTCGACCCAGACGAGGCGCTTCACGCCATAGCGCTTGGTGAAGCCGTCCTGGACGCCCTCCCGGTGCTGGCTCACGCGTCGAAGCAGGTCGCTGGTCACGCCCACGTAGAGGGTCCCGTTGCGCGCGCTGGCCAGGATGTAGACCGCGCTCATCGTACCCCCCGGCGTCATCCCCCGGCTTGTCCGGGGGACCCATTGGGCTGTGAGTTGGCGGTCAGGAAACGAGACGGAACGTCCACGGCCACCCCGCGCTCCCAGCCCAGTGGATCACCCGGACAAGCCGGGTGATGACGAGCTAATGGAACATAAAAGGAACGTGCAAGCGGTGAGCTACGGGTTCTGCTTGTTGAGCTCGGCGCGGAAGGCGGCTTCCTGGCGGGCGTAGAAGGCGCGGCAGCCTTCGGGGTCGACGAAGGCGGAGGCGTCGCCCGCGTCGAGCCGGGCGCGCTTGGCGTTCATGTCGAAGAAGGCGCCGTGCGAGGCCAGGAAGACCTCGCAGGGCAGGGACTTCCAGGTGGCGAAGCTCTTCTCGTAGGCGGCGGTGATGCCCGGGTAGGTCTCGGTCCGGCCGAGCCGGTAGCCCGGCAGCACGCTGGACGAGCAGTGGACCAGCGCCTGGCGGACCTTGCCCGCGACCTTCACCGGAAAGGTCCAGGTGGTGCAGCCGGCGGTGTGGCCGCCCGTGACGTGCGCGGTCAGGGTCCAACCGCCGAGCGTCACCTTGTCCCCGTCGCGGAGCGTCCGGGCGACGGGCACGGGCTCGTACTCGTAGGCCTTGCCCTTCAGGAACGGGTCGCCCGCGCCGCCGGCGGCGATGATCGGGCCGTCGGCGGCGCTCGCGTGGAGCTTCGCGCCCGGCGCGGCCTTGCGGATCTCGGCCAGGCCCGCGGCGTGGTCGAAGTGCTGGTGCGTGTTGAGCAGGATCTTCACCTGCGCCGGATCGAAGCCCAGGGCGCGGATGTTGGCGACCACCTGGCGGCCGACCGCGCGGTCGCCGCCGTCCAGCACGATGAGGCCGTCCTTCGACACGAACAGGAACGCCGTGAGGTCGTAGGCCCCGACGTAGTAGAGGCCCTCGCCGATCCTGAACGGCTTGATCGGGTTGGCCCAGGTCGCCGCGTTCTGCGCGGCGGCGGGTGAAACGAAAACGGCCGCCGCGAGGGCGACCGCTCCGGAAATCCAGGACCCTCGGCGGCTCACCGCGGGGCCAGGATCATGATCATCTGACGGCCCTCCATCCGGGGCTCGTACTCCACCTTGGCGACGGGCTCGAAATCGGCCTTCACCTTCTGCAGGAGCTTCATGCCGAGTTCCGGGTGGGCCAGTTCGCGACCGCGGAAGCGCAGGGTGATCTTCACCTTGTCGCCTTCCTCGAAGAAGCGATGCATCGACCGCGACTTCACCTCGTAGTCGTGGATGTCGATGTTCGGACGGAGCTTGATCTCCTTGAGCTCCACCACCTTCTGCCGCTTCCGCGCCTCGTTCTTCTTCTTCTGCTCCTGGAACTTGAACTTGCCGTAGTCCAGGATCTTGCAGACGGGCGGGTCCGCGTTCGGCACGATCTCGACCAGGTCGAGACCCGCTTCCTCGGCGGCCTCGATGGCGGCGGAGGTGGGCATCACGCCCTGCTTCTCACCGTGCTGGTCGATGAGGAGGACGCGGGGAACGCGGATGTCTTCGTTCATGCGCGGCCCTTCCTTGACGGGCGGCGCTTGCATGGGGCGGCGAATAGGCAGTGCTCCGGATCTGTTGAATACGAAAAGACGCCGGTCCGCGCGGAGCGCTCCGGTCGTCCATGACAAGTATATGCCGCCAGGGCGGCTTTGGTTCAAGGCGTTGCGCGGGACGGGGCGAGGGAGTTCGCCGCCTGCGCCACTTGCGCCACAGGCAGATCCGCCAGGTTCTCGGCCCTGAGGACGGCCACCCGCCCGCGCGGCGCGGCCAGCGCCGGGTCCGAGGCCTTGGAGAAGAGCACGATCGTCGGCGCGCCGCCCGCCGCCGCCAGGTGCAGCGGGCCGGTGTCGTTGCCCACCGCCAGCGCCGCCTTCTGCCCCAGGAGGGCGACGGAGGCGAAGTCGGTTCGCCCGGTGAGATCCCTGGCGCGCGGCACGGTGCGCTGGATCTCATGGGCCAGCGCGGTTTCCTGCGGTCCGCCCACGATGACGATGTCGAAGCCGCGCCCGTAGAGGATGCGCGCCAGCTCGGAGTACTTCTCGACGGGCCAGCGCTTGTCCATGCGCCGAGCCGAGCCGCCGGGCACGAAGATCACATAGGGCCGAGGCCGGTTGGCGCCGGCCACCGGCCGCTCCGGCGGCCGCGCCTTGGCGATCCAGGACAGGTCTGGCGGCGGGGCCGAGCCGGGCTCGGTGGGGGCGTCGGGCCAGATGCCGGCGTACATCAGCTGGTCCGCCTGCCGCTCCAGCGTGTGCATGCCGTTGCGCAGCGGGTTCCGGTGCGGCAGCGAGCAGCCGAAGGCGATCCCGGACCAGGCGGGCGGGTTCGGCCGCAGGGCCTGGAAGATGCGGTTGGAGTGGGCCGAGGTCTGCAGGTCGTAGACGCGGTCGTAGCGCGCCGCCCTGATCCGCCTGCGCAGCGCCACCCACTCGGGGAAGCTCTCAGGCCGGCCGCCGGTGTCCACGGCGTTGAAGTAAGGGCAGATCCGGGCCAGGGCCTCATAGGGCGGGGTGGTCAGGAGGGTGATGTGGGCCTTGGCGTGCGCCTGGCGGATCACCTTCATGGCGGCCAGCGCCAGGACGAAGTCGCCGAGCGCCGACAGCTTGATGACGAGGATGCGTTCGACCTGGCGGGGCATCAGCGGCGGGCCTCCAGGACGCGCTCGTAGGCGGCCAGGGTCTGGGCGCACATGGCGTCCACGCTGTAGAGCTGCCGCGCCCGCCGGCGCCCGGCCTCGCCCATTTCCATGCGCTTGCCGGGCCCCACGTCGATCGCCCGGGACAGGGCCCTGGCCCAGGCCTCGGCGTCGTCCACCGGCGCGAGCCAGCCGGTCACGCCGTCGACGATGGTCTCGGTCACGCCCCCATGAGCCGAGGCGACGACCGGGCGGCCCATGGCCTGCGGCTCGACGGCGGCGCGGCCGAAGCTCTCGGGCACGCTGGTGGGCAGGATGGCGAAGTCCGCCAGCAGGTAGGCGGCGGGCATGTCGGCGCAGTGACCGACGATGCGGACGGCTTCGCCCAGCCCGGCGGCCTCGATGGCGGCGTGCAGCTCCGCGGTGTAGTTGACGCGGCCCTGGTCGTCGCCGGCGAAGAGGATCAGGAAGTCCTTTCGGCCCGCCTCGGCCATCCGCCGCGCGGCCTCGATGATGGTGAGATGCCCCTTGATCCGGGTGAGGCGGCCGGCGAGCAGGATGCGGGTCCGATGGTCGTTCGGCGCGACGCCCCATGCGCCGCGGAGCGCCTCGATGCGGTCGGCGGTGACGAAGGCGGGGTCGAAGCGCGCGAAGTCCACCCCGCGCGGAATGGTCACGAGCCGGTCCGCGTCGACCGCGTGCTCGGCCAGGACGTGGTCGCGGGTGTAGTCCGAGTTGGCGATGACCAGGTCGCCGCGGGTCATGATGGCGTTGTACCACCGCTTCAGGGGCGACTGGGCCTTGTAGACCCCGTGGTAGGTGGCCACGAACGGCGTCCCCGTCGCCTTGGCCGCCCACAGGGCCGAGAACGCCGGGGCGCGGCTGCGGGCGTGGACGATCGAGACCTTCTCCTGGCGGATCAGCGCCACCAGCCGCGCCGCGTTGCCCAGGATCGTGAGGGGGTTCTTGGTGTGCACGGGCATCTGCGCCAGCCGGGCGCCGTCGGCCTGCAGGCGGGCGGCCATGCGGCCGCCGCGCGTGGCCACCAGCGCCGAGCCGCCCGCGCGGACGACGGCCTGGGCCACGTCGATGGTGCTCTGTTCCGCGCCGCCGGTCTCCAGCTCGGGGATCACCTGCAGCAGCGTGAAATCGGGGGGTAACGGCACGCCCTCTCTCTAAACTGAGTTGGGGGCGGCTGCTAAGAGGCGCGCATGAGCGAAACGAGCGGATTTCTCGCACGGCCCGACGGGGCCCGGCTGGCGTGGCGCAAGGTGGAGGGCGCGGCGCCCACGGTGGTGTGGCTGGGCGGCTTCAAGTCGGACATGGCCGGCACGAAGGCGCAGGCGCTCGCCGAGTGGGCGCAGGCGCGAGGCCGGGCCTACGTCCGCTTCGACTACTTCGGCCACGGAGAGTCGTCGGGCGACTTCGGCGAGGGCACGATCACCCGCTGGCGCGACGACGCCCTGGCCGTGCTGGACGACCTGACCGCCGGGCCGCTGGTGCTGGTGGGCTCGTCCATGGGCGGCTGGATGGCCTGCCTGGCCGCGATGGCCCGGCCGGAGCGGGTGCAGGCGATGGTGCTGATCGCGCCGGCGCCGGACTTCACCGAGACGCTGATGAAGCCCGAGATCCCGCCGGACGGCTTGGCGATGCTGGAGCGCGAGGGCGTCTGGCTGCGGCCCAGCGAGTACGGCGACCCCTATCCCATCACCCGGGCCCTGCTCGAGGACGGCGCCCGCTGGTCGATCCTGGGCGGCGAGCCGATCCCCATCGAGGTTCCTGTCCGCATCCTGCAGGGCGCCGCCGATCCGGACGTGCCGTGGGGCCACGCCCTGGAACTGGCGAACACCCTCAGGGGCGAGGACGTGGTCTTCACCCTGATCCGCGACGGCGACCACCGCCTGTCCCGTCCCCAGGACCTTGCCCGCCTGATCGCGGCGGTGGAAGAGCTGCCCTGAAGGGTTCGGGCCAAATTCGATCCGTGATTTCAACAGCGTCCGACCGTTCGGCGAACGCCGGGACCCAGATCCAGGTGCGAGATCGTGCCGGGAGGGGCTCCGAACCTGCGCAACCCCATCTGAGCCATTTGTGGGGATGACCGGGTCTTGAGTCCGGACCCTCAGCCGCCGCCGGCCAGGATGGCGCGCAGGCCTTCGCGGTAGGTGGGGTAGGCGGGCCGCCAGCCGAGCTCGGCCTTGGCCAGGGCGTTCGAGACCCGCTTGCTCTCGGCGTAGAACCGCATCGCGGCGGGCGAGAGCCCCGCCTCGGCCAGCGGAATCTCCGGCGGGGGCTCGACGCCCAGGAGGCCCGCGGCGAACGCGATCACCTCGCTGTTCGGCGCGGGCTCGTCGTCGCAGAGGTTGTAGGCGGCCCCGGCGCGAGGGCGGGCGATGGAGGCCGCCAGGCCGGCCGCCAGGTCGTCGACGTGGATGCGGGAGAAGACCTGCCCGGGCGCGGCGATGCGGCGGGCGCGGCCCTCGCGGACGCGGTCCAGCGCCGAGCGTCCCGGTCCGTAGATGCCGGGCAGGCGGAACACCGTCACGGTCAGGCCCATGCCGCGGCCGACCTCCAGCCAGTCGCGCTCGGCCCGCACGCGGCGGGCGCCCTCGACGGACTGGGCGCTCAGGGCGCTGCGCTCGGTCACCCAGCGGCCGCGCCGGTCGCCGTACACGCCCGTGGTGGAGAGGTAGCCCACCCAGTCCGGGAACGCGCCCGCCTCGGCGAGCGGTCCGACGAGGGTGTTGAGCGCCGGGCACCCCTGCGGTCCCGGCGGCGGCGTGATCAGCAGGGCGGAGGCTTCGGCCAGCGCCTCGGTGAGGGCGTCACGGTCGGCCAGATCGACGCCGGCGACGCCGTCGGCGGCCAGCTGGGCCTGGACCTCGGGCCTTCGGAAGGTCGCCGCGGTCGTCCAGCCTTCCCGCGCCACCCGCCCGGCCAGCGCCCGGCCGCTGAAGCCGTAGCCGAAGATCAACAGGCGCTTCATGTCGGACGGCGGATGGCGGCCGCCGCTCACAAGAGCTCGGCGATCGCCTTGCGGGCCGCGTCGGCGAGGTCGGGGCGGGCCAGGGCGAAGGCGACGTTGGCGCGCAGCAGGCCGATCTTGTCGCCGCAGTCGTAGGTGTTCCCCTCGTACTCCAGCGCGTGGAAGGCCTGGGTCTTCATCAGGTTGGCCATGCCGTCGGTCAGCTGGATCTCGCCGCCCGCGCCGCGCTCCTGGGTCTCGAGGATCTCGAAGATGTCGGGCTGGAGGATGTAGCGACCCGAGATGAACAGGTTCGAGGGCTCGGTCCCGGGCGGCGGCTTCTCCACCATGCCCACCATGCGGTTCAGGCGGCCGTCCTGGCCATCGAGGGCCACGATGCCGTACTTGTGGGCCTCGCCTTCGGGGGCGGGCTCCACGACGACGATGTTGCCGCCCACCTGCTCGTAGGCCGCGACCGCCTGGCTCAGCGCGGGGGGCGTCGCCGCCATCAGCATGTCGGGCAGCATCACCGCGAAGGGCTCGTCGCCCACCACGTGGCGCGCGCACCAGACGGCGTGGCCCAGGCCCAGGGGCGCCATCTGGCGGATGAAGCTCATCTGGCCGGGCTCCGGAAGATCGCGCCGGACGTCCTCGAGGATGTCCAGCTTGCCCTTGGCCTGCAGCGCCTGCTCGATCTCGGGGATGGAGTCGAAATAGTCCTCGATGGCGCCCTGGCCGCGGCCGACGATGAACACGAAGTGCTCGATGCCGGCGGCCCGCGCCTCCTCGACGATGTAGCTGAGGATGGGGCGATCCACGACGTTCAGCAGGTTCTTCGGCGTGGTCTTCGCCCCGGGAAGCACTCGCGTCCCCAGGCCCGCCACCGGCAGCACCGCCTTCGTCACCCGCCTCGCCATCCGCATCCTCCAGAAGCTGTTGAACGACCACCTAAAGCGTTCCTCCCGCCGCGGCGCGAGGTTTTTTCAGGAGGGCGGCGCGATCACGATTTTGAGATCGCACGAACTTGTGTAGGCTCCACGACGCTCGGGGATTCACCCCCAAGGGGAGCCAACTCAATGAAGCTTCGCATTCTGACCGTCGCCGCCGCGGGCGTCCTGGCGCTGAGCCTGGCTGCCTGCCAGAAGAAGGAAGAGGCCCCGGCCGCTCCGGCCGCCGACGCCGCCGCTGCTCCGGCCGCGGAAGCTGCTCCGGCTGCGCCGCCCGCCGACGCCGCCGCCGCTCCGGCCGCGGACGCCGCCGCCGCTCCGGCCGCCGAAGGCTCCATGGCCGCGACTCCGCCGGCCGCCGAGCCCGAGAAGAAGTAAGCCTTCTCCTTCGAGCGAGATTGCTTGGAAGACGGCCGTCCCGGATGGGGCGGCCGTTTTTCTTTGCGCGCTCGGCCGCGTCCGGCGCCGCGTCTCACTCCACCGTGACGGACTTGGCCAGGTTGCGCGGCTGGTCCACGTCGGCGCCCTTCAGCACGGCCACGTGGTAGGCCAGCAGCTGGATGGGCGGGGCGTAGACGATGGGGGCGATGAGCGGGTCGCAGGGCGGCGCGGTCACCACCACCCGGGCGCCCTTCGGGGCGTGCTGGGCGCCCTGCGGGTCGGTGATGAACACCACCTGGCCGCCGCGGGCCATGACCTCGTTCATGTTCGAGGCCGACTTCTCGAAGTAGCTGTCGGACGGCGCGAGGATGACGATCGGCGTCGCCTCGTCGACGAGGGCGATGGGCCCGTGCTTCAGCTCGCCGGCGGCGTAGCCCTCGGCGTGGATGTAGCTGATCTCCTTGAGCTTCAGGGCGCCTTCCAGGGCCAGCGGGTACATGGGGCCGCGGCCCAGGTAGAGGACGTCGCGCGCCTTGGCGACCTCCTGGGCGACGCCGCGGACCGCGTCCTCCAGCTCGATGGACTCGGCGATCAGGCGGGGCGCCTCCAGCAGCACCCTCACGCAGCGCTGCTCCTCGGCGGCGTCGATGCGGCCGCGGGCGCGGGCGGCGGCGACCGCGATCGCCGTCAGGACCGCCACCTGGGCGGTGAAGGCCTTGGTGGAGGCGACGCCGATCTCGGGACCGCAGTGGATGGGCCAGACCACGTCCACCTCGCGGGCCATGGTGGACTCCGTGGCGTTGACGACGGCCGCGCTCGCCATCCCGCGGGCCTGGCAGTAGCGCAGCGCCGCCAGGGTGTCGGCGGTCTCGCCCGACTGCGACATGGCGATCACCAGCGATCCGGCGCGCAGCGACGGCTGGCGGTAGCGGAACTCGGACGCGATCTCGACGTCCACCGGCAGGTCGGCCAGCCGCTCGATCAGGTACTTGCCCAGCAGGCCCGCGATGTAGCTCGTGCCGCAGGCCACGACCTGGATCCGCTCCAGCGCGGCGAAGTCGGCGCCGCCGGGGATGGCGGTGGTCGCGGTCAGCGCATCGACGTAGGCCGAAATGGTGCGCTGGCACCCCTCGGGCTGGTCGTGGATCTCCTTCTCCATGAAGTGGCGGTAGTTGCCCTTCTCGACGAGCGCTGCGGAGGCGGCGACGGTCTTGACGGGGCGTTTCGCGGGGCGGCCGGCGGCGTCGAAGATGCGGGCCTCGTGGTGGTCGATGGCGACGAAGTCGCCCTCCTCGAGGTAGCAGACCCGGTTCGTGAACGGGCCCACCGCCAGGGCGTCCGAGCCCAGGAACATCTCGCCGTCGCCATAGCCCACCACGAGCGGGCTGCCGCGCCGGGCGCCCATGATGAGGCCGTCGTGGCCCTCCACGAGCACGGCCAGGGCGTAGGCGCCGGTCAGCTGGTCGAGGGTCGCCTTCAGCGCCTCGAGCGGCGTGCGGCCGCCGGCGAGTTCGCTGTCGAGGAGGGCGGCGATGATCTCGGTGTCGGTGTCGCTCTCGAACGTGTGGCCGGTCTCGCGCAGGCGGTCCCGCAATTCGGCGAAGTTCTCGATGATGCCGTTGTGCACCAGGGTCACGCGGCCCTGGGCGTGGGGGTGCGCGTTCCGGACCGACGGCGCGCCATGGGTCGCCCAGCGGGTGTGGCCGATCCCCACGGTCGCGGTGAGCGGCTCGGCGGCGAGCACCTCCTCCAGCGCGCGGATCTTGCCCTCGGCCCGGCGGCGGACCAGCCGGCCGTCCACGACGCCGGCGATCCCGGCCGAGTCGTAGCCGCGGTACTCCAGCCGCTTGAGGCTCTCGATCAGCCGATCCTGGACGGGCAGGGTCCCGACGATGCCGATGATGCCGCACATGTGGCCCAAGCGTCCTTTGTGATAGAGGCGAATCCCGAGGGGTCGCCGGTCCTGCGGCGCTTTAGCATCAGCTAAGGTCTGACCCACGAAAAGTCTGTTGCGGAACGTTCTGGTCCCCGAGAGCCATCCCTCATGAGCAAGCGCGCCTATTTCGGCACCGACGGCATCCGCGGCGAGGCCAACCGCCACCCCATGACGGCGGAGGTGGCCCTGCGCGTCGGCATGGCGGCCGGCAAGCTCTTCATGTCGAAGGACGACCGGCGGCACCTGGTGGTGATCGGCAAGGACACGCGGCTGTCGGGCTACATGATCGAGCCGGCGCTGGTGGCGGGGTTCACCTCGGTGGGCATGGACGTGCGCCTGTTCGGGCCGCTTCCGACCCCCGGCGTGGCGATGATGACGCGCAGCCTGCGGGCCGACCTGGGCGTGATGATCTCGGCCTCGCACAACGCGTTCTCGGACAACGGCATCAAGCTGTTCGGCCCCGACGGCTACAAGCTCTCGGACGAGCAGGAGCTCGAGATCGAGGCCCGCATGGACGAGGGCCTGCAGCAGAACCTGTGCCCGCCCGACGCGCTGGGCCGGGTGCAGCGGATCGACGACTCCCAGGCCCGCTACATCGAGATCGCCAAGGCGACCTTCCCCCGAGGCCTAAACCTCGCCGGCATGCGGATCGTCATCGATTGCGCCAACGGCGCCGCCTACAAGGTCGCGCCCACCGCGCTCTACGAGCTGGGCGCCGAGGTGATTCCGGTGGGCGTGAGCCCCAACGGCTTCAACATCAACCAGGAGTGCGGCTCGACGTCGCCGGCCGCCATGCAGAAGGCGGTGAAGGAGTACCGCGCGGACATCGGCATCGCGCTGGACGGCGACGCCGACCGGCTGGTGATCTGCGACGAGAAGGGCCAGATCGTCGACGGCGACCAGATCATGGCCCTGATCGCGGGCGAATGGGCCGCGCGCCAGATCCTGCGCGGCGGCGGCGTCGTCGCCACCGTGATGTCGAACCTCGGCCTGGAACGGTTCCTGGGCGCGCGGGGGCTGAAGCTGGAGCGCACGCAGGTGGGCGACCGCTATGTCATGGCCCGCATGCGCCAGGGCGACTTCAACGTCGGGGGAGAGCAGTCCGGGCACCTGATCCTGTCGGATTTCTCCACCACCGGCGACGGCCTGCTGGCGGCGCTGCAGGTGCTGGCGGTGCTAAAGGCCGGCAAGAAGCGGATGAGCGAGCTCGCCCGCCAGTTCGACCCCGTGCCGCAGAAGCTGGAGAACGTGCGCTTCGCCGGCGGCAAGCCGCTGGAGGACGCCGCGGTCAAGCAGGTGGTGGCCGAGGCCGAGCAGCGGCTGAACGGATCGGGCCGGCTGGTCATCCGCCCCTCGGGCACCGAGCCCCTGATCCGGATCATGGCCGAGGGCGACGACGAGAAGCTGGTCAGCCAGCTCGTCAAGGAGATCGCCGGCGCCGTGAAGCGCGCCGCCGCCTGACAGGGTTAGCGCGGCCGCAACCAAAGGGGGTCGCCAAGCCGTATCTGCTGTGTCAGTCTGGACACAATGTCCCCGGCTCGACCCGGGGGCGGCGACAGAAGACGGTTTGGGAGGAATACATGCGGCGCGATCTCGCCCTTTCGGGCGTCGCGCGGCAGGCTGAGCGGCCCGTCCGCTCCGTGGCCTGCCTCGCTTTCGTGGCGGTTCTGGGCGCGGCCTTCTGGGCGGGCGCCGCGTGGATCGCGGAGAACTTCCTTCGGATGGCCGGCGCCGGGTTCTAGGCCCGCGGCTTGGCGTTCCGATACCGGATGATCGAGAACCGTAGGCTCGATCCCACCACCGCATCCCGAAGCGGCCAGATGTCCTGCACGATGCGCACCTCCGCTCCGGAGCGCGCCAGGGCGGCGAGCACGTCGTCGACCGCCGAGACCCTCAGGGGTTCAACCGCCTCGCGCGAGATCCAGTAGCCGGCCTCGACGTCGGCCTCGACGAACGTCTCCGGCGGCAACTCATAGAGCGCGAGCCGGGTCGTCCTGACGGTCGCCAGCCCCTCCACCGGAAACGCCACCACCTGCGTCGCGCCGCCCAGGAACCGCTCGGCGTCCTCGGCCGTCGTCTGCGGCCCGCGGCGGAAGCAGACGCGTGGACAGTCCCGCGGCAGCAGGTAGTTGGGAAGGTGCGCCTCGCAGATCGCACAGACGCAGGTCCCGAGGGTCGTGTTGCTGGACGGCGACGGCCGCGGGTCGAAGCGGCCGATCGTGAAGTCCTCGCTGACGTGGAACAGTCTCACGCCGCCTCCGCCGGGCTGTGAGCCCGCCGGATATCATCCGGCGGAGCCGAGCCCAACGGGTCCGCAGACGGGCAGGGGCGACGGGTTCGAGGCCGCCCTATCGGCCGACGCTGGAGTAGCTGAACCCGCGCGCCTGCATGTCGGCGGGCTTGTAGATGTTGCGCAGGTCGATCAGCACCGGCTGCTTCATCAGCAGCTTGATGCGGTCCAGGTCGAGCGCCCGGAACTGGTCCCACTCGGTGATGATCACCAGCGCGTCGGCGCCCTCGGCCACGGCGTAGGGGTCGGTCTTGAAGTCCACGCCCGTCAGCAGCTTCTCCGCTTCGTGGCCCTCGGGGTCGAAGGCCTGGATCCGGGCGCCCTTGTCCTGCAGGGCGGGGATGATCGACAGCGACGGGGCGTCGCGCATGTCGTCCGTGTTCGGCTTGAACGTCAGGCCCAGGACGCCGACGGTCTTGCCCTTCACGTCGCCGTCGAGGGCCTTGATGACCTTGCGGGCCATGGCGCGCTTGCGCTCGTCGTTCACCTTGACGGTGGTCTCGACCAGCTCCACGGGCGCCCCGGCGTCGCGGGCCGTGCGCACAAGGGCGATGGTGTCCTTCGGGAAGCACGAGCCGCCGTATCCGGGACCCGCGTTCAGGAACTTGCCGCCGATGCGGCCGTCCAGGCCGATGCCGCGCGCCACCTGCTGCACGTCGGCGCCCACCGCCTCGCAGAGGTCGGCCATCTCGTTGATGTAGGTGATCTTGAGCGCCAGGAAGGCGTTGGCGGCGTACTTGATCAGCTCGCTCGTCCGGCGGCTGGTGAAGAGGATCGGGGTCTCGTTCAGGTACAGCGGACGGTAGAGCTCGCGCATCACCGCCTGGGCGCGCTCGTCCGAAGTGCCGACCACCACGCGGTCGGGCCGCTTGAAGTCCTCGATCGCCGCGCCCTCGCGCAGGAATTCCGGGTTGGAGACCACGGCCACGTCCGCGTTCGGCGCGACCCGCTTGAAGATGGCCTCGATCTCGTCGCCGGTGCCCACCGGCACGGTCGACTTGGTGACGACGACGGTGAAGCCCTGCACCAGCCCGGCGATCTCCTCCGCGGCCGCATAGACGTAGCTAAGATCGGCGTAGCCGTCGCCGCGCCGCGACGGCGTCCCCACCCCGATGAAGACCGCGTCCGCCTCCCGGATGGCCTGGGTGGCGTCGGTGTCGAAGAACAGGCGGCCGGCCTTCACGTTGCTGGCCACCAGCACGTCGAGACCCGGCTCGTAGATCGGGATGCCGCCCGACCTCAGCTGCTCGATCTTCGAGGCGTCCTTGTCGATGCAGGTCACGACATGGCCGAAGTCGGCGAAGCACGCTCCGCTCACCAGGCCCACATAGCCCGTCCCGATCATCGCCACGCGCATTCCAGACTCCCCTAAGAGGCTACCGCTTCTATCCACGCAGGATGCGGCGCCGCAACGGCACAGACGGTCCGCGGGTCAGCAAGACTCGCGCCGCTCACAACGAGATCCTCAGATCTCCTGGTTGTACTTCCCCACCTGCGGGCGCTTCGCCAGCCGCGGCTTGACCTCCTCGCGGAAGAGCGCGCGCATGTCGTCCTCAGAGCGGGTGCTCTCCACGACGACCACGATCTCGGGCTTGTTCGACGACGCGCGGACCAGGACCCACGAGCCGTCCTCGAGCGCCACGCGGACGCCGTTGACGGTGATCACGTCGACGATCCTGCGTCCCAGGATCGTGCCGCCGGCCTTGGCGAACGCGCTGTACTCGGCGACCACGTCGTCGACGACCCCGTACTTCTCCTCGTCGGCGCAGTGCGGGCTCATGGTGAGCGACGTCCAGGCGACCGGCAGCGCCTTCTTCAGGTCGCTGAGCTTCTTGTCCGGGTTGCGGTCCAGCATCGACAGGATCGCGGCGGCGGCCACGAGGCCGTCATCGTAGCCGCGGCCGATCGGCGGGTTCATGAAGAAGTGGCCGCTCTTCTCGAAGCCGGCCAGCGCGCCGAGTTCGGCGGTCTTGCGCTTGATGTAGCTGTGGCCGGTCTTCCAGTAGACGGTCTTGGCGCCGTTGGCCTTCAGCACGGGATCGGTGGCGAAGAGCCCCGTGGACTTCACGTCGACGATGAAGGTGGCGTCCTTGTGCAGCGCCGACAGGTCGCGGGCCAGCATCAGGCCGATCTTGTCGGCGAAAATCTCCTCGCCCTCGTCGTCGACCACGCCGCAGCGGTCGCCGTCGCCGTCGAAGCCGAGGGCGACGTCGGCGCCGTGCTCGCGGACGGCCTTGGCCATCTCGGAGAGCATGTGGTGGTCCTCGGGGTTCGGATTGTACTTCGGGAAGGTCCAGTCGAGGTCGCAATCCATCTCGACCACCTCGGCCACGCCCATGCGCCGCAGGGCCTGCGGGGCGAAGGCGCCGGCGGTGCCGTTGCCGCAGGCGGCGATCACCTTGAGCGGCCGGCTCAGGCTCGCGCGCGAGGCCGCGTCGGCGATGTAGCGCTCGGCGACGCCTCCGATATGCGCGACCGAGCCGCCCGGGCGCTGGGCCCACTTGCCGCCGAGCACGATCTCCTTCAGCCGGCCCATCTCGTCGGGGCCGAAGGTGAGCGGCCGCTGGGCGCCCATCTTCACGCCGGTCCAGCCGTTCTCGTTATGGCTGGCGGTGACCATGGCCACGCACGGCGCGTCGAGGTCGAACTGGGCGAAGTAGGCCATCGGCGAAACCGAGAGCCCGATGTCCAGCACCTCGCAGCCGGCCGCCACCAGTCCGATCGTCAGCGCCTGCTTGATGCTGAGCGAATAGCTGCGGAAGTCGTGCCCGACCACGATGCGCGTCTGGCCCATCTCGTGGATCAGCGTGCCCAGGCCCAGGCCCAGGGCCTGGATGCCCAGCAGGTTGATCTCGGGCCCGAACAGCCAGCGCGCGTCGTATTCCCGGAAGCCGGTCGCCTTCACCAGCGGCGCATTCTCGTAGTCGAACGTGTTGGCGACGAGGTCGGCGCGGGGGGCAGGCAGCATCGGAACTCCGGGATCGCACGCTGGGCGTTGGGTGTTTAGCGCGGCCGATAGCCGCAGCGCCACTGAGGAAGCCTTAACGGGAGCCCGCTGTTCCGCAGCGGCCGCTACATGACCCCGGCGCGCAGCAGGTCGTGGACGTGCAGGATGCCCACGGGCTTGCCGGCGTCGACCACGAAGAGCACCGTGACGGCGGGCGGCGGATCGCTCATCAGGGCCAGGGCCTCGCCGGCCAGCATGCCGGGGGGCGCCACCTTCTTCGGCCCAGGCGTCATCACCTCGCCGGCGGTGTGGTCGAGCAGGCCCTCGATGTGGCGGCGCAGGTCGCCGTCGGTGATGGCCCCCAGCAGCACGCCCTTGGGATCGACGACGCCGACGATCCCCCAGCGCTTCTCGCTCATGACCAGGAGCGCCTCGCGCATCGGCGTCTCGGGCGCCACCAGCGGCAGCTCCTCGCGGCCGTGCATGAGGTCGGCCGCCGTGCGCAGGAGGGCGCCCAGCTTGCCGCCGGGGTGGAAGACCTTGAAGTCCTGCGGCCGGAAGCCCCGCCGCTCGAGCAGCGCCACCGCCAGCGCGTCGCCCAGCGCGATCTGGAGCGTCGTGGAGGTGGTGGGCGCATTGACCGCGTCCGCGGCCTCCGGCGCGTCGGGCAGGCGCAGCACGATGTCGGCGGCCAGGCCCAGCGCGCTGTCGGCCGAAGTGGTCATGCCGATCAGGGGGATATGGAACCGCGCCGCATAGGCGATCACGTCGGCGAGCTCGCGGGTCTCGCCGGTCTTCGACAGCGCCAGGATCACGTCGTCCTGGCCGATCATGCCGAGGTCGCCGTGGCTGGCCTCGCTGGGGTGCACGAAGATCGCCGCCGAGCCGGTGGAGGCCAGGGTGGCGGCGATCTTGCGCGCCACGTGGCCCGACTTGCCGATCCCGGTGCAGACGATCCGGCCCCTCGCGCCGAACAGCATCTCGACCGCGGCCGCGAAGCTTCCGTCGAGCTCGCGCGCCAGGCGGGTCAGGGCCTCGGCCTCGGTCTCGAGCACCCGGCGCCCGACAGCGATGGTGTCCTTCTCGGTCATTGCGAGGGCGCGATCGCCTGGTTCTGGATGTTGCGCACCGCCTCGCGCGCCTGGTCGACCCGCTTCTGGGCGGCCTCGGTCTCGCGCATCATGCGGGCCTGCATCTCGGGGCTGCGCAGCACCGGATCGTGGCCGAAGGGGGCCGGGGAGCGGTCGCCCAGCCCCTGCGGCCAGACCAGCGCCAGGGCCACCGCGGCGGCGGCGGCGAGCGCAAGCAGGCCCAGGTAGAAGCGGTCGAACATGGCCCCGCTATAGCCCGCGCCGGGTTGACGGGGTAGGGCCGCCGATCTAGCCCCACCGTCCGCAACCAGAGGAGCCGCCGCCTTGCCCACCCTGATCCTGCTGCGTCACGGACAGAGCCAGTGGAACCTGGAAGACCGCTTCACCGGCTGGGTCGACGTCGACCTCACCGCCCAGGGCGAGGCCGAGGCGAAGAAGGGCGGCGAACTGATCAAGGCCGCGGGCCTGTCGATCGACCGCGTGTTCACGTCCGTCCTGACCCGCGCGATCCGCACCTCGTGGCTCGCGCTGCACGCCGCCGGCCAGACGTTCGTGCCCGAGGTGAAGGACTGGCGGCTGAACGAGCGGCACTACGGCGGCCTCACCGGCCTCAACAAGACCGAGACCGCCGCCAAGCACGGGGCCGACCAGGTGAAGATCTGGCGGCGCAGCTACGACATCCCGCCGCCGGACCTCGCGCCGGGCGGCGAGTTCGACTTCTCCCGCGACCGCCGGTACGCCGGCGCCAGCCTGCCGGTGACCGAGAGCCTGAAGACCACGCTCGACCGCGTGCAGCCCTATTGGGACGCCGACATCGTCCCCTGCCTGAAGCGCGGCGAGACCCTGCTGGTGGCGGCGCACGGCAACTCGCTGCGGGCCATCGTCAAGCTTCTGTTCGGCGTGTCGAACGACGACATCGTGGGCGTGGAGATCCCCACCGGCAATCCGCTGGTGATCGACCTGGACGCAGGCCTGAAGCCGACCGCCGCACGCTACCTCGACGAGGCCCGCGCCACGGCGCTGCCGCCGGTCTGACCACAGCGGCCTTTCGCGCCGGCGCGATCGCGGGTCATGATGGCCGCATGACCGACGAAGACGCCATGCGCCGCGCCATCGCGCTCGCCAAGGCCCAGGTCGGCCGCACGGGCGACAACCCCGCGGTCGGCTGCGTCATCGTCCGCGACGGCGTGGTGGTCGGCGAGGGGGTCACCGGCGAGGGCGGGCGGCCGCACGGCGAGGAGGTCGCCCTCGACCAGGCCGGCGAGCGCGCGCGCGGCGCCACGGTCTACGTCACCCTCGAGCCCTGTGCGAAGCGATCGGCGGGCGGCCTGTCCTGCAGCGAGCGGCTGGTCGCCGCGGGCGTCGCCCGCGTGGCCTACGCCTGCCCCGATCCGTCGGTGTTCGCCGCCGGCGACGGCGCGCGTCGGTTGCAGGCCGCCGGCGTGACTGCAAACCTGGGGTTGCTGGGCGCCGAGGCGGCGTCCCTCTACGCGAGCTATCGCCCGGCAAAACCTACGGAAAGTCGCCGTTAATCGACCTGGCCTAACAAGGTTCACGCAGTCTTTCTCGTCAGCCGGCCGGATGTCGACCAACAGCGCACGCAGCCTCGTCCAGTCCCGCCTCTCGCAGGCGGAGGTCGACGTCGTCTGTGCGCGCCATGACCGGCTCTGGAGCGCCAAGCCCGGCGGCGCCCGGGCGGTGTTCGCCTTCAAGGACCTCTCCGGCGTCGATCTCCGCGGCCGCAACCTGTGCGACGCCGACTTCACGGGCGCGATCCTGACCGATTGCCAGCTGCGCGGGGCGCGCCTGGACAACGCCACCCTCTTCTGCGCCGACCTCACCGGGTCCGACCTGCGGGAGGCTTCGCTGCGGCGGGCGGACCTGCGCGGCTCGTGCATGCGCAACGTGGACCTCACGGGCGCCGACCTGTTCGAGGCGGACCTGCGGGAGGGCACCCTGGCGGCCGCCGACCGCCAGTTCGGCCTGCGCAAGCTGGAGACGGGCGCGCCCAACCTCGGCGAGCTGCAGGGCGCGATCCTGGCCGGCGCCAACCTCGAGCGCTCGCGCCTGTCGGGCGCCATGGCCGTCCGCGCCGACTTCACCGACGCGGTGCTGAAGGACGCCAAGCTCATCCGTGCGAACCTGAAGCAGGCGACCCTGTCGGGGGCCAACCTGTCGGGCGCGGACCTGTCGGGCGCCGACCTCGCCGGGGCCGACCTCACGGACGCCATCCTGGTGGGCGCGCGCACCGTGGCCTGGAACGTCTCCAACGCGAACATGGCGGGCGCCCTGACGGACGTCCCGGTGGGGCGCCCGCTGAGCGATCTGCCGTACGACCAGATGATCAAGGACCACGCCCGCTGGTGCGAGACCGGCGGCGGCGAGGGCAAGCCGTCGTCGTTCGACAACGCCGACCTTCGCGCCCTGGGATCGATCAAGGGCTACAACCTGACGGCCCTGTCGGCGAAGGGGGCGGTGTTCTACGGCCTGGACATGGAGGGCGTGCAGCTTCAGGGCGCGCACCTGGAGGGCGCGGACCTGCGCAACTGCACCCTGCGGCGCGCCGACCTGCGGGGCGCGCGCCTGGTGGGCGCGAAGCTCTCGGGGGCGGACCTGCGCGACGCCCAGATGGGCCCCCTGCTGCTGGGGGCGGACCGCGTCCTGCCGTGCAACCTGGCCGGGGCGCAGCTCAAGGGCGCCGACCTGTCGAACGCCGACGTCCGCCACGCGGTCTTCACCGACGCCGACATCAGCCGATCGAACTTCACCGGGGCCATGGTCAAGCAGGCCGACTTCAGCGCCGTGGCGCACCGGCAGGGCGCCCGCGGTCTGGACGATGTGATCTGACCGCCATGCGGCTCGCGACGCCAAGCCAGGAGCCGTTCCTGCCGGGCCGCCGCCGCCTGAGCGAAGGCGAGCTTGCGATCCTGCTCGATGGCCACGCCCGCTTCGTGGCCGGCAAGGGCGGCAAGCGCGCGCACCTCAGCTACGTCGACTTCCGGGGGCTGAACCTGGCCGGGCGCCAGCTGGCGGGGGCGGACTTCACCGGCTCGGTCTTCGACGGCGCCGAGCTGGCCGGCGCCAACCTCGAGGGCGCGATCCTGGCGGGCTGCGACCTGCGCGCCGCCAACCTGCGGGCCGCCAACCTGCGGCGGGCCGACCTGCGCGGCGCCTGCCTGCAAGGCGCCAACCTCGCGGGGGCCGACCTGACCGAGGCCGACCTGCGACCGGGCGTGATCGGCCGGCCGCATCCCACCAAGGGGCTGCCCGCGGTGGTGGAGGAGGGGCGCGGCGGCGAGATCGACGGGGCGAACCTGTCCGGCGCCACCCTGGACCGCTCGCGCCTGGACGGCCTCTATGCCGCCGAGGCCGACTTCGCGGACGCCTCGCTGCGCGGCGCCGTGATCGCCGACGCCAACCTGAAGGGCGCGAACTTCGCCGGGGCGCTGCTCGCGTCGGCCTTGCTTTCCGGCGCGCAGCTGGAGGGCGCGCAGTTCGCGGGCGCCGACCTCCACGCCGCAGACCTGGCCGGGGTGCGCAATGCGAAGCTGGACGGCGCCGTCGAGGCGCCGACGCGCGACGTGATCGCCCGGTGCGCGAAGCTGGTCGAACAGGCGCGGGCGCATTCCGCCTGGGTGGCGTCGGGCGGCGCCGATGGCGCGCCGACTCAGCTCGACGGGGCCGACCTGCGCCCCGCCGGCGAGGCGCTGCGGGGGCTGAAGCTGAGCGCCCTGAGCGCCAGGGGCGCGAACCTCGCCGGTCTGGACCTGACGGGCGTCGAGCTGCAGGGCGCCAATCTCGAGGGCTGCGACCTGCGCGGCGCGATCCTCGAGGGCGCCGACCTGCGCGGTTGCCGCCTGATGCGGTCGGACCTCACCCGCGTGAACCTGGCGAAGGCCAACCTCGGCCCCCTGCCGCTGGGGCCGGGGCGCTCGACGCCCGCGAACCTCACCGGCGCCCGGCTGCGCTACGCCCGGCTGGACGGCGCGACCATCACCGACGCCGTCCTGCAGGACGCCGACCTTCGCGGCGCGCGGCTACCCGCTTAGGGTAACTTCCCGATGCCCGACCATCCCGGCGAATGCCGGGATCCAGATGAATGGCTCCGAAGCAGGCTCTAAAGGGGCCGAGCCCTTCCCGTCACGATCGGGCACGAAGAACTGGGTCCCGGCATTCGCCGGGACGGTCGGGAGATATTGGAACCGCTGATATCGAACGAGGAGACTGAGCGCGTCTCGACCCGGGGACCGGGTCTCCGGTTCCGGAAGACGCCCCGAGTCTCAGACGGCGGCGCGGTTCGCCGGCGGCTCGACCGACCAGATCTTCTCGATGTTGTAGAACGAGCGGACCTCGGGCCGGAACAGGTGGACGATCACGTCGCCGGCGTCGATCAGGACCCAGTCCGCATGCGGCATGCCCTCGACCCGGCACTTGCCGTACCCGGCCTCCTTCAGGGCGCGCAGCAGATGGTCGGCCATCGCGCCCACGTGCCGCTGCGAACGGCCCGAGGCGACGATGAGCCCGTCCGCAACGGGGCTCTTGCCCTTGAGGTCGATAAAGACGACGTCCTGGGCCTTGTCCTCGTCCAGCCGCGAGAGGATGAGGTCCTCGATCGCGGTGATCCGGCCCGGATCGTTGATGGAGGCTTCGGCGCTTGCCGGGGCCTCGTGCGCCGTCGACGGCGCAGGGTTACGGTTCAGCGGGTTGCTCCTTTGGTGTCCACGCTTCGGTGATCCTACCACAGGCCGGGGCGGCCGGGCAGGGCCCACGCAACACCCATTCAAGCCGGGGCGGCGCGCGCCGGTTCCCGCCTAGCTCTTGTGCGGCGGCTGCGCCCGCGCCCGCGCCCGCAGCGCCGTCGAGGACTGGAAGTTGAAGCGGCCGAACAGGAACACCCAGGCCGGCGTCGGGCTGCCCGGCAGGCGGATCGCGCTCTGCGGCGCGCGGCGGTAGCGGCCGAAGCGCTGGGCCGCGGGCGAGAAGCGGCTCTTCAGCGAGATCCAGGGCCGCGAGACGACGGCGACGGGGACCTCGCGCATGATGTCCGTCCAGCCCTTCCAGCGATGGAACGAGGCCAGGCTGTCCGCGCCCATGATCCAGACGAACCGGACGCCGGGAAAGCGCGCCTTCAGCGTGCGGATCGTGTCGACCGTGTAGGTGGAGCCCAGCCGGGCCTCGGCGGCGGTCACCACCATGCCGGGCCCGCGCGTGAGCGCCTCGACCCCGGCGATGCGGTCGGCGAGGTCTGCGGTGTCCTGCCCGCGCTTCAGCGGGTTCTGGGGCGACACGAGCCAGATCACGCGGTCGAGCCCCAGGCGCCGCTTGGCCGTCTCGGCCACGTGGGCGTGGCCGTCGTGGGCCGGGTTGAAGGAACCGCCGTAGAGCCCGACCTTCATGCCCCGCGACAGGGTGAAGCCCAGGCGGAGCGCCTGCGGACGGCCGGCGAGGGGCGCGCGGCGCGCCGGGCCTGCGAACCACATGCGCGGGGCTTACCGGGCGCGCGGCGGGGTCGGCGCGCCCCCGCGGTCGAGGTGCGGATCCGCCTGCCGGACCCGGGACCTGACGGTGAAGACGCCGTCGCCGGCCAGGACGCCGCCGCGGGCGAACAGCCGGCCGTTCTCCCAGTTCGAGAGCCCGAGCTCGGGCCGGTTCAGCGCGTACTGGCCGTCGACCCAGCGGGTGAAGCCGTCCCCCACGAAGGGGGCGTCGATGGTGGCGTAGAAGCGGTCGTGCGCCGCCGCGTCCGCGGAGATCAGGGCGGCCGCGAAGCGCGGGCTGAAGGTGTTGAACAGGGCCACGGCGTGGGCGACGTCGTCGACCACCTTCAGCGTGACCTCGGGCGTCTCTTCCCACTCCCATTCGCGGCCGAGGTCGGCGTCCGACAGGGGCTCGGCCAGCGGCTCTTCCACGGGACCCTCGGCGCGGACCACCGTGGCGCGGGCCGTGCGCCAGCGTTCGGGCAGCCGGGCCCAGTCGGCCTCGGCCACGTGCAGCTTCACGCCCCTGCGGCGCTCGCCGGCGCGCTCCAGCGCCTCGAGGAAGACCGGCAGGAGGGCGTCGGCGGCGTCGCGGGCGATGCAGCAGGTGTTGAGGGTGTTGCAGACCTTGCGGTCCAGCGAGTGGAACACCGCGGCGTGGAAGCGATCCGGATCGGCGGTGGCGTCGGCGACGATCCAGGCGCCGCCCGTGCCGTGCAGGCTGACCGGCGTTCCGGCCTGGCGCGCGATGGCGCCCAGCTGCGCCACGGCCGCGCCCGAGCCGCGCGCGACGGCCAGCGAAAGGCGGCTGTCGGCGAACATCGCCCAGCCCGCGGCGTGGGCGGCGGAGTCCACCAGCACGGCGGCGCCCTCGGGCAGCCCCGCCTTGGCCAGCGCGGGATCCAGCGCCTGGGCCACGATGGCCCGCGCCGTGCCCAGGGCGTCCGAGCCGATGCGGAAGACCACGGTGTTGCCGGCGCGGATCACGCCGGTGGCGTCGGCGAAGACGTTGGGCCGGCCCTCGAACACGAAGCCGACCACGCCCAGCGGCGCGACCAGCTGCTCGACGCTCCAGCCCGCGTGGCGGACTGTCTCGATGACCCGGCCGCGGGGCGGCTCGGCGTCGCGCCAGGCGCGTAGGCCCGCGATCATGTCGCGGCGCATGGCGTCGGTGGCGGCGAGGCGGGTGGTCGAGCGCCCGCGGGCGCGCGCCCGATCGACGTCCGCCGCGTTGGCGGCGGCGATGGCGGACCAGACGGCCTCGTCCTCGAGCCGGCGGGCGAAGGCCTCGAAGAAGGCGGTGATGGCGGCGTCGGGCGTCTCGCCCATCCGCGCGAAGGCCGCGGCCGCACGGCCGACGGCGGCGTCCGCGGCCGCCTGCTCCGCCGCGGGGATGTGCAGCAGGTCGCCGGTGTCCTGGACGACCACCAGGCGGTCGCCGGAGCGGAAGGCCGCGGCGAGGTCGGGGCTCACATAGGCCACGCGGTCGCCGGCGAAGGGGATCGCCTGGCCGGGCGCGAGCGCGTCCAGCCGGCCCGTCCCCGAACCGATCGGGCGGACCGCCTGCGCCTCCCTGCCTGTCGCGCCGTCGTCCACGGCTCCCCCTTTTGCTCGCCTTGAGCCTAACCTAGGCCGTCACCGCGCCCGCGGAAAGCGCGAGGTCGTCGGCATGCACCAGCGGCCCCGAGGTGTAGCCCAGCACCGCCTCGATGGCGTCCGACTTGAGCCCGCAGATTTTGGCCGCGTGGTCGGCGGGATAGCGCGACAGGCCGCGGGCGATCTCCACCCCGGCCGCGTCGCGGATCACCACGGCGTCGCCCTTCTCGAAGCGGCCGTCGATGCCGCGGACCCCGGCGGCCAGCAGGCTCTTGCCGCGCCGCACGGCGTCGGCGGCGCCGGCGTCCACGGTGACGGAGCCCGCCGGGGCCAGCGAGCCCGCGATCCAGGCCTTGTAGGCCGCCCGGGGCGTGGTCTCGGGCTCGATCACGGTGGCCTTCGCGCCGGCCTCGACCGCCGACAGCGGGCTGGGGCGCTCGCCCAGGGTGATGATCGTGGCGCAGCCGGCGTGGCTGGCGATGCGGGCCGCCTCGAGCTTCGTCGCCATGCCGCCGGTGCCGACGCCCGCAGCGGCGTTGGCGCCGCCGGCCATCGCCTCGATCTCGGGCGTCAGGCGCGCGATGCGGGGGATCAGGGTCGCGGCGGGATCGCGCCGGGGATCGGCCGTGTGCAGGCCCTCCACGTCGGAGAGCAGCACCAGCGCCTCGGCGCCCACGAGCTGGGCCACCCGGGCCGACAGGCGGTCGTTGTCGCCGACGCGGATCTCCTCGGTCACCACGGTGTCGTTCTCGTTGATCACCGGGATCACGTTGAGGCCCAGCAGGGTCTCGACGGTGGCGCGGGCGTTGAGCCAGCGGCGGCGAACCTCGGTGTCGTCGCGGGTCAGGAGCACCTGCGCGCAGGCGAGGCCGAGGGGGTCCAGGGCCTCCTCCCAGGCGCGCATCAGCGCCGACTGCCCGGCGGCCGCGGCGGCCTGCTTCTCGGGCAGGCTGAGGGCGCGCCGGCCGAGGCCCAGGCGGCGCCGGCCGAGCGCCACGGCGCCGGACGAGACGATCAGGACCTGCTGGCCCCGGGCCTTCAGGCGCGCCACGTCGGCGGCGAAGTCGGCCAGCCAAGCGGCATGCGCCGCGCCGTCCGGACCCACGAGGAGCGCGGACCCGACCTTGACGACGATGCGCCGGGCGGTGGCCAGTTCGCGCATCAGGGCCGCCATTCCTGGGGTCCCGCGGCCTCGGCGGCGGCCTCGGCCTTGCGCTCGCGCACGAGGGCGTAGGCCTCGCGCAGCAGCTCGGTCACGCCGATCTTCGCCACGCCCGACACCCGGCGCACCCTGGCGCCCACCGCGGCCTCGAGCTCGGCGGCTTTCTGGGCGATGGTCTCGGCGTCGAGCGCGTCGATCTTGTTCAGCGCGACGATCTCGGGCTTGTCCTCCAGCCCCTCGCCATAGGCGACCAGCTCGTGGCGGACCGTCTTCCAGGCGCCGGCCACGTCCTCCTGCGTCGCGTCGACCAGGTGGATCAGCACCGCGGTGCGCTCGACGTGCCCCAGGAACCGCGTCCCGATGCCGGCGCCCTCGCTGGCCCCCTCGATCAGGCCCGGGATGTCCGCGAGGATGAAGCGCTCGCCCTCCGAGATGTCCACCATGCCCAGGTTCGGCGCCAGGGTCGTGAAGGGGTAGTCGGCGATCTTGGGCTTGGCCGCGCTGGAGGCGGCCAGGAAGGTGGACTTGCCGGCGTTGGGCAGTCCGACCAGCCCCACGTCGGCGATCAGCTTCAGGCGCAGCCAGATCGCCATCTCCTGGCCTTCCTGGCCGGGGTTGGCGTGGCGCGGGGCCTGGTTGATGGGGCCCTTGAAGCGCTCGTTGCCGAAGCCGCCGTTGCCGCCCCTGAGGAGCTGCATCCGCTGCCCGGGCTGCGAGAGGTCGGCGATGAGCTGCTTGTCGTCGTCGAGCACCTCGGTGCCCACCGGCACCTTCAGGACCACGTCGGCCCCGGCGGCGCCGTGGCGGCTGCGGCCCATCCCGTGGACGCCCGTGCCGGCCTTGAAGTGCTGCTGGTAGCGGTAGTCGATCAGCGTGTTCAGGCCGTCGACGGCCTCGATCCAGATGTCGCCGCCCTTGCCGCCGTCGCCGCCGTCGGGACCGCCGTACTCGATGTACTTCTCGCGGCGGAAAGAGACCGCGCCGGCCCCGCCGTTGCCCGAGCGGACGTACACCTTGACCTGATCGAGGAACTTCATCGCCGGGGCCGATAGCACAAAACCGCGCCTGGAGCGCATCCCGCCGAGCATGAACCGCCCGCGATCGCCGGGCGCGGCCGTTGATCCATCGCAAGGCGCGCCGCGGGCACGAGCGCATGGTCGGGCGTCGTCCGCTGGGAGGACCACGCATGAGACGCTTCGCAGCCGCCCTTGTCGCCCTGATGCTCGGGGCCGTCGCCGGCGCCGCCGACGCCTCTGTGACCACCATCACCTACACCGCAAGCTGGGGTCGTTGCTCCCGGGACAGCCCTTCGGCTTCGACGGCCGCTTCACGCCCGGCGCCGACTTCAGCGCCCGCTTCCAGCTGGACGACGCCCTCGGCGCCTCCAGCTTCGGACCGGCGGGGTCGCAGTACGCCTACAACTTCCCATCCGACGCCGGCCCCATGGGCGTCGCCGTGACCATCGGCGGGGTCGGCTTCGACTTCCGGTGCGACGCCCTTGCGGGCACGACGCCGTTCTGCTGGGTCGGCCACACCCAGGGCGGCGGCCAGATGTACTCCTCGCTCGAGGGGCACGCCCTGCGGCTGCGCGGAGCGGCGCCCTTCATGACCGACAACTTCCTGGCGCTCACGGTGGCCAACGCCGGGATCCCGGCGGACTTCCGCACGCCGTTCACCTACGCGAGCCTCACGCCGATCGGGGGCGGCCAGGTGCGGATCTCCGAGCGCGCGCCGCAGGACCTCTACGGCTGGGCCCAGGTGTCGGTCTATTCGGTGAGCGTCACGAACGATGCGCCGCCGCCGGGCATCCCGGAGCCGGCCGCGTGGGCGTTGATGATCCTGGGCTTCGGCGGCTCGGGCGCGATGCTCCGCCGGCGCAGGATCACCGCGGCAGCAGCCGGAGGGTCGCGGCGACCGCCAGCGACTTGATCGCCGCGCCCGGCAGCAGGGGCAGGATGCCGACGGTGAACGCGGGCATCGGGTCCATGAAGGTGGCCAGGCCCGCCCAGCCCACGGCCAGGACGATGGCGTGACCCGCCAGCACCAGGAGCGTGAGCGCGATCCAGCCCTTGGCCCTGGCCGCGCCCTCGCCCACGACCCACGCCGCCGCGGCCATGCCGGCCAGGAAGCCCATGGTGGACCCGGTCACCGCGCGCCAGCCGCCCGCGCCGTTCGCCAGGACCGGGAGCCCGAAGGCCGCGGCGGCCAGCCAGGCCAGCACGGCCAGGAGCCCGAGCCGTCCGCCGAACAGCCCCGCCACGACGAAGAGAGCGTAGGTCTGCAGGGTGATGGGAACCGGCCCCAGGTCGAAGCTCGCCCGGCCGGCGGCCGCCAGCGCCAGGGCCCCGGCGACGACCGCCGCGGCCTGGTACGGCGGCGGCAGGCCGCGGGTTCGTGACTTGCGGGACGCGGCGGCGGTCATGGCGGCGGGCCTTAGCACGGAAAAGGCCGGATGAGGGACCGCTCGACCCGCCGCCCGCCGGGGAGGGGAGACGAGCGGGGGGAGCCATGGTCCCTCATCCGGCCGGCCGCCCGCGCGCCTCTGGGGAAGGATCGCGCGACGGGCGGCAAGCCAGGGGCTGACGATCAGGCGAGCCAGACCATCATGCGGGTCGGCGCGACGTCGCCGCGGGCGACGCTGTACGGCCGCTCCACGTCGCCGGTGTAGAGGAAGCCCGCCTTGATCAGGACGCTGGCCGAGGCCCGGTTGTCGGCGAAGTGGCCGGCCCAGACGGCGTTCCTGCCCCAGCCGGCCTTCGCCCAGACCAGCGCCGCCTTCAGCGCCTCGGTGGCGTAGCCGCGCCCCCAGAAGGGGCGGCCCAGCCAGTAGCCCACTTCCGGGCGGCCGTCGGCGCGGGCGTCGAAGCCCAGAGCTCCGATCACCCCGAACTCGCGGTGCTGGATGGCGAAGGTCGGCGTCGCGTTCGCATCGGCCGCCTGGCAGCGCGCCACGAAGGCCTCGGCGTCGGCCAGGCCGTACGGGTGCGGCATCTTCGCCGTCATGGCCGCCACGCCCCCGTCGGCGGCGAGCTCGGCGATCTGCGGCGCGTCGGCCGCCACGGGTCCACGCAGCACCAGCCGATCCGTCGCGATCGCGGGCCTGATGTCGAGTGCGCACATCTTCAAACCTCCCGGCCCTCTTGTCGGGGCCCAAAACGACTGCGGGGAGCCCGGCTGACCGGACTCCCCGCGAAGGTCGTCTGTCCGGTCCGCCTCTTGTGGTGGGGCGGAACCGGAGAAAGAGGGGTTCCGCCTATTCGGCTGCGATCACCTTCTCGGCCGGCACCACCGTCGCGTAACAACGGTTCTTGGCCTTGGTGACGAAGCGCACCGCGCCGTCCACGAGCGCAAAGAGGGTATGGTCCTTGCCCATGCCCACGTTCTCGCCCGGCCAGAACTTGGTGCCGCGCTGGCGCACGATGATGCCGCCGGCGTTGATCGCTTCGCCGCCGAACTTCTTCACGCCGAGACGGCGGCCCGCCGAGTCGCGCCCGTTGCGCGAGGAGCCGCCGGATTTCTTGTGAGCCATGGTGTGCTCCTGTCCTTAACTTGCGGGCGCCCGATTACTCGGCCGCGCCCTCGTCCTTCTTGGCGGCCGCCTTCTTGGCGGCGGGCTTCTTGGCGGGCTTCGCCTCGGCTTCCACCGGCGCGTTCACCTGGGCGGCGGCGGCGGCTTCCTCGACGACCTCGGCCGGCGGGGCGGCCTTGGCGGCCTTCGCCTTCGGCGCGGGCTTGGCGGCGGCCGGAGCCGGCGCAGCGGCTTCCGCCACGGCCTTCTTCGGCTTGTTCAGCGTGGCGAAGTCCAGGCCGCGGGCGCGGGCGTCGAGCTCGGCCTTGGTGACCAGGCTGACTTCGCCGTCCCACTTGGTCTCCTTGCCGCCGGCGGTGATGCCGGTGACGCGCAGGACGCTCTCGGGCTGGCGATGGCCGCGCGTGCGGCGATAGCCCTGGCGGCGGATCTTCTTGAAGATCTTCACCTTGTCGCCCTTGCGGGTCTCGATCAGCGTGGCGGCAACCGAGGCGCCCTCGACGGTGGGCGAACCCACGGTCACGGCCTCGCCGTCGCCCAGCATCAGCACATCGCCGAACGCCACCTTGGCGCCGGGCTCGCCGTCCAGCTTTTCGACAACGAGCAGGTCGCCGGGCTGGACCCGGTACTGCTTGCCGCCGGTCTTGATCACCGCGTACATCGTCTCGCGCCTTTGTATTTCTTCTTGATTGAAAGCGTGTTCGCGCCCCCGAGACGGGCCCGGGGACGAGGAGGCGCGGTTATACAGACGGGCGGGGCGGAGTCAACGGCGGGCCGCGCTTCGCGAACCATCCGCCGGCCCTTGCGCGGCGCCGCCGCCTCGCCGGCTAGTGGGACAGCAGGAGCGGCGTGCCGGGGTCGTGGAGCATGTACTCGGTGGCCCCCCCAAGGATGAACTCGCTCGTGCGCGAGCGGCCGTAGGCGCCCATCACAACCAGGCCCGCTCGATGCTCGGCGGCATAGTCGCAGAACACGCGGCCCACCTTGCGGCCCGCGGCGTCCACCTCATCGGCGATGGCGTCGATGTCGTGCGTCTGGAGGTGGCGGACCGCCCCGGCCGCGATGCCCGGCGTCGCCTCGGACTTCTCGTTGATGACCGTGAGCAGGCGCACCTCCTTGGCCTTTGGAAGCAGCGGCAGCGCATCGGCCAGCGCGCGGGCCGCCGTCCGGCTTCCGTCCCACGCGACGACGACGGTCCCCAGGGCGCCATCCGGGAGGCTCGCGCGTCCGGGTCGGAAGAGCAGCACCGGACGCCCCGAGCCGAAGACCACGGCTTCGGCCACCGACCGCTGGCCGTCGGCCCCATCGACCATCGGCACAAGGCAGAGGTCGCGGGTCCGGGCCTGAACGGCGACGTGCTGGCCCACAGCGTAGAGGTCCACCTTGGCCAACAGGCTGCAGCCCCTGACTCCATGCAGGCTCCGCGCTTCGTCGGCCTTCCGGATCGCCTTCTGGCATGCGGCCAGGCTCTTCGCCTCCTGTTCGGCGATGACCCCGCCGAGGTTGATCAGCCGGCTCGCCAGGTAGTTGCTGGGCGCCCTCAGGTCGACCTGGACCGCCAGCGTCGTCAGGCTTGCGCCTGTCGCCCCGGCGAACCGAACCGCATCGTCGATCGCTTCAGCGGGCGTCGGGTCGGGATAGCTCGCCACATGCAGCAGCAGGTCTCTCATCGCCTGCCTCCCTGCGTGGCGGCGCCTTCGCGGGCCGGGCCGTGCTCCGAAAGTGGCCGAGAATTACTCATCCGCTCCTCCTTGAGAGGCGCGCCAGGGCCTGATGACCCCTTGGGGGAGAGTTGCGTCCACGGACCCCTAGGCGAGCCTATGCGGTCCGACATCACGATCGCCATCGATCGTCAGAGGGGCCCGGTCCCGCAGCCTTGAGATTGGTCCGGGCGACAAGCTTTGCAAGAGCTGTCGGGGAATGCCGGCGTGGCGGCTGCGCCAACCCCAAATTCACCCTACGTATGCGACGTACGAGCGAAGGCCTGCGCGGGGGTGGCGGCGTGAAGTTCCTGGTCGTCGACGATCATGCGGTGGTGCGGGAGGGCCTGGCGGCCGTGCTGCGCGGCGTGGAGCCCGGCGCGACGGTGCTGGAGGCGGGGGATTGCGCGTCCGCCCTGGCCCATGCGGCCGCCCACCGGGACATCGCCCTGACCCTGATGGACCTGAGCATGCCGGATGCGACGGGGGTCTCGGCCGTGGCGGCGTTCGTGGCGGCCCACCCCGCGATCCCGCTGATGGTGGTCTCGTCGTCGGACGCGCCGGCCGACGTGCGCGCCGCCCTGGCGCTGGGCGCCCTGGGCTACGTGGCCAAGGCGGCCAACGCCTCCACCCTGGCCGCGGCGATCCGGCTGGTGCTGTCGGGCGAGGTCTACGTGCCGCCGTTCATGGCCCGGGCCGGCGGCGACGCCGCGCCGGCCGCCGCGGACACCCTGACCGAGCGCCAGCGCGCGGTGCTGGGGCTGATCCTGGAGGGCGCGTCGAACAAGGAGATCGCCTACCGGCTGGGGGTCACCGAGGCGACGGTGAAGGCGCACCTGACGACCATCTTCCGGGTGCTGGGCGTCGCCAACCGGGCCGAGGCGGTGCGCAAGGCCGGGGCCTGACGCGGCTCAGGCCGGGCGGTCGCGCATCAGCTGGCCGATGGCGGCGCGCAGGACGGCGTGCGGGACCGGCTTGTGCAGCACGAGGTCGGCGGAGCCCTCGCCGGCGGCGGCGGTGGCGTCGCCTGTGACCAGAAGGGCCGGCGTGTCCGCGCCGCAGGCGGCGCGCAGCCGCCGCAGGGCGCCCGCGCCCGTCTCGCCGCCGCGGAGGCGGTCGTCGCAGATGATCAGGTCGGGAACCCCCTGGCCGTCGCCGCGTCCGAGATGCGCCAGGGCCTCGTCGGCCGAGCCCGCGGTCAGCACGCGATGGCCCCACCGGGCGAGCAGGGCGGCCATGGCCCGCCGGATCGCGTCCTCGTCGTCGACCACCACGATGAAGCCGGTCCGCAGGGCCCCCGCGGCGGGGGCGGCGGCCACCGGCGCCGGGAGGTCCTCGGGCGCGCCCCGCGGGAGAAGCAGCCGGAAGACGCTTCCCCGCCCGGGCGCCGAGGCGAAGTCCAGGTCGGCGCCGATCAGCGGCGTGATCCGACGCACGATGGCGAGGCCCAGGCCGAGCCCCTTGTCGCGGTCCCGCTCGGGATTGTCGACCTGGTAGAATTCCTCGAAGATCGCCTCGGCCTGGTCGGGCGCCACGCCTCGGCCGGTGTCCCAGACCTCGACCGCCACCCGCCCGCCGCGCCGTCGCGCGCCCACCACCACGCCGCCCGCGTCGGTGTACTTGACGGCGTTGGAGATCAGGTTCCGCAGTACCTGTTCCAGCAGCACCGGGTCGCTGACCACGACCAGCGACGTGCGCGCCCGGCGCAGCGCGACGCCCTTGGCGGCGGCCTGCTCGGCGTAGTCCGTCACGAGCCGGGCCAGCAGGGGATCGAGACGCAGGACCTCGCGCCGCGCCTCCACGACGCCGGCGTCCAGCTTGGAGACGTCGAGCAGCACGGCGAACAGGGTGTCCAGGGCGCGCACCGAGCCGGTGATGTGGTCCGCGAGCCGCCGGGCCGGCGGCGACAGCCGGAGCTCGGCCAGGGCGCCGGCGAAGAGGCCGAGCGCGTGGGCCGGCTGGCGCAGGTCGTGGCTCGCGGCGGCCAGGAATCGGGACTTGGCGAGGTTGGCCTGGTCGGCCCGCTCGCGCTGGAGGCGCAGGTCCTCGATCAGCCGCAGATTGTCGAAGCGCAGCTCCAGGCCGCTGCGGAACTGGCGGCCCAGGACGACGGCGAGCGCCGGGGCGGCCACCAGGAAGGTGAGCGTCAGGACCGACAGCACCTCATGGAACGGATAGGTCCGCGAGAGCCCCAGCACCACCTGCGGCGTCACCACCGGGATCGCGAGCGCGAGATAGGCCGGCAGGTAGGCGCTGAAGACCGGCAGCGCGCCCAGCACCACCATGCCAGACACCAAGAGGACGACCAGCGTCTGGGCGACGTCGGTCGGCGAGGTCATCCAGGCCGCGCCCGGGATCCAGGTGGCCCCCTGCAGCGCGATGACGGCCGTGAACGCGAAGGCCCAGGGGCGCCACGCCGCGTCCGGCGGCTGGCGGCGGCGGAAGGCGGCGCACAGCACATGGAGCGCGGCCACCAGCACCACCGTCAGGCCGCAGAAGATCGCCGCGGCGTCGGCCGCCATGCGCCCGTCGCGCGCCAGGAAGACGGCCAGCGTGACCGCGGCCACGCCGCCCAGGGTGACGCCCACCGGGCTGCCGCGATAGAGCGCGCGGACCTGCTCGGCCCGGATCCAGTCCCGGCGCGCGATGTCGTCTGGGCCGGATGACGGGTCCAAGGACAGGCTGGGGCTCAGGGGCGGCGCTCAGCCTTCGCCGTTAGCGGATGCGTTGCAGCCGGTCAAACCGCGCGCGGACGGCCTCCGCGCACGCTGCTGCGGAGCACGGTCCCGGCCAGGCCGAAGCCCAGGATCATCAGCGCCCAGGCCGAAGGCTCCGGAACGCCGCCGGGACTGGCGATCGGGTCCGTGGTCACCGTCAGGCTGTCGAAGCGCAGGTAGAGGTCCGCGGTGCGGGCCGCCGCGGTCACAAAGGAGCCGGGAGAGCCGTCGGTGTTCTGCAGCGCGATCTGCAGGTGGCCGGATCCGCCCGTCGGGACCCCGCTCCAGGAAATCGGCTCGCCGAAGTCCGGGGTTCCGAAGATGTCGGCGGGCAGCCCCAGCCCGAACGTCAGGTTGCCGGAGAACTGGGTGAACGGGCCGCTCATCGGCGGACGGTTCCGCGTGGAGACGAAGTTTCCCCCGAGGCTGTCCTCGGCAGGCCCGTTGTACTTCTCCAGGCCGGCGAAGGCGGTGGAGTCGCTGTAGCGGCCCATCTCGTAGGTGATCCCGTTCAGCGTGAAGGCCGCCACGCCGGGGCTGTCGGCATCGGAGCCGTAGTAGACCTCGCTGAAGGGGTAGCTCTCGTGCACGCCGCGCGAGGTGTCCACAGTGATCGCCAGGGTGAAGGTCCGGCCGATGGGGGATCCGTACGTCTCGCCCGTCACGAAGTTGATGCCGTACGGCGGCGTGCCGAACGGGGCGTCGAAGCCGGGAAGGGCGAAGCCGTTGTCCGAGCCGGACGTGACCACGCCGGTCAGGGTGAAATGGACGGCCGCGGCGGCCGGCGTGGCGGAAACGGCCAGTGCGGCGGCGAGCGCGAAATGGACGGTGCGCATGGGACCTCTGGATGGCGTCGAGTGGCGCCATTCAGGGTCGTCGTCGGAAATTCGTCAATTCGACCAGAGTCTTACGACGCTCTCGGCGAGGTCGTACGACCGGTCGGATCGCGCCCGCCTCGTCGCTAGGGGACGACCAGCACCGGCACGGGGCTGTGCGCCAGCACCTCGGCGGTCTGGCTGCCGAGGATGAGCCGGCGAACCCCGCGGCGGCCGTGGGACGCCATGACGATGAGGTCGCAGCCTTCGGACTTGGCCGTGGCCAGGATCGCCTCGGCCGGCTGGGAGCGGCCGACGTGCTGCGTCCGGGCGGTGACGCCGAGGGCGTCGGCCCGCTGCTTGACCGCCGCCAGCGCCTTGGCGGCGCTCTCGGACTGATCCTTGTCGAAGTCGGCGAAGGCGGCGGCGTAGGCCCCGCCGTCCAGCCCCACGAAGGTCGGGATGGACTCCGTCACCATCACGACCGTCGCCTGCGCGCCCAGCGCCTTGGCGAGCGCGAGGCCCGCCTCGACGCCCTTGCCCGCAAACTCCGATCCGTCGGTCGGTATGAGAATGGACTTGTACATCTCGCGGCTCCCTCGTGTGTGCGTTCGGCTTGGCAGCGCGGCCGCGAGCGGCCGGTCGGCCTCAGGTTTCCTTCAGCGTGCGCAGCACCGCCTGCTCGCCGCGCCCCGCCACGTCGCGCGGGAACTCGCTGAGCACAGCGGCGCGCAGCGCCTTGTGGTAGTGCCGTCGCATCTCGCCGAGTGTACGGGGCGCGGCGATCACCACCAAACGCGCAATCTTGTGACCGAGCACCTGCTGGTTGAGCCAGTCGACCACCGCGGCGGCGTGGGCGTCCTCGTCCAGCAGGTGGCCCGACGGATTGCCCGAGCTCGTGTAGTGGTGCGCGCCCCCGGACTTGTTGGTCTCGCGGAGCACGGGCGTCGGCAGGCGCGACAGGACGGGCTCGATCTCGGTCCCCTGGTTCCGGTACAGCTCGAACTTCGCGCCATCGACCACTGCGACGACGTCGCCATGCTCCAGGATCATGTCCTACTCCCTCGGTCCCCGCTTCGGGACGATCCGACACGCAGTCTGGCGCCCCGGGAGCCCGCGGCCGTTGATCTGGCTCAAGCGTCGCTGAACCGAAGCCCGGCTGCGGTGTTCCGAGGGCATGGCGCTTCCCGGACTGATCCCCTCCGCCCTGATCGGCGCCGTCGCCGGCGCGCGTGCGATGACCCCGATGGCGGTGCTCGCGGCCGCCCGCCTCGCCGGCGGCCGCACGCCGGGCCGGCTGTTCCTGCTCGACCGGCCCCTGTTCCGATCGGGCGCCCTGGCCCTGGGCGTGGGTGAGCTGCTCGGCGACAAGCTCAGGTCGGCGCCGGACCGGACCACGCCCCTGGGCCTGCTCGCCCGCACGCTCAGCGCGGGCATCGCCGGCGCGGCCCTCGCGCCGCGCGGCCGTGAGCGGGCCGGCGCCATCCTGGCCGTCGGCGCCGCGGCCCCGCTGGCTTACCTCACCCTGGGCGGGCGCAGGCGCGCCATGGCCCGGATGGGGCAGACGCGCAGCGGCCTGATCGAGGACGCGCTGGTGATCGCGGCGGGCGCGGCGGTCGTGGCGCTGGCGCTGCGCCGGCCCTGATCTCGGCGGCTACCTCGGGCTGGTGGTCCAGGCGACCACGACCGCGCGGCCGTAGACGCCGAGCGGCTCGCCGGTGGGATGGTCCGTCGGGAGGCGGTTGACGCCGATCCGGAACCCGGGCGCGACGTCGACGAGCCCTGCCGGCACGTGTCCCGGGGTGATGTCGGCGGCGAGGGCGAGCACCCGGGCGAAGCCGTCGGGCGTGGCCCCCAGCGCCTCGAGGACGTAGGCGACGTCGCCGGCGCTCCGGCGCTTCCAGCCCTCGTCGGCCCCGCTCCAGGCGAGCATGCCCGCGTGGCGGCTGTGATACTCGGCGGCGCTCTCCCGCATGGCGTCTCGACCTCGCTTGGTGGAATCCCCGGGCCGGGCGCTTCGTCGCCGAAGTCCGCGGCCTTGGCGACTCCCCGCACGACCTGTCCACAGGAGAAGCCGCGCCGCCGCCAGAAGCGGACGCAGGTCGGCCCGTGGCCTACCCCGCGAAGGCCCGGGCCAGGGCGGCTTCGGTGTCGCGGGCGGCGGTGCGGGCCACGTCCGAGGCGGCCGCCCATTGGAAGCCGTGGAAGGCGCCCGGATAGACGTGCAGCTCGACGGGCACGCCGGCGCGGGTCAGGCGGCGGGCGAACTCGAGGTTCTCCTCCAGGAAGAGGTCGAGGGCGGCCGTGGCGAGGTAGGTCGGCGGAAGGCCCGCCAGGTCCTGGGCCCGGGCCGGGGCGGCGTAGGGCGAGACGTCTTCGCGGCCGGGCGGGTGGCCCAGCAGGCTCTCCCAGCCGAAGCGGTTCGCCTCGCGGGTCCAGACGTAGTCGCCGACGAACGGATGCGGATCGGCGGCCACGCAGGTCCGGTCGTCGATCATCGGATAGATGAGGTGCTGGAAGGCCAGGCGATGCTCGCCGCGGTCGCGCGCGAGCAGGGCCAGGGCCGCGGCGTGGCCGCCGCCCGCGCTCTCGCCCATGACGCCGACGCGGGCCCGGTCGACGCCGAGCCCGTCCGCCTCGGCCATCACCCAGGACAGCGCCGCGTAGCAGTCCTCCACGGCGCCGGGGAACACCGTCTCGGGCGCCAGGCGATAGTTCACCGAGACGATCGCGCAGCCCAGCTGCGCCGCCAGCCGCCGATGCGCCGCCTCCTGGCCCCGCGCGTCGCCGGTGACGAAGCCGCCGCCGTGGATGTGCAGGATGCACGGGCGCGGTCCGGCGCCCTCCCGCGGCCGGTAGATCAGCACCTCGACGCCGGGCGCGCCGGCGGGGCCGGGGATGGTCCGGACCTCGAGATCGGTGCGCGCCACGTCCGCCGGGTCGGGCTGGAACATCACCGGCCGCGACCGGATGGCCGGCAGCGCCTCGACGCTCAGCTGCAGGGGCGGGATGGTGTCCAGCAGCGGCAGCAGCTGGGTGTCGACGAGATGGCGGCTGCCCATGCGCGGCGGGTCCTTGAGGCCAGGCGGGCCGCCACTCTGCCGCGCCGGTCCGACCCGGGCAATCGCCTGCGGGTAGGCCTCAGACGTACCGGCCGCTCGCGAGGTCGTGCTCGCCCCGCTCGTGGATGATGTTCGCGCGGCCCACCAGCAGGTCGTCGACGGCGCCGATGCGGTCGATGTCCTTGCCCGCGTAGGGCAGCGAGTGCAGCACGTAGCGCATGGCGTTCAGCCGGGCGCGCTTCTTGTCGTCCGACTTCACGACCGTCCAGGGCGAGTCGGCGGTGTCGGTGTGGAAGAACATCGCCTCCTTGGCGCGGGTGTAGTCGTCCCACTTGTCCAGCGACGCCAGGTCGACCGGCGAGAGCTTCCACTGCTTCAGCGGATGCACCTGCCGCTCCTTGAAGCGCCGGCGCTGCTCGTCGCGGCTGACCGAGAACCAGAACTTGATCAGGTGGATGCCGCTGCGGACCAGGTTGCGCTCGAACTCGGGCGCCTGGCGCAGGAACTCCTCGTACTCGGCGGGCGTGCAGAATCCCATGACGCGCTCGACGCCCGAGCGGTTGTACCAGCTGCGGTCGAAGAGGACGATCTCGCCCGCCGTCGGCAGGTGCTGGACGTAGCGCTGGAAGTACCACTGTCCCCGCTCGACCTCGCTGGGCTTCTCCAGGGCCACGACGCGCGCGCCGCGCGGATTCAGGTGCTCCATGAAGCGCTTGATGGCGCCGCCCTTGCCGGCGGCGTCGCGGCCCTCGAACAGGATCACCACCCGCTGGCGGGAGTCCTTCACCCAGGCCTGCAGCTTCAGGAGCTCGGTCTGCAGGACGAACTTCTGCTCCTCGTAGTCGCGGCGCAGCATCTTGTACTTGTAGGGATAGCCGCCCTGCCGCCAGTTGTCGGCCAGGTCGTCACGGGTGCGGCGGGGCGTCCTCGCCTTCACCGGCGCGCCCAGGGCCCGCTGCATGGCGGCCGCGTCGTCGGGGGCGTCGCCCTCCAGGATCGCATCGACCCCCTCGGCGCCGGCGCCGCCGATCGCGCGCAGGGCCGCGAGCTCGGCGTCCTGCGCGCCCTCGATCGCGCCGGCGACGGCGAGCTTCGTGACCTGCTCGGTGGTGGGGGCCGGCTCGGGCTCCACCGGGCGGACTGCGGGACGATGGCCCAGACCGGCCTTGGCGATGCTCATGCGGGTTCGCTCTTCGATCGCGCGGGACAAGCGCCTTTCGTGCCTCGGCGCGGGGGCCGGCGCCTTGATCTGGATCATGCGCCCCGGCGGGCGAGTAGGGCTTGCCGTCGACCAGGGCCTCGCCGCCCAGCGCTCCACACGCCCAGGCCCGCGGCGGCTTCAAGCTCCCGAACGGTATTGCGAATGACTTGCAAACGCGTTCGCAATGGGCTACATGGGACGGGTCAGCCAGGAGCCTCCGCGCCCCATGTACGTCTGCAACTGCAATGGCATCCGGGAGCGCGACGTGCGGGCCGCCATCGCCGCGGGCGCCACGCGCCCGGCGCAAATCTTCAAGGCGTGCGATTCCAGGCCGCAGTGCGCGCGCTGCGTCTGCGACATGCGCGAGATCCTGCACGAGGATCGCGAGGCGCTGCGCTACGCCGCCGAGTAGGCGCCCCGCGACGCTCCGGCTCGCCCAGACGGGGCGAAAACACAGCAATCGCAAATCATTCTCAGCCGAATCCCGGCTTTTCGCAGCAACCGCAAATCACTCGCAGACATTGTCTTTGACAGCGCCCCGGAGCCAAAGGCATTCGAGGCGGGTTGATTTGATCGGAGGCGGTTTCAATGCAGGGCGACAAGGGGATCATCCGCATGCTCAATGCGGTCCTCACCAATGAATTGACCGCCGTGAACCAGTATTACCTGCACGCGCGGATGTACGAGAACTGGGGCTTCGCCCGCCTCGGCAAGATCACCTATGAAGAGTCGATCGGCGAGATGAAGCACGCCGACAAGCTCATCAAGCGCATCCTCTTCCTCGACGGCCTGCCGAACCTGCAGGACCTGCACAAGCTCTCGATCGGCGAGACCGTGGTCGAGGGACTGACCGCCGACCTCGCGGTGGAGGTGGGCGGGCGCCAGACGCTCATCGAGGGCATCAAGCTGTGCGAGGCGCAGGCCGATTTCGTCTCCCGCGAGGTGCTGCGCGAGATCCTCGAGGACACCGAGGAGCACATCGACTACCTTGAGACCCAGCTCAGCCTGGTGAAGAGCCTGGGCGAGCAGAACTACCTGCAGAGCGCCATGGGCGAGCTGCCCGAGGGCTGATCCGCAGCGTCCCCGCCGCGGCCCCTGGGGGCTGGCCGCGGGCGCGGCGAGGCCCTACCGTCCCGCCAACGAAAGCGGGGGAGGGACGGCATGGCGGCGGCAGGGGAGGCGGCGCCCGCGGCGCGGCGGGGGAACGTCGGCGTGATCGCCGGCGCCTCCGTGGGCACCGTGTTCGAGTGGTACGACTTCTACCTCTACGGCTCGCTGGCCAGCTTCATCACGGCCCACTTCTTCTCGGGCGTGAACGAGGTCACCGGCTACATCTTCGCCCTGTTGGCCTTCGCCGCCGGGTTCGCGGTGCGGCCGTTCGGGGCGATCGTCTTCGGCCGCCTGGGCGACCTGTGGGGCCGCAAGAACACCTTCCTCGTGACCATGCTGCTGATGGGCCTGTCGACCTTCGTCGTGGGCCTGCTGCCCAGCTACGAGACGATCGGCGTGGCCGCGCCGATCCTGCTGATCACCCTGCGGCTGGTGCAGGGCCTGGCGCTGGGCGGCGAGTACGGCGGGGCGGCGACCTACGTGGCCGAGCATGCGCCGCCGGGCAAGCGCGGCCTCTACACCAGCTGGATCCAGACGACGGCGACGGCGGGCCTCTTCCTCTCGCTGATCGTGATCCTGGTGGTCCGCGCCCAGATCGGCGAGGACGCTTTCAAGGCCTGGGGCTGGCGCATCCCGTTCCTGGTCTCGATCCTGCTGCTGGGCGTCTCGCTCTGGATCCGCCTGCGGCTCAACGAGAGCCCGGTGTTCCAGCAGATGGTGGACGAGGGCAAGACCTCGAAGAGACCGCTCAAGGAGAGCTTCGGCCAGTGGTCGAACCTCAAGCTGGTGATCCTGGCGCTGGCGGGGCTCACCGCGGGCCAGGCGGTGGTCTGGTACACCGGCCAGTTCTACGCGCTGTTCTTCCTCGAGCGCATGCTGAAGGTCGACGGGGCGCTCACCAACACCCTGGTCGCCATCGCGCTGGCGCTGGGGACGCCGTTCTTCATCGTCTTCGGCTGGCTCTCGGACAAGGTCGGCCGCAAGCCGGTGATCCTCACAGGCTGCGTCATCGCCGCGCTCACCTACTTCCCGATCTTCAAGGCGCTGACCGAGGCGGCCAATCCGGACCTCGCCCACGCCACGGCGCGGGCGCCGGTGACGGTGATCGCCAATCCGGCGGACTGTTCGTTCCAGTTCGATCCCGTGGGCAAGACGGTCTTCTCGAGCGGCTGCGACATCGCCAAGTCGACGCTCGCCACCGCGGGCGTCAGCTACGAGAACGCGGCCGCGCCGCCGGGGACTTCGGGCGCCATCGTCCGGGTCGGGCAGGTCGAGATCGCCTCGCCCGACGCCGCGCCGGCCGACGCCGCGGCGCGCAAGGCGGCGTTCGGCAAGCAGCTCGGCACGATCCTCACGGCCGCTGGCTACCCCGCCAAGGCCGACCCGGCCAAGGTCGACAGGCCCATGGTCGTGGGCCTGCTGTTCCTGCTCGTGCTCTACGTGACCATGGTCTACGGCCCGATCGCCGCGGCGCTGGTCGAGATGTTCCCGGCGCGGATCCGCTACACGTCCATGTCGCTGCCCTACCACCTCGGCAACGGCTGGCTGGGCGGCTTCCTGCCGACGACCGCCTTCGCCATGGTGGCGGCGACGGGGAACATCTACTTCGGCCTCTGGTATCCCATCGCCGTGGCGGCCTTCACCGCCGTGGTGGGCCTCTTCTTCATCCGGGAGATGCGCGGAAACCCGATCGAGGCGTGAGGCTCGGAGCCTCGCGCCTCAGTGGCTGCGCAGGCTCTCGCACATGCGCCGGAAGGCCTCCTCGAGCGGCGCGCGCCAGTCGGCGGGCGGCGGCTCCAGCAGCATCGCCTTGCGCATGCAGGCCATCCATTGCCCGGCCTCCTCGGCGCCGATGGCGTAGGGCGCGTGGGCCGACATGATGCAGGGGCGGCCGGGGTGGCGCTGTCCGTAGACCGGAGGCCCGCCCATCCAGCCGACCAGCCAGTCGGCGAGGCGCTGGCGGATCGCGCCGAGGTCGTCGCCGTGCATGGCCCGGATCCCCGCGGCCGCCGGGTCGCCGTCCATCACGTCGTAGAAGGCGTCCACCAGGCGGCGGATGCCGGCCTCGCCGCCGAAGGCTTCGTACGGGCTGCGGGTCGGAAGTTCGGGCGCGACGGACATGCGGCCAGCCTAGGCCCTGCCTGCGCCGCCGGTTTTGATGCGGATCAAGGCGCCGCGCCTCAGGGGTCCTGCCAGCCCTCGGCCTCGAGGCTGACGCGGCCGCCGGAGGGGTCGGCCCGGAAGAGCACGCCGCCCCGGGCTTCGCCGCGCCCCGGGACATAGGCGAACGAGGCGCGGCGCTCCTCGACCACCCGTCCGCCGGCCTCGAGCACGGCGCGCACCTCGACGTCGGCCGCGGTGGCGTAGCTGTCGTTGCGCACCGTGACCGGCACGGCGAAGCCCGCCGGCGTGGATTCGGGGGCGCCTGCCGACAGGCTCAGCCGGGGCGGGTCGGCATGGTCCGTCAGGCCCTCCCACACCGAATAGCCGAGCACCCCGGCCGTGGCGACGAGGCCCAGGGCGGCGGCGGCCCATTCGAGGGCCGGGGTCCGCTTCGCCGCGGTCCGCTTCGCCGCGGGTTTCGCGGCGGGTTTCGACGTCGGCCGGCGTGTCGCCATCTCACACCACCAGCCGGGCGATCGCGGCCCCGACGGCCGAGGGGAAGCCCAGGACGACGACGGCGCGGACCGCCTCGCTGAGCCCGCTCTCGAAGCGGCCGAAGGTCCACAGCACGTAGACGCTCACCAGCAGCGCGAGGCCGTAGCCGGCGAGCGTGAAATGGAGGAAGGCGCGGAGATGGCTTTCGTGGCCGTGCTGTCCCGCGAACCCGACGGTGAACACCAGGGCGTGCAGCGTCGTCAGCGACAAGAGGACCAGCGCCGCCGCGTGCCAGGGGCTCATCTTGAACCCGATGAGGATCATCTCTTCCGTCGGCGCGACGTTGAAGGCGAGGAACAGCGCCCCGGCGGTCATCAGGAACAGCTCGCCCGCGTAGCCCGCCCGATCCTCCGCCGGCGTGCGCACGGCGCCCTGCTGCAGCTGCTTGTTGGCCAGGACCGCGCCCATGCTGGCGGGCGCGGCCTGCACGGCGATCATGCCCACCGCCTCGCGCAAGCCGGCCTGCGGCCCGAGCAGGCCGAACACCCACAGCAGCAGCGCGGAGACCACGAAGCCCACCAACAACGCCGCCAGGGTGTCCAGGGCGTCGTCGGCGAGCGACGTCTCGTTCCGGAAGCCGGCGAAGCGGGCCAGGCCGAAGACGACGGCGGCGGTCACCACGACGAAGAGCGCCAGGCGCACCCGGTCCATGTGGAAGCCCAGCTCCCACATCTCCATGGTCATCAGCAGCGGGAAGCCGAAGATCAGCGCCCCGGCGGCGGCCCTCGCCAGGCCGCGCGCGTAGTCGCCCTCGCCGGAAGCGGTCGCCGTCATGGCGACGCTAACGCGCGAACGGCGCAGCTGGCTCCGTTACTCGGCGGCGACCTTCGTCACGCCGATCTTCGGCGCGAGCTCGCCGGCCTGATAGCGCTTGGCCATGGCCGAGAGCGGGATCGGCTTGATCTTGTCGGCGTGGCCCGCCGTGCCGAACTCCTCGAAGCGCTGGATGCACACCTTGCGCATCGCCTCCTTCGCCGGCTTCAGATAGCCGCGCGGGTCGAACTCGCCGGGCTTCTCGGTGAAGACCTGGCGGATCGCCGCGGTGATGGCCATGCGGTTGTCGGTGTCGATGTTGATCTTGCGCACGCCGTGCTTGATGCCGCGCTGGATCTCCTCGACCGGGACGCCCCAGGTCTGGGGCATCTGGCCGCCGTACTTGTTGATCAGGTCCTGCAGGTCCTGCGGCACCGAGCTGGAGCCGTGCATCACCAGGTGGGTGTTCGGCAGGCGGCGGTGGATCTCTTCGATCACGTGCATGGCGAGGACGTCGCCGTCCGGCTGGCGCGTGAACTTGTAGGCCCCGTGGCTGGTGCCCATGGCGATGGCCAGGGCGTCGACCTCGGTGGCCTTCACGAACTCCACGGCCTGGTCGGGATCGGTCAGGAGCTGGTCGTGGCCCAGCTTGCCCTCGAAGCCGTGGCCGTCCTCCTTCTCGCCCATGCCGGTCTCGAGCGAGCCCAGAACGCCCAGTTCGCCCTCCACCGAGGCGCCGACCCAGTGGGCCATGTCCACGACGTTGCGGGTCACCTTGACGTTGTAGTCGTAGTCGGCGGGCGTCTTGCCGTCGGCCTTCAGCGAGCCGTCCATCATCACCGAGGTGAAGCCGTACTGGATCGCCGTGGCGCAGGTGGCTTCGTTGTTGCCGTGATCCTGGTGCATGCAGATCGGGATGTCCGGGTACATCTCGGCCATCGCGTCGATCAGGTGCTTCAGCACGATGTCGTTGGCGTAGGACCGCGCCCCGCGCGAGGCCTGCATGATCACGGGCGAGTTGGTGGCCTCCGCGGCCTCCATGATCGCCAGCGCCTGTTCCATGTTGTTGATGTTGAACGCGGGCACGCCGTAGCCGTGCTCGGCGGCGTGATCGAGAAGCTGTCGAAGCGTAATCCTGGCCATCGGGTCCCCAGCTGTCTTTTATCGGGCCAGAGCCGCCACGCCGGGCAGCTCCTTGCCTTCCATCCATTCAAGAAACGCGCCGCCCGCCGTTGAGACGAACGTGAAGTCGCCCGCGACGCCGGCCGCGTTGAGGGCCGCCACGGTATCACCGCCGCCGGCCACCGCCACAAGCTTCCCGGACACGGCGAGCTTCGCGGCGGTCTTCGCCGCTTCAACCGTGGCCTTGTCGAACGGTTCCACCTCGAAGACGCCGAAGGGGCCGTTCCAGATCAGCGTCCTGGCCTCGCCCATGGCCTCCAGCACGCGCTGAAGCGTCTGCGGGCCCACGTCGAAGATCTTCTCGTCGGCGGGGACCCCGTCCGACAGCGCGATGGTGCGGCTGGGCGCGCCCGCCGTCAGCTCCCGGGCCACCACCACGTCCGTCGGCAGGATGATGCGGCATCCCGAGGCCTGCGCCTTCGTCAGGATCTCGCGGGCGGTGTCGGCCATGTCCTTCTCGCAGAGCGAGCCGCCGATCTCGGCGCCCTGCGCGTAGCAGAAGGTGTTGGCCATGCCGCCGCCGATGGCCAGGTAGTCCAGCTTGCCGACGAGGTTGTTCAGGAGGTCGAGCTTGGTCGACACCTTCGCGCCGCCGACGATGCCCAGCACCGGCCGCTGCGGATTGCCCAGCGCGGCGTCCAGGGCGTCCAGCTCCTTGCGCATCTGCTCGCCGGCGTAGGCGGGCAGGCGGCGGGCGAGGCCCTCCGTCGAGGCGTGCGCCCGATGCGCGGCCGAGAAGGCGTCGTTGACGAAGAGGTCGCCGTTGGCCGCCAGGGCCGCCGCGAACTCGGCGTCGTTCTTCTCCTCGCCGGCGTGGTAGCGGACGTTCTCCAGCAGCAGGACGTCGCCGTCCTTCATGGCCGCCACGGCCCTGGCGGCGTCGTCGCCCACGCAGTCGTCGGCGAAGGCGACCGGCGCGCCGACCAGCTTCGCGAGCGGCCCGACCACCGGCTTCAGGCTCATCTCGGGGACGCGCTTGCCCTTCGGCCGATCGAAGTGGGCGAGCAGGATGGTCCTGGCCCCGCCCTGCCGCAGCTTGTCTATGGTCGGCAGCGCGGCCCGCAGGCGGGTGTCGTCGGTCACCGCACCGTCCTGCATGGGCACGTTGAAGTCCACGCGGACCAGGGCGCGCTTGCCGGAGAGGTCCGCGTCGTCGAGGGTCTTGAAGTTCTGGCTCAATGGCCTTCCCCAAAGCTCGTCATCCCGGACGGCCGCAGGCCGATCCGGGACCCAGCAGCCGCAGCCCGGACTTGCTGGGTCCCGGCTCTGCGCTGCGCTCCGGCCGGGATGACGGCGAAGGGGACGCAGCGCCGGGATCGCCCGCCTAGATCAGCGACGCCATGTGGACGGCGGTGTCGCTCATGCGGGTCGAGAAGCCCCACTCGTTGTCGTACCAGCTGAGGACGCGGCAGAGGCCGCCGTCGACGATCTGGGTCTGCGGCAGGGCCACGGTCGAGGACGCCGGATTGTGGTTGAAGTCGATCGAGACCAGCGGGTCCTTGGTCACCGCCAGCACGCCCTTCAGCGGGCCGTTGGCGGCCGCTTCCAGCGCCGCGTTGATGTCGGCGACGGTGGTGGCGCGGGTGGGCACGAACTTCAGGTCGACCACCGAGACGTTCGGGGTCGGCACGCGGATCGACGAGCCGTCCAGCTTGCCGGCCAGGGCCGGGATCACCAGGCCCAGGGCCTTGGCGGCGCCGGTCGAGGTGGGGATCATCGACATGGCCGCGGCGCGGGCGCGGTACAGGTCCTTGTGCATCGTATCCAGCGTGGGCTGGTCGCCGGTGTAGGAGTGGATCGTGGTCATGTAGCCACGCTCGATCCCGCACAGCTCCTGCAGCACGTGGGCCACCGGCGCGAGGCAGTTGGTGGTGCACGACGCGTTGGAGATGATCACGTCGTCCTTCGTGAGGGCGGCGTGGTTCACGCCGTAGACGATGGTCTTGTCCACGCCGTCGCCCGGCGCCGAGATGATCACGCGCTTGGCGCCCGCGTCGAGGTGGGCCGAAGCCTTGTCCTTGGCGGTGAAGATGCCGGTGCACTCGAGCGCGATGTCGACGCCCAGGTCCTTGTGCGGCAGGTCCTTCGGGTCGCGGATGGCGGTGACCTTGATCGGCGCGTAGCCGGCGATCACGATCGTGTCGCCCTCGACCTTCACCTCGGCCGGGAAGCGGCCGTGCACGCTGTCGTAGCGCAGCAGGTGGGCGTTGGTCTCGACCGGGCCCAGGTCGTTGATCGCGACCACCTGGATATCCTTGCGGCCATGCTCCACGATCGAACGCAGGACCAGGCGGCCGATGCGACCGAAACCGTTGATGGCGACGCGGACAGCCATGAGGCGGGGCTCCTTCGGGGTTTTTTCGTGGGCGGGTTCTTGAGGCGGGGCGCGTCCGAGTCAACCCCTGACGCCTGGGACGCGAGGCGGATCGACGCGACGATTTCGGGCGAAGCGCGTTCCGGGCCCATGCCGCTGAAGCTCCGTCACGTCGCGCCCGCCGCCGTCCTCGTCCCCACGCTGGCGCTCACCTTCGCCTGCAGCCGCACCCCGGAGCCGGAGCCGCCGCCGCCCGCCCAGGCGCAGGCGCAGGTCCGGGCCGAGGCGCCCGCCGCGCCGGTGGCCTATCGCTGCGAGGACGGCCGCGCCTTGACCGCCGCCTACGACGGAAACGCCGCGACCGTGACGCTCGACGGGCGGACGTATCGCCTGGCCACGGCGATCTCGGCCAGCGGCGCCCGCTATGCCGGCGAGGGGCTGCAGTGGTGGACGAAGGGCCCGGACGACGGACGGCTTTCCCGGCTGAAGCCCGCGGAGGACGTGGCCACCGATCCGGGCGTCGCCTGCACCCGGGTCGGGACGGACTGGCCGCCGGTGGAGCCGCCGGCGCCCGGGACCCCCGGCGGCCTTCCTGACGACCGCACGCCGATCTCCGAGGCGCCGTTCGCGCCGGACAGCCCGCAGGGCGCGGCCGACGTGGTGCAGACCTACTACGCCCACCTCGGCCAGAAGGCCTACGCCGAGGCGTGGGCGCTCTGGCGCGACGGCGGCAGGGCCTCGGGCTACCCGACCGCCCAGGCCTTCGCCGCCAGCTTCGAGCGTTATGCGCAGTACGACGCCCAGGTCGGCGCGCCGGGTGCGCCGGAAGGCGCGGCGGGCTCGGTCTACGTGCGCGTGCCGGTGGTCATCTATGGCCGGCTTCGCACGGGCGCCGAGGTGCACGAGAAGGGCGAGGCCGTCCTGCGCCGCGCCAACGACGTTCCCGGCGCCGACGCCGGGCGGCGGGTCTGGCGGATCGCCGGCATCTCCACACGCCGACCGTAGAATTCCTATCCAGAGTTGAGCTAATCCCGTGCGCGGCGAATCGTTCTAAGCGCCTATCTTTCTTCGAATATTGCCTGCTCAAAAAACAGGCTATGCCAAAGTCTGACCGCGCCAACTCTATTTTTAGGTGCAAAGCCGCACGGCAAAGGTTAATGAACGGTGTTCATCCAGTCAGAGGAGTTCACCATGCGCGCCTACCTCATCCCGCTCGTCTGCCTGTCCCTGCTGGGGACGGCGGCGAACGCAACGACGTACTACGGCGAAGACGACGGCGCCGGCGCCGGGGACGCCCGCCCGAACTCGGCCGCCGCGCAGGCGTCGTTCCTGGCGAGCGCAGGCGCGCTCGGCCCGGTCATCGACTTCGAGGGTGTGTCCCTGGGCTACTCCAGCCCGCTCGACCTGGGCTCGGGCGTCACCGCCTCGCTGTCAGGCGCGGATCCGACGTTCAGCGGCGTCACCGACGAGAACACGACCAACCTGGGCTACAACACCACCGCAGGCGGCAGCCGGTTCCTGCGGTTCACGTCCGAGTTCAGCGACCTGGCGACGCTCACCTTCTCCTTCGACCGCGCCGTGCGCTCGTTCGGCGCGTACTTCACTGGGGTCGAGACGAACTTCGGCTCGATTTCGGTCACCTCCAGCGACGGGTCGGTCACGGATTTCGGCCTTCCGGGCTCGGTCTCGGGCGGCGGCGTCCTGTTCTTCGGCCTCACCGACGTCCTGATCACCTCGATCACCATCACCAACGTCGCCAACCCCTCGAACGGCCGCGACCTGATCGGCCTCGACGACATCTACGTCGGCACGGCCGTGCCCGAGCCCACCACCTGGGCGCTCCTCATCCTCGGCTTCGGCGGGGCGGGCGCGATGCTGCGTGCGCGGCGGCGGACGGCTCTCGCCTGACGCTCGTGACGGTCCCGCGCCCGCCCACCAACGGGCGCGGGGCTCACCGCCTGGCGAACAACGGCGCGCTGGCCTGCCATTCGGCGCCCTGAGCGACGAAGTCGAAGTCGGCCCAGGGCACGATCCGGAGGTCGGGTATGACCGCCCACGGGATCGCGTCCGCGACGCAGGTCTGGGCGACAGGTCGTACCCAACCCGCATCATCCAGCGTCCCGGCGCGCAGGCTCATGAACTCGGGCGCCACACGTGCGCTGGCGAGGACGGGCGTCCGGCAGGCCGGGCAGGCGATGTCATCCACCTCGCGAGCGGAGCGCGTGCGGCGCGGGATGATCTCGTGGGCGCCCGTCATGCCGATGTCCGCCGAGCGGACCACCAGGCTCAGGCTGAAGGCCGCGCCCGATCGCGTCTGGCAGCCGTGGCAGTGGCAGGCGTACGCCAGCAGAGGGGCGGCGTTGAGGGCGTACCGCAGGCCGCCGCAGGCGCAGCCGCCCGCCTGCGGAAGCGGGACCGGCTCGTTCATGGTTGGACGGGCTTCACCCGGCCCGCCGCCTCGCGGGCCCGCTCGCGGGCCTGATCCACATCTTCGGCGCGCGCCAGCGCCACGCCCATGCGGCGGCGCTCGAAGCTCTCGGGCTTGCCGAAGAGGCGGACGTCCGCGCCGGGCACGGAGAGCGCCTCGGCCACGCCGTCGAAGGCGATCCCCCGGGCGTCCATGCCGCCGTAGATCACCGCGCTGGCCCCCGGCTCGCGCTGGGTCACGTCCACCGGCAGGCCCAGGATGGCGCGCGCGTGGATGCAGAATTCGCTCTGGTACTGGGTGACGAGCGTCACCAGGCCGGTGTCGTGCGGCCGTGGCGAGACCTCCGAGAACCACACGTCGTCGCCCTTCACGAACAGCTCGACGCCGAACAGGCCCTGGCCGCCCAGGGCATCGGTCACGGCCCGGGCGATCTGCCGCGACTTCGCGAGCGCGGCCGCGCTCATCGCCTGCGGCTGCCAGCTCTCGACGTAGTCGCCCTTCACCTGCCGGTGGCCGATGGGCGCGCAGAAACTGGTCTCGACGGCGCCGTCCCGCAGGCTGCGCACGGTGAGCTGGGTGATCTCGAAGTCGAAGTCGACGCGGCCCTCCACGATCACCCGCGGCTGCTCGACCCGTCCGCCCTCCAGGGCGTAGCGCCAGGCCGCGGCGATCCCGTCGGCGCTTTCCACGTACGACTGGCCCTTGCCCGACGAGCTCATCACCGGCTTCACGAAGCAGGGAAAGCCCGTCACCTCGGCCGCCGCCTTCGCCAGCTCGGCCTCGGTGGACGCGAAGGCGTAGGCGCTGGTCGGCAGGCCCAGGTCCTCGGCGGCGAGCCTTCGGATGCCCTCGCGGTTCATGGTGAGCTGGGCGGCGCGCGCGGTGGGGATCACCGTCGCCAGCCCGTCGGCCTCGATGCGCGCCAGCTCGTCGGTGGCGATGGCCTCGATCTCGGGGACGATCAGGTGCGGCCGCTCCCGCTCGACCAGCGCCCGCAGCGCCCCGGCGTCTGTCATGGCGATCACGTGGCTGCGGTGGGCCACCTGCTGGGCGGGCGCGCCCTCGTAGCGGTCGACGGCGATCACCTCGCACCCCAGCCGCTGCAGCTCGATCACCACCTCCTTGCCGAGCTCGCCCGAGCCCAGGAGCATGACGCGCACGGCGGTGGGCGAGTTGGGCGTGCCGAGACGCATGGTCAGAGCTTCGCCTTGGCCGCGGCCGCCACGGCCTGGGGCGTGATGCCGAAGTGCTCGTAGAGCGCCTTGTCCGGCGCGCTGGCGCCGAAGCCGGTCATGCCGACGAACGCGCCGTCCGCGCCGATGAAGCGGTCCCAGCCCATGCGCACGCCGGCCTCGACGGCGACCCGCACCGGGGTCTCGCCGATCACGGCCGCCTGGTAGTCGGTCGGCTGCGCCTCGAAGAGCTCGAAGCAGGGGACCGAGACGACGCGCGCGCCGATCCCTTCGGCCTCCAGCAGGTCGCGGGCCGCCAGCGCGACCGGCACTTCCGTGCCCGTGGCGAAGATCGTCACCTGGGCCGGATGGCCCGCGCCCGCCAGCTGGTAGGCGCCGCGCGCCGACAGGTTCTCGCCCGCCATGTCCCGCACGGCGGCGGTCTTCTGGCGCGAAAGGGCCATCACCGACGGCGCGGTCCGGCTCTCCAGCGCCAGCTTCCAGCACTCGGCCGTCTCGATCAGGTCGGCCGGGCGGAAGACGTTCAGGTTGGGCATGGCGCGCAGCGACGCCAGGTGCTCCACCGGCTGGTGCGTCGGCCCGTCCTCGCCCAGGCCGATCGAGTCGTGGGTGCCCACGTGGATCACCCGCACGCCCATCAGCGCCGCCAGCCGGATCGCCGGCCGCGCGTAGTCGGTGAACACCAGGAAGGTGCCGCCGTAAGGGATCACCCCGCCGTGCAGCGCCAGGCCGTTCATGGCCGTGCCCATGCCGAACTCGCGCACGCCGTAGTTCACGTAGCGGCCGGCGTAGTCGGGCCCGTCGAACACCGGCGTGTTCTTGACGAAGGTGTTGTTCGAGCCGGTCAGGTCGGCCGATCCGCCCACCAGCTCGGGGATCTCGCCGAAGATCTTCTCCAGCACCGTGCCCGAGTGCTGGCGGGTGGCGGCCGCGGGCTTGCCGGGCGCGGTCTCGGCGAGGAAGGCGTCGAGGCGCTCGAAGGCGTGCTTCGGCAGTTCCCCCGCCATCGCCCGCTCGAACTCGGCCCGGTGCGGCGACGCCTCCAGCCGCGCCTGCCAGGCCTTGCGGACCTTGCCGCCCCGGCGGCCGGCGGCCTTCCAGGCGCGCGCCGCCTCGTCGGGCAGGGTGAAGGGCTCGTGGCTCCAGCCCAGGGCCTCGCGGGTCTTGGCGACCTCGTCCTTGCCCAGCGCCTTGCCGTGCACGTCGTGCGTGCCGGCGAAGGTGGGCGAGCCCTTGCCGATGATGGTCTTGCAGGCGATCAGGCTGGGCCGGTCCTGCTTCACCGCCCACGCCAGCGCCCGGCGGATCTGCCCCTCGTCATGGCCGTCGATCCGCTTCGTCGCCCAGCCCGCGGCCTTGAACCGCGCCAGCTGGTCGGTGGCGTCCGAGAGGCCCACGTGGCCGTCGATGGTGATGTCGTTGTCGTCCCAGAGCACCGTCAGCTTGGAGAGCTTCAGGCGGCCGGCCAGGCTGATCGCCTCGTGGCTGATCCCCTCCATCAGGCAGCCGTCGCCCGCCACCACCCAGGTGCGGTGGTCCACGAGGTCGGCGCCGAAGCGGGCGGCCATCTTGCGCTCGGCCATGGCCATGCCGACGGCGGTGGCCAGGCCCTGGCCCAGGGGGCCGGTGGTGGTCTCGACGCCCGGCGTGTGGCCGAACTCGGGGTGGCCCGGGGTGTTCGAGCCCAGTTGGCGGAAGTCGCGCAGGCTCTGCATCGGCACGCCCTTCACGCCGGCCAGGTGCAGCAGGCTGTAGAGCAGCATCGAGCCGTGGCCTGCCGAGAGCACGAAGCGGTCGCGGTCGGGCCAGTCGGTCCGGCTCGCGTCGTACTTCATGAACTTCGTCCAGAGCACCGTGGCGACGTCGGCCATGCCCATCGGCATCCCGGGGTGGCCGCTGTTGGCCTGCTCGACGGCGTCCATCGAGAGCACGCGGATGGCGTTCGCCATGAGCTGGATCGGCGCGGGCATCGGAATCTCTGGCGTTAAGGAATGTGGCGCCGCCTCGCACGCGCGCGCCGGTCGGTCAAGAAACCGCCCCGCGATTTCGCGAGACTCACCGTCGCGGGTATAGAGAGCCCACGGCTTCGGAGGATCGCATGCACGGCGGCGACAGCGCCCTCGACCTGGCGGCCAAACGCCTCGAGAACGCCCTTCACGTCCTGGAACAGCGGCTGGGCCAGCGGCTGAAGGCGGCCAGCGCCGACGCCGGCGGCCTCTTCGACCAGGATCGCGCCAAGCTCGCGTCGGAACTCGACGCGGCCCGCGCCCGGGAGCGCGAGCTGGAGGAGGCCGGCGCCCAGGCGTCCGCGGCGCTCGGCCGCGCCATCCAGGAAATCCGCGCGGCCCTCAACGGCCAGGCTCCGGAGGTCTGAAACCATGGCTCAGCTCAACATCGAGGTGAACGGCCGGCCCTATGCGGTGGGCTGCGAGGACGGTCAGGAGGGCCATCTCCAGGAACTGGCGCGCATGTTCGACCACCAGGTGCGCCAGGTCAGCCAGGACATGGGACAGCTCGGCGACACCCGACTGTTCCTGATGGGCGCCCTCCTGCTGGCCGACGAGCTCTACGACGTCCGCGGCCGGCTCGCGGCCATGCAGATGGAGGTCACCCGCCTGCAGTCCGACCGCGCCCGCATGGAGGCCAAGGCGGTCTCGGCCCTGGAGACCGCGGCCGAGAAGATCGAACGCCTGGCGGCCGCGGACACCTGAGTCCGATCAGGCGCCGCGCGTCGTTCGCGGTCGGCGCATGCGCGCGACAAGCTTGCCCAGGGCCGGGAACAGTTCGGGCTCCTCCGCGCGGCGGTAGTCGTGGTCGGCCGGCAGGGCGTCGACCAGGCGCCGGTGGGCGATCCCGAGGTTGTGGTACGGCAGGCGCGGCATCAGGTGGTGCAGGGCGTGGTAGCGCAGGCCCACCGGGGCCCAGAGGAACGGCAGCAGCGCGGGCGGCGGCACGTTCACCGAGTCCAGGAACTGGTCCAGGGGCGCCATGACCTCGCCGTCGTTGTCCCAGCGGTGCGCCACCGCGGTGCGCAGCTGGTTCAGGAAGGTCATCAGCGAGAAGATCAGCGCCGCCGTGGCCACCACCCGCCAGGGGAGCAGCCCGGCGATCGCGAGTCCCGCCACGGACCAGCTCCAGAGCCACGCCCCGATCTCCTGCGCCAGCCAGGCGGGCGAGCGCGCGCGGTCGAAGTCCTCGCGGGCGAAGCCGGGGTTGATGACCATGCCCGAGGCGCGCGCGACGGCGAACCGCCGCACGGGCGGGATCAGGAAGCCGAGCGGCGCCAGCACGCCGAACCGGAGCAGGGTCCCGACCGGCGCCAGCAGGGCGATCCCCAGGAACACCAGGAGCTCGCCCACCGGTCGCCGGGCGAGCGGATGGTACTCCGGGTCCCGCGCGGTCCCGTAGCGGTCCTTGGCGTGGTGCAGGATGTGGACGCCCTCGTACAGCAGGGAGGGCGTGAGCCAGGGCACGCCGATCAGCACGTTCCACGCGAAGTGGAAGCCGGGGATGTCGTCGCGCCGCAGGTGGGTCAGCTCGTGGATGAAGCTGATGCCGCGGTAGAGGGCCAGCACGCAGACCGCGCCGGCGGCCAGCGCCCAGCCGGGCGAGGCGGCCGTGGCGGCGACGAGGAAGCTCAGCCAGGTGACCAGCGCCGTCACCGCCAGGTCCGTCCAGTAGACGCGCGGGTTCGCCCGCGTCAGATCGCGGGCGATCTCGTTCGCCTGGCGCGCCAGGCTCTGCTCGGCAGTGGTGGTCGCGGTGCTCAAGGCGCCCGATGTAAGCCCGCCGCGCGGATCGCCCAAGCCCCTTCGCGCCGCCTGCGTCCTCAGGCTTCGTAGGCGGCCCGCTCGACCGCCTCGAACGTGGCCAGCATGCCGGGGTCGGCGAAGGGCAGGAACTGGCCGAAGAGGACCCCGGCCACGCCGCTCGCCGGGTCCGCCCAGTAGTAGCAGTTGGCCAGCCCGCCCCAGGCCAGGCTGCCCGCCCGCCGCGCGCCCGGCACGTCGGCGTCGTTGCGCAGGAACCCCAGGGTCCAAGACAGCGGCGTCCCGGGCATCGGCCGGAAGTCGTGGCTGAGCGGCGGCATGGTGGTCGCCAGGCAGCCTGCCTGTCCCGCATGGGCCGCCGGCTCGCGCAGCCCCCGCAGCGCCGCCGGTCCCAGCACGCCGCCGCCGTCGTCCGCGATCACGGCGGCCAGGAACCTGAGGTAGTCGCCCGCCGTGGAGTTCAGCCCGCCGCCGCCGTGCAGGACCGGCGCGGAGGGGAAGCGGTCGGCCGGCTCGAAGCCGCCGTCGGCGCCGCGGCGATGCATGCCGGCCATGCGCGACGTCAGGTCCGGCCCCGGCTCGAAGCTGGACGAGGTCATGCCCAGCGGGCGGAAGAACGCCTCGTCCAGGTGCGCCGCCAGGGTCTGGCCCGTGGCGTGCTCGATCAGCCACCCGGCCACGTCGATGCCGATGCCGTACTGCCAGCCCTCGCCCGGCTCGAACACCAGGGGCGGCCCCGACGCCAGCGATCCGGCGAGGCTTCCGCCCGTGGCCGCGAAGTAGCCGGCGAGCTCGGCGCTGAAGAAGTCGTACGCCAGCCCCGACGTGTGGCTCAGCAGGGACCGCAGCGTCAAAGGCCGCCGCGCCGCGCGCAGCCGCGGCCGTCCGTCGGGGCCCGTCCCGTCCAGCACCTGGGGCTCGGCGAGGGCGGGTATGCGCACGCCCACCGGCTCGTCCAGGTCCAGCGCCCCCTGTTCGACCAGCCGCAGCGCCGCCGCCGAGGTGATCGCCTTGGTGCACGAGGCGATCCAGAAGACCGCGTCGGGGTCCATCGGCGTGGGATCGGCCACGCCGCGCGCCCCGGCCGCCCAGAACCGGGCTTCGCCGTCGCGCAGCACCCCCGCCACCAGCCCGGGCGCCGCGCCCCGGGTCACGGCCTCGTCCAGCAGGGCCTGCATGCGCTCGGATGTCATTCCGTCCCCCGGCGACGCTTGAGCCCTGGGGCCCGGCGTCCTACGTTACGCCTCGGCGGGTCTTGCTGCGGCTCGCGTCGAAGGCAACCAAATTCCAGCGACCTTAATTCACTCAACGGGAGCTGTCCCTGCCCGGGATCGTGGTCTCAGGCACACGGCGCCCACCTGGTCTATCCAGGTCGAGGGAATTGAACAGTCCTTCACGGCTCCCGCGGCGCCGCCACCCATCCTCCCCGAGCCCTCGCGCGCCTCCGGCGATCCGGCCGGCTCCGCCGCGCCTCGCGCCGCCCGGACCTTCACAGGCGATAGGGCGCGGCATCTGCGCTAGAAGCGGCGGGTGACGTCCAAGACCGACCTCCGCGCCCGCATGCGGGTCCTGCGCCGCCGCCTCGCCGCCGAGGCGCCGGACGCGGCCGGGCGGCTGGCGTCCCATGTTCCCCCCGACCTGCCGCACGCCGGCGTCGTGGGCCTCTACCATCCGGTGGGCTCCGAGATCGACCCGGGCGGGATCCGCATCGCCGGCGCCGCCGTCGCCCTGCCGGTCGCGGTCGCCAGGAATGCGCCGCTGGAATTCCGCCGCCATGCGCCGGGCGATCCCCTGGTCTCCGACGCGTTCGGCATCCTCGCGCCCGCGCCGGCCGCGCCGCGGGTCTCGCCGGACATCGTGTTCACGCCGGTCCTGGCCTTCGACCGCAGGGGCGGGCGGCTGGGGCAGGGGGCGGGGTGCTACGACCGGACCATCGCCGAACTGCGCGCCGCCCGGCCCGTTCTGGTGATCGGCGTGGCCTACGCCGGACAGGAACTGCCGCAGGTGCCCATGGAGCCGCACGACGAACCCCTCGACGCCATTCTGACGGAGACGGGCTTCCTTCGCGTCGCTAGAGAGAGGTGATGAGGTTCGCCTTTTTCGGAGACGTGGTCGGCCGGTCGGGCCGCGAGGGCCTGGCCGAGCACCTGCCGGGGCTGCGCCGCCAGCTCGAGCTCGAGTTCGTGATCGTCAACGCCGAGAACGCCGCCGCCGGCTTCGGCATCACCGAGAGCACCGCCAAGGAGCTGTTCGAGTCGGGCGCCGACTGCCTGACGCTGGGCAATCATTCCTGGGATCAGAAGGAGGCGCTGACCTACATCGTCCGCGAGCCCCGCCTGATCCGGCCCCTGAACTATCCCGCCCTCGCCGCGGCCCCGGGCCGTGGGGCCCAGCTCTTCGAGACCGACGCGGGGCGCCGGATCCTGGTGGTGAACCTGCTGGGCCGCGTCTTCATGGACGCGCTCGACGATCCCTTCGCCGCCGTCGACAAGGAGCTCGAGGCCTGTCCGCTGGGCGCCGTCGCCGACGCGGTGGTGGTGGACATCCACGCCGAGGCCACGTCCGAGAAGATGGCCATGGGCCACTTCTGCGACGGCCGCGCCAGCCTGGTGGTGGGGACCCACAGTCACGTGCCGACCGCCGACGCCCAGGTGCTGCCGGGCGGAACCGCCTACCAGACCGACGCGGGCGCCTGCGCCGACTACGACAGCGTGATCGGCAACCAGAAGGAAGAGCCGCTGCGGCGCTTCACCACCCGCATCTCTGGCGGCCGCTACAAGCCGGCCGAGGGGCCGGCGACGGTCTGCGGCGTCTTCGTCGAGACGGACCCCGCCACGGGCCTCGCGCGCCGGATCGAACCCATCCGCCTGGGCGGCCGCCTGAAGCAGACCGTCCCCGCCCCGGAACCCGCAAGAGCCTAGTCCGGCGCTATCGCGCTCGTCACTCCGCCACCAACCCTGTCATCCCGGTTTCGCCGCAGGCGAAGACCGGGACCCATAGACTCCGCGGCTCAGGCAAACCCCGGGCCGCGCCGCCGCGCCAGGACCTCGAACGTGGGCGCGTATGGGTCCCGGTCTTCGCTTTCGCGAAACCGGGATGACAGCGTTAGGGGATGGGGGCGTGAACGGGTCCACGGAAGAACGCGGAAGGACCTCCCCCTTTTGTCATCCCGGTTTCGCCGCAGGCGAAGACCGGGACCCATAGACTCCGCGCCTCAGGCAAACCCCGGGCCGCGCCGCCGCGCCAGGACCTCGAACGCGGGCGCGTATGGGTCCCGGTCTTCGCTTTCGCGAAACCGGGATGACAGCCGTGGGGGATGGGGGCGTGAACGGGTCCACGGAAGAACACGGACAGTCCTCCCCCCCCCCTTTGTCATCCCGGTTTCGCCGCAGGCGAAGACCGGGACCCATAGACTCCGCGCCTCAGGCAAACCCCGGGCCGCGCCGCCGCGCCAGCACCTCGAACGCGCCCGATGGCCGTGGCGGCCCGCGGGCGGCGCCGCCGCGCTTCACCCGGAGATGCGGAGTCTATGGGTCCCGGTGTTCCGCTCCGCGGAAACCGGGATGACAGCGCTTGAGATCGCAGCCAGGACCCCGCCCGCTACGCGGCCGCCTCGGCGTCGGCGGCGGCGCTGGCGAGGCGGGCCTCGATGACCTCGCCGATCGCGACGATCAGGGCGGCCGGCTGGACCGGCTTGTGCTGCAGGGCGTCGAAGCCCAGCGCCTTCAGGCGGCCTTCCTCGCCCGACGTGGCGTCGGCCGTGAGGGCGATCACCGGGACGTCCGCGCGCCCGGCCTGGCCGCTGCGCAGGCGGCCCACCGCCTCGACGCCGTCCATGACCGGCATGTGCACGTCCATCAGGACGACGTCGAAGGTCTCCACCCTCAGCCGCTCCAGCGCCTGGGCCCCGTCGGGCGCGACCTCCACCGTGGCGCCCGCCGCCTCGAGGATGGCGCGCGCCACGGCCTGGTTGATGGGGTTGTCCTCGGCCACGAGGATGCGCAGCGTCGGCAGGTCGGCGGGGGCCGCCTCCTCGGGCATGGGCGAACGGGACGGCGGAAGCGGCAGGAACACCCGGAAGGTCGAGCCGGCCCCCGGCGCGGTCTCGACGGCGATCTCGCCGCCCATCATCGACGCCAGCTTGCGGCAGATGGCCAGGCCCAGCCCGGTGCCGCCGTACCGGCGCGCCGTGGAGGCGTCGGCCTGCGCGTACGGTCGGAAGAGCGCCGCCACCTGGTCGGCGGACATGCCGATGCCGGTGTCGCGCACCAGGATCTCGACGCCGCCGTCGCCGTCGGCCGAGGGCGCGGCGCGCAGCGTCAGCACGACCTCTCCCGCCTCGGTGAACTTCAGCGCGTTCGAGATCAGGTTCAGCACGATCTGGCGCACCCGCGTCTCGTCGCCGGTGACGAGCGGCGACACGTCGGGTCCCACCTCGCACCGCAGCACGAGGCCCTTCGCCCGGGCGGTCTCGGACCACAGCTCGATCGACTGCTCGGCCAGCGCGCGGAGGTCGAAGCCCGCCACCTCGAGGTCCATCCGGCCGGCCTCGATCTTCGAGATGTCCAGCACGTCGTTGAGGATCGCGAGCAGCCCGTCGCCGGACCGCAGGATGGTATCGACGTAGCTCTGCTGGCGATGGTCGAGCGGGGTGCGCTGGAGCGCGCGCGCCATGCCGAGGACGCCGTTCAGGGGCGTGCGCAGCTCATGGCTCATCATGGCGAGGAAGGCGGACTTGGCCTCGTTGGCGGCCTCGGCGGACCGCTGGGCCGACGCCAGCTCCGCGGCGCACCGGATGTTGGCGCGGGCGCTCGCCACCACGTACGACAGCAGCATCAGGAGCCCGACGCCGAGCGTGGCGATCGACTCCCCGGCATAGCCGCCGAAGCCGACGGGGAGCAGGAACCAGAGGACGGCGGGCACCAGGCCCAGGGCGCCCAGCGCCACCGGGGACCGGAACGAGAAGCCCTGGGCGTGGACCATCAGGCCGGCCAGCACCGCCATGGCTGCCAGGCGATAGGGCTCGATGCCCGTGGACCAGTAGAGTACGGCGAGCGTCGACCAGACGGTGCTCGAGGCCACCATCGACAGCGCGTAGACGGCCCGGTCCCGCCGCGACAGGGCCCCGCCGGCGTTGAGCGGGCGGGTGGCGATGCGGGTGACGAGCTCGGCGGCCAGGAAGCCCGCCAGCCAGAAGGCCGCCGTGGTCAGGCCGAACAGCCAGGTCGTGAGCGCCGCGGCGCCGGCGCCCATGGCCATGCGGACGCCGAAGATCCGGCGCGCGGTGACGGCCACCGCGTCCAGACGCTCGTCCAACAGCCTTGCGGCGACGCCGACCACGCTGCGCCTTCCCCTGCTTGCGCCCGCCGATCACCCCCCAGTGCGACAGGCCGCCGCACATTGCCCGTGAATCATGAACGGACCCTTGTTCTCCGAGCGCCCGGCGTCCCCGTCGCGGCGACGGTTCAATCCGCCCCGAACTGTTCTAGGCTCGGCCCAAGGCCAAGGTCGGCCGGAGGAGAGGAGACGCCCGGATGCTGGCGAGGTTTGTGCTGCGGGCCGTGTTCGCGGCCCTGGGGCTCTGGGTGGCGTCCAGGATCGTTCCCGGGGTGGTGGTGACCAGCACGGGAAGCCTGATCGCGGCGGCGCTGCTGCTCGGGATCGTCAACGCCCTGGTGCGGCCCATCGTGGTCATCCTGACGCTGCCCCTGACGCTCCTCACGCTGGGCCTGTTCCTGCTGATCGTGAACGCGATGATGATCGGGCTCGTGGCGGTGCTGCTGCAGGGCTTCCAGGTGCACGGGCTCGTGCCGGGCGTGCTCGCGGCCATCGTCACCGGCTTCGCGAGCTGGATCGGCAACGCCGCGATCAAGGACGGGCGGCGGGAGGGCTAGGGCCGTCCTCGACCGCCTCCCGGAAGGCGTCGATCTCATGGTCGATGGGAGCCTGCCGGGCCAGGTCACTCGAGGACGGGCGCGAAGCGCTCACCGGTCCAGCGCCGAACGAAAAAGGGCGGGACCCTGCGGTCCCGCCCTCTCCGACGCGTTCAGCTGAGCGCAGTCCCCGGGTCAAGCCCGGGGCAGGACTTAGAAGTCCATGTCGCCCATGCCGCCCATGCCCCCGCCCGGCATGCCGCCGGCCGGGGCCGACTTCTTGGGCGCTTCGACGATGGCGGCTTCCGTGGTGATCAGCAGGCCGGCCACCGAGGCGGCGTCCTGCAGGGCGGTGCGCACGACCTTCGCGGGGTCGATGACGCCGGCCTGCACCAGGTCCTGGTACTCTTCGGTCTGGGCGTTGAAGCCGAAGGTGGGCGAGGGGTTCTCGAGCACCTTGCCGACCACGATCGAGCCTTCCACGCCGGCGTTCTCGGCGATCTGGCGGATCGGAGCCTGCAGCGCGCGGCGCACGATGGCCACGCCGGCTTCCTGGTCGTCGTTGTCGCCCTTGAAGCCGTCGAGGACCTTCGAGGCCTTCAGCAGCGCGACGCCGCCGCCGGGGACGATGCCTTCTTCCACGGCCGCGCGGGTCGCGTTCAGGGCGTCGTCGACGCGGTCCTTCTTCTCCTTCACCTCGACTTCGGTCGAGCCGCCGACGCGGACCACCGCGACGCCGCCCGCGAGCTTGGCGAGGCGCTCCTGCAGCTTCTCCTTGTCGTAGTCCGACGTGGTGTCCTCGATCTGCTTCTTGATCTGGGCCACGCGGCCTTCGATGTCGGCCTTGTCGCCCGAGCCGTCGACGATCGTGGTGTCGTCCTTGGTGATGGTGACCTTCTTGGCCTTGCCCAGCATGTCGAGGGTGACCGACTCGAGCTTGATGCCCAGGTCTTCGCTGATCAGCGTGCCGCCGGTCAGGGTCGCGATGTCCTCGAGCATGGCCTTGCGGCGGTCGCCGAAGCCCGGAGCCTTCACCGCCGCGACGCGCAGGCCGCCGCGCAGCTTGTTGACCACCAGGGTCGCCAGCGCTTCGCCTTCCACGTCTTCCGCGATGATCAGCAGCGGACGGCCCGACTGCACCACGGCCTCGAGGACCGGCAGCAGGGGCTGCAGCGAGGAGAGCTTCTTTTCGAAGAGCAGGATCAGCGGCTCTTCGAGGTCGGCCTCCATCTTCTCGGCGTTGGTGATGAAGTACGGCGACAGGTAGCCGCGGTCGAACTGCATGCCCTCGACGACGTCGAGCTCGGTCTCGGCCGTCTTGGCCTCCTCGACCGTGATCACGCCCTCGTTGCCGACCTTCTCCATCGCGCGGGCGATCATCTCGCCCACTTCGACGTCGCCGTTGGCCGAGATGGTGCCCACCTGGGCGATCTCGCTGTTCGCCGACACCTTGCGGGCGCTGGACTTGATCTCCTCGATGACCTTGGCGACCGCCTTGTCGACGCCGCGCTTCAGGTCCATCGGGTTCATGCCGGCGGCCACCGACTTCAGGCCCTCGGTGACGATCGCCTGGGCGAGCACCGTGGCGGTGGTGGTGCCGTCGCCGGCCTTGTCGTTGGTCTTCGAGGCGACTTCACGGATCAGCTGGGCGCCCAGGTTCTCGAACTTGTCGGAAAGTTCGATCTCCTTGGCGACCGACACGCCGTCCTTGGTCGAGCGCGGAGCGCCGAAGGACTTCTCGATGACGACGTTGCGGCCCTTGGGGCCCAGGGTCACCTTCACCGCGTTGGCGAGGGTGTTGACGCCGCGCAGCATGCGGTCGCGCGCGTCGGAGGCGAAATAGACGTCTTTGGCAGCCATGATGCTGTCTCTCTTCCTTGAATGCTTGTGACGGTGCGGCGCTTAGGCGGCCTTCGCGACCTTGTCGGACTCGAGCACGCCCAGGATGTCGCTTTCCTTCATGATCAGCAGGTCCTGGCCGTCGAGCTTGACCTCGGTGCCGGACCACTTGCCGAACAGGATGCGGTCGCCAACCTTCACGTCCAGCGCGATGTAGTCGCCGTCCTCATCGCGGTTGCCGGGGCCGACGGCGATCACTTCGCCTTCCTGCGGCTTTTCCTTCGCGGTGTCGGGAATGATGATCCCGCCCTTGGTCTTCTCTTCTTCCTCGACGCGCTTGACGAGGACGCGATCTCCCAGGGGACGAAACGCCATGTCTGTTCTCTCTCTTCCGTACGGAACGGGTTCAAATCTGCGACGTCGGACCGGGCAGGACGTGGCTGTTAGCAGTCCCAGCCCCTGAGTGCCAACGTCGGGGGGCAGTTAGGAACCTCGCCGCCGCGAGTCAAGACGGGGCCCCGGATTCGCATGCGGTCTTGGCTTTCGCGGAGGCCGACCTACTCTCGCCGCAAAGTGACGCGGGGAGGCGTAGATGGGACTGCAGGCCATGCTCGAGAAGGTCGTCCGCACCGGCGACCTGACCCTCAAGCTGCCCGGCGGGCGCACGCTGAAGCTGGGCGACGGCTCCGGGCCGCCCCTGACGGCGCGGATCACCACCGCGGCGTGGGCCGCCCGCATCGCCGCCAAGCCGGGCCTCGGCGTGGGCGAGGCCTACATGGACGGCGGCCTGGTGCTCGAGCAGGGGTCCATCGACGACTTCATCGACCTCATCGGGGCCAACGCCGAGAACCGCAAGAAGAAGGGCCGCAACCCCTTCCGCCGCTGGCTGAAGCGCACGCTGCGCGAGGCCAACGACCGCGTCGCGGCGCGCCGGAACGTCGCCCACCACTACGACCTCTCCTACGACCTCTACCGGCGCTTCCTCGACGAGGACATGCAGTACAGCTGCGCCTACTTCGAGCGGCCCGACATGACGCTGGAGGAGGCCCAGCTCGCCAAGAAGCGGCACATCGCCGCCAAGCTGCAGGCCCAGCCGGGCATGAGCGTCGTCGAGATCGGCTGCGGCTGGGGCGGCCTCGCCCTGCAGCTCGTCGAGGACTGCGACGTCGAGGTGGACGCGATCACGCTCTCGGTCGAGCAGCTCAAGGTCGCCAAGGAACGCGCCGAGGCGCTCGGCCTGGCGCACAAGGCCCGCTTCTCGCTCACCGACTACCGCGACCTGAAGGGGACCTACGACCGGGTGCTGTCGGTCGCCATGTTCGAGGCCGTCGGCCGGCCGAACTATCAGGAGTACTTCGACGGCGTGGCGCGGCTGATGAAGGACGACGGCGTCGGCCTGGTGCACGCCATCGGCCGGCCCGAGCCCGGCACCACCAACGCCTGGATCGACAAGTACATCTTCCCCGGCGGCTATTCCCCGGCCCTGTCCGAGGTGCTGCCGGCCATCGAGCGGGCGGGCCTGATCGTGACCGACGTCGAGATCCTGCGGCTGCACTACGCCGAGACGATCCGCCACTGGCGCGAGCGCTTCGCGGCGGCGCGCGCCGACATCGCCCAGCTCTACGACGAGCGCTTCTGCCGGATGTTCGAGTTCTACCTCGGGATCGCCGAGCAGAGCTTCCGGGCGCGGCGCCAGTTCATCTGGCAGATCCAGCTGGCCAAGCGGGTCGACGTGCTGCCCATCACCCGCGACTACATCGGCGAGACCGAGAAGGCCTACGCCGTGGCCAAGCGGAAGGCGGCCTGAACGCCTGCGGCAGACCGCGCCGCCCGCGTGAAATGTGTGGAGGCGCCCAAAATCCGCCGCTAGGGTCGGGCTGAACCGCTCGAACGACCGTTTGGAGAGACAGAATGCGCCGCGCCCTTGCGCTCGCCACCGCCCTGGGCCTCGTCGCCCCCCTGGCCATCGCCGGCGCCGCTTCGGCCGAGAAGTGGACCAAGTACGTGGACGCCGCGAACGGCATCCAGTGGTCCTATGACGGCGACTACTCGTACAAGGACCGCGAGACCGGCCGCATCGTCGTGATGCAGGCGATCTCCAAGCCCGACGCCAAGATCGGCCCCTCCGGCCCCGGCAAGCCCGACGGCGTCGGCAGCGTGGTCGCCATCGACTGCGCGAAGAAGAACATGATCACCCTGGGCGCGTACAAGCCGAACCAGCCGCTCGACATCAAGTCGACCTGGCGCAAGGACACGCCGAAGAAGGCCGAAGGCGCCGACAACGCCGCCCTCCTCGCCGCCGTCTGCCCCCACGTCGACCACGTCCCGGTGAAATAGCGGCTGTCATCCCGGTTTCGCCGCAGGCGAAGACCGGGACCCATAGACTCCGCATTTCAGAACCACCCGAACACCACCGCCGCGCTACGACGCCGGCCATCGGGCGCGTATGGGTCCCGGCTCTCCCCCCGGCTTAGGCCGGGGTCCGGCCGGGATGACAGGTCTCTTTTCCAGTTCCCACGGCTGTCATCCCGGTTTCGCCGCAGGCGAAGACCGGGATCCATAGACTCCGCGTTTCAGAACCACCCGAACACCACCGCCGCGCCACGACGCCGGCCATCGGGCGCGTATGGGTCCCGGTGTTCCGCCGACGCGGAAACCGGGATGACAGCCGAAAGGTGAGCGCTCCCCTATCCCAATGTCATCCCGGTTTCGCCGCAGGCGAAGACCGGGACCCATGGACTCCGCCTTGCCGGATCAGGCGCCGCGCGCCGCCGCGCCTATCCCTAAAACAGTTGTTTGAATTCTCCCGAAAGTGCGCGACAAAGGACGCCAGAGAAAAACTGTTGGGAGCGACCCATGACCATGACCGCCGACCGGCCCGCCGGCGCCGCCGCCCAGGCCCAGTCCAGCTTCGGCCTCTCGCCGCAGGACGAGCTCAACGACCTGCGGATGTCCGACAAGGCGCTCCCGCTCTACAACAAGGTGAAGGAGTTCATCCGCGAGGTGGCCGAGCCGGCCTCCGAGGAGTGGCACCGCCTGGGCGAGGGCCGTCCCGACATCTGGCAGTACGCGCCGGGCCAGCTCGAAGTGCTGGAAGCCGCCAAGGAGAAGGCCAAGGCCGCGGGCCTGTGGAACTTCTTCCTGCCCAACGCCGAGACGGGTGAAGGCCTCTCCAACCTCGACTACGCCTACATCGCCGTCGAGCTGGGCAAGGTGCGCCTCGCCTCAGAGATCATGAACTGCGCCGCCCCCGACACCGGCAACATGGAGGTGCTGGAGCGCGTCGGCACGCCCGAGCAGAAGAAGCAGTGGCTGGAGCCCCTCCTCGAAGGGAAGATCCGGTCGGCCTACTGCATGACCGAGCTCAACACCGCCAGCTCGGACGCCAAGAACATCGACACCCGCGCCGTCCGCGTGGGCGACGAGTACATCATCAACGGCGAGAAGCACTACATCTCGGGCGCCGGCAGCCCGCGCTGCAAGGTCATGATCTGCATGGTCCGGACCGGCGGCGACCACGATCCGCCGCACCTCCAGCAGTCGCAGATCCTGGTGCCGCTGCCCTGCCCGGGCGTCGAGATCGTCCAGGGCCAGCAGGTGTTCGGCGACCCCGACGCGCCGCACGGCCACATGCACATCCGGTTCAACAACGCCCGCGTCCCGGCCTCGAACATGCTGCTCGGCGAAGGCCGCGGCTTCGAGATCAGCCAGCTGCGCCTGGGCCCCGGCCGGATCCACCACTGCATGCGCGCCATCGGCTCGGCCGAGAAGGCGCTGGACCTGATGGTGACCCGCGGCATGAGCCGGGTGGCGTTCGGCAAGCCGATCATCCAGCTCGGCGGCAACATCGAGCGCGTCAGCCGCGCCCGCATCGAGATCGAGGCCATGCGCCTGATGGTGCTCAAGGCTGCCAAGGCGATGGACGTCCTGGGCAACCGCGAGGCCCGCGTCTGGATCCACATGGTCAAGGCGATGGTGCCCGAGAAGGTGTGCCAGATCATCGACCAGGCCATCCAGATGCACGGCGCCCTGGGCGTGTCGCAGCACACGCCGCTCGCCCGGATGTACGCCAACACCCGCACCCTGCGGATCGCCGACGGCCCGGACGAGGTGCACCACATGGTGGTGGGCCGCAACGAGCTGCAGCAGTACCGCGAGATGCCCGACGACCGCGGCGCCTCCGCGGCCGTGTTCCGCAACTAGCGCCGCCGCCCCGGCGACGCCTCGAGGGAGCCCCCGCGCCAACGGGGGCTCCTTTTCATTAGGGGCGTCGCGATGCTCACCCAGCAGTCCTCCCCCACAGGGGGAGGGGGACCGCCGAAGGCGGTGGAGGGGGGCTAGGCTCGGCGCTCAAGACCCCTCCACCATGCTGGCGCATGGGGACCAACACCGCGCCCCCCTTCCTCTCCCGCTCGCGGGAGAGGGGGACCGCCCGCCGAAGAGCGGGTGGTGGAGAGGGCAAGCGGCGGCCCCGGCGCGGGGGACGACCTTCAAGACGCTGCCCCAGAGGCGGCAGCGCATTTCACCGCCGGCTGACGCGCTGAGATACGGGTCAGGGCTTCGGACCCCCACGTCTGGTCGAAACGCCCGCCCCTCGCCAAACTTCCCACCTCCCGCCCCGCCCCCAACCATGCTGAAATCCCGCAAAACACGAGGAGGGCTGGGATGAAGACGGTTCCGATGGCGGCGGCCGCGGGCGTGGCGTTGATGGCGGCGCCGGGGCTGGCGAGCGCCGAGACGGCCTGCGCGGACCTCAAGGACGTGAAGCTGGCGCACGCCGAGGTGACGGCGGCGAGCGTGGAGACGGCGGGCGGGGCCGAGCTGTGCAAGGTCTCGGTGGTCAGCCGCCCGACCCGCGACTCCGAGATCGGCATCGAGGTCTGGATCCCGGCGGGCGCGTCGTGGAACGGCAAGTTCGTCCAGCTGGGCAACGGCGGCTTCGCGGGCTCGATCAACTCGGGCTACCTGCGCCGCGTGGCGCAGTCGGGCTATGCGGTCGCGGGCACCGACAACGGCCACCGCGCCATCGGCACCTCGGCGTCCTGGGCGCTGGGCCATCCCGAGAAGCTGGTGGACTACGGCTGGCGCTCGCTGAAGGAGACCACCGACGCCGCCAAGGCGCTGATCAAGGCGCAGAAGGCGGGCGGGCCCAGGCTCTCGTACTTCATGGGCTGTTCCGACGGCGGCCGCGAGGCGCTGATGGAGGCCCAGCGGTTCCCCGCCGACTTCGACGGCATCGTGGCGGGCGCGCCGGCCAACTACATGAGCCTCCTGTTCGGCAACGGCGCGGCCCAGCAGCAGGCGCTGGCCCGGCCCGGGGCCTACCTGGACAAGCCGGCCCTGGAGCTGCTGCAGGCGCGCGCGCTGAAGGACTGCGGGGGCGAGGCCTTCGTCCGCGATCCCGCCGCGTGCCGGTTCGATCCCGGGGTGCTCCAGTGCAAGGCCGGTCAGGCGGGAGGCTGCCTCACCGCGCCGCAGGTGCGCGCGGCCCGCGAGATCTACGCCGGCCGGAAGGACCCGCGCACGGGGCGGATCGCGCTGCCCGGGATCTCGCCGGGGGCCGAGGCGCTGACCGGCGGCTGGCAGGCCTGGATCACCGGGCCCAGCCAGGACCGGAACTGGCAGGCGGCCGGCTACCAGTTCGCTTCCAACGCCTTCAAGTACTTCGCCTTCGGGGACCCCGCGTTCGACTTCCTGACGCTGGACCTGGGGGCGCAGTTCGACCGGGCGAAGGCCAAGATGAGCCCGATCATCGACTCCGACGATCCGAACCTGGCGGCGTTCAAGCGGCGCGGCGGCAAGCTGATCCAGTACCATGGCTGGAACGACCCCGCGATCCCGGCCGCCTCGTCGATCGTCTACTACGAGGACGTCCGTCGCACGATGGGCGACGTAGGCGAGTTCTACCGGATGTACCTGGTCCCCGGGATGCTCCACTGCGGCGGCGGGGCGGCGCCGGCCAACGTCGACTGGCTGGCGACGCTGGACGCCTGGGTCGTCGACGGCAAGGCGCCCGGCGGGCTCACCGCCACCGGCGCCGGCGGCGCCACCCAGCAGCTCTGCCCGTACCCCTCGGTCGCCCGCAAGGACGCCGGCGGCGCCTGGAGCTGCCCGGCCCCGAAGCGGCGGTAGCGGGGCCCAATCCTCCACCGTCCTCCCCCGCAGCGTGAGGACGGTGGAGCCGCCGCATTTGACCGCAGAGATCGCGGAGGATTTCGCGGAGGGCGCAGAGGCCTCTGCGATCTCTGCGCTCTTCTCCGCGTCCTCCGCGGTTCAATCGAGCGCCTGCGGCGTCCGTACGGAAGACCCGCCCCGCAGATGGTCCCCCCCTTGGGGGAGCTCGCGAAGCGAGAGGGGGTGGCGCAGTCCTCCCCCGCAGGGGGAGGGGGACCGCCGGAGGCGGTGGAGGGGGGCTGTCCGCGGAGCCAGCGACCCCTCCACCCTGCTGCGCATGGTCCCCCTTGTTTGACGGAAGAGGTCTACTGTGGGGTGTCTTCCGGGACGCCCGCCTGATGTTCGCAGCACCAGGCGGGCTGTCGGTGGAGGGGCCGCGTCCCCCTGAGCTTTGTGGGCTGC
>NZ_JBXVWA010000009.1:0-178342 GCF_057219735.1 Phenylobacterium sp. T106 | reverse complement strand
CTGCGCCCTGCTCAGCTCGTAGCGCTTCACGCCCATCAACCCGCTCCGAATCAGAAACCCGGAGACGGATTGATTCAGCACCCTTCAGATCTGGGAATCCTGAATGTGGATTGGTCCTAGTCCTTCTTCCCCAGGCCCGGGATCCTGGACAGCAGGCTGCGCTTCTTCTTCGGCGCCTCGGCCTGCGCCGGAACGCGTGCCGGCTCGGGCGCGGCGGTGGTGGCCTGCGCCGCGGCGGTGGCCGTGGGCGGGGCCGAAGGTTCGGCCGCCGCCACCGTCTGGACGCCGAGATCCTGGTCGCAGCGCTTGTCCCGGGTCCGGTCCTCGAAGACCGTCGCCGTCAGCACGGGCTGCGCGCCCGGCTTGGCCGTCGAGACGAACACCGCGAGCGCCCTTCGGCCGGGCAGGTTGCAGAAGGTCTCCCGCGAGGCCCAGGCGCCGGCCTCCCAGCGGGTGCGGGCCGGCGTGAACAGCTCCGCCCGCCGCTTCAGCGCCGTGAGCACAGCCTCGCGGATCACCACCGGCTCGCCCGCAGTCACCCGGACGGTGCAGCTGACGGGGTCCTTCCCGCGGCGGATCGTGACGTCGTCGCCGTCGATGTCCTCCACGGGCGCGGCGTCGATCACGGCGGCCAGGCAGGCGCCGACGGCCGAGCGGGCCTCCTGCACCGGTTCGGCGGCGGCCGTCCCGGCCGCGAGCAGCAGGGGGACAGGGAAGCTCAGGGCGAGCGCGAGGGCGGTCGAGCGCATCGGGCTCCGTTGCATGGTGTTCGCGGCGGGGATGTGGCGGTTCCGGGGCGGCGCGCTACGGGAGGCGGGCCGGGGTCGGGATGTAGGTCTTATGGCAGCCGTTGCAGGCGTTGTAGACCTGATCGCCGCCCACCAGGAACGCTGCGTCCATGTCCTTCGCCCGCGCGGCGGCCTCCCCCTTCTCGCCGCCCTCGATCATCAGCCGGGCGAACTCGTCCCAGCGGCCCGGGCGGGAGTGTTTCAGGAGGTCCCGCCCACCGGCCTGAAGATCCTGCGCGCCCTTCAGCGCCGCCGCCCAGCGCGCCTCGGCCTGCGCCGCGGTCTCGCCTTCGGGCGGATCGTTGCCGCCGGCCCAGAACGCCAGCGCCGCCGGGTTCACCTTCGTCGCCATCAGCGCCTGGACCGCAAGGTCGTGCGTCGTCACCTGGGCGACGGCCGCGCCGGCGGCGAAGGTCGAAAGAAGGGCGAGGAGCGTGCGGCGCATGGCCCGACCCTACCGGCTGGCTCCGCCGCGTCCAGCCTCCGGCGCCGGCCGGGGATGCGCTCCGGGCCACATAGGCTAAGCTTGGCCTCGGGACTTGGGGGAACGTCATGGATCGTCGTGAACTGGGCGTGCTCGCCCTCCTGGGCTTCGGCGTCTGGCTGGGCGGGGCCGTGACCTTCCGGCTCGGCGGCGCCGTCTTGTTCGAGAACGGACCCCTGGTGCTGGCCGCCGCCGCCGTGAGCGTCGCGATCACGGTCTGCCTCCTGCTGCGCTCGATCATGAACTGGCGCAGGACCCCGCCGCGCCACGCCGTGACCGCCGCCGTGGCGACGGCGCTGCCGGGGCTGTTCGGAGCCGTCGCCTATACGCTGGCGTTCGCGCCGATCACCGGGCTTTCGCCGGTCAACGCCGGGCCCTATGCCGCCCTCATCCTCTTCGGCAACGCCGCCATGCTCGCCTACGCCCTGGCGATCCAGTCGAAGGCGGCGGCGGACGAGCCGGAGTCCTAGGCCGACGCGTCGTCGCGGCGCGCAGGCCGGTAGCCGACGAACGATAGCAGCCCGCCCAGCAGCAGAAGGCCCAGGAAGATCGCGGCCGTCGCGGGGCCTTCGCTCGCCTGCGTCGACTCCGGCGCCGCCATGCGGGCAAGCCCGAGGCCCAGTACGCCCCAACCGGTCAGCGTCACGAGCAGGGGCCATCCCCAGGCCCAGCGACTGTGCGCCTGAACCATGGCCACTCCGGCCACGAACAGCAGCGTCCCGTTCAGGTAGACGACGGGCGCCGTCTGGGCTGCGAAGATGTGCATGTTCGCCGCTTCCGTCGTCGCCAGGGCGATGGCGGTCGGTCCGGCGATCCGTGCGATCCGGCGCGATGCGGCGGTCAAGGGCGTACTCGCCTCGGCATGGCGACGACTATCGGCCGGGGCTTCCCCGTCGCCTTGAGAGAGATCAAGCCGCCGGGCCGCCTAGGACTCAGAACGAATTCGATAGTGATTTCGACAACTTCCGACCGTCCCGGCGAAGGCCGGGACCCAGATTCCGAACCTACGGAACCCGCATCTGAGCTATCCCATCTGGATCCCGGCTTTCGCCGGGATGACCGGGGATGAATGCGGACCCTAGCGCACGACTTCCTTCTCCTTCGGCGCCGAGACCTTTCGCGTCTTCGCCTGGGCCTTCGGCTTCGGGAGCAGCCGGAACCGGGTCTGACACCACGCGAAGTCCACGCCCACGTCGATCAGGGCATCGGAGCGTCCGCAGGGGCAGGCGTAGTCCATCACGCCCATCACGCGGTAGGTCTCGCCCGCCTGCAGGGGCACGGGGCGTCCCGTCACGTGGTTCGGCGCCGCGTTGACGCAGAGCACCAGGTCGCCGGGGCCGATCGCGTCGCTCATGGCTTCCATCCAGGTCCGGCCCGATTGTAACGCCGCGGCCGCCGGAGACAAAACCCAGGCTCGTCAGCCCCGCAGGCGCCGGATCAGTTCGACCGTCTCGCGCACCCGCTGCTCGATGCCCGCGTAGTCGCCGGCCTCCAGCAGGGCCTTGGTGACCAGGTTCGAGCCCATGCCGCAGGCAACGATGCCGGCGTCGAACCAGGGCTTCAGCGACCCCTCGGTGGCGTCGACGCCCCCGGTGGGCATGATCTTCGTCCACGGCATCGGACCCAGGACCGCCTTCACGAACTCGGGCCCGCCCACCGTGCTGCCCGGGAACAGCTTGACGATCTCGCAGCCCAATTCGTGCGCCATGCTGATCTCGGACGGCGTCGCACATCCGGGCGAATAGGGGATCATGCGGCGGTTGCAGAGTCGCGCCACCTCGGCGTTCAGCACCGGCCCCACCACGAAGTTGGCCCCGTGCGCCAGATAAACCCCCGCGGTCGGCGCATCCACGATGGAGCCCACGCCCATGATCACGGTGGGGTCCACCTTGGCGAAGTGGCGCGTCACCTCGCGGAACACATCGGCGGCGAAGTCGCCCCGGTTGGTGAACTCGATGCACTTGGCCCCGCCGTTGGCGCAGGCCTGGATCACGCCGGCGCAGACCTCGGGATCCGGATGGTAGAACACCGGCACAACCCCCTGATCCGTCAGGGCGTTCAGGGTGACGAGGCGGTCGCGCGGCATCGGAGACTCCAGGCAGAGGCGGCCGACTCTACCGCACCCGCCGTGGATGCGCCCACACTTCCCTCCGGTATACGGGAACCCGGGTGGCCGAGCGGGAAGGTTACCCTCTCAACCCCTCGTTGGGAGCCGGGCCTGGGGTCGGCCGTCGGCCGAGCCCGAGGGGCTGGCCGTCCGCCTCTTCCGCCTCAGAAGCCGCCGGGGACGCCGCCGGCCGGGGTCGGGGCGCCGCCGGCGGCGTTGCCGCCCCCGCGCCGCCGCGGCATCAGCTTCATCGCCGCGTCGAGCTCCTTGCGGTCGACGCCGCCGTCCTTGTTGGCGTCGATCATGGCGAAGTACTTGCCCAGGTTCTCGCCCATGTTGCCCTTGAGCTCGGTCTTGGTGAGCTTGCCGTTCATGTCGTCGTCCATGACGCCGATCATCAGGCCCGCCTGCATCAGCTTGTCGTTCTCGGGCTTCTGGTTGGCGACGGTCTCGTCGGTCCAGCGGTAGTGAAGGTAGAGCGCGAGCATCTCCTCCGAGGACTGCTCGCCCCAGCGCACCTCGACCTTTGGGTCGGGATTCGAGGGGTTGCGCTTGGAGTTGTCGAAGGTCCAGCGGGTGACCACCTTCGAACCCGCCGGGATCTTCAGGGGCTCCTTCAGGAAGTACTCGTACTGCCACTCGAACTCGTAGCGCGGCAGCGACAGGAGCCGCTGCTCCTTGCCGTTCGGGTAGATGACCGAGACCTGGACCGAACCGCCGCGATGGTGCGCGTGCGGGGTCAGGCCGTAGAGCACCATCTCCTTGGGCACATCGATGTAGGCGCTCTCCTGGTGCCACTCCGCGCCCGGCGGGATCACCAGCGAGAAGTCGAAGATGCCGAAGGTGCGGAGCACGTACTTCGGCTCCTGGCCCTTGGGATAGAAGTAGAGGCCCATCTGGGTCTTCTCGACCGTCTCGCGGCCATAGGGCGTGTAGTGGTTCTGGAAGGCGATCCCACCCGACGGCGGCACCCAGGTACCGGTGTCCTTCGGCGAGATGTTGGAGCCGCGGCCGGGGCCGTAGCCGCCCAGCGAGGCGCCCCACTGGCTCTCGCTGGCCGTGGCGCCGTGCTTCTGCTCGCCTTCGACCACGCCGGTGAGGATGTGGTGCACCACCTGGCGGTCGGTGACGCGGAAGGTGGTCGCCTTCATCCAGCGGCCTTCGGTCAGCACGCTCGGCACCACCGGGCGCGTATAGTCCATCACCCCGGTGGCCGGGATCTTGATCTCGGGAATCTCGACGATCACGTCCGGCTTGCCGAGCGGCCAGTCCGGCGCCTGGAACTTGATCTTGGCCAGCGGGTCCTCGCCCTTGCCGCGCGGCGCGCCGGCCTCGACCCAATGCACCAGGGTCTTGATCTGGTCGGCCGACAGGCGGTCGTCGTCGGCGAAGGCCCCCACGGTCGGGTCGGCCAGGTACGGCGGCATCCGATGGGTGCGGATCACCTCGCGGATCATGGGCGAGAAGCCCTTCACCTGCTCGTAGCTGTTCAGCGCCATGGGGCCGATGCCACCGGGCTGGTGGCAGGTGGCGCACTTCTTCTCGATGATCGGCGCGATGGTCTTGGCGTAGCTGATCTTGTCGTGCGCCCTGCCGCGTTCCGGGAACGGGATGGCGCCGCCCAGCGCGGTGCGGACGACCGTGCCGCCCCTCTCGCCGGCGATGACGCCGTCCAGCGCGGCCTTCGCCCCATCGACGGGGCCGCGATAGGCCACGGTCCAGGTCTTGGGATTGATCACGAAGACCTCGGCGGCGCGCGTCACGCCCAGGCCCTCGCCGATCAGCTGGTTGTAGTCGAACAGGATCGGCATCTCGATCCCGGCCGCCTTGGCCTCGGGGATCACCTTCTCGCGGGTGTCGCCCAGCTTCGAGTTCACCATCATGAACTCGACGCCCCTGGGCGCGTAGGCCGCCTTCAGCGCCATGTAGGCCGGCGCGTCCTTGCGGATCGTCGCGTCGCCCGCCGCGTGGGTGATGATCACCACCGCCGGCGCATCGCTCATGCGGTAGAGCTGGCGCGCCAGATAGTGCTGGTCGGGCAGCACGAAGTCGTCGACCGGCTGGGCCGCCGGCGCCTGCGCGCCCGCGCCGGAGGAAAGGCTCGCGCCCACCAGTGCGGCGGCCGCCAGCGACGCCGCAAGCGCCACGCGTCGCGCGGTCTTCGAAGTGATCATTCCCGGTCCTCCCCTAGCCCTCGTTCCGCCGCCGTGGGAACAGCCGGCCGCAGGGTCTGGGGCAGGGTTCGCTTGACGGGGCGTCGGGACACTTACGATATACAGTGGATCATAACGGAAGCCTCGCACGCCATGTCAACCAGCGTTCTGGACGCCCGCGTGGTGCGCAGCCGCGAGGCCTTGCGGCAGGCGATGATCGACCTCGCCGCCGAGCGGTCCCTCGAGGCGATCACGGTGCGCGCCATCGCCGCGCGGGCGGGCGTGGGGTATGCGACCTTCTTCCGCCACTACGCCGACAAGGAAGCGCTGCTGGCGGACGTCGCCGACATGCTGACCCAGGCGTTCCTCGGCCGCGTGCGGCCGCTGCTCCTGGCGAAAGACCGCCGCGGCGCGGCGCGCTCGCTCTGCGCCTTCGTCGAGGACAACCTGCCCATCCACCGGGCCCTGATCGCCGGCGGCGCCGGCGAAACGGTGCGGACCGGCATGCTGCGCCAGACGCTGGAGACCATGAGCCGGGCGCGGGCGTCGTCGCCCCGCGGACCGCTCGACGACCTGCTGCTCTTCCACCTGGTGTCGACGATCCTGAACCTGCTCGCCTGGTGGCTGAACCACTTCGAGGACGTGGACGCCGACACGATGGCGGAGATGATCGAGCGCGCGGTCCTGACCCCCGTGCACGGTCTCCGCGCCGACCCGCCGCAGGGGCTCCTGCCCAGCGCCTGAACGCCAGCGCGGTGGGAGCTAGTCCGTCGGGGGCTCGTCCGAGGCGTCGTCGGCCGGGAGGGCCTGGGCCGCGACCTGGACGGCCGGGAGCGGGACCGCGGGCGGCGCGCCGGCCGGGATCGGCGCCCTGGGAACACGCTTCAGCGCGACGGTCATGAAGCTGCGCCACATCTCGGACGGCGCCGTCGCCCCGCTGATGCGGCCCATGGGCCTGGCGTCGTCGCGGCCCATCCAGGCGCAGCTGGCGAAGTTGGCCGTGTAGCCGCAGAACCAAGCGTCCTTGTAGTCCGACGTGGTCCCCGTCTTGCCCGCCAGGTCGTAGCCGGGGACGTTGGCGCGCCCGCCCGTGCCGGCGGTCATCACCGTGCGCAGCATGCGGTTGAGGTCGCTGAGCGCCGGATTGGCGACCGCGGGCGCCGGGGCCGACGGCCGCTTCTGGTAGATCACCTTGCCGCCCTGCCGGATCCGCTCGATCCCGTAGGCCTGGACGCGCTGGCCGCCGTTGGAGAAGGCGGCGTAGGCCTGGGTCATCTCGAGCGGCGACACCAGCGTCGTGCCCAGCGCCATGGCCGGATCGGTGTTCACCGCCGACTGGATGCCCACGCGCCGCGCGGTCGCCGCCACCGCCGGCCGGCCCACCTCGTCGGCGACGCGCGCCGCCACCGTATTGACCGACCTGGCGAGCGCCGTCTCCAGCGTGATGGGGCCCAGGAAGACGCCGGTCTCGTAGTTGCTCGGCGACCAGCCGGCGATGGTGACGGGCTCGTCGGTCACCGGCGTCTCCGGCGTCCGGCCCTGCTCCAGGGCGGTGAGGTAGACGAACGGCTTCCAGGCCGAGCCCGCCTGCCGCCGGGCCGAGACGGCCCGGTTGTAGGGCGCGCGCGCGTGGTCCGTGCCGCCCACCAGGGCGCGGACCCGGCCCTGCCCGTCCACCGCGACGATCGCCGCCTGCTCGGCGGACTGGGCCTTGTGGGCGGCCACCACGGTGCGCGCCGCATCGCCCGCCGCCCGCGACATGGCCTGGTCCAGCGTCGTCTCCACCGTGAGGTCGCGGCTGAGCTTCGGCATCATCTGGCGGACCTGCCCGTCCACCCAGTCGACGAAGTACTGGGACGCCCCGTTCGGCGGCGTCTTCCAGACGCGCGGCTTCTGCGCCTTCGCCTTCGCGGCCTGGGCGGCGGTGATCACGCCGGTCTCGACCATCACGTCCAGCACCAGATTGGCCCGCTCCAGGCACCGTTCGGGCTGTTCGATCGGATTGTAGTTGGTCGGCGACTTCAGGACGCCCGCCAGCATGGCGGCTTCCTTGATCGAGAGCTTCGCCGCGGGCTTGTTGAAGTAGCGCTGCGCCGCGGCTTCATAGCCGTAGGCCCCGGCCCCGAAGTAGGCCCGGCTCATGTACATGCCCAGGATCTGGGGCTTGGTGTAGGCGCGCTCCAGCTGGACGGCGTAGGCGGCCTCGATGGCCTTGCGCTCCAGCGTGCGGTCCTGGTTCAGGAACAGCAGGCGCGCGGTCTGCTGGGTGATGGTCGAGGCGCCGCGCATCCGGCCGCCGTCGAGCGCGCCCACGATGGCGCTGGCGACGCCGCGCGGATCCACGCCCGCGTGCTCGTAGAAGCGGCGGTCCTCGATCGCGACCACGGCGCCCGGCACGTGCTTCGGCAGGCGGCTCACGTCCAGGGGCGGGGCGTAGCGGCCGCCGCGCACGCCGATCACGGCGCCGCTGCGGTCGAGGTAGGTGATCTGTGGCGGGCGCTCGATCGGCGGCAGGCGCGGCAGGTCCACGCCCCCGATCGACAGCTGCATGGCGGCGGCGAGGGCGATCAAGGCTAAAGCTCAGCTCCCCACGAATGCGGTCGTCCGGAGCCTGTCTCCCCCCGCCGCGCGTCCGCGCCAAGATAATTCCCGGTAATGCGGCGCGGGTACGTCACATCCGGACCCCGCCTGCACGCGAACTGCACGCCCGCCGCGGGCGCGGCCCTACGCCTCCACGAAGATCTGGAATCCGCCGTAGATCATGCGCTTTCCGTCGAAGGCCATCTCGGTGTTCTTCAGCCGCTCGTCGGCCATGACCTTTGCGAGAACGGCGTCGCGCGCCGCCCGGTCGGCGTAGGTGACGTACGAGAAGACGACCACCTCGTCCTCCTGCGCCATGACGGAGCGCGGAAAGGAGGTGAGCTCGCCGTAGGGCGTGTCGTCGGCCAGCGCCTCGACGTAGGAGAGCGCCCCGTGCTCCATCCAGACCTGGGCGCCCAGAGCCGCCTGCGCCCTATAGGCGTCGAGCTTGGCCTTCGGAACCGCCAGAACGAAGCCGTCCACGTAAGTCATGTCATCCTCCATCGCGATGGTGTGGCCCAAGGACGTGCGCACCGCCCGCGTCCCGACAATCAGGCAACCTGTTTCTCCCGGCGACGGTTGCCTGTGCGAGGGCGGAAGGCCACCTTGGGGCCCAGGATTCGGCAGGGAGATGGCCCGGGTGGCTGAAGGCATAAGGCGCCGCCGGCGGGTGAAGATCGTGGCCACCATCGGCCCTGCCTCGTCGAGCCCCGAGAAGCTCGAGGAGCTCTTCCGCACGGGGGCCGACGTCTTCCGCCTCAACTTCAGCCACGGCGCCCAGGACGACCACGCCGCCGTCGTCGACCGCATCCGCCGCATCGAGAAGAAGACCGGCCGCCCCATCGGCATCCTCGCCGACCTCCAGGGCCCGAAGCTGCGCGTCGGCCGCTTCGCCGGCGGCGGGGTCGTCCTGCAGTGGGGCCGCAGCTTCCGGCTCGACCTGCAGGAGCGGCCAGGCGACAGCCAGCGGGCCCAGCTGCCGCACCCCGAGATCATGGCCGCCGCGGGACCGGGCTCGCTGCTGCTGCTGGACGACGGCCGTATCCGGCTGGAGGTGACCCGCCAGACGCCGGAGTTCCTCGACACCCGCGTCATCGTCGGCGGGCGCCTCACGGACCACAAGGGCGTGAACCTGCCGGGACTGACGCTGCCCATTCCCGCGCTCACGAAGAAGGACCGCTCGGACCTCGCCTTCGCGCTGGAACACGGCTGCGACTACATCGGCCTGTCCTTCGTCCAGCGCCCCGACGACGTGGCCGAGGCGCGCGAGCTGGTCGGCGACCGGGCGTTCATCCTCTCGAAGATCGAGAAGCCGGGCGCCCTTGCCTGCATCGACGACGTACTGCGGCTCTCCGACGCCATCATGGTGGCGCGGGGCGACCTCGGGGTGGAGATGCCCGCCGAGGAGGTGCCGCTGCTGCAGAAGCGGCTGATCCGCGCCGCGCACCGCTTCGGGCGGCCCGTGGTCGTGGCGACGCAGATGATGGAGAGCATGATCGAGAACCCGGCGCCCACGCGCGCCGAGGCCTCCGACGTCTCGACCGCGGTGTTCGACGGCGCCGACGCCGTGATGCTCTCGGCCGAGAGCGCGGCGGGCAAGTATCCGGTGGAGACGGTGCGGATGATGGACCGCATCGTCGCGCGCATCGAGGAGGACAGCGACCTCAAGGCGGCCCGCACCGGCATGCGGCCCAAGCCCGAGAAGTCGTCCGCCGACGCCATCTGCGCAGCCGCCCGGCAGGTGGCCGAGACCATCGAGGCCAAGGCGATCGCGGCGTTCTCGCTCTCGGGCCGCACCGTGATCCGGATGTCCCGCGAGCGGCCCGACACGCCGATCCTGGGCCTGACGCCCAGCCTGCAGACGGCGCGGCGCATGGCGCTGGTTTGGGGCGTGCACGCCCTGACCTCCGAGGCCACCCACACCATGACCGAGACGGTGTCGCAGGCGGCCGCCCTGGCGCGGCAGTCGGGCTTCGCGCGGCGGCGGGACGAAATCGTCGTGATCGCGGGGGTCCCGTTCGGACGTTCCGGCGGCACCAACTCGCTTCGGGTGACGCAGATCACCTGAAGCCGCCCCGCGCTGGCCTTTTCCGGCGGCCGTGCCAAGCTGTCTCCAGGGGGATCCGACGCGTGCGACGGCAGAAGGTGCTCGTGCTCTATCTGGCGAACTCGGCGCTCGACGCGCCCGTGGTGGCCTGGTCGATGTACGACGGGACCGGCGAGACCTTCCGGATGGCCGGCGATCAGGACGCGCCGCCCTACCCCACCGGCCTGGCGGCGCTGCGCGACGGGTGGCGCCTGTTCCAGGCGTCGCAGCTCAATCCGCACGCGCGCGGGGAAGAGTTCGACCTCGCCTATCTGAAGTACGAGTTCTGGTTCGAACAGCTCGTGGAGATCGCGCCATGACCCTGCTGAGCTCGGTCGAGGTCGCCCGCTTCGTGGCGCGCGGCTTCCTCCGCTTCGACGCCGCCGTGCCTGCCGACATCAACGACCAGTTCATGGAGGAGGCCGGCGCGGTGGAGGCCGCCGCCGAGGGACGGCGGGTGATGCAGGTTTACGCCCAGACCCTGGCGGGCAGCGGCATCCCCGAGGCGCCGCCCGGGCGGCCGCTGGCCGACACTTATCCCGTGGACAGCGCGCTGGGCCGCCTGATGGCGCTGCCGCGGGTGGCCGGCGCGTTCCGCAGCCTGCTGGGCGAGGCGCCGGTCTTCGACCACCACTTCCTGCACATCACGTTCCCGCCGGCCTACTACGAGGCGGGCGGCGCGGAGAACGTGTCGCAGCACACGCACCAGGACTCCACCATCGACCCGCGCCTGCGGTTCGACGTCCAGCTCATGTACTACCCGCACGAGGTGACGGCCGACATGGGCGGCACGCGCTTCGTACCCGGCACCCACCTGCGCAAGGTCTCCGAGGTCGCCGTCGGCCGCTACCAGAACATCCGGGGCCAGCAGCACGTGGTCTGCCCGGCCGGCACGCTGCTCTTCCTGCACCACGGGCTCTGGCACGGCGGCGGGGTCAATCGATCGGACCGCACGCGCTACATGTTCAAGATCCGCGCGAACGCCTCCGGATCCCAGGTGCGCCAGTGGGACGCGTCCGACCTGAACGGCCCGCCGGCCCCGCGGCCGATCTTCTTCCGCAAGGCCCCACCCGCCCCCGACACGGTCGAGACGATCCTGATGACCCCCGAGCCCTGGTTCGAGCAGGACACGGGGCGGTTGGAGTTCGTGAACCGCATCAAGCTCTGGCGCTACCTGACCGGCGAGGCGGACTACGACGCGGACTACTGGCTGACCCGGCTCGAGAACACCGCGGCCTGAACGCGATTGACGGGGCGCGCGGCGCAGCCTCAGCCTGGGTCATGGCGCTCGTCATCTATGGATCGGCCCGCTCGCGTACGATGCGTACGCTCTGGATCGCGGCTGAACTGGGTCTCGAGTACGAGCATGCGCCGCTTGAATGGAATTCCCCCGCGCTGAAGTCGCCTGAGTTCCTGGCGCTGAACCCCGCCGGCGCGATTCCGATGATCGTGGACGACGGGGTCGTGGTCGCCGAATCCATGGCCATCGCGCTGCACCTGGCGCAGCGATATGGCGACGCGGGCCCCGAGCCCCTCTATCCGCACGGTCCGCAGGCCGTCGCCGACGTCCTGCGATGGAGCTTCTGGGCGCATGGCCAGCTCGAGCCGTGGGTCCAGCAGGACGAGCGGCTGGCCGGCCTCCGGGCGCAGGCCGGCGAGGCGGCGGACGCGGAAGTGGCGCGAAGCCTCGGCGTCCTCGAGCGCGCCTTGACCGGGCGATCCTGGCTGGCGGCCGACCACTTCACCGTGGCCGACCTGAACGTGGCAGGCGTGCTCTCGCCGTCGCGCGCCCGCAGGATCTCGTTCGAGCGCAGCCCGGCCGTCGCCGACTGGCTGATGCGCTGCCACACCCGACCGGCCGCGCAGGCCGCCCGCAGCCGGCACGCCGCGGGTTGACCCCGCCCGCCGGCTGGCGCCACGCTCTGCCGTCCACAGGAGTCCGGCATGCGTCTCGTCCTCTTCGCCGCCCTGGCGCTTGTCGCCGCGACGCCGGCGCTTGCACTGACCGCCTCCGGGACGCCCGCGCGCCCTGCGGACGTGGCGCAGCACCTGAAGCCGGCCTCCGGGCCCGCAGCGTCGCTGCGGGACAGCTTCGCAGGCGCGGGCCGCCCGACGGCCGGACTTCCCGGCCCCCAGGCCCAAGGAGACGTCAGCTTCGGGTTCGGCCCCGTGCGGGCCACCGTCACCGCCGCCCCTTCGCCGGCGCCCTGGGCGGATCGGCGCGACACACCGGCGCCGCTCTCGCTCTCGCCCTACGCACCGCGGCGTTGAACGGCGACCGCAGGCGTTCGCCCTTGCGAGGATCGGCTGCGGGGGTCAGTGAGTGCGGGCGATGACGCCTCCGCCCGAGCCTGCGTCGCCGGACTCTCCGGCCCCATCGGCGCCGGGCCGGATCGCCACCCTCATCTATCGCGGCGTCGGATGGGCCGCCGTGGGCCTTGCCACCGCCGGCGTCGTGCTGCCGGTCCTGCCCACAACGCCATTCCTGCTCGTCGCCGCCTGGGCTTTCGCCAAGGGCTCTCCCGAGTTGGCTGAGCGGCTGCGCAACCACGCTCGGTTCGGCCCGTTCTTGCGCGACTGGCAGGACCGGGGGGCCATCCCGGTCAAGGCCAAGGCGACGGCGATAGCCCTGATGGCTGCCAGTTTCGGCATCCTCGTGTTGACCACGCGGAACGTCTGGGTGCTCTCAGGCGTCGCGCTGTCGCTCACCGCGGTTGCAGCGTTTCTGCTCACCCGCCCCAACGCCTGAAAGCGACACGCCCCAGCGCCATCCCCGCCGGCACCACCTTGACGCGTGCAACTAAAGGCGCCGGACTGGAAAAACGCAATCGCGGGAGGTGAAGTTGGTTGCCTACTCAGATGCGGACTTCCCGCCGGATCTCGTAGAAGCGATTTCAAGTCGGCGCTGCGTTCTCTTCGTCGGTTCTGGGCTGTCGAAGCACACGACCGCGCTCCCGGTATGGGATCAGTTCGTCAAGCGAATGCAGGCGAGGCTTCATAGGTATCACGGCGATGGCGCCGAGGCGACCGAGGATAATGTCAGGAATTTTCCCTTAGAATACCTCCAGTATGCCAAGGACAAATTCCACTCTGAGTACACTGACGCCGTCGCCAAGGAACTGGAGGTTGCTCCAGACTACCGGATACAGGAAGCACACGAACTGATTGCTGGGATTCCGTGGGCCGCTGTTGTCACGACCAACCTGGACACGCTGCTTGAGGACGCCTTCAGGCTCCAGAAGGTGAAGTACATTAAAGCCGTCTCGGACGAGACCGTCGCAAGGGCAGGGATCACAGGCAGAGCGACCCCGCTCATCAAGATGCATGGGTGCCGGACCGATCCGAGCACACAGGTGCTTACACGCTTCGATTATCTCGACTTTGATCGCAAGCGCGACGCTATGACGGCGGTCGTCTTGTCCCTGTTCAGCCAGTTTCCGACCCTGATCGTCGGCGCGGGGCTTACGGACCCGAACTTCCTGCGGATCTACGGGACGTCGCACTCCCTGCTGAACACCTTCAAGCCGGCGTCCTTCTACGTGGGCTCGGGCCTTCCCAGGTTCGTCGAGGAAGTCTGGGCCCGTCGAAAGCTGAAGTATGTCGAGGTGCCCCACGCCCAGCTCACCGGCTGGCTCAGAGAGCTGAAGCGCCGGGTTCGCATTACCATGGCGGCGCAGGACGCGGGGAGCGCGAGCGCCAACGCCAATCTCTACCTCAAGCAGGCGTCGCTCATGAGCCTGGGCGTTGAGCTGACGAACTACACGGCCCTCCAGCAGCGCTACCTCAACCACGTTCACATGATGGACTACGGCTGGTTCACCACGCCGTGGGAAGACACGCTCTACAGCAAGCTGCGATCCGGCGTTCAACGCGCGATCACCACCCATGCCGGGCCCGGCCAATCACTCCTCTATATCGCTCCGGGTCCGCACGCGCCCCTGTTCGCCGAATACGACGACTACCGATTGAGCGACTACTTCTCCGACGTCGGTATCGTGGACATCGTGCCGAGCGTGGTTCAGTCCGCCACCGCAAGCCTGGAGGCAAAACTCGGAAAGCAGAGGGTATCCGGCGTCATCGCCGACTTGACCGGACGGTGTGGGGAGAAGCTCTGCTCCGAACTGAACCAGGTCGTCGAAGGTAGCGCCACCGCCGCCGACGTTCTCGCCAAGCTGGAGCATCCCCAGCAGATCGTCGATCTCATTCTGCCCGAGGCAAGCATTCCGCAGACGGCCTCCGAGCTCGCCGACACGTGCCAACGCGAATGGGATGTCAGCTACAGTGAGATGGTCGCCGCCTTTGCCGCGACGCCGCCACTCATGGGTTTTCGATCAGCACTGTTCGCCAAGTTCGCCTCCCCAGACCAGGGCTCCCCCTCAATCGACCAGACAGCTGTGCTGCAGCGCACAATGGCGAAGGCCGGAGAACTCTGGCGCCGATTCAACGATCGTTTTCTCAAGCTCCACTTCTTCTTCCTTGCGGAAGTCACCAAGCCTGGAGGCCTCGTCTTGATCGCTGTGGATGTGGAGAAGAGGTTTGACGCCGACAACGAGGCTACGGTGCCAAGCTTCAGCGACCTCGACTGGCAACAGCCTCCCCCCGGCGCCCTGCTGCGACGGATCCGGAGCCTGGAAGAAAGCTTCCTGTGGCGCGATCACGAGCACAGCTTCGAAGCCACCGTGGGCGGCGTGCCCGTGCAGGACTTCCTGTCACACGAGCATTCTGTCCAACTCCAAGCGTACGAGAAGCTTAGAGAGCCCGCACGCGCCGGCGCCTGACGATTCACCAAATGCAGAACGGCCCCGCATTGATGCGGGGCCGTCTGGATCTTGGGTGCGGGGACAGGATTTGAACCTGTGACCTTCAGGTTATGAGCCTGACGAGCTACCGGGCTGCTCCACCCCGCGGCAAACCTGGGTCTGAGATCGTGAATTGAAGGGTTCTGGATCCTGATCCGCTTGGTAGACCTGGCGGCGTCCTACTCTCCCGCGCCTTAAGACGAAGTACCATCGGCTCTGAGAGGCTTAACGACCGAGTTCGGGATGGGATCGGGTGGGGACCTCTCGACAAAGCCACCAGGTCAACGAAGCGGATCAGATTGAGAAGACATCAGAGCTGCAATACTGCGCTCCATGAGTTCAACTAAGAACGATCAAGCCGATCGAGCGATTAGTACCAGTAAGCTCCATGCGTCGCCGCACTTCCACACCTGGCCTATCAACGTGGTGGTCTACCACGGCTCTCGGCGAAGCCTTGTTTTGAGGTTAGTTTCCCGCTTAGATGCTTTCAGCGGTTATCTATTCCACACTTAGCTACCCTGCTGCGCAGCTGGCGCCACGACAGGTCCACCAGAGGTGTGTCCATCCCGGTCCTCTCGTACTAGGGACAGATCCTCTCAAGCTTCGTACACCCACGGCAGATAGGGACCAAACTGTCTCACGACGTTCTGAACCCAGCTCACGTACCACTTTAATCGGCGAACAGCCGAACCCTTGGGACCTGCTCCAGCCCCAGGATGTGATGAGCCGACATCGAGGTGCCAAACTTTGCCGTCGCTGTGGACGCTTGGGCAAAATCAGCCTGTTATCCCTAGAGTACCTTTTATCCGTTGAGCGATGGCCCTTCCATACAGAACCACCGGATCACTATGGCCGACTTTCGTCTCTGATCGACTTGTCAGTCTCTCAGTCAGGCGGGCTTATGCCATTGCACTCGACGAGCGATTTCCGACCGCTCTGAGCCCACCATCGCGCGCCTCCGTTACACTTTGGGAGGCGACCGCCCCAGTCAAACTGCCCGCCACGCCATGTCCCGGATCCGGATTACGGACCTCGGTTAGACGTCAACGGCAACAAGGGTGGTATTTCAAGGTTGGCTCCACCAGAGCTGGCGCCCCGGTTTCATAGCCTCCCACCTATCCTACACATGTTGCCGCTAACGCCAAGGCGAAGCTGCAGTAAAGGTTCATAGGGTCTTTCCGTCTGACCGCGGGAACCCCGCATCTTCACGGGGAATTCAATTTCGCTGAGCCTATGCTGGAGACAGTGGGGAAGTCGTTACGCCATTCGTGCAGGTCGGAACTTACCCGACAAGGAATTTCGCTACCTTAGGACCGTTATAGTTACGGCCGCCGTTTACCGGGGCTTCAATTCGGAGCTTGCACCCCTCCTTTTAACCTTCCGGCACCGGGCAGGCGTCAGACCCTATACTTCACCTTACGGTTTAGCAGAGCCCTGTGTTTTTGATAAACAGTCGCTACCCCCTGGCCTGTGCCACTCAGTCCTGCTTGCGCAGGGTGAGTCACGCTTATCCCGAAGTTACGCGTGCAATTTGCCGAGTTCCTTCAGCATAGTTCTCTCAAGCGCCTTGGTATGCTCTACCTGTCCACCTGTGTCGGTTTCGGGTACGGTCTCTGTTGGAGTTATTTCCAGGAACACCTTGGCTGCCGGGCGCAATCCAATAAGCCCCGACAACTTCCAGCATTCGTCACTTCCAACTGGCCCAGGAATATTTACCTGGTTCCCATCGACTACGCCTTTCGGCCTCGCCTTAGGGGCCGGCTAACCCTGCGCAGATTAACTTTACGCAGGAACCCTTGGACTTTCGGCGAGAGTGTCTCTCACACTCTTTGTCGCTACTCATGTCAGCATTCTCACTTCCGATACCTCCAGCCGGCCTCACGACCGACCTTCACAGGCTTACGGAACGCTCCGCTACCGCGTGCTTGCGCACACCCATACCTTCGGCGAACGGCTTGAGCCCCGTTACATTTTCCGCGCAGGATCGCTTGACCAGTGAGCTGTTACGCTTTCTTTAAATGATGGCTGCTTCTAAGCCAACATCCTGGTTGTCAAAGCAATCCCACATCGTTTCCCACTTAGCCGTTACTTGGGGGCCTTAGATGATGGTTAGGGTTGTTTCCCTTTTCACGACGGACGTTAGCACCCGCCGTGTGTCTGCCAGATAGTTCTCCTGGGTATTCGGAGTTTGGTTAGAATTGGTACAGCTCGCGCCGCCCGCATCCATCCAGTGCTCTACCCCCCAGGGAATTCGTCTGACGCTCTACCTAAATAGATTTCGCGGAGAACCAGCTATGTCCAGGTTTGATTGGCCTTTCACCCCTATCCACAAGTCATCCCAGACCTTTTCAACGGGCACGGGTTCGGTCCTCCAGCTGGTGTTACCCAGCCTTCAACCTGCTCATGGATAGATCACCTGGTTTCGGGTCGTCATGCGACGTACTTATTCGCCCTATTCAGACTCGCTTTCGCTGCGCCTACACCTAACGGCTTAAGCTTGCACGGCACATGAAGTCGCTGACCCATTATACAAAAGGTACGCCGTCACCACGCGAGGTGGCTCCGACTGCTTGTAGGCTTCCGATTTCAGGTTCTATTTCACTCCCCTTGTCGGGGTGCTTTTCACCTTTCCCTCACGGTACTTGTTCACTATCGGTCATTGAGGAGTACTTAGGCTTGGAGGATGGTCCCCCCATGTTCAGACAGGATTTCACGTGTCCCGCCCTACTCGAGTCTGTCGCTAATTGACGCCTACGGGGCTATCACCCGCTATGGCCGACCTTTCCAGATCGTTCGGCTTTATGTCACGACAGCACTGGCCTGGTCCCGGTTCGCTCGCCACTACTACGGGAGTCTCGGTTGATGTCCTTTCCTCCGGGTACTGAGATGTTTCAGTTCCCCGGGTTTGCTCAATGAACCCTATGTATTCAGGTCATTGTACCTTTGAACGACCTACGAACCAGATCACCAGCCGGAGCTGATGATCACATTCGCAGACCGTAAAGGTGGGTTTCCCCATTCGGAAATATCCGGATCAAAGGGTGCTCGCGCCTCCCCGGATCTTATCGCAGCGTGCCACGTCCTTCATCGCCTCTCAATGCCAAGGCATCCGTCAGAAGCCCTTATGCGCTTGATCGTTCTCAGCAAAACTCATGCGTGGGGACAGAAGTGCCTGCCCGAGGTACGAAACCCGGACCGGCGCCCACACATGCGCTTTGTATTTCAGACAATGATGTCTTCTCGGATCCATCCTCCAACGCCAGGGGGCGCGGATGAACCCTTCAATTCACGATGTCAGATGACCGACCGGCCGAAGCCAGGCGGCGAACTCGTTGCTTTCCGCGATCGCAGCGGCGGATTGGTGGAGCCAGACGGGATCGAACCGACGACCTCATGCTTGCAAAGCACGCGCTCTACCAACTGAGCTATGGCCCCGATAAAGGCCGGCCCAGCGAGAGCCGTCGTCGATCGTCCGTCCGCCCGAGGTGTCACACAGGAAGTGTGGTGGGCCCAGGCAGACTCGAACTGCCGACCTCACGCTTATCAGGCGTGTGCTCTAACCAACTGAGCTACAGGCCCTTGAAGCGGTCCGCTCGACGCCAGGCGAACGCCTCTCGCGAGGGGTCCTGAGCGCCGAATGCGCGATCGCACCGTCGACCTAGCGGTCGCGGTGTCAGCGGAAAGAGAAACGGAGACGGCGACGTCCCGCACCTGTTTAGGTGTCTTTGGAAGACCAATAGGAAGCGTGAGCGTCCTGGAGGTCTATCCTTAGAAAGGAGGTGATCCAGCCGCAGGTTCCCCTACGGCTACCTTGTTACGACTTCACCCCAGTCGCTGACCCTACCGTGGCCGGCTGCCTCCCTTGCGGGTTAGCGCACCGTCTTCGGGTAAAGCCAACTCCCATGGTGTGACGGGCGGTGTGTACAAGGCCCGGGAACGTATTCACCGCGGCATGCTGATCCGCGATTACTAGCGATTCCGACTTCATGCACTCGAGTTGCAGAGTGCAATCCGAACTGAGACGACTTTTAGGGATTAGCTCCCCTTCGCAGGTTTGCAACCCTCTGTAGTCGCCATTGTAGCACGTGTGTAGCCCACCCCGTAAGGGCCATGAGGACTTGACGTCATCCCCACCTTCCTCCGGCTTACCACCGGCGGTCCCACTAGAGTGCCCAACTTAATGATGGCAACTAATGGCGAGGGTTGCGCTCGTTGCGGGACTTAACCCAACATCTCACGACACGAGCTGACGACAGCCATGCAGCACCTGTGTTCTGGTCCCCGAAGGGAAAACCGGATCTCTCCGGCGGTCCAGACATGTCAAAAGGTGGTAAGGTTCTGCGCGTTGCTTCGAATTAAACCACATGCTCCACCGCTTGTGCGGGCCCCCGTCAATTCCTTTGAGTTTTAATCTTGCGACCGTACTCCCCAGGCGGAGTGCTTAATGCGTTAGCTGCGTCACCGACATGCATGCATGCCGACAACTAGCACTCATCGTTTACAGCGTGGACTACCAGGGTATCTAATCCTGTTTGCTCCCCACGCTTTCGCGCCTCAGCGTCAGTATCGGGCCAGTGAGTCGCCTTCGCCACTGGTGTTCCGCCGAATATCTACGAATTTCACCTCTACACTCGGCATTCCACTCACCTCTCCCGAACTCAAGACAGCCAGTATCAAAGGCAATTCCAAGGTTGAGCCCTGGGCTTTCACCTCTGACTAAACTGTCCGCCTACGCGCCCTTTACGCCCAGTAATTCCGAGCAACGCTAGCCCCCTTCGTATTACCGCGGCTGCTGGCACGAAGTTAGCCGGGGCTTCTTCTCCGGGTACCGTCATTATCTTCCCCGGTGAAAGAATTTTACAATCCTAAGACCTTCATCATTCACGCGGCATGGCTGCGTCAGGCTTTCGCCCATTGCGCAAGATTCCCTACTGCTGCCTCCCGTAGGAGTCTGGGCCGTGTCTCAGTCCCAGTGTGGCTGATCATCCTCTCAGACCAGCTATGGATCGTCGCCTTGGTGGGCTTTTACCCCACCAACTAGCTAATCCAACGCGGGCCGCTCCAATGGCGATAAATCTTTCCCCCGAAGGGCACATTCGGTATTAGCACAAGTTTCCCTGTGTTGTTCCGAACCAAAGGGCACGTTCCCACGCGTTACTCACCCGTCCGCCACTGCTCCGAAGAGCCGTTCGACTTGCATGTATTAGGCCTGCCGCCAGCGTTCGCTCTGAGCCAGGATCAAACTCTCAGGTTGAGTTGACGTTCTGACTTTCTGCGTAATCGAGCCTCAACAGCTCGACTGGCTATAGTCTGCGTAGTTCTTGACGAGTTCCCACAAATCGTGGCCGGTCAGAGACCGACCATATTCATGGTGTCTTCAAGAGACCGCAGTCACAGTCAGCGTCGAGATAGTGTGGTTAGCACTATCGCCAGGACGCCGCCGCCTGCGTTTCTCTTTCCAAATCAACGATGTCAAAGACCCGACCGGCTTTCGCCGACCCCACTGTTTTTCGCCGGTGGGCGGCGGAGGCGGCTATCTATTGAGCCGTCTCGGTAGTGTCAACCGGCCTTTTCGAGGCTTTGCGACATTTCCGAGAAACCCCGGATTTGACCGCAAAAATCACCGCGGGCCGCCGAGGGGAAGCCCTCAAAGTCCGTGACGATTCGATTGAGGCTCGGGAACATACTCATTTCATTCCGAAGATCAAGCACCGATTTCGGCGCCGGCCGTCGTTCCGAAGTGAGCCCCGCCCGAGCGGGAGGCGGCTATCTAGTTGCCGTCCCCCTGGGTGTCAACCGATCCTTTTCAGGGGATCCGCGGCTGATCTCCGAAAGCTTCGGATCTTCGAGCCGGGCCCCGTTCCATGGGGTTCGGGAAGCAGGCTTCCCTCGACCATGAGCCGGAGCTGTCGACCTCTCGGAATGTGATGGCTTCTTCAGGATTTTCAAGAGCTTGCGCTCTTTCCGATCCGTCCGTCGCCGCCCCGTTCCGAGCGGAGGCGGCTATCTATTCGGGGGGCGGGCGGGCGTCAACACCCCGGCGAAAAGAAAATCGCGGCCGACGCGAATGTCGCAGGCGGCCCGCGCCTTGCACCCGCCGGTCCGCCCCGGCACAACGGGGGACGGGAGACCGCATGCTGTCGCAGAAGGCCAGATACGGATTGCGCGCGCTCGTCGCGCTCACGCGCGCCGAGGGCCAGCAGGTCAGCGCGGGGGAGCTGGCGGTCCGCGCCGGCGCGCCGCGCAAGTTCCTCGAGGCGATTCTGCTCGAGCTGGCCCGCAACCAGATCGTGCTCAGCCGCCGCGGCAAGTTCGGCGGCTATGTGCTGGCCCGCCCGGCGAAGGAGATCAGCTTCGCCGAGGTGATCCGGATCATCGACGGGCCCCTGGCGCTGGCGCCGTGCGTCTCCCCGCGCCTGGGGTTCCGCAAGTGCGCCGACTGCCCGGACCTGGCCACCTGCACCCTGCGCGAGGCCCTGCTGCGCGCCCGCGACGCCACGGCGGAGGTGCTGGAGGGCTACAGCCTGGCCGACGCGGCCGCATCGGGCGTGGTCGATCCCGCGGCCTAGACGCGAACCGGGCGGAGAAGGGGTCCGCCCCCTTCCCCGCCCTTTCAGCCGACGCACCGCCGGCGTTTGGCCCTCCGGTCAGGGAGGCCAGCTCTCAGCTGGCCGCGATGTAGGCCTTCAGGCCGTCGGCCTCGGCCTCCACCTCGGAGATCTTCCACTTCACCAGGTCGCCGATGGAGACGATGCCCACCAGGCGGTCGTTGCGGCAGACCGGGAGGTGGCGGATTCGCCGGTCGGTCATGCGCGAAAGGAGACTGTCCACGGTCTCGCCCGGCTCGGCGAACAGGACGTTGGCGGTCATGAAGTCGGCGACCGGACGCGACAGCACCCCTGCGCCATGCGACGCGATCGCCCGGACGATGTCGCGCTCGGAGACGATGCCGGCCACGCGCTCGCCGTCGAGCACCACGAGCGCGCCCACGCCCTTGGCGTGCAGGAGACCCGCAACGGAGCCGACGCTTTCGTCGCGGTGGATAGTGAACACCGCGTCGCCCTTGGTCCTGAGGATCTGCGAAACCAGCATGGCGCCCTCGTTCCCTTGCGTCAGGACGAAGGGAACCGCAGTTTCAGGCCTGACACAAAACACGGGCGCGTGAGCGGCCTACCGCCGGGCGAGCCATCCCAGGGGCTGGATCAGCACCACGCCGGCCGCGAAGCCGGCGAGATGCGCCTCCCACGCCACGCCCGCCTCCCCGGCCCCGGGCAGCAGCATTCCGCCGGTGAAGGCCATGATGACGTTGACCACGATCCAGGCCAGCCCCATCCCCGTAACCGCCTGCGAGAACATGGGGCCCACCTCTCCTCGCCCGCCGATCAGCCGCGCCGCAGCGCCCATGAGGCCGGACGCCGCGCCCGAGGCGCCCACCATGGCGGCCTCCTGCCCCCAGTGCATCGCGGCGAACCCGACCGCCGCCAGGACGCCGCAGAGGAGGTAGAAGAGGAAGAATCCGGCGGCTCCGGCGAGACGCGGGCCGAAGAACCGCGAGACCGGCGCCCCGAAGGCCAGGATGAAGGCTGCGTTCATCAGCGCGTGCGGCCAGCCGCCATGCAGGAACTGCGATGTGACGAGACCCGCGTACTCCCCGCGCAGCAACTGGCCGGGCGAGAAGGCGTAGAGGTCGACGAGGAACGGCAGGCGGGCCTGGATCGCATAGAGCGCGAGGATGCCGAGGCTCAGGACCACCACCGGCCAGGGGGCGTTCACCATCGGCTCAGGCGAACGCCGACCGTCGGGCTGGCCGGAGTATTGCGGTTTCGGCCCCCCGGATGCGGGCGCTTCGAAGCAGACGACGTCCATCCGTTCCATTTAAGGGGTGTCGCCCGAATGCGCGAGCACCGCCGCGATGCCGCCTTGTCGGCGCCATCGGGCTTGGCGATGGTGCCGGACTCGACGATCGACAATCCAGGCGCAGTTGATGATCCGACTTCTTGGCCGGGGCGCGGCCCTGCTCGCAGCCTTTGCCCTCGCCCTCCCCCCGCCGGCCTGGAGCCAGCCGTCCGCAAGCCAGCCCGCGGGCGCCAGCCTCACGGCGACGGAATGGCCGCAGGCGCGCTCGGACCTCAAGGCCGACCCGGACATCCGCTTCGGCGTCCTGCCCAACGGCATGAGGTATGCGCTGCGCCGGCAGACCACGCCCAAGGGCCAGGCGGCGTTCCGCCTGTGGTTCGGGGCCGGCTCGCTGATGGAGACGGACGCCCAGCTCGGCCTCGCGCACTTTCTCGAGCACATGGCCTTCAACGGATCGAAGAAGGTCAAGGAAGGCGACATGGTTCGCATCCTCGAGCGGCTGGGCCTGGCCTTCGGCGCCGACACCAACGCCTCCACCGGGTTCTCGGAGACCATCTACAAGCTCGACCTGCCCCGCACCGACGACGAGACGGTGGACACCTCCCTGATGCTGCTCTCGGAGGCGGCGTTCGGCCTGACCATCGATCCCGCGGCCGTCGACCGCGAACGCGGCATCGTGCTGTCGGAGGAGCGGGCGCGGGACACGCCCGGCTACCGGATCGCCAAGGCGCGCATGGGGTTCCTGATGCAGGGCCAGCGGCTGCCGACACGCTGGCCGATCGGCACGGTGGAGGTGCTCAAGACCGCCCCGGCCAGCCAGATCGTCGCGTTCTACGATCGGTGGTACCGCCCCGACAGGGCGGTGTTCGTGGCGGCGGGCGATTTCGACCTCGACGCGGTGGAGGCGAAGATCAGGTCCGCCTTCGGCGGCTGGCGTGGGCGCGGGCCTGCCCCCGCTGATCCCGACCCCGGCCCCGTGGCGTCCCGCGGCGCGGAGGCCCGCCTCGTGGTCGAGCCGGGCGTGACCCAGGCGCTGCAGGTCGCCTGGATCAGCCCGCCCGACCTCACGCCCGACACGGCCGCCAAGCGCCGGCGCGAGCTGATCGAGAACCTGGGGCTCGCGGTCCTGAACCGCCGCTTCTCGGCCATCGCCCGCGGCGCCGAGCCGCCGTTCCTGGGCGCCGGGACCTCCAAGTTCGAGCAGGACGATGCGGCCCAGATCGCCCTGATCAGCGTGAACGCCGAGGCGGGACGGTGGCGCGAGGCCCTGACCGCCGCCGAACGGGAGCAGCGCCGGCTGGTGCAATACGGCGTCCGGCAGGACGAACTCGACCGCGAGGTCGAGGAGATCCGCGCCACGCTGCGCGCGGCGGTGGCCGGCGCGGCCACCCGCCGGCCCGCGGACCTGGCCAACGAGATCGTGCAGTCCTTGTCCGACCACACCGTCGTGACGTCCCCGGCCCAGGACCAGGCGCTGTTCGAGGCGGCGGTCAACGGCCTCAAGGCCGAGACCGTGAACGCCGCGCTGAAGTCGACCTTCCAGGGGGCGGGACCGCTGGTCTTCATGGCCTCGCCGACGCCGGTCGAGGGCGGGGAGGCCGCCGTCGCGGCTGCGCTGGCCGCCTCGCAGCAGGTCGCCGTGACGCCCCCGGCGCAGCAGGCGGCCCTCGCCTGGCCCTACGAGAGCTTCGGCGCGCCGGGCCGCGTGGTCGACCGGCGCGACGTCCAGGACCTGGGCGCCAGCTTCGTCCGGTTCGAAAACGGCGTCCGCCTCACCGTCAAGCCGACGGACTTCCGCGACGACGAGGTCCTGGTGCGCGTGAACGTCGGCCAGGGGATGCTGGAGCTGCCGAAGGACCGCCAGAGCCCCTTCTGGGCGGCGGGCGCCTTCATCGAGGGCGGCCTGAAGAAGATCCCGGTCGAGGACATGGAGCGGGTCCTGGCCTCCAAGGTCTATGGGGGCCGGTTCAGCTTCGGCGACGATGCGTTCACCCTCTCCGGGGCCACCCGCACCACCGACGTAGGGACCCAGCTTCAGGTGCTCGCGGCCTATGTGGCCGAGCCCGCCTGGCGCGACGCGGCCTTCGCCCGGGTCAAGGCCGCGGGGCGCACGATCCACGACCAGTACGAGGCGACCGCCAACGGCGTGCTGGCGCGCGACCTGCCGGGCCTCATCCACACGGGCGACCGGCGCTGGACCTTCCCCAGCCGCGAGGAGATCGCGAAGGCTTCGTTCTCGGACGTGGCCGCCGCCGCGGGGCGGGCCCTCGCCGACGGCCCTGTCGAAGTGGTGATCGTCGGCGACATCACCGTCGAGCGGGCGATCGCCGAGACCGCGGCCACCTTCGGCGCGCTGCCGAAGCGCAGGGAGCCGCCCCTGCCCTCGCCCCCGCAGCGGACCGTGGCGTTCCCCAAGGGCGGCGGCGCGCCGGTCGTGCTGACCCACAAGGGGCGCGCGGACCAGTCCATCGGCTACATCGCCTGGGGCACGACCGACTACTGGACCGATCCCCAGCGGGCGCGCGACGCGGCGGTGCTGCGCGAGATCATGAAGCTGCGGGTCACCGACGAGCTGCGCGAGGCCCAGGGCGTCACCTACTCGCCCGACGTCAACTCGCAGCACAGCCTGGTCTGGACGGGCTGGGGCTATATCGCCGCCAGCGTGGAAGCGCCGCCGGAGAAGCTTCCGGGCTTCTTCCGTGACGTGCAGAAGATCGCCGCCGACCTCGCCGCCAAGGACGTGGACGCCGACGAACTGGCGCGCGCCAAAAAGCCCCGCCTCGAGGCGATCCAGCGCATCCGGCTCACCAACAGCTACTGGGTGGGCGAGCTCTCGGGCGCGCAGGCCGATCCGCGCCGCCTCGACATCATCCGCGAGATCGTCCCGGGAACCGAACGGGTCACCGCCGCCGACGTCCGCCGCGCCGCCCAGGCGCTGCTGAGGCCCGAGCGGGCCTACAGGGTGGTGGTGGCGCCGCAGGGCCAGGAGGCTGTCGCCGCCGCGAATTGAGGCTTGCAACCCGCACGGGCATCGAACACCGTTCTACTCAGCCGAGTGGGGCGGCGGCGCATTGGGACAGCCCCCGGGGAAGTCAGCATGCCGATGAAGCTGTCGAAGCGGGGCGCGGAGCTCATCAAGTCCTTCGAGGGCTGCCACAAGGCCAGCGGGGGCGGCTTCAAGGCCTATCTCTGCCCGGCCAATGTGCTGACCATCGGCTGGGGGCACACCAACGGGTCGGGCCGAGCCTTCGACAAGAACTCGGTGTGGACGCAGGCCGAGTGCGACGCCGCGTTCGACGAGGACATGGCCGCCTACGAGGGGCCGGTGAACAGGATGGTCCAGGTCCCGCTCAAGCAGCATCAGTTCGATGCGCTCGTGTCCTTCGCCTACAACTGCGGCGTCCAGGCGCTGCGGGGATCGACGCTGCTGAAGAAGGTCAACGCCCGCAACTTCGATGGCGCGGCGCTGGAGTTCCACAAGTGGGTGCGCGGCGGCGGCAAGGTGCTGCCCGGCCTGGTGCGGCGGCGCGCCGCCGAGTCGATGCTGTTCCAGGACATCCCGGACCGGAACCACGACGGCAAGCCGGACATGCCGCAGGCGGCCGCCATCCGCTGAGCACCTTGCGCCCGACCGGCTGACCCCGGACGATCGGGTGCAGGCCCTGATGCGTCAGGCGGCGACCTTGCCCCCGCCGTCGTAGACCGGCGCGTCCTCCGCGGGCAGATAGGCCCGGCCGCGGATCGCGTCCGAGACCTTCTCGGCGATCATGATGGTCGGGGCGTTCGTGTTGCCGCCCACCAGCGTCGGCATCACCGAGGCGTCGACCACCCGAAGGCCCGCCAGGCCCTGGACCCGGCATTCGGCGTCGACGACGGCCATCGGGTCGCCGGCCATGCCCATGCGGCAGGTGCCAACCGGGTGATAGATGGTCTCGGCCGAGCGGCGGATCCAGGCGTCGAGTTCGGCGTCGGTCTGGACGTCGGCCCCGGGCGCGTACTCGGACTTGATGTAAGGCTTCAGCGCCGCCTGCTTGGCGACCTCCCGCATCATCTTGACGCCCTCGCGCAGCGCGCGGCGATCCTCCTCGGTCGCCAGGTAGTTGGCGAAGATGGCTGGATCGGCCAGCGGATCGGCGCTTCGCAGGCCCACGCGGCCGCGGCTCTCGGGCCGCAGCTGGCACACGTGGAAGGTGAAGCCGTCCTTCTTGATCTGGACCTTGCCGTGGTCCTGCATCATCGCCAGCACCGTGTGGACCTGCAGGTCGGGCCGGTCGAGATCGGGCCGCGAGCGCAGGAAGGCGCCCGATTCGAGGAAGTTCTGCCGCCCGATCCCCTTGCGCCGCAGCATGTAGTCGAGCCCGACGAAGAGCGTCTTGATGCCCTTGCGCATGGAATAGATCGTGATGGGCTGCGGGCACTCCCAGACCATGCAGACGTCCAGGTGATCCTGCAGGTTCTGACCGACGCCGCGTAGCTCGTGCACGACGGGAATGCCGTGGCGGGCGAGCTCTTCGCCGTCGCCGATGCCGGACAGCTGCAGGATGTGCGGCGACTGGACGGCCCCCGCGCAGAGCAGCACCTCGGCCTCGGCGTGGAAGGTCTTCTTCTGGCCTTTGGCGTCCACGGTCTCGACGCCGGTCGCACGGCCATTCTCGACCACGATGCGGGTGGTGCGCAGGCCCGTGACGCAGGTCAGGTTCGGACGGTCGAGGGCGGGGTAGAGGTAGCCGCGCGCGGCGCTCCAGCGTTCGCCGTCCTTGATGGTGAACTGGTAGGGACCCCAGCCCTCTTGCTGGAAGCCGTTGAAGTCGTTGGTGATCGGGTGCCCCGCTTCGGCGCCCGCCTCGATGGCGGCGCGGTAGATCGGGTTCGGCGAGCTCGCCTTCGAAACATGCAGCGGCCCTTCGCCGCCATGCCAGGGGTCGCCGCCCCCCTCGAGCGTCTCCGAGCGCTTGAAGTAGGGCAGCACGTCGGCGTAGCCCCAGCCGGCCAGCCCCATCTGCCGCCACTGATCGTAGTCGCGCGCGTGGCCGCGGATGTAGATCATGCCGTTGATCGACGAAGACCCGCCCCAGCCCTTTCCGCGCGGCCACCAGAGCTTGCGGCCATCGAGGTTGGGCTCGGGCTCGGTCCAGAAGCCCCAATTGAACGGGCCTTGCTTGCCGATGAGGCCGCCCACGCCGGCAGGCATGGTCACCAGGAGCGACTTGTCCTTGCCGCCGGCCTCGACGAGCAGCACGCGCGCCTGGCCGTCCTCGGTGAGCCGGTTGGCCAGCACGCAGCCGGCCGAGCCGGCGCCGATGATGATGTAGTCGAAGCGGTCCATGGGGGGCGTGGGCCTTACAGCGTCAATTTGTCGGGAACCTCGCCCAGCGCGGCCCGGTTCGCAAGAGTGAACAACGCGTCATTTTCGACCGCGCGGACGCTCAGGCGAGGCCGAGCCACAGGATGGCCAGCAGGAAGACGCCGGCGGCCACCGCGGCGAAAATCAGCAGCAGCATGGTCCGCCACAGCGCCGACGGCACGCTCAGGCCATAGGCGCCCTTCAGCTGGAAGAACATATGCGCCGGGACGACGAAGGGGACGGCGGCGAACGCCACGCTGGCGGCCGGCCCGCCCACGCGCAGCGCTCCGGCGACCACCATGATCAGCAGGGACATGAAGGTGAGGGAATAGAGGACGAACACCCCGTGATCGTAGAGGGTGAAGCCCCGCTTCCACAGGAACAGCAGGGCCACGAACGGGATCGAGATCGGAACCAGGAGGAAGGAGAATTTGTAGAAGGTCTGCGACAGCTTGTAGAGCGCCAGCTCGGGGTTCTCCAGCTTGTGCCGAAGCTTCTCGTCGAGCTTTCCGTCCCCGGTGTTGATCTTGAGCTTTCCCGTGCGCGTCTCTTCCGCGAGCCGCGTCTTCCAATCCCCGCCGGCCACCCGCGCCGCCGTCTCCAGCCCCCGGAACTCGTCTATCGCCGCCGCAACCCCGGCCCGGGCCGCCCTGGCCGCACCCTCGGCCTCGGCGCGGTCCTGCGGATTCGCGGCCTTCGCCAGGGCCGCCTCGGCCTCGGCCAGTTCGGTGCGGCTCCTGGAAAGCTCGGCCGCCGCGACCGCCCGCTCCTGCGCCAGCGACATGGCCGGCGCCTCCGGCAGGTAGGAGATCGCCATGAAGAGCACGAAGACGGTGAACAGGAACATCGCCAGCGGCGAGACGTAGCGGGCGCGCTTGCCCAGGCACCATTCGCGCGTCAGCTGGCCCGGCCGGAACACCAGGCGCGGGAGCGTGCGCCAGGCGCGGCTGTCGAAGTGCATCACCCCGTGCAGCAGCTCCTCGCCCAGATGCAGCAAGGTGCGATGGACGTGGGCCGCGTTGCCACAGTTGTGGCAGAAGCGGCCCAGGGTCTCGGTCCCGCAGTCCGCGCACGTGGGATGGTGCTCCCCGGCCTTGCCCGCAGGGGTCTCGAACGTCGAGGCGACCAGCCCTCCCGTCGCCGTCCCGCCGACCGCTTCCAGATCCACCATCGGCCCGCCCTGCCACGACTCCGGCGGAATTTGGCGGGATTGGCAGGGGCGAACAAGCGGGCCTTGGGCAAGGACGCTGGTGAGGGGCGCAGGGTGACCGGATCAGAAGCGGTTCACGCCTTCATCCCGTCGCCAGGCGCCCCGCAGCGCGACGCGACGCTCAGCGGCCCTTCCAGTTCGGCGCGCGCTTCTGGGCGAAGGCCAGCGGGCCTTCCTTGAAGTCCTCGGACGTGTAGAGGGCGGCCACGGCCGGATACTTGTTCTGGCCCTTCAGCGCCGCTTCCAGGCTGGGCTCGTCCAGCCCCTTCAGGACCGCCTCCTTGGACGCGCGGATCGACATCGGCCCGAGCTCGCAGATGCCGGCGGCGATCTCGTTGGCGCGGCGGATCAGGTCCTGCGGCGCCGTCACCTCGTACACGAAGCCCAGCTCCTTGCCCTCGGCCGCCGAGACGCGGCGAGCCGTGAGGATCATGCCCATGGCGCGCTTCACGCCGATGGCGCGCGGCAGGCGGTGGAGGCCGCCCGCCAGGGCCGCCAGGCCCACGCGGGGCTCCGGAAGCGAGAAGACGGCGGTCTCGGACGCCACGATGATGTCGCAGGCGAGCGCGATCTCGAACCCGCCGCCCATGGCGACGCCGTTGACGGCCGCGATCAGCGGCTTGGTGAGATCGAAGCGCGCGGTGATCCCCGCGAACCCCGACGGCGGCGAGCGCATCTGGCCGCCGCTCGCCTGGTACTTCAGGTCGTTGCCCGCCGAGAACGCCCGGTCGCCCGCGCCCGTGATGATCCCCACCCACTGATCGGGATCGGCCGCGAAGGCGTTCAGCGCCTCGTCCATCTCGAAGTGCGCCGGCGAGTGCATCGCGTTCATCACATCGGGGCGGTTCAGCGTGATCGTCGTGACCGGCCCTGCGCGGTCGACCTTGATGAATTCGTAGGCCATGGCGTCCTCCCGTTTGGCCGCACGGTCGGGGGCGGACCCTACGTCCGTCAACTGGCATAAGGGGCCATGCCCATCCTCGTGCTCGACATCGGCGGCGTCTTCTATCGTGGCTGGCCGGACGGCGCGTTCTGGGACCGATGGACGGTGCGAACCGGACTCGATCGCGCCACACTGGAGGACGCGCTGTCGCGTTCACCCGAACATCGCGCCGCCCAGGTCGGCGCCATGACGGCTGACGAGGCCTTCGCCGCCTCAGGCGCTCGCCTGGGGCTCTCGGGAGCCCTGTTTCGGCAACTCGCCGAAGACGCCTACCTGAGCGAATTCAACGAGCGCCTTGCCCAGGCCGTTCGAGGCCTTCGAGCGCTGGGCGTCCGGGTGATGGCGCTGAGCAACACCCTGTCGAGCGAATCCCAGATCATGGCGCGGCCGGAGTTTGCGGGCGTATTCGAGGGCGTCGTCTCCTCGCGCGACGTCGGCTTCGCCAAGCCGGCTCCCGCCATCTATCTCGCCCTGCTCGAGCGGTTGCGCGCACCCCCTGAAGACGTGGTGTTCGTCGACGACCTCCCGGGCCACGTCGAAGCGGCGCGGACGCTCGGACTGAACGGGATCCGCTTCGAGGACACGGACCAGGCGCTCGCCGAGCTCGGCGCCTACTTTCCGGAGATCGCCGCCAGCTCGCGCCGGTAGCGCTTCCAGTTCTCGACGTAGTGGGCCGAGCCCGCGCGGATCATCATCGCCTGCTCGGGGCTGAGTTCGCGGACCACCTTGCCCGGCGCCCCCATGACCAACGAGTTGTCCGGGATCTCCTTGCCCTCGGTGATTAGGCAGTTGGCGCCGATCAGGCAGTTCTTCCCGATCTTCGCGCCGTTCAGAACGATCGAGCCGATGCCGACCAGGCTGCCATCGCCGATGGTGCAGCCGTGGAGCATCACCATATGGCCCACCGTGACGTTGTCGCCGATGAAGAGCGGCGAGCCGGTGTCGGTATGGCAGACGCTGCCGTCCTGGATGTTGGAGCCCTCGCCCAGCACGATCGGGTCGTTGTCGCCGCGAAGCGTGGCGCCCCACCAGACCGACGCATTCTTCTTCAGGATGACCCGCCCGATAACCGCGGCGTTTGGCGCGATCCAGTATTCGTCATCGTTTGGTAGCTCAGGTGTCACATTGCCTAAGTTGTAGACAGCCAATTCGGAACCCTTCTTCTTCCCGCAGCCGGGCCTTTAACGACTCGTAAAGCACGCTACCCTCATTCTAGTCGGGCGATTCGAGAGGGCGAAAGCCTTACCGGAAGCCGCCGCGGGGGTTTCGCTCCTGCGTCTCGCGCTGGACGGGGTTGGATGGCGCTGAGTTTGTCGTTCCTCCGGGCTGTTCCGCCCGGACCTGCAGAAGCAGCCGGACCTCCGGGGCCGGCACGCGGCCGCCGCCACCGTTCTCTCCCACCATTCGAAGGGCGCTCCCACGCGGGACGCCCTTTTTTCTTGCCCCCTGAGGAGGCCAAATGAGCAAGCGGGCTCTGAAGCGACAGCTGCGCGAAGGCGCGTTCGACGCCGGTCAGTTCGAGGGGGACGACAAAATCCGCAGGCTGCCCGTGGACCGGGGCTGGTCTCCATTGTCACACCACAACGACGACCGCGAGCAGGGCTACCTCAAGACCATCAAGGCCAAGTCGGACGGCCAGCAGGCCCTGATCAACGCGATCGACGCGAAGAACCTCGTGCTCGCCCTCGGTCCCGCGGGGACCGGCAAGACCTACCTGGCCATCGCCAAGGCCGTGGAGGCGCTGGAAAGCGGGCGCGTCGGCCGGATCGTCCTCTCGCGGCCGGCGGTCGAGGCGGGCGAGTCCATCGGCTTCCTGCCCGGGGACGCCGAGGACAAGCTCGCGCCCTATCTGCGGCCGCTGTACGACGCCCTGTCGGACCGGCTCTCGATGAAGCGCGTCCGGGCGCTGATGGCCGAGGGCGCCATCGAGATCGCCCCCGTCGGCTTCATGCGCGGGCGCACCCTCAACAACGCCTTCGTGGTGATCGACGAGGCCCAGAACTGCACCTACATGCAGCTCAAGATGCTCCTCACCCGCCTGGGCTGGCATTCCACCATGGTGGTCACGGGCGACCCGAACCAGTCCGACCTTCTGCCCGAGCTGTCGGGCCTCAAGCCCGTGGCGGAGCGGCTGGAGGAGGTCGGCAACATCGCCGTGGTGCGCCTCGGCGACCGCGACATCGTCCGCCATCCCCTGGTCGCCGAGATGCTCGGCGTCCTCTGACAGATCCGCGCCCCGTCGCCTGTCGGCGGGGCGCGCCCTTGCGCCGGGCCAGGCGCGGGTCTAGGTAGTTCGGCGACCTAACTACCTGGAACTCATGCCCGGCGCTCCTGAGAACGACGTCATCGGCCTGGCCGAAGCGCTTCGGCCTGCGATCCTGCGCGTGTCGCGCCGCCTGCGTCAGGAAGCGCAGAAGGCTGGGATCTCGGCGCAGGACGCCTTGCTGCTGGGCCACATCCGCAAGCATCCGGGCATCGGGGTCAGCGCGCTGGCCGAGGTGGAGCGGACGTCCAAGCCGACCATGAGCGCCCACATCAAGCGGCTCGAGGCGGCCGGCCTCGTGGCCCGCAGCAGCGACGCCGAGGACGGACGCCGTTCGGGCCTCGCCATCACGCCGTCCGGCGCCCGGACCCTCGAGCTGATCCGCCGGCAGCGCAACGACTGGCTCGCCGCCCGCCTCGCCCGCCTGTCTCCCGCCGAGCGCGAAGCGGTTTCGGAGGCCACGCCCGCGCTTCTGCGGCTGGTGGAGCCGTGACCCCGCCGACCGACGACACGGCGGAGGGCGCGACGCCTCGGGAGGACGCCGGCGGCCCCCCCGTCCCCACCGCGTTCCGACGCGGCTGGCTGATCCCCGCGATCATCGGCTCGGCGCTGATGATGCAGACGCTCAACGCCACGGTGATCTCCAACGCCCTGCCCGCCATGGCCGCGTCGTTCGGCGTGGAGCCGGTGCGGCTGAGCGCGGCCATCACCACCTACATGCTCTCCGCGGCGATCTTCCTGCCGCTGTCGGGGTGGCTGGCCGACCGCTTCGGGGCGCGGCGCATCTTCATGTTCTCGATCGTGCTCTACGCCGCAGGGTCCGCGGCGTGCGGCTTCGCCGGGTCGTTCTGGGAACTCATCGCCGCACGCTTCATCCAGGGCGCGGCGGGGGCTACGCTGATGCCGGTGGGCCGCCTGGTGCTCCTGCGGATCACCCCGAAGAGCGAGCTGGTGGGCGCGCTATCGGTGGTGACCATGCCGGCCCTGCTGGGTCCCGTCCTGGGCCCGGTGCTGGGCGGCGCCATCGTCACCTTCGCCGACTGGCCATGGATCTTCTTCATGAACCTGCCGATCGCGCTGATGGGGCTGGTGCTGGTCTGGCTCTATGTGCCCGAGGTGCCGGACCAGTCCGCGGGCAAGGTCGACTTCCTCGGCATGGCCCTGACCGGACTCGGCCTGGCGGGACTGATCGTCGGGTTCGAGAACCTGGGCCGCGACGTGCTGCCGGGCGCCCTGGTGGCGGGCCTCTTCGCCGCCGGGTTCGCCATGCTGCTGGCCTACGTCTGGCACGCGCGGCGAACGCCCCACGCCGTGGTGAACCTCGGCATCTTCCGCCACAGGACGTTCCAGGCCTCGGTGATCGGCGGCGCCTGGATGCGGCTGGCCATGGGCGCGAACCCGTTCCTACTGGCGATGCTGCTGCAGGTGGCCTTCGGTCTCTCGGCCTTCGCGGCGGGCCTGATGACCTTCATCTCGGCGGTGGGCGCGCTCCTGATGAAGACCGCTGCGCCGCCGATCCTGCGCGCGTTCGGCTTCCGCACGGTGCTGCTGGTCAACGCCGTGATCGTGGGCGCGAGCTTCATGGCGTACGCGGCCTTCCGCCCCTCCTGGCCTCACTGGGCGATCATGGCGGTGCTGGGGGTCGGCGGGTTCTTCCGCTCCCTGCAGTTCACTGCCTTGAACGGCATGGCGTTCGCCGACATCGACCAGGACCAGATGAGCCGCGCGACGACGACCTCCTCGATGGTCCAGCAGCTCGTGCAGTCCGTCGGCATCGGCCTCTCGGCGAGCCTTCTCAGCGTGCTGATGACGCTGGAGGGCGCCACGCGGATGACGCCGGAGGTCGTCGCGCCCGCGTTCGTCATCCTGGGGCTCGTGACCATGGTGTCGATGTTCTGGTTCGTCCGTCTGCCGGCGGACGCGGGCGACGAGATGAACGGTCGGGTCCCGCGCTAGGCGAAGCGTTCCGCAATCCCTATGCTGGACGCCTGGTTTGTCGCGTGAGCTGCCCGAACGATGAAATTTCTTGCCGCCGCCGCCCTCTTCCTCGCGGCGGCCTCGCCGACTTCGGCCGCGACGGCCAAGCCCGACACGCGCGTGGTTCTGCCCACCGACGTGAGGCCTGACCGCTACGAGATCCGGGTGGCGCCCGATCCGGACCGGCTGACGTTCGACGGCCATGTGAAGGTCGAGCTGACGGTCGTGCGGCCCACCGACCGCATCGTGCTGAACGCGCAGGACCTGACCCTGGAAAAGGCGAGCCTGTCCGGTCAGGCCGCGGCGCCGCGCATCGAATGGAACGCGGAGGAGCAGACCGCCGCCTTCGTCTTCCCCCAGCGCCTGGAGCCGGGCCGCTACACGCTGGACATCGACTACAAGGGGCGGATCTTCCAGTCGCCCGCGGCGCTCTTCTACCTCGACTACAGCGCCCCCGACGGCGGCAAGCGGCGCGGGCTCTACACCCAGTTCCAGAACTCGGACGCCCGCCGCTTCGCGCCGATGTGGGACGAGCCGGGCGTCCGCTCGGTGTTCTCGCTGACGGTCGACACGCCGCCCGGCCAGATGTCGGTCTCCAACATGCCGGTGGCGTCGGAGACGCCGCTCGAGGACGGAAAGCGCCGCGTCCGGTTCGCCGACAGCCCGAAGATGAGCTCGTACCTGCTGTTCATGGCAATGGGCGACTTCGAGCGCATCTCGCAGACGGTGGCCGGGGTCGACGTGGGCGTCGTGGTCCGCCGCGGCGACACCGAAAAGGCGCGCTACGCCCTGGACGCCACGGTGAAGCTGCTGCCCTACTTCAACGACTGGTTCGACACCCCCTACCCGCTCCCGAAGCTCGACCTGATCGCGGGCCCCGGCCGCAGCCAGTTCTTCGCGGCCATGGAGAACTGGGGCGCCATCTTCTACTTCGACTACGCGATCCTGCTGGATCCCAAGCTCTCGACCGAGACCGACAGGCAGTACGTCTTCACGACCGTCGCGCACGAGGTTTCCCACCAGTGGTTCGGCAACCTGGTCACCATGGCCTGGTGGGACGACCTGTGGCTGAACGAGAGCTTCGCCTCCTGGATGGAGAACAAGGCCTCCGACCATTTCCATCCCGAGTGGAACCTCTGGCTCTCGACCCAGGCCGGGCAGCAGGGCGCCATGCGGCTGGACAGCCGCGCCGGCACCCATCCCGTGATCACCGACATCCCCGACGTGTTCGCGGCCGCGAACGCCTTCGACGCCATCACCTACCAGAAGGGCCAGGCGGTGGTGCGGATGCTCGAGAGCTACGTGGGCGAGGACGCGTTCCGGACGGGGGTGCGCGCCTACATCCGGAAGCACGCCTACGGAAACACGGTGAGCGACGACCTCTGGGCCGCGCTGGACGCCGCCGCGCCCGGCAAGGACGTGACCGGCATGGCGCACGACTTCCTGCGGCAGCCGGGGGTCCCGCTCATCCGCGCCGCCCCGGCCGGGAACGGCGTCCGGCTGAGCCAGGAGCGCATGGCGGCCGACCCCAGCCAGAGCGCGCCCCAGACGTGGCGTACGCCGGTCGTGGTGAAGGGTCTCGCCGGCGGCGCCTGGAGCGGCGTGGTGAGCGCCGGCAAGCCGCAGATCGCGCCCGTGGCGGCCCCCGCCGTCGTGAACGCCGGCCAGACCGGCTACTTCCGAACCGCCTACGCCCCGGCGCTCTGGTCGAAGCTGGCGCCGCAGTTCGGCCGCCTCGCGCCGGCCGACCAGCTGGGCCTGCTCTACGACAGCCGCACGCTCGGAGAGGCAGGCTACGCGCCCATGAGCGACTTCCTGGCGCTGGCGCGCAACACGCCGGCCGACGCCGATCCGCTGGTGCTCGACACGCTGGCGACGCAGCTGTCGGCGGTCGACGCGCTCTATTCGGGCCGGCCGGGCCAGGCGAGGTTCCGGACGTTCGCGCGGGCCCGCCTCGTGCCGATCCTTGGCCGGCTCGGCTGGGACCCGAAGGCCGGCGAGCCCGACAACGCCGCGATCGCGCGCCGGACGGTGCTGACTACGCTCGGCGACTTCGAGGACCCGATGGTCATCGCCGAGGCGCGGCGGCGCTTCGACCGCTGGCTGGCGGAACCGGAAAGCCTGCAGGGCGCCGGCCGGCGCACGGTGCTCTCCATCGTGGCCGCCAATGCGGACGAGGCGACCTGGGAGGCGCTCCGGCGACAGGCGCTCGCCTCGAAGGACGTCACCGACCGCAGCCGCCTGCTCGCCCTGCTCGCGGGCAGCGACGATCCGAAGCTGGCCGACCGGGCCCTCGCCCTCGCTCTGTCCGGCGACGTGAGCCCCAACGAGGCCCCGACGATCATCGCCGAGGTGGCCGGGAACTTCCCGGACAAGGCCTACGACTTCGCGATCGCCAACCGCGCCCGGGTGGACGAGCTGCTCGAGCCCACCAGCCGCACCTCCTACTATGCCGAACTGGCGCAGGCCTCGCGCGAGCCCGCCATGCTGGAGAAGCTCGGACGCTTCAAGGCCACCGTCCCGGCCTCCGCCCGCGGCGAGGTCGAGAAGGCCGAGGGCGCGATCCGCTACCGGCTCGACGTCATCGCCAGGCGGCTGCCCGAGACGGACGGCTGGCTGGCGTCCAACGGACGGTAGCGCTCAGTCGCAGGGCGTCGCCTCGCCGCTGCCGAGGTCGATCGTGAAGCACTGGCGCTGGCCGGTCTCCATGTCCTCGACGAACAGGCTGAGGTTGTCGTCGTCGTCCGGGGCCGGGTGGTGGTCCTCGATGAAACGCAGCGCCGCGTCCTCGAAGTTGAGGCCTTCGACCAGATGGGCGCGCGACGGCGCCTCCGAGACGCCGTGGATGCAGAAGCGGCGCTGCAGGTTCGTGTCGCTCATGAAGGCTCAACGCGCGGGCGGCGCAGATGGACCTGGGCCGCGCGCGTAAACCTGTGGACGCAGCGGCCGCACCCGCATCCGCGCGCCCGGCGCGACCGCCTCGAGCGCCGTCTGCGCGTGGCCGCGCAACTCCATGGGTTCGCCGCCCACGCGGCATTCGATGCGCACCTGCGAGCCCCGCCGCGCCGCCGCGACCACCTCGACCGGTACGCCCTCGCCCGACAGCGGGGCCAACGCCACCTCGTCCGGCCGGAAGAAGACGTCCACCGGACCATGAGGCGCACCGGGCGGCGCCTGGGTCTCCCAGTCGGCCAACCTGAGCCGACCGCCCTCCACGACGCCCGCCATCCGGCAGGCCTGCCCGAGGAAGCCGAACACGAAGGGGGTGGCCGGCTGGTCGTAGACCTCGGCCGGCGAGCCCAGCTGGACCAGTTCGCCCGCGTTCAGGATGGCCACCCGGTCGGCGAGGTCCAGCGCCTCCTCCTGGTCGTGGGTCACGAAGACCGTCGTGACGCCGGCGCGGTCGTGCAGGTCGCGCAGCCAGCGGCGGAGTTCACGGCGGACCTGGGCGTCCAGCGCTCCGAACGGCTCGTCGAGCAGCAGCATCCGCGGCTCGACGGCCAGCGCCCGCGCGAGCGCCACCCGCTGGCGCTGGCCGCCCGACAGCTGGGCGGGGTAGCGGTCCTGCAGGCCCTGCAGCTGCACGAGATCGAGGAGCCGGGCCACCCGCTCGGCGATCTCGTCCGGCGACGGCCGCTCGCCGCGCCCGCGGACGGCCAGGCCGAAGGCGACATTGCGGGCCACCGACATGTGCGGGAAGAGCGCGTAGTGCTGGAAGACCATGCCCACCCGGCGCTGGCGGACCGGCAGCGAAAGGAAGTCCTCGCCCCGGAAACGGACCGCGCCGGCGTCGGGCGCCTCCAGCCCGGCCAGCACGCGCAGCAACGTGGTCTTGCCCGACCCGGACGGCCCGAGCAGCGCCAGGAACTCGCCCTCCCGCGCCTGCAGGGAGACGTCCTTCAGGACCGCGACACGCCCGAAAGTCTTCGAAACGCGGCGGATGTCGAGCGCCAGCGGGTCGGTGACGGCTTCCGGAGCCGCGCGGTCTCCATCCTTGAAGAGCAGCCTGAAAGACAAGCGATGGGACCCCGCTGGCGATGCCCGCCGATCATCGCTTCATCCGTCCCACAGGAGAAGCGCCGATGGCGCCACCGTCGAGGCCCGCCGCTCAGAAGGCCGCCCTGAACGTCACGCCCCAGGTCCGGGGATCGCCCGGCTGGCCCGCGATGAGGCCGGTGTTGCTGGGGCCCACCGCGAGGAAGTCGAAGTACTCCTCGTCGAAGGCGTTGCGCACCCAGGCGTAGAGGTTGACCCCGTCATCCGTGCGGAAGCCGGCGCGGAAGTTGGAGAGCGAATACCCGTCTACCCAGGTGTAGATCGACGGCGAGGCGTTCGACGAGAAGCTCGAGCGATAGCTGCCGTCGTAGCCCACATAGACCTCGCCCGACCGGCGGAGGAACGTCGCGGGCGCGCTGGCCTCGGCGCCGAACGAGAGGCTCCACTTCGAGATCCCAGGCAGGCGCTGCCCCGAGATGTCGCAGTTCGCGGGGCTCAGTCCGCCCGGCGTACCCGGCGCGCTGGGCGTCTGGCCCGCCCCCACGGTCGTGCCGCCAGAGAGTTCCGGCGGGCACGGCGCATCCACGAAGCGGCGGTAGGTCGCGTCGGTGTAGGCCCCGTTGGCGTAGGCGCTGAACCGCTCGCTCGGCCGCACAGAAAAGTCGAACTCGAAGCCCTGGCTGCGCACCTTGTCCGCGTTCGCGAGATAGCCGCGCAGGACCCCGAGCTGGCCGTTGGTGACCGTGGCCTGGTAGTCCTTGATCTCGGTGCGGAAGGCCGAGAGGTTCAAGGTCGCCCGCCGGTCCCAGAACTGGGTCTTGAGGCCCGCCTCGAAGTGGTCGACGTCCTCCGGCTTGATCGAGCCGGCCGAGAGGATGGGATTGCCGGCTGCGTCCGTCGGCAGGCCGTTCTGGTTGATGCCGCCGGTCTTGAAGGTCTTGGCGTAGGTCGCATACCCCAGAACGTCGGGCTGGAGCCGGTAGCTCAGGGTCAGGTCGTAGCTGAAGTTCCAGTCGCTGAAACTGGGCGCGCTCACCTGCGGCGAGAAGACCGCGAGCTGCGCCGCCCGCCGGGCGCCGGTCTGCCCGAAGAGCACGGGCTGGCCCTGGCCGTCGAAGACGCGGCGTTCGTACGAGCCTTCCTTCTTGTCGTAGTTGAGCCGCAGGCCGGGCTGGATGGTGAGGGCGTCGCTCACCTTCCAGCTCGCCTGGCCGAACACGGCGAAGCTCGTGGCCTTCAGGGACTGGGTGTTCAGCGCAGTGAGGCCAGCCAGCACGGTCGGATCGTTCGACAGGACGTTGGTCGGCGCGATGTTCCAGCGGCTGGACGCGGCGCCCTGCTGCTCGGTCCCCTGCGTGTCGATGCGCTGGCGGAAGGCGAAGACGCCCAGCACGCCGTCGATGCGCTCGCCGGCGTAGTTGTAGCGCAGCTCCTGGCTGTACTGGTCCTGCTGCGAAGGATTCTGCGACTTCGACACGATCGGCAGGCCCGTGAAGTCACGGTCGTTCTCGGGCTTCCAGTCCCAGTACCGCCAGGCCGTGATCGAGGTGAGGGTCCCCGGCCCCACATTCCACACTACCCGGGCCGAGGCGCCGCCGATCTCGTTTCCGGCATTGAGGCTGGCGTCCACGTCGGTCAGCCGGTCGAACGGGTTGGTGCTGACGACGCGATAGTTCTGGGCCGCCGCCAGCGCGGCGTACTGGCGGTTCAGGGGCCGCTGGGTGGCGCCGGTCCGCACATAGATCTGCGCGCAGCACTCCGCATCCTGCTTGCTGTAGTCGGCCGCCAGCGTCACCGCGAGGCCGTCGACCGGCTTCCACAGGAGCTGCCCCCGCAGGCCGATGTTGTCCTGGGCGTTGACGTGCTGCTGGCTGGTCACGTTGTAGATCGTCCCGCGCCGCGTCGTGGACGAGACGGCCAGCCTCGCGGCGAGGGTGTCGGTGAGGGGGCCCGACACGGCCGCCTTTGCCTGCTTGAAATCATAGTTGCCGGCCGTGATCTCGGCGGTCGCCACGAAGTCGAAGCTGGGCTGGTTGGTCGTGATGTTCACGGCCCCGGCGGTGGTGTTCTTGCCGTAGAGCGTGCCTTGCGGACCGCGCAGCACCTCGATCCGCGACACGTCGAGGAAGTCGAATGTCGCGGCGGCCACGCGGGCGTTGTAGACGTCGTCCACATAGATGCCGACGCCCTGCTCGAAGCCGTCGCTGGTCAGCCCGAACGGGACCCCGAGGCCGCGGATGTTCACCGTCGTGTTGCGCGGGTTCGACGAGTAGAACTGCAGCGTCGGCGTCAGCTGCTGAAGTCGGCCGACGTTGAAGGCGCCCACCGCGTCGATCTGCGCGCCGCCCACCACCGACACCGCCAGCGGCACCGACTGGACCGTCTCCTCGCGCCGCCTGGCCGTGACCGTCAGCTCACCGACCGTGGTGACCGATTCGGAGTCTTCTGCCGCGGCGGCGGGCGTGGCGTGCTCTGCCGCCGCCGCCGCCGGCGACGGCCCGGCCGCCTGAGCCAGGGCCGCCGGCGCAGCGCTGCAGAGAAGCGCCGTCGCCAGGGCGGCGGGCGTCAGGCGCCGAAGCGTGGTCGCAGTCATGGGTTCAGTCCCCCTCGTTGAAGAGAGGCGAACCTAGACCTTCTATTCCTATCGACTAAATAGGATTAACCCTGGGGGCCCTAGCAGTTTTTCTGCGGCCTACTCCGCCGCCAGCAGGGCCTTTCCGGCGGTGAGGGAGGTCTTGAGCGCGAGTTCGGCCTTGGCCGTCTCGTACTCGTCGGACAGGCGCGCCACGAGGTCGGCGACGCTCGGGATGTCCTTGACCGCGCCGATGCCCTGGCCGCAGCCCCAGATGTCGCGCCAGGCCTTGGACTTCTGGTTGCCGCCCGAGCCGAAGTTCATGGCGGAAGGATCCGACTTGGGCAGGTTCTCCGGATCGAGCCCGGCGGCCAGCACCGAAGGCGCGAGGTAGTTGCCATGAACCCCGGTGAAGAGGTTGGTGTAGACGATGTCCTCGCCGGTGCTCGCGACGATCATGTCCTTGTAGCCCTGGGCCGCCGCCGCCTCCTTGGTGGCGATGAAGACCGAGCCGGCGTAGCCCAGGTCGGCGCCCATCGCCTGAGCCCCCAGGATCGCATGGCCCGTGGCGATGGAGCCGGACAGCGCGACGGGGCCGTCGAACCACTCGCGGATCGAGTGGATGAGGGCGAAGGGCGAGAGCGTGCCGGCGTGTCCGCCTGCGCCCGCCGCCACGGGGATCAGGCCGTCGGCCCCCTTCTCCACCGCCTTGCGGGCGAACCGGTCGGTGATCACGTCGTGCAGCACCACGCCGCCGTAGCTGTGCACCGCGGCGTTGACGTCCTCGCGGGCGCCCAGGGATGTAATGACGATCGGCGCCTTCCACTTGGTGGAGGCCTCCACGTCGTGCTCCAGCCGGTCGTTGGTCTTGTGGACGATGTGGTTCACCGCGAACGGCGCCGAGGGCGTGTCGGGATGGTCCCGATCCCAGATCGCAAGCTCCTCGGTGATCTGGTGCAGCCACTCGTGCAGCAGCGAGGCCGGCCGCGCGTTCAGCGCCGGGAACGAGCCCACGATGCCGGCCTTGCACTGGGCGATGACCAGTTCGGGCACGGAGATGATGAACAGCGGGCTGCCGATCAGCGGCAGACGGAGACGGTCGCGGAGAACGGGCGGCAGGGCCATGGCGGATCCTCGATGAGCAGCTTATAATTTACGACGTATACTATAGATCGACGTGCGGCAAGACAGGTTGCATTCGTTGACCCTGCGTCGCGGAAGAGCCCTCCCCGGATGAATCGGGTCGTCGAGGCCGGCGCGGACGCCGCAGGCCCGTAAGGCTCCGCTCGGCGATGGATTCCACCTGGGCGAGGCTCCCGCAACGTGACCTTGACGGCCGGCGCGGCCGGGAGGCAAGTCGCCCCATGGCCGATCCGCATGTGCTCGATCCCGGATTCCCTCCCGCCGGCGAGGACGCCTGGCGCGCGCTGGTCGCCAAGACGCTGGGCGACAAGCCATTCGAAAGCCTCCAGAAGTCCACGGCCGAGGGGCTGCCCATCGCCCCGCTCTATGCGGCGAGCGCGGCGCCCGCGGCCTTCCCGGCCCGCCCCGTCGCGGCCGACCGGCCCTGGGACCTGCGGACGCTCTCGGCCCATGCCGATCCCGCGCGGGTGAACGCCGAACTGCTGGCCGACCTCGAGGGCGGCGCGGCCTCGGTGATCGTGGCCGGTCACGCCGCCCCGGACGCCATGGCCCGGGCGCTGCAGGACGTGATCGTGGAACTCGCGCCCGTGGGCCTAGACGCCGGATTCGCCGGACCGATGGCGGCCGACGCCCTGCATGCGGTCGCGAAGTCCTCCCCCGGCGCCCGGCTTGCCTTCAACCTCGACCCGCTGGGCGCGTTCGCCGAGGCGGGCCGCAGCGCGGGGCCCGTGGAGAGCCACGTGGTGAGCGCCGCCACGGTCGCGGCGCGGCACGCCCAGACCTACCCGCACGCGCAGCTCTTCCTGGCTTCCGGCCGGGCCGCGCACGAGGCCGGCGGCGGCGAAGCGCTGGAGGTGGCGGTGGCCGCCGCCGCCGCCGTCGCCTACGCCAGGGCGCTGGTCCGCGCAGGGCTTGCGGTGGACGAGGCGTTCTCGCGCATCACACTGGGGCTGTCGGCGGACGCCGACTACTTCCTGGTGATCGCCAAGCTGCGCGCCGCGCGGGCGGTGTTCGCCCGGATCGCCACGGCGTCGGGCGGCACGGCCCAGGCCCGGCTGGAGGTGCGCTCGTCGCGCCGCATGCTGACCGCCCAGGACCCCTGGACCAACATGATCCGCTTGACGGCGGCCGGCTTCGCCGCGGCCGTGGGCGGCGCCGACGCGGTGGTGCTTGGGGCCTTCACCGACGCCCTCGGCCTGCCGACGGCCTTCGCCCGGCGGCAGAGCCGCAACACCCAGCTGGTGCTCATGGAGGAGGCCGGCGTCGGGCGCGTGGCCGATCCCGGCGCCGGCGCGGGCTACCTCGAGAGCCTCACCGACCAGATCGCCCGCGCGGCCTGGGCGCACCTGCAGGCCTTCGAGGCCGCAGGCGGCCTGGCGGCGGCGCTTGAGAAGAGCCTTGTGGCCGCCGAGGTCGCCAAGGCTGTGGCGGCGCGCGGGGAGCCGCGCATCCTGGGCGTCACCGCGTTCCCCCCGACCGAGGCCTCGACCGTGGAGGTGGAGCCCGGCGCCCGCGCCCAGGCCCCGGAGGTCCGGTTGCCCGGCCCCGACGGCGCCTGCCCGCCCCTGACGCCGGTCCGCCTCTCCGAGAAGCACGAGGTCGCCGCATGATCTGCGACTTCCTCGCCTCCTTCGCGCCGCGCGAGGCGCCGGAGCCCAACCGGGCCCGGGCTGGGACCGACGGGTCCGCGCCGCACCCCCATCGCAAGGCCACGCTTGCGCCGGCGCCGGTCCCGGCGCTGCGCGAGGGCCGCCGGGAGACCCGGTCATGACGAGCTTCCCCGACTTCTCCACGCTGCCCTTCGACGGCCCAGCGGCCGCCTTCCCGGCGCCGGCGGGCCCGGCTTGGGAGACGCCGGAAGGCATCGTCGTGCGCCCGTCCTACACGGCCGCCGACATCGCGGGCGTCGCCGAGCTGGGCGGTTTCCCGGGCCTGGCGCCGTTCGTGCGGGGCCCCTACCCCACGATGTACGCCACGAACCCGTGGACCATCCGCCAGTACGCGGGTTTCTCCACGGCCGAGGACTCCAACGCCTTCTACCGCCGCAACCTGGCCGCCGGGCAGATGGGCCTGTCCATCGCGTTCGACCTCGCCACCCACCGCGGCTATGACAGCGACCACCCGCGCGTCACCGGCGACGTGGGCATGGCGGGCGTCGCCATCGACTCCATCCTCGACATGCGGACGCTGTTCGACGGCATCCCGCTCGACAAGATGACGGTGTCGATGACCATGAACGGCGCGGTCCTGCCGATCCTGGCGCTGTACATCGTCGCGGCGGAAGAACAGGGCGTGCCCCATGAGAAGCTGGCCGGCACGATCCAGAACGACATCCTGAAGGAGTTCCTGACCCGGAACACCTACATCTACCCGCCCGGTCCCTCGATGCGGATCATCGCGGACATCTTCGCTTACACGTCGAAGGAGATGCCGCGGTTCAACTCGATCTCGATCAGCGGCTACCACATGCAGGAAGCCGGGGCGACGCTGGACCTCGAGCTCGCCTACACCCTGGCCGACGGCGTCGAGTACGTGCGCGCGGGCGTCGCCGCCGGCATGACGGTGGACCAGTTCGCGCCGCGCCTGTCGTTCTTCTGGAACGCCGGCATGAACGTCTTCATGGAGATCGCCAAGCAGCGGGCCAGCCGCCTGCTCTGGGCGAAGCTGATGAAGCAGCACTTCGACCCGAAGGACAGCCGCTCGCTGAGCCTGCGGGCCCACACCCAGACGTCGGGCTGGTCGCTGGCGGCGCAGGACGTGTTCAACAACGTGCCGCGCACCGTGATCGAGGCGATGGCGGCCGTGGGGGGACAGACGCAGAGCCTGCACACCAACTCGCTGGACGAGGCGCTGGCGCTGCCCACCGACTTCTCGGCGCGGATCAGCCGCAACACCCAGCTCTTCCTCCAGATCGAGAGCGGCCAGACCCGGGTCATCGATCCCTGGGGCGGCAGCTTCTACGTCGAGGCGCTGACCGCCGACCTGGCCCAGCGCGCCCTGGCCCACATCACCGAGGTGGAGGCCCTGGGCGGCATGGCGAAGGCGATCGAGGACGGCCTGCCCAAGCGCCGCATCGAGGAGGCCTCGGCCCGCACCCAGGCGCGGATCGACTCCGGCCAGCAGACCGTCGTGGGCGTGAACCGCTACCGGCCGGACGTCGAGGACGACATCCCGGTGCTCAAGGTCGACAACACCGCCGTCCGCAACGCCCAGCTCGAGAAGCTGAACCGCCTGAAGCGTGAGCGCGACCCCGAGGCGGTGGCCGCCGCGCTCGATGCGCTCACCGCAGGCGCGGCGGGCAAGGGCAACCTGCTCGAACTGTCGGTCGCCGCGGCGCGCGCCCACGCCACCGTCGGCGAGATCAGCTTCGCCCTCGAGAAGGTGTTCGGCCGCCACAAGGCCAAGGCCGACGCGGTGAAGGGCGTCTACCTGCGCGAGGCGGGCTCGACGCCCGCCGCCGACCGGGCCCGCGCGATGACCGAGGCGTTCCGCCAGGCCGACGGGAAGAAGCCGCGGATCATGGTCGCCAAGATGGGCCAGGACGGCCACGATCGCGGCCAGAAGGTGATCGCCTCGGGCTTCGCCGACCTGGGCTTCGACGTCGAGATCGGCGACCTTTTCCAGACCCCCGCGGAAGCCGCCGCCGAGGCCGTGCAGGCCGGCGCGCATGCGGTGGGCGCAAGCTCGCTGGCGGCAGGCCACCTGACGCTGGTGCCCGAGCTGAAGGCCGAGCTGGCCAGGCTGGGCCGGCCGGACATCCTGGTGTTCGTCGGCGGCGTCATCCCGCCCGAGGACTTCAAGGCGCTGGAGGAGATGGGCGTCGCGGCGATCTTCCCGCCCGGCTCCGTCATCCCCGAGGCTGCGATCACGGTGCTGGACCGCCTCAACGAACAGCTCGGCTACGCGCAGGAGCAGGCCGCGCAATAGACGGGGCTTCCCGCGCAAGGGCGCCGGGCCGTAAGCTTCCGGCCATGCAGCTGAACCACCTGCATCTGCACGTGGCGTCGGTCGAAGACGCGGCGGCGTTCTACACCCGCCACTTCGGGTTCCGGCGCCACGTCGTCCAGGACGACGGCACGTTGTTCCTCCGCGACGAGGCAGGCCTGGACCTAGCGCTGGCCGCCGGCCCGGCCGACGACTTCCCACCCTGGGCCCACTTCGGCTTCCGGCTGCGCGACGCGCAGGCCGTGGACGACCTGTTCTCGGAACTGGACAACGCCGGCGTCACGATCCGCGAGCCGCTGACACACGAACCGGACTTCGTCTGGTTCCGCTGCGCCGACCCCGACGGCCATCTCATCGAGGTCTACTGGGAGCCCTGAGACGACGAAGGCCGCACCCGGCGGGTGCGGCCTTCGCGCCGTCCGGCAGGATCCGGATCAGCTGAGCGGGGTGTTCTCGTTCGGGCCGTCGGCCTGCTGTCCCCGGCGACGCTGGGGCAGCATGGACTGGGCGGCGGCCAGCTCGGCCCTGTCGATGGCGCCGTCGCCGTCCTTGTCGATCATCGGGAAGTAGCGGGCGATCATCCGGCCCATGGTCCCGCGCGCCTCGGCCTTTTGGATCTTGCCGTCCAGGTTGTCGTCCATCATCCCGATCATGCGGGTCTGGGCGAAGCGGGCGTCGGAGTCGACCTGCTTGGCCGCCGTCTCGTCCAGCCAGCGGAAGCTGACCGAGGTGAACAGCATCTCCTCGTGGCTTTGCTCGCCCCAGGTCACCTTGATCGAGGGATCGGGGTTCGCCGGGTTCCGCTTGGAGTTGTCGTAGACGTAGTTGGCGATCAGCTTCGAGCCCGCCGGGATCTTGATCGGCTCGGCGAAGGTGTAGCTGCGCTGCCAGTTGAAGTCGTAACGCGGCAGGCTCAGCAGCAGGGTCTTCTTGCCGTCGGGCGTCTGCAGCCACAGATCGGACGAGTAGGCCCGGTAGTGCGCGTGCGGGAACGCCGAGTAGAGCAGCGCGTCGTTCGGGAACTCGACGTAGGCCGTTTCCTTGTGCCGCGGCGCGTTCGGCTGGATTTCGATCGTGCCGTCGATCACCACCACGCTGCGCATCATGTACTTGGGCGCGGTGTCGCGGAAGTAGACCCCGATCTGCGTGCGGTCGACCGTCTCCTTGCCGTACGGCGTGTAGTGCATCTGGAAGCCGACGGCGCCGCCGGCCGGCAGGAAAGTGCCCACGTCGCCGCCGAACACGTTGGACTCGGCGCCCACCGCATAGCCGCCCACCGAGCCGCGCCAGCGGGTCTCGGACGCCACGCCGTTGGCCGGCGCTTCCTTCATCCAGCCGGTCAGGACGTGGTGCACGGCCTGGCGGTCACCGGGCTTCACCGTCGTGGCGCGGATCCACTTGCCCTCGGTCATCGGGTTCAGCGTGAAGGGCCGCTGGTAGTCGACCACCCCCGAGGCCGGGATCTTGTACTCCGGGATGTTGAGGATGAGGTCCGGCTTGCCCAGCGGCCACTCGGCGGCCACGTGCTTCTTTCCGGCGAGCGGATCGGCGCCCTCCCCGCGCGGCGCGCCGGCTTCCACCCAGTGCACCAGCGTCTTGATCTCGGCGGGGGTCAGGTTCTTCGAGTCCGAGAACTTCCCGACGTGCGGATCGGCGTTGTAGGGCGGCATCCGGTCGGTGCGGATCACCTCGCGGATCATCGGCGAGAAGCCCTTCACCATCTCGTAGCTGGTGAGCTGCATGGGCCCGATGCCGCCTTCCTGGTGGCAGGCCATGCAGTTCTTCTCGATGATCGGCGCGACGTCCTTCACATAGGTGAGCCTCGCGTGGTCGGCGCCGCGCTCGGGGAAGGCGATCAGGGCGCCGTTCGAGGCCATGGTCGCGGCCGGGACCGGCCTGCCCGCGAGGAACGCGTCCAGCGCCGCCTGCGCGCCCTGGACGGGACCGCGGTAGACCACCGTCCAGGTCTTCGGGTTGATCACATAGGCTTCGGCCGAGCGGGTGACGCCGAGGCTCTCCCCGATCAGTTGGTTGTTGTCCATGAGGATCGGCAGGGCGTAGCCGACCTTCTCGGCCTCGGCCCGGACCGACTCGCGGCTGTCCTTGAGGGACGAATTCAGCATGCGGAACTCGACGCCCTTGGCGCCGTAGGCCTTCGCCATCGCGTTGAGCGCCGAGGCCTCGCCGCGCAGGGTCGCATCGCCGTTCGCCTGGGTGACGATCACGACGGCCGGGGCGTCGGCCAGCCGATAGAGCTCGTGCGCCTCGAGGTTGGCGTCCACCAGCATGAAGTTGTCGACGGTCGCCGGCGTCGTGGCCGACGCACTGACGGCCGAGCCGGTGAGCGCGGCGGTCGTGGGTTGGTCCGTGGCGCAGGAGGAGATGACGGCCGTCGAGGCCAGGAGGGCGGCGAGGCCGAAGCTTTTGGTCATCGATGGGTCCCCATTCCCTATGCACGTTATGATGTGCGCGGCCGCACGGCATGCAAACCGCCCACGCGTACGTGAGCAGCCGCAGATTGTCCGCAATCCACGTTACACGAATATTTCCGGCGCGGGGCCGCCCCCGAACTAGAACGTGACGGTCGTGTTGAGCGACGCGTAGGTCTCGTCTCCCGACCGGGGCGCGTTGGGCGCGTCGCGCAGGAAGCGCCCCTTCGCGAGCCAGACGCCGTTGACCTCCGCGCGCACCCGCCCAGGAACCAGCCAGTAGCGGGCGCGCCCTTCCAGCTGCGCTCCGGCGTAGCGGCCGGATCGGCCGGCAGGGTCGCGCACGCCGGTGGTGGAGAAAGCGTCCCGGCGCGCCTCCAACCAGAGGCTTCGGACAGCGACGAAGGCGTCCAGGGCCGGGGATGGCGCGAGTTCCAGACGCAGGCCGGGCGTGATGAGGTTCGCGCGGCCTATCGCGTTGTAGAGGCCCGCGGGCGCCAGATCGGCCCGGCGCATGCCGAAAAGGGTGTCGAAGCGCCCGTAGCGCCCACCCGGCCGATCGCCGGTGGCCGCGTCGAACTCGGCTGAGACATGAGGGCGCCACGGATGGACAAATGTGTAGCCGACCTCGCCATGGACGAAGCCGGCCCGAACGGAGAGCTCCGGATCGGCGGGCCGGACGCCGGCCCGGATGGCGCCGGTCTGGCCGATGACCTCCAGTTCGTAGTCCCAGAGCCCGGGCTTCGGATCGACCACCGCCCGCATTCCGAACGTATCGAGCCGACGGTTGCGGGTGGGTCGGCTCGGCCGATCCTCCTCCGAAAGGTGGAAGTAGGACGCCTCTAGCGTGACGTCCCCGATGGCCTTGGGCCTCGCCACGACGCCGCCCCAGAGCTCGAGGTCGCGGCCCTCGTGGTCGATGCGCTGGCGGTTGTCGAGGATCGAGTCCGGGGAGTTCGGCAGCCGCAGCTGAGGCTGCACGTAGATCAGGGTGGCCTTGAGGCCCGCCGGGGCAAGGTCGACGCGCAGGCCTGTATAGCTGTTGGTCGTGTTTCGGTAGTCGTCGGCGGCCACGAGGCGGCGCGAGCCGAGGTTCAGCAGGAACCGGCCGGCCTGCAGCGTGGCCGGCGCCGGCGTTCCGCTCCCGAGGTCGAGCGCCGCGTAAGCATGGACGAACTCGAACGCGTTGACCTCGCCGGTTCCCACAGGCGTGCCCCGGTCTCCGCCCCAGGCGCGGCTGTCGTACAGTTCTGCGCCCAGCCGCAGCGGTCCGCGGCGGTGCTCCGCGAACAGCGTGGTTCGAAGGTTCACAAGGTCGTCGGCGCGGTTGAATCCCGGCCGAACCTGGTTCGACACGACTTCATATCGGAGCCGCATCGAGCCCGATACGGTCCAGGACGGCTCCGCCGCGACCGCGACGCCCCCGGCTCCCGCCAGGACCGTCCCGGCCACCGCGGCCGCGCCGCGCCGTGCGCGCTGGAGCCATCCTCTGATGTCTGATCTTGCAGGTTCGACCCTGTGGCCCATGCGTCACCCCGAGCGGAGTCAGACGGTGGTTGGGCCCTGGCCTGAACGGGACACCGCTTCATCCCGCGCCACCTGGCTACAGGGCGCGACCACAGGCCGCAACCGAAATTCTACAGACCCGGTAGGAATGGTGCGACGCGGATGGCCCGCCCGGTCAGGCCAGGCGCCGCCGCCGCCCGCTGCGCAGCATCGCGCCCAGGCCGCCGAAGCCGAGCACCATGAGCGCCCAGACGTCGGGCTCGGGCACGGCGCCGGGGCCGTCGTCGTCATCGCCCGGGTCCTCGTGGTCTCCGATGTCGGAGCCGCCCACCTTGATCCCCGTGAAGGCGAGGCCGGTGTCGTAGATTTCGTCGCCCCAGTTCGAGACCCCGAACACCAGCCGGTAGTCGCCGTCTTCGGCGACGGTGTAGTCCGCGCTGATCCAGCCGGTCAGACCGCATCCCGGCCCCCAGCACGCCCCCGAGTAGGACCCGAGCGGCGACCAGACGGGGCCGCCGTTGGCGCCGGAGCCGAGCGTCAGGGGCGATATCGGCGGCGTGAGGGTGACGCCCGGATCGACCGGCGGCAGCCCGAGGCCGGGCGAGATCAGGCCGGCGGGCTCGGTCCGGGCGTTGAAGAGCATGGCGATCAGGTCGCCGCTGAGCGCGTCGACCAGCTGCACGAAGGCGTAGTCCTCGTAGATGAAGCTGCCTTCGCCGCTCTGTCCGTCCGAGGACACGAAGTTGAAGTCGTAGTGCAGGTTGTCGCCGGCGTTCGCGGCGAACGAGGATGTGATGAAGGCCGAGCCGTTCGTGCCGCCGACCGAGTCGATCTGGCCCTTGCCGGTGACGCCGCCGGCCGTGGAAACCCAGCCGTAGCTTGATCCGCCCGGCGGGGCCGTGACGTCGCCGTCCGCGCCGAGCGTCCCGCAGGCGCCGATGCAGACGGCCGCCTGGGCGGTGCTCCCGGCCAGGAGCGCGACGACGACGGCCGCGAGTGTTGAGCTGAGGTGACGTGACATGGGGGTTCCTTGGTGGCTGCTGAGTTGAAGTCGAGGCGTGGCAGGTCGGTCCGGCGGCGAAGGCCGGGGGCGGATCAGACCCGTTGGTGAGAGGTGGCCCGGAGGGCGGCGGTCTCGCCGTCAGCCCTTGGGGTCGGACGTTCGGGCGAGCGGGGCGCCGATCAACTCGTCGAGAAACAGGCTCGCCAGCGCCGCGCGCGACCCGACGCCGGCCTTCTGGTAGACGCGGGTGAGTTGCGCCCTGACGGTCCCGGGCGCCGCGTTTCGTAGACGCGCGATGTCGTCGATGTCGCAGCCCTTTAGGGCGAACACCGCCACGTCCCTCTCCGCCGGCGTGAAGCCCCATTCGCGGGCGCGGCTTTCGATCACCTCACTGAGGGCCCCCGCTGCGACGGCCAGCGCTTCGCTCTTGCGCCGCCCCGAGGCGAGCAGCGCGCGAAGCTGAAGCAAGCCCATCACGACGCCGGCAAGAAGCGCCAGCACCGCCATCGCCTCGAACGTGACGTGCGCGGGGCCCACCCGGGCCGCGAGATCGGCGGCCACGTCGATGACGAAGAAGGTCACCGCCAGCGCCTGGAGGGCCACGACGGCGGCGATGGCGCCGGCCCGCGGCTCGAGCCTTGGGGAGGACCTCGAGCTCATCTGGCGGACCGGGCCGTCCGCCGGCCCGGCAGCATCGACTGCAGGATCCCGCGCCCGCTGCGCCGCGTTTCGAAGGCCACGCCGAGAAGATGCAGGCCCGCCAGTCCGAAGAGCAGGTTTGCCCCCACTTCGTGCACTTCCTCCACCGCCTCGCCGCCCCCCTCGCCCCGGCGACGGTCCTCGCGGTCCGCGCCACGCCGATCGTCGTCGTCATCTGCATCGGCCGTCACGACCGGCTGCGCAATAGAGTCCGCCTCGATCCGGGGAGTCGAGACACCGGGCGGCCCGTTCATGGCGACGCCGGTCCCAATGACGACCGCCAGCGTCCCCCAGAGCGCGTACACCATCAGCGCGCCGAGCGGATTGTGCGAACGGTGCGCGGACGCCGGCGCCCCGCGGACGATCTCCCGCACATGCCGGGCGGCGCGGCTCAGGCTGGGCCGAAAGGCGGTGAACCGGGCCTCGGGCGGCCCGATCAAGCCCCACGCCCACCGCAGCGCCAGCAGAGCGGCCACGCCGTAGCCAACCCATTGATGAGGCCCCGAGCCTTCCTCCGTGAACACGCCGTTCGCGACGACCCCGGCCGCCACGCCCCAGTGGGTCAGGCGGACCAGCGGGTCCCATCGGCAGACTTCCAGCGTCTGCATCGGTCGTCTCCGGTTGCGGCTGAACCTCGACTGGACCGTGCGGCCGTGCGGCGACAGTGCAGCCCCGCTTACGGCCCGCCCCATAAGCGCCTGCTGACGCCGGCCGCAGCCCGGCGCTTGCGGCGCACCGGCGCGCTGCTAGCTTCGCCGCCGACCCCGGGAGGAACCATGTGTGACACCGTCGTGGCGACGCCCCAGGTGACGGCGGGGGGCGTCATGCTGTTCGGCAAGAACAGCGACCGCCAGCGCAACGAGGCGCACGTCCTCCAGATCGTCGAGGCCGGCGAGCATGATCCGGGCGAGACCGTCGCCTGCACCTATGTGTCGGTCCCGCAGGCGCGGCGCACGCACCGGGCGCTGTTCTGCCGGCCGTTCTGGACCTGGGGTCCGGAGATGGGCCTCAACGTCCACGGCGTGGCGATCGGGAACGAAGCCGTCTACACGCGCGGGCCGACCCCGGAGGCGCCGGCGCTGATCGGCATGGACCTCGCGGGCCTCGCGCTGCAGCGGGCGCAGAGCGCGGCCGAGGCGGTCGAGGTGATCTGCGCCCTGCTGGCGGAGCACGGCCAGGGCGGCGACTGCGGCCACCTGACGCCGGCCTACTATCACAACAGCTACATCGTCGCCGATCCGCAGGAGGCCTTCGTGCTCGAGACGGTGGGTCGCGAGTGGCTGGTCGAGCGGGCGACGGGCGCCCGGACGATCTCGAACATCTACTCGATCGCGCGACCGGACCGCCGGAGCGACGGGCTCGACGGCGTGATCGCGGACGCGGGCTGGCCGGATCCGGCCGCGCGGGGCTACGCCGAGGCGCTGGCGGACCCCGAGCGCGAGCACCTGGGACAGGCGCGCCTGCGCCAGGCGCAGTCGGCGGGCCGGCTCGCGGCCGATGCGCCGGCGATCGGCCTCGGCGCGGTGATGGCCGCCCTACGCACGCACGGAGACGACGGCGCCGCGGACTGGAGTCCGGCCACGGCGCCGACACGGTCTGTCTGCATGCACGCCGCGGGCGACGATCGCGGCGGACAGACCACCGGCTCCATGGCGGCCGAACTGCGCGCAGAGGCCCCGCCCCTCGCCTGGGTGACGGGCACGGCCGCGCCATGCCTTTCGGTGTTCAAGCCCGCCTTCGTCGACCTGCCCCTGCCCCGGCACGGTCCGGCGGCGGGCGACCGCGAGGACCCCTCGACGCTGTGGTGGCGGCACGAGCGGCTTCACCGCGCGGTCATCCGTGGCGACTACCAGGCCGCCCTGCTGCACATCGCGCCCGAGCGGGACGCGCTCGAGGAAGACCTCCGCCGCAGGATCGCCGCGGTGCGCCACGCGGACGCCGCCACCCGGACGCGGACCGTCGCCGACTGCTGGCAGGCGGCCGAGTCGGCGGAAGCGGCCTGGCAGGCCGGGCTGGCGGGCGCGACGCCCGATGCGACGCCGTCGGACTTCGCGCAGACCTGGGCCCGCTTTGACCGCCTCGCAGGCATCGACGCCTGACGCGAGCGTTTCGGGCATGGACCGGCGCGGCGCTCTGGGGCAGTCATAGGTTGCGGACCGGGCCAAGGTGACCCCGGCGGGGCGCATGGAGGGGGTGGCGTTGGCGGCAGCGGACCGCGCGGCAGGAGCGATCGCGCCTTTCCGCGCCCTCGCCGCGCCGCGCAACGGGCTGGTCGTCCTGGCGCTCGCCATCATCTCGAGCCTGTGCCTGCTGTGCGCGCCGATCTTCGTGGCGTCCCTGGACGGCTCGGCGCCGCGCCCGGTGGACGGCGCCGTCGACTTCTCTCGGCATGGCCCCCTCAGCGCGCCGGTCGAACTGGGGGGCGAGTGGCGCCTCACGTGGCTCAGCGGCCCACCGGGTCCGCCGGCCGGGACGGTGCGGCCGATCGAGGTCCCGAGCCTCTGGACCGCCGGCGACAGCGGCCTGCCGATGCACGGCGCCGTGAGCTACAGCCTGCAGCTCACCGGCGTGAAGCCCGGGCGCTACATCCTCTACGTACCCACGATCTACACCGCCTCGCGGGTGAGCGTGAACGGCCGCGTCCTCTCGCAGGAAGGCGTGCCCGGTCTCACGCGGGCGACCACCGACCCGGTCATCCGCGCCCACGACGTCGCCATCGACGCCGACGGCGGACCGCTGGACATCCGGATCGACATTTCCGGCTTCCACGAGCGCGACACCGGCCTGGAGGCGGCTCCGGTGTTCGGCGCGGCCCAGCAGATGACGCGCTGGATCGCCATGGACTGGCTGCGCAGCATGCTGCTGCTCAGCTCGTGCCTGCTGCTGGCCTGCTACGGGCTGGTCATCTTCGTGTTCCGCCGCAAGGAACTGGGCTGGCTATGGTTCGGCGTCGCCTGCGTGACCGTGATGCCGGTCCTGGCGATGTTCAGCCACGACAACCTGCTGCTCCTGCTGGCGCCGTCGATGCCGCTGCTGGCGATGCGCGCGCTGGAATACCTGACCGTCGTGGTCTCGCTGACGGCGATGGTGATCTACACGAGCCACCTGTTCCCGCAGGAGAGCCCTCGGCTGGCGCTCCGGGCGATGATCGCGGTCCTGGTCGCCGACTTCGCGGCCCTGGTGATCGGCGCCGCCTATGGCGGTCTGCTGGGCCTGTCGTTCGTCGCCTACTACTCGCTGTGGGTGCGGATCGCCGTGATGGCCTACGTCCTGGCCCTGGTGATCACCGCGACCGTGCGCGGGCGTGAGGGCGCGGCCGTCTACCTGCTGGGCATGGTCGTGTTCTTCGCGACCCTGATCTTCACCGACCTCATGGCGAACGGCTTCGTCCCCCAGGCTGGCGCCGGGCTCGACCTCATGCCGCTCGGCATGTTCGTCATGCTGCTCAGCCACCTGGTGATCATGGCCCAGCGGTGGGACGGGGCGATCGAATCCGCCGAGCTGAACAGCCGCGAGCTGCGCCAGCTCCTGGACGTGAACATCGCCATCGCGAGCGAGATCGAGCTCGAGCCGCTCCTTCGCCGGGTCGTTCAGGCCACCTCGCAGATCCTGCAGGCCGACCGGGCCTCCCTGTTCCTCTACGACGAGCGCTCGCACGAGCTCTGGTCCATGGTGGCCGAGGGTCTGGAGAGCCGCGAGATCCGCTTCGCCGCCAGCGCGGGACTCGCCGGCGACTGCTTCACCAGGGGCGTCATCGAGACGGTCACCGACCCCTACGCCGATCCCCGCTTCAACGCCGCGGTGGACCAGGCCACCGGCTACCGCACCAGGACGGTCATCTCGGCGCCCATCATCACGCGGGACGGGCGCAAGCTGGGCGTCATGCAGGCCGTGAACCGGCTGGACGGCGCGGTGTTCGACGAGGCCGACGCCGCGCGCATCGGGGCCTTCGCGGCCCAGGCGGCGGTGGCGATCGAGAACGCCACCCTGTTCGGCGAGGTGGCGTCGGAGCGGAACTACAACGACAGCATCCTGCGTTCGATGTCGACCGGCGTGGTGACGTTGAACCGCGACGCGCAGATCGTGAAGCTGAACGCCGCCGCCTGCCGCATCCTGGGGGTCGATCCGGACGCCGAGCTGCCCGAGGGCCTGAACCTGAAGGTGGCCGAGCACAATCCCTGGCTCCTGGCCGAGCTGGCCGCGGTCGCGTCGAGCAGCCAGCCGAAGACGCTGCTGGACGCCGACCTGAAGACGCTGCGGGGCGATGCGATCTCGGCCAACATCTCGATCGTGCCCCTGGTCGCCGGGGGCGAGCGGGTAGGCCTGCTGATCCTGGTGGAGGACATCACCGAGGGAAAGCGGCTGCAGGGGGCCATGCGCCGCTTCATGACGCAGGAGGTGGTGGACCAGATCATGGGCCGTGACGACGCCCTGCTGTTCGGCGCCGCCTGCCAGGCCAGCGTGCTGTTCGCCGACATCCGCGGGTTCACCAGCCTCGCCGAGCACCTGGGCCCGCGCGACACGGTCGACATGCTCAACGAGATCTTCACCGAGCTCTTCGAGGCGGTGGCGGCCAACGGCGGCGTGCTCGACAAGTACATCGGCGACGCGATCATGGCGGTCTATGGCGCGCCGCTGAGCTCGGACCGCGATCCCCAGAACGCCGTCGACAGCGCCGTCGCGATGACCGGCATGATCAGCGAGATCAACGAACGCCGGCGCGGCCGCGGCCTGCCGCCGGTCCGCCTCGGGGTCGGCATCGCCACCGGCCAGGTGGTCGCCGGCACCATCGGCTCGCCCAAGCGCATGGACTACACCGTCATCGGGGACAGCGTGAACCTGGCCTCCCGGCTGGAGGGGGTGACCAAGGCCTACGGCGTCGGCGTCATCGTCTGCGAGGACACGGCGGCGGCCGTGGAGGGCCACGTCCTGCGCGAGCTTGACGCCCTGAAGGTCCGCGGCCGGCGGCGTCCGGCCCGCATATTCCAGGTGCTGACCCAGGACGCGCCCGTGCCGCAGGCGACCCTGGACGCGTACGCCCGCGGCCGGAGCGCTCTGGCCGCCGGGCAGTACGACGAGGCCGTGGCGGCCTTCGAGGCGGCGCTTGCGGCGGCGCCCCAGGACGGCCCCTCGCGCCTCATGCTGGAGCGTGCGCAGACGCTGCGGCGCTCGCCGCCGCCGGCGGGCTGGGACGGGGTCTGGGACGCCTCGGGCGCCTGAGCCGGCGTCCGTTCGCAGCCGCTCCGGGAACTCCCGCCGTCGCCAACGCTTGGCTATGTGGACGAGGCAGGGGCAGCGCATGGCGCTTCGGCAAGGCAGGGCGAGCGGTCAGGGGCCGGATGCAGCGGCCAGCCTGCGCGTGGACCTCGCCACCCTGTCGGTCGCGCAGCTGCGGGCCCTGCTGGCCAGCAGCGAGGCGACGGGCCGCCGGCAACTGGCCGACCACGTCTCGCGCGCGCTGCACGCACGTCTTGCCGGGGGCGCCGACCGTGTGGGCGGCGCCGAGGCCGCAGCGCCGCTTCGCCAAGGCAGGGCGCGGGTCTACGCCTGGAGCGCCGCCGTGCTGGCCGCCCTTGGGCTGGCGGCGGGCGGGGCGTATCTGTCGCTCAGCCCCCCGGGCGCCGAACCCCGCCGCGACGCCGCGACGCCGCCGCGCATCGCCATCCTGCGGACTGCGCCGCCCGCCGCTGTGGAGGATGCTCCGGCCGGACGAGACGAGCGCCCGGCGGTAGTGGCGCGGGCGCCGCGGACCGCGCCCGCAGCCCCCGAGGTGACGTCGCTGGCCCGGGCGGCGGCCCCGGCCGACGCGGCGGCCCGCGACAGCCGGGCGCCTTACCTGCCCCCCGCCGCCCCGGCGCCAGCCCAGCCTCCGGCCGGCCCATCGTCGGTCGATGACGGCCCTGGACGGGGAGGGGTGATCGTCGCGTCGGGCGGCATGGCGGCGATTCCGCCGGACTGCCGTGGCCTGCACGGGGGCCAGCGCATCGCCTGCGAAGACCGCGAGCGGTCCCGCTCACAGGGCGGCGAGCCCGCGACGAGCGCGGCCCGGTTGAACCTCGCGCTCTCCCCCCAACGGCCGCCGGCGGCGCGCCAGGGCGCGCCCGGCCCCTAGGTTCGCCTTCAGCCCCCGCTCTGCGCCTTCCCGCCGGGCGCCGCGACGATCATCCTGACCAGAGCCTCGGTGACCTTGGGCTCCAGACCCTCGGTGTGGCCCTTGTCCATGCGGACCACGTCGGCCACCACGCGTCCCTCGCGGCACTTCGGATAGGCGTAGACCTCGCTGGTCCCCGGCCGCGCCTTCATGCCCCAGACCTTGTAGCCGGCGCGGGCGTAGTCCCAGACATAGCCGGGCCGCTCGTCCACGATGTCCTTCTGGCGCACCCGCGGCGCGCAACCGAACCTCTCGGCCAGCGGCGACGTCGGCGGCAGGGTCTCGATCTCGTACTGTCCCACGGCGAAGATGTGGCTGAAGTCGCAGGCCGGCGGCGCGCTGGCGGGCATCGCGCCGCGCGGTCGCGGGGCCGGGGGCGACCCGTCGGCCCGGGGCGGCCCGAAGGCTGCGACGAACGGCGCCTGGCCTACGCGGCCGCCGGACAGCGACAGCCAGCCGTCCACCTTGCCCTTGAAGTAGTCGGTGCAGACGATGCGGCTGGACGTGAAGCCGCCCTGGCTATGTCCCGCCAGCCACATGGCCCGGATGTTCTGGCGGCCGAAGGCGCCGAAGACGAAGTCGGTGATGTTCTGCAGGTGGGCGTCGTCCGCGGCCGCATCCCACCGGCGCACGCCGGGCCCCGAGCCCATCGAGCCCATGGTGGCCGCCGTCGGGGTCGCCACCACCAGGCGGTGCTTCTGCACGTAGTCCGACGCCGGGAAGTAGTGGCGCTGCCAGTTCCCGACGGATCCCGCCCCGTGGAGGTTGAGGATAAAGGTGACCTTTTCGTTCGGCTTCAGGTCGCAGGGATAGTCCAGCCAGAACTTGCGCCCCGTCTTGGCGTCCGTGGCGTTCCCCAGGTCGGCCAGCGCCGGGACGCAGGCCTCGCCGTCGCAGCGCGTGGGCTGGGGCGTGGTGCACGCCACCCCGCCCACGTCGCGGGCCAGAGCCGGCCCCGCCGTCAGCGCCGTCGTGAACACCAGTCCGGCCAGCGCCGGGAGCTTCCGAACCATCAGCGTCCTCCATACCCTTTTTTCGATACCTACCACGGCCCGTGGCGGCGGGCGAGCGCGTCGCCGCGGCTGACCTCGACGGACCGGCGCCGGCGGGCGTAGCGTCTGGGCAAAGCGGGGGCGAGGCATGACGGATATCTGGCAGTGGTCGGCGGCGGAGACGGCCGCGGCGGTCCGCGATCGACGCGTCTCGGCCGTCGAGGTCACGGAGGCGGCGATCGCCCGCATGCGCGCCGCCAACCCGGCGATCAACGCGGTGGTCGTCGACCTCTCGGATCAGGCCCTCGCCGCGGCCAAGGCGGCCGACGCGGCGCAGGCGGCGGGCGATCCGCCAGGGCCGCTGCACGGGGTGCCGGTCACGATCAAGATCAACATCGACGTCGAGGGCCAGGCCAACTCCAACGGCGTGCCCGGGCTGGCCGGCGCTATCGCGCCGGGCGACTCTCCGGTGACCGCGAACCTCCGCAAGGCCGGCGCGATCGTGATCGGCCAGACGAACACGCCCGAGTTCTCGCTGCGGGCCTTCACCGACAACCCGCTGCATGGCCAGACGCTGAACCCGTGGGACCCGGCGATCACCTGCGGCGGCTCCTCGGGCGGCGCCGGGGCGTCGATCGCGGCGGGAATCGGCGCGGTCGCCCACGGCAACGACATCGGCGGCTCGCTGCGCTGGCCGGCGGCGGTGAACGGCGTCTGCACGATCAAGCCGACGCTGGGGCGCGTGCCGGCTTTCAACCCGAGCGCCACGGCCGAGCGGCCGCCGATGGCCCAGCTGATGAGCGTGCAGGGCCCGATCTGCCGCGAAGTGGCCGACGTGCGCCTGGCGCTGGCGGCCATGAGCCGGCGCGACCCGCGCGATCCCTGGTGGGTCCCCGCCCCGCTCGAGGGTCCGCCGGTCGCCCGGCGGGTCGCCAAGGCGAGAATGCCGGACGACCTCGACTGCGACGCCCGCATGCTCGCGCTCGTGGACCGCGCCGCCGACCACCTTGCGGACGCCGGCTACGAGGTGGTCGAGGTCGAGGTCCCGGACATCTCGGGCACGTGGAAGCTGTGGTGCGACCTGATCTCCACCGAGATCGAGACCCTTCAGGCCCCCCAGATGCGCGAGCTGGGCAGCGCGCCGTTCATCGGGGCGCTCGAGGGCATCACCCACATGGCCACGATCCTGGACGGGCCCAGCTACATGCGCGCGGTGGCGCACCGGGCGAAGGTGCTGCGCGACTGGCTCGCCTTCCTGGAAGAGTACCCGGTGATCCTGGCCCCCGTGACGGTGCGCCCGACCCCGGCGTTCGACGCCGACCTCAAGGGCGACGCGGCGGTGCGCGAGATCTTCTGGAACGACCTGCGCTTCGTGGGCGCGATCAGCGTCCTGGGCCTCCCGGTGGCGGTCACGCCCGCAGGCCTGCTCGACGGCCATCCCGTGGGCGTCCAGCTGATCGGCTCGCGCTACCGGGAAGACGTCTGCCTCGATGCGGCTGCCGCCGTCGAGGCGAAGGTGGGCGTGCTGGCCAGGTCGCTCTGGGCGCGGTGACCTTGCTTTCCCGCGGCGCGCCGGGGGACAGGTGCGCCGGGAAAGGAAGGGCTAGACTGACCCAACGTCCGGGGCGGATTCTTCCCCCTGAACGGCTATCGGCCGACCGCATCGCGAGGAACAGACCATGGGTGAAGCCTACATCATCGACTCCGTCCGCACGCCGCGCGGCATCGGCAAGGTCGGCAAGGGCGCGCTCGCCGACTTCCACCCGCAGCACCTGGGCGCCGCGGTCCTGAAGGCCCTGGCCGAGCGCAACGACCTGAAGACCGAGGAAGTCGACGACATCATCTGGGGCTGCTCGTCGCAGCGCGGCAAGCAGGGCGGCGACATGGGCCGGATGGCCGCGCTCGACGCCGGCTACAACATCCGCGCCTCGGGCGTGACGCTGGACCGCTACTGCGGCTCGGGCATCACCGCGGTGAACCTGGCGGCGGCGCAGGTCATGTCCGGCATGGAAGACCTGGTCATCGCCGGCGGCTGCGAGATGATGAGCTACACGGCCTCGTCCGCCCCGCCGCGCAACCCCGAGGACGGCCCGCCGCTGATGGACTCCGGCAACCTGCGTCTGCGCGCCAAGCACCCGCAGAGCCACCAGGGCGTCTGCGGCGACGCCATCGCCACCATGGAAGGCATCACCCGCGAGGCGCTGGATGAGCTCGCGCTGGTCAGCCAGCAGCGCGCCGCCAAGGCGATCGCCGAAGGCGCGTTCAACCGCGCCCTGGTGCCGGTGTACCGCGAAGACGGCTCGCTGGCCCTGGACCACGAGGAGTTCCCGCGGCCGCAGACGACCCTCGAGGGCCTCGCCAGCCTGAAGCCCTCGTTCGAGGCGATGGCCAACGTGCCCCTCGACGACAAGGGCACCACCTTCGCCGGCCTCATCAACCAGAAGTACCCCGACCTGAAGATCAGGCACTTCCACCACGCCGGGAACTCCTCGGGCGTCGTGGACGGCTCGGGCGCGGTGCTGATCGCCTCGGAGGCCTACGCCCGCAAGAACGGCCTTAAGCCCCGCGCCCGCGTGGTGGCGATGGCCAACGTCGGCGACTGCCCGACCCTGATGCTGAACGCCCCGGTGCCGGCGGCCCGCAAGGTGCTGCAGAAGGCCGGGCTCACGGTCGACGACATCGACCTGTGGGAGATCAACGAGGCCTTCGCCGTCGTCGCCGAGAAGTTCATCCGCGACCTGAAGCTGGACCGCGAGAAGGTGAACGTGAACGGCGGCGCGATGGCGCTGGGCCACCCGATCGGCGCCACGGGTTCGATGCTGATCGGCACCATCGTCGACGAACTCGAGCGTCGCGACCTCAAGCGCGGCCTGGTCACCATGTGCGCCGCGGGCGGCATGGCGCCGGCGATCATCGTCGAGCGGGTCTGAGCATGACGCTGAGCCGCCAGCGCCGGTTCGTCACGCCGGGTCCCGACGAGACGGTCGAGCAGCTGGCGGCGCGCGCGCTCCCGGACGAGCCGCTGGAGTCCGCGGTCGACCGGATCAAGAGCTGGAACCTGCACGTCTTCGCGATGCGCCGCCCGCCCGGGCTGATGCTGGGATCGGACGTCATCTTCGTGGAGCCGCCGATCGGCCATGGATGAGGCCGTCATCGTCGGGGCCGACATCGTCGCCGGCCACGACGGCTCGGCCGAGCTTGTCGTCCGCCTCCTGCATCCGGACGGCTCGGAGCATCCGGTGCTCCTCGACGAGGACACCGGCCTGAAACTGATGGAGGCCTGCGGGGCGTCCAGCCTCGAGGATCTCTACGGACAGTCCTGGCGGCTGATCGTGCCGCAGGGCTAGCGGAGGAACGCGATGTTCGACGTGATCGTGAAGGACGGCCTGGTCGTCGACGGCTCGGGCGCGCCCGGCTTCCGGGGCGACGTGGCGATCAAGGACGGCCGCATCGCCGCCGTTGGCAAGGTCGATGGCGAGGCCCGCACGGTGGTGGACGCCGCCGGCCGCGTCGTGGCGCCTGGCTTCATCGACCCGCACACCCACTTCGACGTCCAGCTCCTCTGGGACGGCGCCGCGAAGCCGGCGCTGGAACACGGGATCACGTGCGTGGTCCCCGGCAACTGCTCGCTCTCGCTCGCGCCGCTGAAGGCCTCCGACCGCCGCGCGGTGGTGGGCATGTTCCAGCAGATCGAGGAGATGCCCCCCGAGGCCTTCACCACCGCCTTCGAGTGGACCTGGGAAGACTTCGCGGGCTATCGCGCCGCCATCGAGAAGAACCTGTCGATCAACGTGGCGCCGCTCGTGGGCCACAGCGTGATCCGGCTCTGGGTCATGGGCCCGGCCTCCCAGGAGCGCGCCGCGACGCCCGAAGAGATCGCGGCCATGCAGGACCTGCTGCGCCAGTGCCTGGACGCGGGCGCCGTGGGCCTGTCCACCAGCTTCGTCGACCTCGACGAACACGGCCGCCCGGTGCCCAGCCGCTTCGCCCAGTTCGAGGAGCTGGACGCGCTCTCCGCGGTGCTGGGCGAGTACGGCCGGATGCTGCAGGTGGTGCCCGAGTTCTACGCCACCGACATCACCATCGCGCGCATCGACCAGCTCGCCGAGCTGAGCCTGAAGCACAACATCCCGACCACCTTCTCGCCGCTGTTCGACACCCTGGCGGTGCCCGACAACGCCGAGCGCGCCATCGCCCGCGTCGAGGAGCAGTTCGCCCGCGGCGCGCGCGTCTGGCCGCAGATGCAGACCCGGCCGATCGACATCTCGTTCAGCCTGCTGCGCCCCAGCCTGTTCTTCGCCCGCCTCCCCCGCTGGGTGCGGATCCTGCGCCAGCCGCTCGAGCAGCGCCTGGCCGCCCTGCGCGATCCCGAGACCGTGGAGAAGATGATCGCCGACTGCGGCCCCGACGGCGGGGAGGCCATGATGGGCCGGCTCGTCGCTCGCGGTGGTGATGCCTGCCCGGCCGAGCTCGCCGGCAAGTCCCTCTCCGAGATCGCCAAGGCCCGCGGCCAGGTCCCGGCCCGCGCCCTGATCGATCTGAGCCTCGAGAACGGCCTCGACGTGGCGTTCCTGTCGGCCAGCCAGGGCCACCAGTCGACCGACCGGATCGGACCGATGCTCGCCAACCCCCTGGTGCATATCGGCGCCAGCGACGGCGGGGCGCACCTGGCCTCGTTCTCCACCTACGGCGACACTGGCTACCTGTTCTCGGAGTTCGTCCGGAAGGCGGGCGCCATGAGCCTGGAGCAGGCGGTCGCCAAGATCACCGGCGAGACGGCCGACATCTGGGGCCTGAAGGATCGTGGCCGGCTGCGGCCGGGCCTCGCCGCCGACGTGGTCGTCTTCGACGCCGACACCATCGACCGCTGCGAGGAAGAACCCGCCTTCGACATGCCGGGCGACGGCATGCGTTACGTCCGGGCCGCCCGGGGGATCGACACCGTCCTGGTGAATGGCGAGGTGGCGTATCGGAGCGGCGCCTACACGGACTCCCGCTCAGGCGTCGTCTGCGTGAAGTAGGCCGGATCGCTGATGGGCCGCCTTTACTGTCCTTTCCGGGATCCGGGCCGCTCATTGATTAATGAGGCGTTAACGTAAATCCAAATTTTCTGTATTCATACGAGCCTAACGCCGTTCTTTTGCCCGATTTTCTGATATAGTCGGGAACGGTCTGACGTGACTGTCTGTTTCGTCGTCCTGGGCGGTGCAGAAGGCCGCTGCCTTGCTGGCTGCAACAAGCTTCACTGCAGAGAACGAGTGCGTCATGTTCTCCATCGCCCAAACGCCAGATCCGCGAATGGCCCGCGAACTCTCGAAGGCGCAGGCCCGGCTCGCCGTCCAGGAACGCGAGATCCAGGAACTGAACCACCGCGTCGCCAACAGCCTGCAACTGGCGGCCGACATGCTGGTGTTCGAACAGCTTCGCTCCCGGGACCCGCATGCCCAGGCCGCACTGGAGGCCAGCCGGGCCCGCCTCGTGGCCGTCGGCGAGCTGCATCGCTACCTGCACGAACATGGCGGCAAGGCCTCGGTCGACCTCGCGCCGTTCCTGGCCGGGCTCGGCGAGGCGATCGCCCGTTCCACGGGCCTCTCCTGCACGACCCGGGGCGACAACGCGGCGGTGACGGGCGACATGGCTCAGCAGCTGGGCATCGCCGCGAACGAATTCGCCATCAACGCCGCGAAGCACGCCTATCACGGCCGGCCCGGCGGCAAGCTGACCATCACGGCCCGGCGCGAGGGCCATGAGGTGGTGCTGACCGTGGCGGATGAGGGCGAGGGCCTCCCCGTGGGCCGCGCCGGCCAGGGCGGGCTTGGCATGTCGATCGTCGCCGCCATCGTCCGGGACCTGAAGGGAACCTTGAGCGCGCAGAGCCGGGACGGCGCGATCTTCACGATCCGGGCGCCCATCGCAACGGCGGCTCCGCGGGTCGACCGCTCGTTCCAGGCCTGGTCCGAGGACTGACGTCCGGGGCTGTCGCTGCTCAGAGCGTGCGGCCCACCCGCGCGTGGGCGTCGCGCACCACGCTCGGCGCCGGAGCCGCCCGGGCCATCGCGCCCAGCACGCCCCGGGCCAGCGCCAGCTCGTCGGCGACGTCGCAAGGCCCAGTTTCGCACGGATGTCCGCCGGCGTGAGGTCGATGGCCGCTTCGACCACGAGGGGCTGCAGCGCCCGGCCGACCAGCCCCAGGGGCGAGGTGGTGGCGACGATCCGGAGGAACTCGTGCACGATGGGATGCGGGACCAGCCGCGGCCGCATCCGGTCGAAGAGAGCCTCGACGTCGGCCTCGCTCGTCGGCGGCCGAGGCGCGCCGAACATCCGGCCCAGCCGTGCGCCCTCGGCATAGTAGCGATCGCGGGCGGCCGCGCCGAGCGGCGCGACGTAGCGGTCGAAGGCGTTCAGGAACCCCCAGCCTGCGGTGACGTGGACCCAGGTCATCAGCTCCGGATCCAGCGCCGTATAGGCCTGCCCCTCGGGCGTGACGCCGGAGACGCGCTCGTGCATGCGCGTCACCATCGCGACCCGCGCCTCGGCCGCTCGCGTCGGACCGTAGGTGGTCACGAGGGTCGCCTCGCCGGTCCGCTGCATGCGCGCGAGCGGGTCGGTCCTGAAGATCGAGTGTTCCCAGACGCCGGTCCGCACGCGGGGTTCGGCCAGTTCCAGGATCACCGCGGCCACGCCGCCGACCGCCAGGGCGATCGGATTGGCGTGCACGCGCCAGGCCATGCTGCCGGGTCCGAAGAGCCCCGGATCGCCGGCGGGCGACCGGTAGTCCGTCCGGCCCGCCCCCAGCAGCTTCGCCGCAGGCCGCTCCAGGAGGCCGGCGAAGGCGTTCACGACGTCAGGAATCCAGGTCCACGGCCGCTTCCGGGTACTTGGCGGCGAGGCGCTGCGACGCCGCTTCCAGCAGCTGGATCGCCTCGTCGACCTCGTGACGCTGCTGCTCGAGCTGGGCCACCCGGCGCTTGTGGATCTTCAGCGCTTCGGCGTCCTGCGCGGCCAAGCCGTCCTCGTCGTACGCGTCCAGGATGTCCCGGATCTCGGCGATGGAGAACCCGACGCGGCGGCCGCGCATGATGAGCTGCAGGCGCGCGCGGTCCTTGTAGGAATAGACCCGCGCGGAATCCCGGCGCGTGGGCGACAGCAGACCCTGCTCCTCGTAGAACCTCAGCGCCCGCGGCGTCGCGCCGAACTCGCGGCAGAGCTGGGTGATCGAGTAGGTCCGGTAGGGCGGTCGCCGCAGGTTGAGCAGCATCGACACTTTTTCCTCCTCCTTCACAGCCCGAGCACCAGCCGGGCGATGATGTCGCGTTGGATCTCGTTGGAGCCGCCGTAGATCGAGGCGGCCCGGTTGTTCAGGTAGCGTGGCATCGCGATCAGGCCCTCCTCGGGGCCGACGGGCGCGATGTTGGACCCGGCGGCGCGCGCCTGCGGCTGATCCACGGCGGCATAGGGGCCGAGCGCGGCGACCGAGATCTCGTCGATGCGCTGCATGGTCTCGGTGCCGTTGATCTTCAGCATCGACGAGGCCGGGCCCGGGTTCTTGCCGCCGGCGAGTTCCGACAGCACCCGCCGCTCGGAGATGTCGATCGCCGTCACGGTGATCTCGGCCTCGGCCATGCGGCGGCGGTGCCACCGTTCGTCGCCGTGGGCCGCGGCCGCGATGCCCTGCGCGCGTTCCAGGCCCACCTGCAGGCCCGGCGCGGAGCCCCCGCCCCGCTCGAACTCCAAGAGGTACTTGGCCACGGTCCAGCCCTGGTTCTCTTCGCCGATGCGGTTGGCCTTGGGCACGCGGACGTTGTCGAAGAAGACCTGGTTCACCTCGTGCTCGCCGGCCAGGGTGATGATCGGCTTCACCTCGATGCCCGGCGAGTTCATCTCCAGCAGCAGGAAGGTGATGCCCTGCTGCGGCTTGCCTTCGGTGCTGGTGCGGACCAGGCAGAACATGCGGTTGGCGTGATGGGCGTGGGTCGTCCAGATCTTTGAGCCGGAGAGAACGTAGTGATCTCCGTCACTTACGGCCCGAAGCTGCAGTGACGCGAGATCCGAGCCCGAGCCGGGTTCGGAGTAGCCCTGGCACCAGTAGTCCTCGCCGGAGAGGATGCGCGGCAGGTAGTAGGCCTTCTGCTCGGGCGTGCCGTAGCCCATGATCACGGGGCCGACCATCTTCAGGCCCATGGGCGAGAGGCTGGGCGTCCCGGCGCGGGCGCACTCGGCGGCGAAGATCGCCCGCTGCACCTCGTTCCAACCCGGACCGCCGTAGGCCTTCGGCCATGAGGGCGCGACCCAGCCGCGGGCGTGCAGGATGCGCTGCCAGGGCAGGCTGTGGCGGGGCTCGCAGAACACCGACGTCAGTCGCCGGCCGGCCTCGCGCAGCTCGGGCGTGAGGTTCTCGTCGAGGAAGGTCCGGACCTCGTCCCGGAAGGCGAGGTCCTCGGCGCTGAGCTCAAGATCCATGGCCGCGCACATTGCTCGGCCCGCGATGGTAAAACAAGTTCTGGAAATCGTTGTCGTTGCGGCAAGCGGCCCGAAAAGTCGGGGAAAATCGCCGCAGGTCGGGGGATCGCGGCGTCTCGCCCCATCGTCGCCGCAGATGGCAGGCGTAAGCTCGCGCCGTGGGAGATTCGTAGAAGGACGGGAGCCGCCATGCGCCCCGGACTGCGCCGCGCGGGTCTGGCAGGACTCGCCGCGCTGATGCTTGCCGGCGCCTCGGGCGCAGCGGGAACCGCTGCGCCCACGCCGACCCGTGCGCCCACGGCCAGGGAAGCCGCCGAATGGCGCTCGCTGGTGGCGGCCGCCGAGGCCGCCCGCGCGGCCGGGGACTGGAAGCGTGTCGAGACCCTCACCCGCCGGCGCGCCGCCATCGAGGAACGCACGTACGGCCCCGAAGCCGCGGTGACCGCGGCGTCCTGGTCGTGGATCGCCCAGGCGCTGTCCCGCCGCGGCCGCGACGCCGAGGCGGAACCCTTCTACCGCAAGGCCCTGGAGGCCTCGCGCAAGGCCTTGGGCGAGCGGGACCCGCAGACGCTGCTGGCGGTCTCGAACCTGGCGGCCGTGCTGGAGCGCCAGGGCCGCTTCGACGCGGCCGAGCCGCTTCGGCGCAGCCTGCTCTCGTCGACCCAGGCCGTGTTCGGCGCGCGCAGCGCGGAGGCGGCCGCCGCCTCGGTGGCGCTGGGGGACGTGCTCCGCGCCGCGTTGAAGCCCGCCCAGGCTGAGCCGCTCTATCGCGCCGCGGTGGACATCGACGGCCGGCTGTTCGGCGACAAGGATCCGAGGCTGGCGCAGGACCTCGGCGCGCTTGCCGCGGCGCTCGACGACCTCGGCCGCCACGTGGAAGCCGAGCCCCTGCACCGGCGCGCGCTCGCCCTGCGCCGCGCCGCGTTCGGCGAGCGCGACGCGGCGACCGCCCAGGCCTACGCGCGGGTGGCGGCCAACCTCGACGCGCAGGGCCGCCACGCCGAGGCCGAGCCCCTCTATCGGATGGCGCTGGCCACCGACCGGGACGTGCGCGGGCCGACCCATCCGGCGACCGCGTCGGACACGGCCGACTTGGCGGCCAACCTCGCCGCTCAGGGACGCCACGGCGAGGCCGAGCCCCTCCTCCGCAAGGCGCTGAACCTTCGTCGCCGCGCGTTGGGCGAAAGCCGCCTCGACACCGGGCTCAGCTACGCCGCCCTGGCCCAGACCCTGGCCGCGCGAGGTCAGCCGCGGGAGGCGGAGAAGCTGCACCGCCGGGCGCTGGCGATCGTGCTGGCGGCGCGCGGCGAACGTCATCCGGCGGCGGCCGACGCCTACGCCGGTCTGGGCGCGGCGCTGACCGCGCAGGGGCGCCACGACGCGGCCTCTCCGTTCCTCGACAAGGCGCTGCAGCTCCGCCGCGCGGTGCTGGGGGAATCCCATCCGGCGACGGCGAAGGCCTATGACGCCCTGGCCGAGAACCAGCATCGCCTCGCCGCCAATGGCCGCGCCGAGGTCTTCGCGTCCCAGGCCATGGCGATCGTGCGGGCGCGGCGCAGCGCCGACCTGAGGGCCGCCGGCTCGGACCCGGACGCCGCGATCCGCCGCGCGCGGGCGGACTCCAGTCCGGGTCCCGGCGTGGCCGAGGGTCCCATCTTCCGGCGCTACCTTTCGGTGGCCTGGCTGGCCGGGAAGGAACGTCCGGACGAACTCATGCGGCTGCGCGACGCCGCCTTCACGGCCGCGCAGGACCTCGACGTCTCGCCGGCCGCCCGCGCGCTCGCCCAGACCGCGGCGCGCGCCGCGCTGGGGCCTGGGGCGACCGACGCCCGAGTCCGCCAGGACCTCGCCCACCAGGCGCGGCAGCTGGAGGGCCAGCTCGTCGAAGCCCTGCCGCAGAACGACGCCGCGAAGGCGGCCCGGATCGGGGGCGCGCTGGACGCCGTCGGACGGGAGCTCGCGAGCCTCGACGCGCGCCTCGCCCGCGGGAATCCGCGCTACGCCGAGGCCGTGGTCCCGCGCGCGCTGACCATCCCGGAGGCCCAAAAGCGGCTGCGGCCCGGCGAAGGGCTGCTCCTGATCGTCCCGACCGGCGCGGACGTCCATGTGTTCGCCGTCTCGCGCGACCAGGCCGCCTGGAACCGGATCGCGGGCGGCAGCGCCGGGCTCGAGCGCCGGCTGCGGGCGCTGCGCTGCCAGCTAGACGACGAGTCCTGCGGCCGCACGGCGCCCGACGGCCGCCTCCCCGCCTTCGACGTCCAGATGGCGCACGCCGTCTATCGCGACGTCCTCGCGCCGGTGGAGGGCGCCCTGGACGGCGTGGACAGGCTCTACGTCACCGCCTCAGGGGCGTTCGGCGCGCTGCCGCTGGGCCTCCTGCCGGTGAAGCTGCCGCCGACGGATCGATACGGCGCGGCGCTCGGCGCCGTGGGCTGGCTCTCGGACCGCTATGCGCTGACCACGCTGCCCGCCGTCGCGAGCCTGCGCGTGGGCCCGCCGCCCCGCCGCCCCGCCGGTCCGCGCACGGCCTTCGTCGGGTTCGGCGACCCGGTGCTGGACGGGCCCCGCCCGGCCGAACGCCGGCTTGCCGAACCGGGCGCGCTGGCGGCCGCCTTCGCGCCCCTGCCCGGGACGGCCGACGAGCTCAGGGCCATGGCCCGGACCCTGGGCGCCCCGGCCGCGAGCCTGCGCCTCGGGCCGCGGGCCACCGAGTCCGCGATCAAGTCGGCGACCGAACTCGCGCACGCCGACGTCATCGCCTTCGCCACCCATGGCCTGCTGTCGCGCCAGGTGAAGGGCGTCGACGAACCGGGCCTCGTGCTGACGCCGCCGGCCCGGGCCACGGCCGGGGACGACGGAGTGCTGACCGCCTCCGAAGCGGCCGCGCTGAACCTCTCCGCCAACTGGGTGATCCTGTCGGCGTGCAACACCGCCGGCGCGGACGGACGGCCCGGGTCCGACAGCCTCTCAGGCCTGGCCCGCGCCTTCCTCTACGCCGGGGCCCGGGCGCTGCTGGTCAGCCACTGGCGCGTGTTCGACGACGCGACCGCCGCGCTCACCGTCCAGACGCTGGCCATCCAGAGGGCCAACCCGGGCCTCACCAAGGCCCAGGCCCTGCAGCGGGCGATGCGCGTCGTGCGGACCGGCAAGCTGCCGAACGGCAAGCCCCTGCCCGGCTGGCGCGCCGAGTGGTCGCATCCGGCCTACTGGGCGCCGTTCGTCCTGATCGCCGCGGGCGACTGAACCCCGCGGGGCCAGCATCCGGCTGCACGGTCAGGGGATGGCGCGCCGGTCATTCACGAAGTCGACGTCCGGGTTCTCGCCGATGAACATCGACAGCCCGTCGGCGAACAGGCCGCGGCCGCCCCAGGGCGGCGCCGGCAGCTGGGGCCGGGGCAGGAACGCGGCCTTCCAGGCGGCGTAGTCGTCGAACCACAGCTCGGCCACCCGCGGATACTCCGCCGCACGGCTGACGGCTTCGTAGGTCGCATAGCGCTTCAGGCCGGGGCGCTTCGCCGCCTCGGGCGCATACGACCCGCGATACCAGGCGTCGCCCTGCTCGGCCGTCACCCCGTCCGGGTAGCGGAAGAAGACGATCCAGCGCAGGTACGGCGTCTGCTTCGGCGGCGTGTTGGTGTTGAGGTGCATGTGCTGCGGGTTCACCGGCAGCGACGCGGTCGTCGAGGTGAAGGGCGCGGCGGCCCATCCACCCGGCGGCGGCGTGAACGCCCCGAGACCCTGGCCGCTGTAGATGTTGTTGGGCCGCGACTCCTGGAAGTCGGCCAGGCTGTCGAAGTGGATCTCGGTCATCCGGCCGTAGAGCAGGCGGTAGGCCGCCCTCGCCTCCTCGGGCGGCAGGTAGCTGCGGAACGAGACGTAGTTGCGCTGCCACGCCTTGAACGCGCGCCGCACTTCCGGCGCATGGAACGTCATGTACCAGCGGTCGAGGACGAGCTGGTCCACGCCCGGCTTCAGGTCGACGAGGATGTAGTGCTTCATCGCGCCCACGGCCTGGGCAGGCGCGGCCACCGCCGTCGCCAGCCCCGCGAGGCTCAGGCCCAGCGCGGCCCGGCGGTCCAGAACGGTCGACATCGGAGCCTCCTTCAAGGCAGGGCGAGCGCCACGAGCCGGTGCGGCTCGCCACGGAAGCCCATGCCGCAGACGATCAGTTGCCGGCCGCCGGCCATGCAGGTCATCGGCGGACCGAGGGTGTAGCCGGGCAGCGGGATCTCGGCCACGACGGCGCCGGTGGCCTTGTCGTACGCCCGCAGCACCTTCTTGCCGAAGCGCGGATCGTGCGGGCCCTCGCCCACGAACAGAAGCGTGCGCGTGACCAGGGGCCCCGCCCGCTGGTTCGACCCGATCCACCCCAGCTTGAACGGGGCGAAGGCCGGGGAGTCGGTGGCGCCGGGGCCGTTCGGGCGGCTCCAGACGTGCTCCCCGGTGTTGAGATCGATCGCCGTGATGCGGCTGTAGGGCGGGTTGATCAGCGGCAGGCCGCGCGGGCCGGTGACGATGCGCGCGCCGCCGGCGATCTCCTCGGCCTCGTTCGCCCCCGGCTTGCGCGCGCCGCTGGGGTCCAGCGCCATGGCGGCGATCGACGACTGCGAAGGAATGAAGATCACCCCCGTCTCGGGGTCCACCGCCGCGCCGCCCCAGTTGGCGCCCCCGACCCAGGCCGGCCGGGTGATGGTGGGGCGCGTCTCGTAGGGCGTGTAGAGCGGGCCCGCCACATACTCGGCCAGGATCGCCCGGGCCTCGGCCCTGAGCTCGGGGGTGAAGTCGATCAGGTCGTCCTCGCCGATCCCGTTGGGCTCGAACGGCGCGGGCCGCGTCGGGAAGGGCTGGGTCGGCGACGTGCGCTCGCCCTCGATCCGGCTCTGCGGGACCGGCCGCTCCTCGATGGGCCAGATCGGCTTGCCGGTGGCCCGGTCGAACACGAACAGGAAGCCCTGCTTGGTGGCTTGGGCCACCGCCTTGATCCGTCGCCCGCGCACCGTGACGTCGACGAGGTTCGGCGCGCACGGCAGGTCGTAGTCCCAGACGTCGTGATGCACGAACTGGAAGTGCCAGCGGCGGCGGCCCGTGGCCGCGTCGAGGGCGATCAGGCTGTTGCCGTAGAGATTGTCGCCCGGGCGGCCGCCGCCATAGAAGTTGTTCGTCGGGCACGAGCCCGGCAGGTAGACCAGCCCCAGCTCGTCGTCGGCCGCCATGGGCGCCCAGATGTTGGCGTTGCCGTTGCGCTCGGCGGTCCCGGGCGCCCAGGTTTCGTAGCCGGGCTCGCCCTTCCGCGGGATGGTGTGGAAGGTCCACTTCAGCGCGCCGGTGCGGACGTCGAAGCCGCGCACGTCGCCGGGCGGCATCTCGGCCGTGATCTCGCGGTCGTGGATGTACTGGCCCACCACCACCACGTCGCGGCAGATCAGCGGCGGCGAGGTCGTGCCGAACAGGTCGGCCGGATCGGCGGCCGGCGGCCGCTGCAGGCCGATGCGGCCCAGGTCCACCTCGCCGCCCACGCCGAAGCCCGCCACCTTCTCGCCGGTGGCGGCCGAGAGCGCGATCAGGCGATTGTCGCCGGTGGCGATCAGGATGCGGCGGTCGGCGCCGTCGGCCCAGTAGGCCACGCCACGGTGCTGGAACCCCTTGCTCGTGAAGCGTCCCCGCCGCCAGGTCTGCGGATCGTGGACCCAGATCGTCCGGCCCGTGGCGGCGTCGATCGCCGCCACCTGGCACATGGCGGTGGACGTGTAGAGGACGCCGTCGACCATGATCGGCGTCGCCTGGAACTCGCCGGGCCGCAGGTGGGGGTTGGCTTTCAGGATCTCCGCGTCGGGCGACCGCCATTCCCAGGCCACCTGCAGACGCCGCGCATTGGCGGCGTCGATCTGGTCCAGGGGCGAGTACTTGGTGGCGGCGTTGGTGGCGCCGTAGGCGGGCCATTCCCCCGGCCGCCGGACGGGCGCCGCGGATCGGGCCTCGACGCCGACCCCGAGCGCCGCCGCGCCGGCGCCCGCCGACAGCACGCCGCGGCGGCTGAGCCGCCCCGCTTCTCCCGCCTTCGCCACGATCTCCTCCGTGCGTCGTGGCCGCACGATAGCGGCCGCAGGACGCCGTCGCGACAAGCGCGGCCATAGCGGCGGGGCATCCCGCGATGCCTCAGGGCGAACATGGTGCGGGCGGCCGGGCTCGAACCGGCACTCCGTTTCCGGAAGCGGATTTTAAGTCCGCTGCGTCTACCTGTTCCGCCACGCCCGCAGCGGTTCCGAGCGGTACGACGATTGGTTCGGCGACGGCAAGCTTGGCCTTGTCCGGCGGCCGGAGGCATGATGCGGCGACTCTAGGCTCGGAGATCCACCATGCGCCGCCTCGCCCTCGCCGCCGCCGCCCTGACCCTCGCCGCCTCGCCGGCCGCGGCCCAGACGGGGCTGGGGAGCCTGTTCGGCTGCGACGCGCCCGGAAGCGCCAACACCGGCGGGGCCGTCATCGGCGGCCTCGTCGGCGCGCTGGCGGGCAGCCAGGTATCGAAGAACGAGCGGGCGCTGGGCGCGGTGATCGGGGCCGGCATCGGCGCGGCGATCGGCAACTCCATCGGCTGCCGCATGGACCGCAAGGCGCGCCAGGACGCCCAGGTCGCCTTCGAGCGCGCGCTGGAGACCGGCCGGCCGCAGACCTGGTCCGACCCGGCCACCGGGGCGCGCGGCGAGATCGTGGTGGTCGGCCGGGGCGAGAGCGCGGGCGGGGGCGGTGGCTACGTGGGGCGCTGGCGGTTCGCCGAGGGCGTCACGCCGGCGGTGCGCACCTCCAGCGCCGGCGGGACCTATGCGGCCAACGGACGGATCAACATGCGGGCGGCGCCGAACGCCCAGGCGGCCATCGTCGACCGGCTGCAGTCGGGCGAGCGCTTCGAGGCGGCGGGGGCCGTGGCGGGCGGCTGGCTGGCCGTCGTGGAGGACGGCCTGATCCAGGGCTACGTCTCGCGTTCGGTGGCCCAGCCGCTCTACGACGGGACCAGCGGCGACTGCCGGGTGGTGCAGCAGACCGTGACCGAGCGCGGCTATGCGCCGGTGCGCGAGCGCTTCAACGCCTGCCGCGGCGCGAACGGCGCCTGGCAGCTCACGGCGATCTGACGGAACGCAAGCGCCGTGTGTGGGTTCTGCGGACGACCCCACATCCCGAGGCACTCATGTACGTTCTCCCGGCGCTGCCGTACGACCCTGACGCCCTGGCGCCCTTCGTGTCCGCCGACACGCTGCGCACGCACCACGGCAAGCACCACAAGACCTACGTCGACAAGACGAACGACCTGGCGGCCAAGGCCGGACTGGCGGGCCGTCCGCTGGAGGAAGTGGTGCGCGAGGCGCACCGGCGCGAGGACAAGTCGCTCTTCAACAACGCGGCCCAGGCCTGGAACCACGCCTTCTTCTGGCGCTGCATGCGCCCCGCGGGCGGCGGCGGTCCCGAGGGCGAACTGCTGCGCGCGATCGACGAGAGCTTCGATGGGCTGGACGCCCTGAAGGAAGCCTTCGTCACCGAGGGCGCGGGCCACTTCGCGTCCGGCTGGGTCTGGCTCGTCACGGGGCCGCAGGGGCTGAAGGTGATCTCGACCCACGACGCCGACGACACGCTGGTGCGCGACGGGGTGTTCCCGTTGCTGGTCTGCGACCTCTGGGAGCACGCCTACTACCTGGACTACAAGAACGACCGGAAGGCGTTCCTGGAGCGCTGGTTCGACAACGTCGCCAACTGGGCCTTCGCCGCCGAGCAGCTCGCCGCCAGCAACGGCGGCGGCGACGGCTTCCGGTATCCGCCCCCGGAGGGCGAGGGCCGGGCCGCGCAGGACGGCGACGAACCGGGCGTCCACTCGACGGTCTGACGGCTTGACCTGGGCGGGGCCGGGCGGCAAGGGCTGGCCCCGCGATGATCCTGACCCTCTCCTGCGACGACCGGCCCGGCATCGTGGCGCGCGTCTCGGCCCGGCTGTTCGAGGCCGGCGCCAACATCCTGGACGCCCAGCAGTACAACGACCAGGAGACCGGCCGCTTCTTCATGCGGGTAGTGTTCGATCCGGGCGACGCGGGCCTGGAGGCCTGGCGCGACGCGTTGACGCCGCTCGCCGAGAGCTACGCCATGACCTGGGCGCTGCGCGACCGCAAGCAGCGCCGGCGGGTGATGATCCTGGCCTCGCAGCAGGACCACTGCCTGTCCGACCTGATCTGGCGCTGGCGGCAGGGCGAGCTGCCGATGGACATCGCCGCGGTGGTCTCGAACCACCCGGCGTCGACGTTTCCCCACACCGACCTCCACGGCATCGCCTTCCGCCACCTCCCCGTGACGCCCGAGACCAAGGCAGACCAGGAGGCCCGGCTCTGGGCGCTGATCCAGGAGACCGGGACCGAGCTGGTGGTCCTCGCGCGCTACATGCAGGTCCTGTCGTCCGAACTGGCGGCGAAGCTGGAGGGCCGGTGCATCAACATCCACCACTCGTTCCTGCCCGGCTTCAAGGGCGCGCGGCCCTATCACCAGGCGCATGCGCGCGGCGTGAAGGTGATCGGCGCCACGGCGCACTTCGTCACCGCCGATCTCGACGAGGGCCCGATCATCGAGCAGGACGTCGAGCGCATCAGCCACCGCGACACGCCGGCGGCCCTCATCCGCAAGGGGCGCGACATCGAGCGCCGGGTGCTGGCCCGCGCCGTGCGCTGGTTCCTGGAGGACCGGGTGCTGCCGAACGGCCGCAAGACCGTGGTGTTCACCGACTGATGCGCGCCGCCCTGGCCCTCGCCGCCGCGCTCCTGGCCGCCACGCCGGCGGCGGCCCAGCCCATGGGCCTGGCCGGACTGGACGGCGACCGGGACGGGCGGATCACCCGCGCCGAGTACCGCAGCGGGTTCGTGGGCGAGTCCATGAAGTTCGACAGGAACGGCGACGGCCGGGTCACCCGGGGCGAGCTGCCGGCGCTGGCCCGCCTTCCGGGCGCGAAGGGGATCGTGGACCGCGTCTTCCGGGGCAATGACGCCGACGGCGACGGGGCGCTGTCGCGGGCCGAGCTGACCGCCCGGGCCGAGGTCCGGTTCCGCGAGCTCGACACCACCGCGGACGGCCATCTCGACGCGGCGGAGATCAAGGCGGCCCGCCGCAGCCGCTGACCCTTCCCTTCCCACTAAGGGAAAGCCAGCGGTGCAATGCGCTCGGGCTCGCCGGTGCTGACGTGGCGGGATGGGGCTCGCCCTCTCCACCACCCGCTCTACGGCCGGCTCAGGCCGGCCTCGGCGAGCGGTCCCCCTCTCCCGCTGCGCGGGAAAGGAAGTCCGGCTTGCGCTTCTCGCGGTGGGAGGCGAGGCCCTCGGCAGCTTCGGGGCCGGTGAAGCCCAGGAATTCCATGGCCAGGGAGGCGTCGAAGGTGGGACCGGCCGTACGCAACCAGTGGTTCAGCGTATGCTTGGTCCAGGCGATCGCCCGGGTGGCGCCGTTCGCCAGCTTCGTGGCGACCTCCAGGGCCTTGGCGTCGAGCTGGTCATCGGGCACGCACAGCGAGATGAGGCCGATCCGCTCGGCCTCGGCCCCGTTCAGCGGGTCGCAGGTCAGCAGGTAGTACTTGGCCTTGGCCATGCCGCAGAGCAGCGGCCAGACGATGGCCGCGTGGTCGCCCGCCGCCACGCCCAGGCGGGTGTGGCCGTCGATGATCCGCGCGTCCGGCGTGGCGATGGAGACGTCCGCGAGCAGGCCGCAGACCAGGCCCGCCCCCACCGCCGGCCCGCGGATGGCGCTCACCACCGGCGTCTGGCAGTCGATGATGTTGAGCACGATGTCCCGGGCCTCGCGCATCACCCGGACGCGGACCTCGAAGTCCTCGACGATCTGCTCGATCATCCCGAAGTCACCCCCGGCGGAGAAGGCGGTCCCCTCCCCCGTCAGGATGGCGCAGCGGGTGTCGGGATCGGCGTCCACGTCGCGCCAGATCTCGGCGAGCTCGCGGTGCATCACCTCGTCCGCGGCGTTCAGCTTGCCGGGATTGCTCATGACGATGCGCAGCACGCCGGGCGCCGGGCGCTCGAACTTCAGCCGCTGGTAGCGGGCGTAGCGGTCGGCCAAGTCTGGCTCCTTTCGATGCCCTCTCCTCGACGCAGGAAGGGGGACGACGGATCTCTCAGTAGATGGTGTAGCCGCCGTCGATGACGAAGCTGTCGCCGGTGTGGAACTTCGAGGCGTCCGAGGCGAGGTACACGGCGATGCCGGCGAAGTCCTCCCATTCGCCCCAGCGGCGCATGGGCACGCGGCCGATGACCTTGTCGTTGAACTTGTCCCACTTCTGCGAGGCGGCGGTCATGTCCGTGGCGATCCACCCGGGCAGGATCGAGTTCGCCCGGACGCCGTAGCGGGCGTACTCCACCGCCAGGCCGCGCACCATCGACAGCACCGCGCCCTTGGTGGAGGCGTAGGCCTCGTTCCGCGGCGCGCCGTGGATGGCCGAGGTGGACGACGTCACCACCAGCGAGCCGCCGGGATCGCCGGCCTTGGCCCGCTCCACCATGTGGCGCACCGTCTCGCGGAAGGTCCAGAACACGGCGTCCAGGTTCACGGTCGTGACGCGGCGCCAGCGCTCGGTGGTCATCTCCTCGAAGGCCCCGCCGCCGCCGATGCCGGCGTTCGCGGCGCAGAAGTCGATGCGGCCGAACCGCTCGAGCACCTCGGCCACGCCCTTCACCACCGACGCCTCGTCGGCGACGTCGACCTTCTGCACCAGCACCTCGACGCCGTGCGCCTTCAGGCGCGCCTCGGCCTGGGCGTTCTTGTCGGGGTTCTGACCCCAGACGGCGATCTTCGCCCCCGCCTGCGCCATGCCCTCGGCCATGCCGAGCCCGATGCCGCCGTTGCCGCCGGTGACGAGCGCCACCTTGCCGGTCAGGTCGAAGGGCTTGAACGTCATCTTGAAGGATCCTCCCACGATTTGGGGAGGACTAGTCGCGGGCGCCGCGACGTCGGTCAAGCGGCCCTGTCGGGCGAATGCGTCAGGCGGGCCGCAGGCGCAGGCCGGCGCCCAGGTCGTCGTTGGCGGTCCGCATGGGCGCGGGGCGCTCGCCGTTCATCCGCTTCCACACCTGCCCGAACAGGGCGCGGACCTCGCGGGCGGCCGAGCCCTCGGCGTCGATCTCCAGCACCGAGCGGCCCTGGGCGAAGGCGGTCTGGTAGATCATGCGCGAGCGCACGGCGATGGCGGCCACCGGCAGGTTGGCGAAGCGCAGCGCCTCGAAGGCCTTCAGCACCGAGGGCGGCTCCACGCCGGCCCGCGCCGGGGGACACTGGTTCAGCACGATCTGCCCCTCGCGGCCCAGGCGCTGGATCACGGCCACCGACATCACCGCCGCCGCCAGGTCCAGGTAGGTCGGCCGCGCCACGGCCAGGCACAGGTCGGCCACCTTCACCGCCTCGGCCACGTCGGCCTCGGGGGCCGCCGGCGTGTCGATGATCAGGAGCTCGACGCCCGAGCGCCGGCAGGCCTCGGTCAGGGCGAACAGCTTGGACGCGCTGGTCTCGAAGAGCAGCGAGGGGGCCTCCTCGCGGCCCTTGAGCACCTCGTGGGCGCTGCGCAGGGGGTCGGCGTCGGCGAGCACGGCCCGCACGCCCATGGCGCGCGCAGCGAGCGTGAGGTTGACCGCGACGGTCGTCTTTCCCGCCCCGCCCTTGCGGGACATCACGGCAAGCGTCTTCACGCGTACGCCCTCGGCTATGCCGGCGCAGCGTCGGCCGCGCCCCCTCCGGCGCGCATCATGCACATGTTATCCACAGGCGGAAGAGCCAGCCTGTGGATGAGTGCGGGCCGCGGCCCGCCGAACGTCCTAGGCGGGGCGGCGCTGGTCCGAGCGTCCCTGGGCGCGCCCTCCCCCGCAGCCTTACGCCGACCACCGCGCGGGGGTCAGGCAACATCGATCTCCCGTACGTTGTCGATGCCGGCGCCGCGCAGGGCGGCGACGAGCTCCGCGACCGCGCCCGAGAGCGCTTCGGCGTCGCGGCTGCGCACGACGAGGTTCGACCCGTAGCCGTCGGGCCCGAAGAAGGGATAGCTGCCCAGGCTCATGTCCGGATGGGCCTTGGCGACCGCCTCCAGGGGCGCGGCGATGACGCCCTCGCCCGAGCCCTCGACGCGCACGGTCCGCGACACCGTCGGGCGGCCGCCGCGCATCCGCGGCCCCACGTCCTCGAGCATCCCGCGCATGATGGTGGGCACGCCGGCCAGGGTGAAGACGTTGCCGATGGTGAAGCCCGGCGGGCCCTGGACCGGGTTCTTCACCAGGTCGCCGCCCACCGGCACCCGCGCCATCCGCCGGCGCGCCGCATTCAGCTCCTGGCCCCAGCGGCGGGTCATCATCTCGATGATCTCGGGGTGCTCCTCGAGCTCCACCCCGAAGGCCAGCGCCACGGCGTCGGCGGTGATGTCGTCGTGGGTCGGCCCGATGCCGCCGGTGGTGATGACGTAGTCGTAGCGGGACCGGAGCGCGTTCAGCGCGTCGACGATCTCCTCCATCACGTCGGGCACCGTCCGCGCCTCGGCCAGGTCGACGCCGATGACGTTCAGGTAGCGGGCGATGTCGCGCAGGTTGGTGTCCTGCGTCCGCCCCGACAGGATCTCGTCGCCGATGATCAGAACGGCGCAGGTGACGCGGTCGGGAGGAGTCTCAGCCATGGCCGCGATATGGCTTGAGCGTCCGGGCGAGTTCAAGCACCAGGGCGCATGGACTTTCCCTCGCCCCTCGTCCGCGGGACCCTGGTCAGCCGCTACAAGCGGTTCTTCGCCGACGTGGTCCTGGAGGACGGGACCCCGGTCACCGCCCACTGCCCCAACCCCGGCGCGATGCTGGGACTGAACACGCCGGGGCTCGGCGCCTGGCTCTCGAAGTCGGACGACCCCAAGCGCAAGCTCGCTCACACCCTGGAGCTGGTGGAGGCCGACGGCGGCCTCGTGGGGATCAACACCCTGCACCCCAACCGGATCGTGGCCGAGGCGCTGGCGGCCGGCGCGATTCCCGAGGTGGCGGGCTACGCCACGCACCGGCGCGAGGTCAGGTACGGCGCCAACTCCCGCGTCGACTTCCTGCTGGAACACCCGGACCGGCCGCGCTGCTGGCTGGAGGTGAAGAACTGCCATCTGCGGCGCGAAGGGACGCTGGCGGAATTTCCCGACTGCGTGGCGGCGCGCTCGCTCAAGCACCTGCGCGAGCTGACCGCCATGGTGGCGGCGGGCGAGCGGGCGGTCATGCTGTTCGTGGTTCAGCGCACCGACTGCGACGCCTTCGCGGCCTGCCACGACCTGGATCCCGCCTACGCCCGCGGCCTGACCGAAGCCGCCGCGGCGGGCGTCGAGGTCCTGGCCTACCGCTGCGCCATCACGCCCGACGGCGTCGCCCTGGCCGACCGCGTGCCCTGGACCGGGGACGCCTAAGGGGGGCGTCGCCCGTCTCCCTCGTCATCCCGCGGCTCGTCCGCGGGATCCATGTCGGCGGCAGGCTTCGAGGGGCCGGGCGCGCACGGGCGCCTATCCCACCCGCCCCGCAAGCGGACGGATGGGTCCCGCGGACGAGCCGCGGGATGACGGTTGGGTACGGTGGCCTGCCGGCGAAGGCGCAGTCATCTGGCGGGCTCAGAGACTCCACCCCTCAGCGCCTGCCCAGTTCGCCCCCGTGGGCGGACGTTACGGCAAGCGGTCTAGCTTGGCGCATGACCACCGATCCGCATCCGCTGCTCACCGCCCCCGTCGCCAGCACGCTGGCGCGGATGGCGGCGCCGAACCTGATCGGGATGCTGGCGACCACCGCGGTGTCGATCGCCGAGACGGCCTACATCGGCGCGCTGGGACCCGAGCCGCTGGCGGCCGCGGCGCTGGTGCTGCCGCTGATCATGCTCATGGGGATGATGAGCGGGGGCGCGATGGGCGGCGGGGTCTCCTCGGCGATCGCGCGGGCGATCGGCGCGGGCGACGTGGCCCGGGCCGAGGATCTCGCCCGGCACGGCGCCGTGATCGCCCTCGGCTTCGGCGCGGTCTTCACGGTCGGGCTGGCGGTGTTCGGGGCGCCGGTGTTCCACCTGCTGGGCGGACGGGGCGAGACGCTGCAGCTGGCCACCGCCTACGCCGGCGTCGTGTTCTCGGTGGCCGTCGCGGTCTGGCTGGTGAACATCCTGGCCTCGGTCCTGCGGGCGTCGGGGGACATGACGCGGCCCTCGATGGTGATGATCGCGGGCGCCGGGCTGCAGGTGCTGGTGGGCGGCTCGCTCTGCTTCGGCTGGGGCCCCGCCCCGGCGCTGGGCCTGATCGGCGTCGGCCTCGGCCAGGCGCTGACCGGCATCCTGTCCGCCGCGGCCTTCTTCTGGCTGCTGAAGACCCCGCGCGCCCGGGTGAAGCTGAAACTGCTTGGGCCGCTCCGGCGCGACGCCTTCGCCGACATCCTGCGGGTGGGCGGTCCCGCGCTGCTGTCGCCGCTGCAGACGGTGGGCGCGATCCTGATCCTCACCGCCATCGCGGCCCGGTTCGGCACCGAGACCCTCGCCGGATACGGCATCGGGTCGCGGCTCGAGTTCCTGCTGGTGCCCATCGCCTTCTCGGTGGGCGTCGCGTCCCTGCCCATGGTGGGCATCGCCATCGGCGCGGGGCAGGTCGCGCGGGCGCGGCGCGTGGCGTGGACGGCCGGGGTCATGGGCGGCGCCGGCCTCGGCGTGATCGGCGTGCTCCTCGCCCTGTTCCCGGCGCTCTGGGTCAGCGTCTTCACCCGCGATCCCGGCGTCGCCGCCGCCGCCGAGCTCTACCTGCGCATCGCGGGTCCGGCCTTCCTCTTCTTCGGGCTCAACCTGGCGCTCTACTTCTCGGCCCAGGGCGCTGGGCGGATCGGGGGCCCGCTGCTGGCGGGCACCCTGCGCCTGATCGTGATCGCCATCGGCGGATGGCTGCTGGTGACCCACGACGCGCCGGCCTGGACGCTCTTCGCCCTCGTGGCCGCGGGCATGGTGACGGCGGGCGCGGCCTCTGTCGTCTTCGTGGCGATGACGCCGTGGGGGCCCCGGGCGGCGAAGGGGTAGGCCTGAGTCATCCCGCGGCGTCGCCCGGGCGGCCATCGGGACGCGGCGTTCATCGGCGGTTGATTTTCCGTGGTAGGATCGCGACATAGCGCGCCGGAGCACCCCATGACCGACACCCTCGACGCGGAATACCGCACCGGCCAGATCAAGCTGCACGGCCCCGAAGGCTTCGAAGGCATGCGCAAGGCCGGACGGCTCGCGGCCGAGTGCCTGGACATGCTGACGCCCTACGTCGTGCCGGGGGTCTCCACCGGCCGTCTGGACGACCTGGCGCGCGAGTTCATCCTGGACCACGGCGCCCTGCCCGCCTGCCTGGGCTACCGGGGCTACACCAAGACCGTCTGCATCAGCCCCAACCACGTGGTCTGCCACGGCATCCCCGGCGACCGTGCGCTGCGGGAAGGCGACATCGCCAACATCGACGTGACGGTCATCGTCGACGGCTGGCACGGCGACACCAGCCGCATGTACGGCGTGGGCGCGGTGGCGCCGCGGGCCAAGCGGCTGGTCGACGTCACCTACGAGGCGCTGGATCGCGGCCTCGCGGCGGTGAAGCCCGGCGCGCGCACCGGCGACATCGGCGCGGCCATCCAGGCGTACGTGGAATCGATGCGCTGCTCGGTGGTGCGCGACTTCTGCGGCCACGGCCTGGGCCGGGTGTTCCACGACGCCCCGAACATCCTGCACTTCGGCCACAAGGGCACGGGCGAGCTGCTGCGGCCCGGGATGTTCTTCACGATCGAGCCGATGGTGAACCTGGGCAAGCACCCGGTGAAGCTGCTGTCGGACGGCTGGACGGCGGTGACCCGCGACAAGTCGCTTTCGGCCCAGTGCGAGCACTCGGTCGGCGTCACCGAGGACGGCGTGGAGGTCTTCACAGCCTCGCCGACGGGCCAGTTCCGGCCGCCGATCCAGAGCGCCTGACCGCCGCCGACCCGCGGATTCTGGACAGGGCCGCCCAATAGGGCGACGCTTGCGCCATGAAGCTCGCCGTCGCCGCCTGCGCCGCCATGATCGTCGCCACGCCCAGCGTCCTGGGCGGCGCGAACCTGGATCCGACCGTCCTGGGCATCGGGTTCATCTGCGGGGCCGAGGACACGCCCGGCGCCGCCGGCGGCTCGGCGACCGGCGTGATGCGCGCGGGCTTCGGCAACGCCCGCATCGCCGTGGACGGCGCCACGCCCGAGGCCGAAGCCTGGTTCAACCAGGCGATGAACCAGTACCACGCCTTCGCCCACGACGAATCCAAGGCCGCGTTCGCCCGCGCCGCGGCGGCGGACCCGACCTGCAGCCTGTGCGCCTCGGGCGTGGCCCTGTCCCTGGGAGCCACGCTGAACACCGGCATGACGCCCGCGGACCGGGCGGCGGCGCTGGCCGAGGCGCAGCGGGCGGTGCGGCTCGCCCGGCCGGGGGACGCCCGCGCCCGCGCCCTCGCCGAGGCCCTGACGGTCCGCTACGCCGAGACCGAGCCCAAGGGCGGCCGCGAGATGGCCTTCGCCGCGGCGCTGGAGCCGTACCTGAAGGCCGCGCCCGACGACGACATGATCGCCAACCTGGCGGCGCACGCGATGCTGATCCCCGCGCGGCAGGAGAATTACGCGGGCGTGGAGCCGGCCATCGCGCTGATCGAGGGGGTCTTGGCGAAGAAGCCGGACGATACAGCGGCCATCCACTACTACATTCACGCCACCGAGTTCGCCGGGCGCGCGCCCAAGGCCCTGGCCTACGCCGAGCGCCTGGCCGACCTAGCCCCGGGCTCGGGCCACCTCGTGCACATGGGCACCCACACCCTCATGCGCGTGGGCGACTACGACGAGGTGGCGCTGCGCAACGCACGGGCGCTGAAGGTGGACGTCGAGACCCAGCCGCTGCTGCCGACCTCGGGGTCGCTGGCGCAGCGCTACTACCTGCACAACTACCTCTTCGGCCTGGGCGGGGCCCTGATGGCGGGCGACGACGCGCTCGCGCTCAAGTACGCCGACCACGCGGAGAAGGCGTTCCCGGCCGATGCGCCCGAGCGCAGCCGCGTCATCTCGCGGGCGCGCAGCCTGATCGCGCTGGCCCGCTACGCGCCCGAACGCGCGCTGGCCGTCCCCGCCGGCAAGGACGATCCCCGCGTGCTGGCCGTCTACCGCCACTACGCCCGCGGCGAGGCCTATGCGGCCCGCCGCAATGTGCGCGCCATCCGCCGCGAGGCCGCCGCCATCGCCGCCCTGGCCAAGGCCCGGCCGCTCAACGACTACGGGCGCGAAATGGAGATCGCCGAGATCGCCGAGCAGGTGCTGCTGGGCCGGGCCGAGATGGCCGCGGGCCGCCCCGACGCCGCCGCGCCCCACTTCCAGCGGGCCGCGGCAGCCCAGGAGAAGGCCTATCCGGTCATCCGCTTCTTCGACCCGCCGCCGTGGTGGTACCCGGTGCGGCGCAGCCTGGCCGCCGCGCACCTGAAGGCCGGCCGCCTGGACGACGCCGCCCGCGAAGCCCGCGCGAGCCTGGTGGAGTGGCCGCACGACGGCCTGGCGCTGCGCATCCTGGCCGAGGCCGACCGCACCGGGGCGGCCGCGCACCGCGACGCCGCCCGCAAGGCCTACCGCGGCGATCCCTGGAAGGCGCCGCTGGAGATCCTCTGAGGCTCGCTGCCGTAACGGACGGCGGATCGTTACACATCCCTCACTTGCTCCCCCGGGCCGCAGGGGGCAGCTTCGGGCGCAAGGGACGGGGGTGAAGGTGAGCCTATGCTTCTCATCAAGGGCCTGACGCACGTCTATCCGAACGGGACGCGCGCGCTGGACGGAGTCGACCTGGAGATCGGCAAGGGCATGTTCGGCCTGCTGGGCCCGAACGGCGCCGGCAAGTCGACGCTGATGCGCACCATCGCCACGCTGCAGACCCCCACCAGCGGCGCGATCCAGTTCGGCGACGTGGACGTCATCGCCACCCCCGAGGCGCTCCGCCGCACGCTCGGCTACCTGCCGCAGGATTTCGGGGTCTATCCCCGGGTCTCGGCCGTCGAGCTCCTCGACCACATGGCGGTGCTCAAGGGGATCGCGGACCGCGGCGAGCGCAAGGACACCGTCGAGACCCTGCTGCAGCAGGTGAACCTGTGGGAGGTGCGCAAGAAGGCCGTGGCCGGCTACTCCGGCGGCATGCGCCAGCGGTTCGGCATCGCCCAGGCGCTGATCGGCCAGCCCAGCCTGATCATCGTCGACGAGCCCACCGCCGGCCTCGACCCCGAAGAGCGCAACCGCTTCCTCAACCTGCTGGCCGAGATCGGCGAGAACGTGGTGGTGATCCTCTCCACCCACATCGTCGACGACGTGTCGGACCTCTGTCCGAAGATGGCGGTGCTGGCGGGCGGCCGGATCCTCAAGGACGGCGCGCCGGCCGACCTCATCCGCGAGCTCGACGGCCGCGTGTGGCGCAAGACCATCGACCGGCAGGACCTCGCCGCGGAGCAGGCCCGTCACGCCGTGATCTCCACCCGCCTCTCCGGCGGGCGCCTGGTGGTGCACGTCCTGGCCGACGGCGACCCCGGCGACGGCTACGCCGCCGTGCAGGGCGGCCTGGAAGACGTCTACTTCTCCACCCTGGCCGCTTCGCGCCGCCTCGCCGCCTAGGACCGGGTCGCAGCATGTTCGGCAAGATCGCGGCCTTCGAGCTGCGCTACCAGCTTCGGCAGCCGATCTTCTGGATCAGCGCGGTCGTGTTCTTCCTGATGCCGTACATCGCGGTGGCGACCGACAACCTGAACATCGGGGCGCCCGGCAACATCCACAAGAACGCGCCCGTCGCCATCGCCTACACCACGGCGACCATGGCGACGATCTTCATGTTCGCCTCCACGGCCTTCGTGGCGAACGTGGTCACCCGCGACGAGGAGACCGGCTTCGGGCCGCTCGTCCGCTCCTCGCGGCTGAGCAAGTTCGACTACCTGTTCGGCCGCTTCACCGGCGCCTTCGGCGCGATCCTGCTGCTGTTCCTGGCCGTGCCGCTCGGCAACGCCGTGGGCTCGCTCATGTGGTGGATCGACCCGGACAAGCTGGGCCCGGTCATGCCGGCGGCCTATGTCTACGCCTACGTCTGGGTGGCGCTGCCCACGATCTTCCTGGTCTCGTCGCTGTTCTTCGCCGCGGCCACCGTGACGCGCTCGATGATGGCCACCTACGTGGCGGCCGTGGCCTTCCTGGCCGTCTTCCTCACCGCCAGCGTGGTCCTCTCCGACCCCGAGAGGCTGGAGACCGCGGCCCTGGTCGACCCGTTCGGCGCGGCGGCCCTGCAGCTGGTCACGCGGTACTTCACGGCGGCGGACGCCAACACGCTGATCCCGCCGATGGGCGGGGCGCTGCTCTGGAACCGGCTGGCCTGGAGCGCGCTGGGCGCGCTGGCGCTGGCCGGCGCCTACTTCGGCTACCGGTTCGAGGCCCGGCCGAGCCGGCGCGCGCCCGAGCGGCGAGAGGCGGCCGCGCCGGCCGCCCGGCCCGGACAGCGCCCGCTGGCCCGGCCGCGCTTCAACACCTTCACCGCGACCGTGCAGTTCTGGGAGCAGATGCGCTTCGAGGTGAGCCAGACGTTCAAGAGCCCGGCGTTCCTGGTCCTGCTGCTGCTGGGCGTGTTCAACGCCCTGGGCAACCTCCTGGGGCGCGGCGAGCTGGACGGGGCGGCGCTCTACCCCGTGACGCGCTGGGTCATCGAGGTGCTGCAGGGCAGCTTCGTCATCCTGGTCTGGGTGGTGGCGATCTACTACGCCGGCGAGCTCGTGTGGCGCGACCGCGAACGCCGCACCCAGGAGCTGATCGACGCCAGCGCCCTGCCCGACTGGGCGCTGCTGATCCCCAAGGTGGTGGCGATCTGCCTCGTCATGCTGTCGATGATGAGCGTCGCGGCGCTGACCGGGATGCTGGTGCAGCTGGGCCAGGGTTTCACCCAGATCCATCCCGACCGCTACCTGTTCTGGTACGTGATACCCGGCACGATCGACTGGTCGCTGCTGGCGGTGCTGGCCGTGGTCGTCCAGGCGCTGTCGCCCAACAAGTTCGCCGGCTGGGGCGTCCTGATCCTGATCCTGGTTGCCCGGCTGGTGCTGCCCAGGCTGGGCCTCGACCACGCGCTCTACCTCTACGGCGGCAGGCCCGCGTATCCCGGCTTCAACGGCGAGCCGCTGTCGGACATGAACGGCCAGGGCGACTTCGCCGCCATCGCGGCCTGGTTCCGCGCCTACTGGACGGCGTTCGTGGTGCTTCTCGTGGCGCTGGCCTACGCCCTGTGGCCCCGCGGCCGCGAGGCCCGGCTGTCGACCCGCCTGCGCCAGCTCCCGCGGCGCCTGCGCGGCGGCGCAGGCGTGGTCGCGGGCGGCGCGCTCGTGGCCTTCGTCGGCCTGGGCGGCTTCATCTTCCACAACACCAACGTCCAGAACGAGTACCGCACGCGGATCAGCGACGAGGAATGGCTGGCCGACTACGAGAAGGCGTTCCTCAAGTACGAGACCCTGCCGCAGCCGTCGGTCACCGACGTCCAGCTGGAGGTCGAGATCTACCCCCGCGCGCCGAAGCTGGTCGTCGAGGGCGTCTACCACCTGATCAACGACACGGGCGCGCCGGTGCGCGAGCTGCACGCGCGTCTCGACCGCGAGACCAAGGCCCTGCAGATGAGCGTGAACGGAGCCTCGAAGGTCCGGACGTACGACCGCTACAACTACCGCGTCTTCACCTTCGACCGGCCGCTGCAGCCCGGCGAGCGCACGGTGCTGTCGTTCCAGACGGCGATGGGCCAGACCGGGTTCAGGAACTCGGGGAACATGACGCGGGTCGTGGAAAACGGGACCTTCGTCAACAACTACGAGTTCGGGCCCGTGGTGGGGATGGACCGCAGCCGCCTCCTCCAGGACCGCACCAAGCGCAAGAAGTACGGCCTGGTCCCCGAGCTGCGCCCAGCGAAGCTGGAGGACCTGTCGGCGACCCGGCGCAACTACATCGCCGACGCCGACTGGGTGAACGCCGACATCCGCATCACCACCGACGCCGACCAGACCCCCGTCGCGCCCGGCTACCGCATCTCGGACGACACCCGCCAGGGCCGCCGGACCATCCGCTACCGCACCGACGCGCCGGTGCTGAACTTCTTCTCGGTCCAATCCGCGCGCTACGAGATCAGGCGCGAGACCTACAAGGGCGTGGAGCTGGCGATCTACTACGACGCCCAGCACCCCTGGAACGTCGACAAGATGCTGGCGTCCCTGCGGACGGGCCTCGACTACTTCCAGGCCAACTTCAGCCCCTACCAGTTCCGCCAGGCGCGGATCCTGGAGTTCCCCGGCTACGCCCGCTTCGCCCAGGCGTTCGCCAACACCATGCCCTACTCCGAGACGATCGGGTTCGTGGCCGACACCACCAAGCCGGACAAGATCGACTACGTCACCTACGTCACGGCCCACGAGCTGGCCCACCAGTGGTGGGCGCACCAGATCATCGGCGCCGACATGCAGGGCGCCACGAGCCTCTCCGAGACGCTGGCCCAGTACTCGGCGCTGATCGTGATGGAGAAGACCTACGGCGCCGACGGGATCCGCAAGTTCCTGAAGTACGAGCTGGACCGCTACCTCAGCGCGCGCGGCGGCGAGCTGGTCGAGGAGCTGCCGCTCAACCGCGTCGAGAACCAGCCCTATATCCACTACCGGAAGGGCTCGCTGGTCATGTACCTGCTGCGCGACCGGATGGGCGAGGCGAAGGTCAACGCGGCGCTGCGCCGGCTGCTGGACAAGTACGCCTTCAAGGGCGCGCCCTATCCGCGCTCGCAGGACCTGGTGGACGCGCTGCGGGCCGAGGCGGGCGACGACCCGGCGGCCCAGCAGCTGATCACCGACCTCTTCGAGAAGATCACCCTCTACGACCTGAAGACCCGCACCGCCGAGGCGCGCCGCCGCCCCGACGGCCGCTATGACGTGACCCTGACGATCGAGGCCAGGAAGCTCTACGCGGACGGCGCCGGCAAGGAGACCGCCGTGGCGTTCCCGAAGGGCGAGGTGTTCGACCTGGGCGTCTTCACCGCCGAGCCCGGCCAGCCCGGCTTCGGGCGCAAGGACGTCCTGGCCTTCCGCACCACCCCTCTGCGGACTGGCGCCCAGACGATCACGCTCACCGTGGACAAGCCGCCGAAGTTCGCCGGCGTGGATCCCTACAACAAGCAGATCGACCGCGCCTCGGACGACAACGCGATCCGGGTGACGATGCGCTGAGACGGCGGCACGGCGCCGGCCGGCGCCCGCTGGGCGGCGGCGATCGGGGCGCGACATCCGGCCCCGTGATCCAGCCAGCCGCCCGGGCGTCCGCAAGGTCAGGGCGCGCGTGGCCGATGGGCGATGACGAGCCCGATCCCACCGAGGATCAAGACCGACGTCGGCGCGAGCCGGATCGAGAGGCCCTCGCCCAAGGCGAACGCGCCCGCCAGCGCCGTCAGCACCGGGACGCTGAGTTGCACGGACGCCCCCTGGACAGGTGAGAGGGCGGCGAGTGCGGCGTACCAGATGGCGTAGCCCAGGCCCGACGCCAAGGCCCCGGACAGCACCGCGTACGCTATGCCCGCCGGCTCCTGATGGATCCCCGCCGCCGCGGCGAGCACGACCGCCGCCATGGCCATGGGCAAGGCGCGGAGGAAATTCCCCGCGGTCGTCGAAAGCGGGTCTGCCACACCTCGCCCCAGCAGGGAATAGGCGCCCCAGGCCGCGCCGGCCGTCAGCATCAGAAGGGCTCCGGACAGGGGGGGCGCCGAAGCTCCGGGCGCCAGCAGCGCCGCGAGGCCGCCGAGGGCCAGGAGAAAGCCGGTCCATTGCGGCGCCGAGAGCTTCTCGCCTCGGGCCAGGCCTGTGGCCACCATCGTCGCCTGCACCGCGCCGAAGAGCAGCAGAGCTCCCGTGCTGGCGGAGAGGGTCCGGTAGGCCCAGGAGAACGCGCCGGCATAGACGAAAAGGGCCAGCGCTCCGCGCCACGTCCCGAGAATCGGGCCCCGCCTGCGCCTGGCGCCGACGATCGCCCACAGCGTCGCCACGCCGGCGGCCAGCCGTACGAGGGTGAAGCTGGCCGGATCGATCGAGTCCTGGGAGAACGCCAGGCGACAGAGGATGGAGTTGGCGGCAAACGCAGTCATGGCCGCCGCCGTCAGGGCGATGACCCTGGGGCTCAGCCTATCCGCTGCGGCAGGCGGGGACACGCCTTAGGAGCGCCGGTATCGGGCGCCGGGGTGGCGCTGGCCGAGCCGAGGCCCCTCGCCGAACAGCTTCTGGCGGTATGCGCCGGGAGCATAGTCCTGCTTGTAGAGGCCGCGCCGCTGGAGCTCGGGGATCAGGTGCTCGACGATGTCGGAGAATGTCTCGGGCATGACGACATAGGCTAGGTTGAAGCCGTCCAGGTCGGCTTCCTCGGCCCACGCTGCCAGTTCGTCGGCGACGCGCCCGGGACCGCCCACGATGGCGGGACCGCCGCCCCCAAGACCCACCGGCCGCCCGACACGCCGTCCGGCCTGGGCAGGGGGTCCTGCGAGGCCGGCCGCCACCGACTGGATGGCGTTGCTGCTCGCCGCGCCAGCCTTCGCCTCCTTCGGCTTGGACAGGTCGACGCCAGCCCATCCGGACATCATCGCCAGCGTGCCCGCTTCGCTGACATAGCTCTGATACTCGGCGAACTTCGCCTCAGCCTCCGCGTCGGTCGCCGCCGTCACCACCGTAGCGAGGGCGAAGACCAGGATGTCGTCGCGCGAGCGGCCGTTCTGGACGGCCATGTCCCTGAGCCTGACGACATCCGCGGCCATCTTCGCCGGCTCGTTCCCGCCGATGAATACGCACTCGGCATGCCGCGCCGCGAACGCCGTCCCCTTTGCGGATGATCCCGCCTGATAGATCACCGGCGTCCGCTGGGGCGACGGCTCGCAGATGTGCACCGCATCCACGGTGAAGTACTCGCCGTGGAGCTTCACCCGGCGCACCTTCCCGGGATCGGTGAACACGCCCGCCGTCCGGTCGCGCAGGACGGCGCCGTCTTCCCAGCTGCCCTCCCAGAACCCGTACTGGATCCGCATGAATTCCTCGGCGATGTCGTATCGCACGTCGTGCGAGACCTGCCCGGCGCGACCGGCCCCCTTGGCCCCGCTCTCGAGGTAGCCCGTCACGACGTTCCAACCGATGCGGCCGTCGGTCAGGTGGTCGAGGGTCGTCATCCGCCGGGCGAACGGCAGGGGCGGCTCGTGCGAGAGGTTGCAGGTCACGGCGAAGCCCAGGTGCTCGGTGGCCTGCGCCATCGAGGGGATGATCAGAAGCGGGTCATTGACCGGCGCCTGGACAGCCTCGCGCAAGGCCGTGTCCGGCCGGCCCTCGTAGACGTCGTACACGCCGACCACGTCGGCCAGGAACAGGGCGTCGAACCGGCCGCGCTCCAGCAGCCGCGCCAGATCGACCCAGTAGTCCAGGGTCCGATACTCGGAGGAACGGTCGCGGGGATGACGCCACATCCCCTGCGCCTGATGTCCGACGCAGTTCATGGCGAACGCGTTCAGGCGAAGCTCCCGACCCATGACGTCCCTCCTGCTCGCGTGATGCACGTCAGGCCGCAGTAAGCACAAACCGACAACTTCGGTCAAATGACCAAAATTAGATTCCCGAAGGGCCTCCGATCCCGCCCTCGGAAATCAATCTGGCGTGCCAGTCGGCAAGGATGTCCTGGAAGTCCTCGGGAGCCAGCAGCGTGGGCGTCGTCCAGCCTGGCCCCTTCTCGTCCGCCTGCCGCCAGCCGAAGGCCTCCAACTGCTCCGGTCGGAACGTCTTCACGAGACCCACGAGGGCGAGGCTGCTGATGGCGGCGTAGAGGGGCAACTCGCCGGACCATGGCTTTTCATGCCCGATGAACATCGTCGATCCGGCGATCGACGCCGAGATGAAGACCGACAGCACCTCTCGCGCTTGCCGCGACAGACCCGGATTGATCTCGGCCACCAAGCTGTTCAGCGTCAGTCGCTCGAGCACATAGATGCGATCCACAGCCCGGGCGACGAAGGGGTCGTGGTTGGCGAGCATCCAAAGGTGCGGGAAGAGCCGCGTCGTCCTCTTCGTCTGGATGTCTTCGAGAAGCAGTCGGATCAGGCGCTCCAGCTTCTGCTCGCCCGAAAGTCCCGGAGCCGCGCGGATTGCCTCGAACTTCTCGGCATAGGGAGCGAGGACCCGGTTCAGGACATCCTGCAGCAGGTCATGGCGCCCCTTGTAGTAGTACGTGACGGCGCCAAGCCGAACGCCGCATCGTCGCGCGACCTCGCGCAGGGTCAGGGCCTGGTAGCCGCTCTCCACAAGGATATCGAGAGACACGTCCAGGATCTGTCCGACACGCTCGCGGCCCGTCTGATAGACTCCCGAGCCCTTGCGGGTTCTCAGCTCCGGCGGATCGCTCATGGCTTCGGCTCTCGACGTATCGCCACCGGGCATAGCATAGCGCGACGTCTTCGCTTGAGCGGCTTGAGCGGCCGATCTCGGGGCGGCCTGGCCGGCCGTGCGCAGGTGACGCCAAGCCTTCAGGCTCACGCGGGCTGCACGGCGTCCTGCAGCGCCAGCCCCGTCCCGCGCCCCGCTAGGCGGCGGCGATCACCAGGACCATCGCCAGGGCGACGGCCATCACCGAGAACACCGTGGTCAGCTTCATGGCCCGCACCCCTCGCCCCATCATGAGGATGCGGCGGCGCGGGGGCGCCGTCCTCCCCCGAACGGGGGCTTGCCAAGCTGGAACGTTTACGGAACAACTGGCGTCGCCATGGCCCGACCGTTCGCCGTCGAAGACGCCGCCGCCCAGCCCGACCTCTGGCGCGGGCGGCCCACGTCCGAGCCGAAGCCGCACTACGCCGGCCATCGTGAGCGGCTGCGCGAGCGGGCGGAGGCCGGCGGCCTGGCGGCGCTCCCCGACTACGAGGTGCTCGAGCTCTTCCTGTTCCGCTCCATCCCCCGCGGCGACGTCAAGCCGCTGGCCAAGCAGCTTCTCGCCCGCTTCGGGTCGCTGGGCGGCGTGCTGGGCGCGACGGCCGAGGAGCTGCGCACTGTGCGCGGCGTCGGCGAGGCGCTGGCGCTGGACCTGAAGCTGCTGCACGAAGCGGGCCTGCGCACCGCCCGCGAGCAGGTGGCGCGCCGCACGGTGATCTCGTCCTGGACCGCCCTGCTCGCCTACGTGAAGACGGCCATGGCCCACGAGGCGCGCGAGCAGTTCCGCGTGCTCTTCCTCGACAAGAAGAACCAGCTGATCGCCGACGAGGTGATGAACCGCGGCACGGTCGACCACGCGCCGGTCTACCCCCGCGAGGTGGTGCGGCGCGCGCTGGAACTGTCGGCCAGCGCGATCATCCTGGTCCACAATCACCCCAGCGGCGATCCGACCCCCTCGTCGCCCGATGTCGAGATGACCCGCCAGATCGTGGACGCGGCGCGGCCGATGCGCATCTCCGTGCACGACCACCTCGTCGTCGGGCGCGACGGGGTCGCCAGCCTCAAGGCGCTGGGCCTGATGTAGCGCCTTGCCTGCGCCGAAACGGGCGCCCCCGGGATTTGAGCAACCGGTTTACAAGTCCGCCGGCCGCCCGGACTATGCGCGCCAACCCGCCGCCAGCGGGAGCGACCATAAGGGCAGGAAGCATGACGGAAGCTGTTGGCCGCGCTCAGGCGGCTTCAGGCGCGCAACCCGGTCCGCCTACGATCTGGACCAAGCTCGCCTATGGCTTCGGCTCGGTGGCCTATGGGGTCAAGGACAACGGCTTCAACTACTTCCTGCTGCTGTTCTACAGCCAGGTGATCGGGGTTGATGCGCGGCTGGTGGGCCTGGCGATCACCACCGCGCTGGTCCTCGACGCGCTCAGCGATCCGATCGTCGGCTACTGGTCCGACAATTTCCACTCCCGGTTCGGCCGCCGGCACCCCTTCATGTACGCCTCGGCGATCCCCGTGGCGGCGACCTACTTCCTGATGTGGAACCCGCCGCAGGGCTGGTCCGACCAGGCGCTGTTCGTCTACCTGCTGGTCATGGCCGTGCTGATCCGCACGTTCATCACCTTCTACGAGACGCCCAGTTCCGCGCTCGCGCCCGAGCTGACCGACGACTACGACCAGCGCAGCTCGCTGCTGAGCTTCCGGTTCTACTTCGGCTGGACCGGCGGCAACGTGATGTCGGTGCTCATGTTCATGGCGCTGTTCCCCATGTTCGTGACGGCGACCATCCCCGACGGCCGGTTCAACCGCGAGGCCTACGAGCTCTACGGGATCATCGCCTCGGCCCTGATCTTTCTGGCGATCATCGTCTCGGCCGGCGGCACCCATGCCCGCATCCGGCACCTGAAGCCGCCGCCGCCCAAGCGCAGCATGACGCTGGGCACGGTGTTCCGCGAGATCATCGAGACCCTGGTGAACCGCTCGTTCGTCTCGCTTTTCTTCGCCGCCCTGCTGGGCGCCGTGGCCACGGGCCTGTCGGCGGCGCTGGCCTTCTATTTCAGCATCTACTTCTGGCGGTTCGATCCGCAGCAGATCGGCTGGGTGACGATCAGCGTCTTCGGCTCGGCCATCATCGGCTCGGTGATGGCGCCCTACATCACCCGCACCCTGGGCAAGAAGCGGGGCGCGATCATCATCGGGCTGGTCGCCTTCCTCGGAAACCCGCTCCCGGTGACCCTGAAGCTCATCGGCGTGCTGCCGGACGACCCCGGCTTCAACTTCCCGATCGTGGTGGCGACCACCATGATCGACACCGGCCTGATCATCTGCTTCCAGATCCTGTCGTCGTCCATGCTGGCCGACCTGGTGGAGCAGGCCGAGCTGCGGACCGGCCGCCGCTCCGAGGGCCTGTTCTTCGCGGCGTCCACCTTCATCCGCAAGGCGGTGCAGGGCGTGGGCGTGATTGCCGCGGGCTTCGTGCTCACCTTCGCGGGCTTCCCGGCCGGCGCGGCCCCGGACCAGGTGTCGGACGAGACGCTGTGGCGGTTCGGCGCGCTCTACGTCCCCACGATCCTCGCGATCTGGCTGGCGATGATCGCGGTGATGACCACCTACAAGCTGAGCCGCGACGACCACGAGGAGAACCTGCGCAAGCTGGCGCAGGCCCGCAGCGGCGGCGGAGGCTAGATTTCAACAGCTTCCGAGCGTCCCGGCGAATGCCGGGACCCAGATCCACGCGCGAGATCTTGGTTGGAGGGGCTCTGAACCCACGGAACCCCCATCTGGGCCATTCCATCTGGATCCCGGCCTTCGCCGGGATGATCGGGCATCAAGTAGGGGCCCTATGCCTCCACCACGAAGCTCAGGCCTGCGTTCGCCTCCAGCCGCTCGACCAGCCTGCCCTGGAGCGCCGCGGCCGGGGTGAGCACGCCGCCGGGCACGTCGGGGGCGCGCACCAGAGCGATCGCGGTCTCGGCCAGCATCTTGGACGTGGAGCCGTAGCCGGGGTCCATGTCGCCCTTCACCGCCACGCGCACCTGGCGGCCGTCGCGGTCGATGCCGATGAACAGGATGTCGTAGAAGCCCGTCTCGCGCTCCTCCTTCGTGGGCCCCTCGCCCGGCTTCGGCGGCCCGCCCGGGATCGAGCCCAGGTCGGTGAAGCCGGGGCCGCCCGAGCCCGGCGCCCCCATGGCCATCTCGTCGTAGACGAAGTCCCGGCCGTAGGGGTGGCCCATCAGCAGGTTCGAACGGTGGACGTTCTTGCTGTTGATCACCGCCATCATGAACGGCGAGACGGGGCCGACGTCCGGGTCCTCCTCCGGCGTCTGGCCGGGAGGCTGCGGCGGGCCCTCGAAGCCCGGCGTCAGGCCGAACGGGCTCATCATGATCGCCAGCAGCGACGGATCCTTCTGGATCGCCGCCATGGTGGCCGCGCCGCTGGCCGCGGTGCCGCCGGACAGGCCGCCCTTCATGCCGCGGATGCGGGCCTTCACGCGCGGGACGGTGTGCCCCAGCTTCGCCTTCGCGGTCTCCTGGCAGAACCAGACGCCGGCCTCGAACGGGATGGAGTCGAAGCCGCACGAGTGCACGATCCGCGCGCCCGACGCCTTCGCCGCGGCGTCGTGCTTGTCGATCATGGCCCGCATCCAGTTGGGCTCGCCCGACAGGTCCAGGCAGTCGGTTCCGGCCGCCACGCAGGCGGCCACGAGCTCGTTGCCGTAGAGCTGATAGGGGCCGACGGTGGTGATCACCGCCTTCGCGCGCGCCACCATGGCGGCGAGCGACGCCGGGTCCGAGGCGTCGGCCACGATCAGCGGCGTCTCCTTCGGCGCGCCGATCTCGTCGCGCACCGCCGCGAGCTTGTCGGCCGAGCGGCCGGCCATGGCCCACGTCACCTCGCCGCCGACGCCGTAGCGCTTCGCCAGGTGCTCGGCCACCAGGCGGCCGGTGTAGCCGGTGGCGCCATAGACGATCAGGTCGAATTCGGCGTTGGGGTTCATGGGCGTTCCTCCGGCGACATGTGGACGGCGACCTTACGAATTTACATCGTTATCGCAACCGCCCTCGGCTAATCAGGGACCATGACTCCGGAACTCGGCATCATCGAGGGCTTCTTCGGGCGGCCCTACACCTGGGACGAGCGCGCCGGGATGGTCCGCGCGCTGCAGCCGGCCGGCTACGGCTTCTACATCTATGCGCCGAAGATCGACGGCTACCTCCGCCGGCGCTGGCGCGAACCCTATCCCGAGGCCGAGCTTGCGGCCCTGGGGGGCTTTGCGGACGCCTGCCGCGCGGCCGGCGTCCGCTTCGGCGTCGGGCTGTCGCCGTACGAGCTGTTCATGGACTTCGACGAGGCGTCCAAGGCCGCGCTCGCCGCCAAGCTGGAGCAGCTGGACAGCCTGGGCCTGGCCGACCTGGGGGTGTTCTTCGACGACATGAAGGGCGACCAGGCCGACCTCGCCGAGCGCCAGGTCGAGATCGCCCACTGGATCGCCGAGCGGAGCCGCGCCGGCCGCCTGATCGTCTGCCCCAGCTACTACACGGACGATCCCATCCTGGACCGCGTCTTCGGCCGACGGCCCGACAACTACCTCGAGGATCTCGGCCGCGGCCTGGACCCCGCCATCCAGCTGATGTGGACCGGCGAGGAGGTGTGCGCCAAGGAGTTCTCGCCCGGCCACCTGGCGCGCGTGACCGAGCAGTTCCGACGCAAGCCGTTCCTCTGGGACAACTATCCCGTCAACGACGGTCCGCGCATGAGCCAGCACCTGCACCTGCGCGCCTTCACGGGGCGGCCCGCCGCAATCGGGCCTCACATCGCCGCGCATGGGGTGAACACCGCCTCTCAGGCGGTGCTGTCGCGCATCCCCGCGCTGACGCTGGCCGAGAGCTACGCCCGGGGCGAGGCCTACGAGTACCTCGCCGCCTTCCGCCGCGCCGCGGTCGAGGTCTGCGGCCCCGAGCTGGCCGACGCCCTGGAGCGCACGATCCTGCTGCTCGACGACACCGGGCTGGACCGGCTCGGCGACGAGCGGCACGGCAACCTGCGGAAGCGCTTCGCCGCCTTCGACCATCCGGCCGCGCGCGAGGTCCTGGCCTGGCTCGACGGCCACTGGCGGATCGGGACCGAGGAGCTGCAGACCCAATGACGGGCCGGGACGGGTGACCACCCGGCGCACGCTCCTCACGCGCGCAGGGCTCCTGGCCGCGGGCGGCGCGGCCCTCTTCCTGGTGCGCGACCGCCTCCCGTGGCCGCCGCTGGAACCCAGGTTCGCCGATGGCCGCGCCACACCCTGGCTGCCGATCCCGCGCCAGGGGCTGATCGAGGTCCCGGCGGTGGTGAACGGCCGGCGCCTGCGCGCCATCGTCGACACCGGCGCGGAGTTCACGGCCGTGGACGCCGCCTTCGCCGAGCGCGCCGGGCTCGAGCGCCCGCTGGCGGCGCCGGTGCTCGCCTACGGCGTCAGCGGACGTCCCTCGCTCGCCCACACCGTGCGGCTGGATCTGAGACTGCCCGGCTTCGCCATCGACCGCGTGCGGGCGGCGGCCCTCGACCTGGCCGCCATCTCCGCGGCGACCGGCCGCGACTTCCAGCTCCTGATCGGACGCGACGTGCTGTCCCGCGTCGTGCTCGAGGCGGATTTCACGCGCGACAGGGTGCGCCTCGTGGCGGCGGACCGGGCCGCGACGCCGGCGCGGGCGATGATCCTGCCGCTGACCCCGCGCAGCGGCGCGCCCACGGTGCCCGTCGCGATCGAGGACGCCGCGCCTCTGGACCTCCTGGTGGACACCGGCGCCAGCGGCTGGATCGCCCTGTCGGAGGCGGCGGCCGCCCAGGCCGGCCTCCTGGCGCCCGGCCGCCAGGTCTCCCAGGCGCACTCGGTGGGCCTCGGCGGCCTGAGCGTCGATCGCCTGGTCACGGCGCGCCAGGTGCGGCTGGGTCCGGTGACGCTGCGCGACATCGACGTGCAGATCTATGCGCCCGCCACCCATGCGCCGGCCCCCTCGGGCCTGATCGGCCTGCGGCTCCTGCGCCGCTTCGGCATGGCCGTCGACCTCGGACGGCGGCGGCTGGTCCTCCAGACCCCGGCCCTCAGCGTCGTGTCCGGAACAAACGCCCGCTGAGCCGGGTTGCTCGCCCACATTTGATCCAGGGAGAGCTTGATGAAGACCCCGACCCTATTCGCGGCCGCAGCGGCCGCGCTTGCGCTGGCCGCGTGCCAGAAGACCGACAACCCCCCGGCCTCCACCGACGCGGGCACCACGAACGAGACCGTCAACGCCGCGCAGGACGCGACCAGCGCCGCCGTGGGCGCCGTGGCGGCCAACACCATGGGCCCCATGACCACGGAATCGTTCGTCACCAACGCCGCGATCAGCGACATGTACGAGGTCCAGGCCGGGCGGATCGCCCAGCAGAAGGCCCGCTCGGCGGACGTGAAGGCGTTCGGCCAGATGATGGCCACCGACCACACGGCCATGATGAACCAGATGAAGCCGCTGGCCACCGCGGCCAACCAGACGCCGCCGACCGGCCTCGACGAGCGCCGCAAGGGCATGATCGACAACCTGAACGCGGCCTCGGCCGCCGACTTCGATCGCGTCTACCTCAGCCAGCAGGAGGCGGCCCACAGCGAGGCGCTCGACCTCATGCGGGGCTACGCCGAGCGCGGCGACAACGCCGGGCTCAAGGACATGGCCGGGAAGGCCGTTCCCAAGATCCAGCAGCACCTCGACCGCGTGAAGCAGCTGCAGCAGGCCGGCGGCGCGACCTGACGCCGGTCCTCGCTTACGGACCCGACGCCCGCCGAGCGCCCGCCCGGCGGGCGTTTTCGTGTCGGCGCGCGCCCCGATCACTTTGTCAGGCCCGTGGAACGAAGACCCCCGCTCGCGGGTCTCGCTGGGACAGCCCACGCAGCCACCCTGGAGCCCGCCCGTGTCCATCGCCGACCCTGAGCTCGACGCCGCCGCCCCGAAACGCCGCAGGAAGTCGGCCGCCCCGGAAGCCCTCGCCACCGAGCCGCGGTCCTGGACCTTCGACCAGGCGGCCGCCGCGCCGGTGCACGGCGCGGCCGCGCCGCTGCCGGGGGGCGGCCAGGCGCACTTCTTCGCCGACCGCGTGCGCGCCCGGCCCGCCGTCGCGCCGCAGGTGTCCTTCATGCTGGGCCAGAACGCGATCGGCCTGGGCCTCTGGGGCCTGTTCGCGCCGGGCAGCGTCAACAGCTTCCTGGGCCTGACGAACTCGCCCGAGATCACCCGGCTGGCGTTCGGCGCGCGGGAGATGGCCACCGGCGTCACCCTCGCCTCGGATCCCACGCGCGCCTCGATCCTGTGGGCCCGCGTCGCCGGCGACGCCTTCGACATCGCCGTGCTGAGCCGCCTGTGCGGACCCGAGAATCCCAAGCGCGGCAACGCCCGCGTCGCCCTCGGCGTCGTACTCGCGGTCACGGCGCTCGATCTCTTCGCCGCGGTGCGCATGAGCACCGTGAAGCGCAATTGCGTCTGACCGGAGACCACGCATGAAAGCCATCTGCTGGCAGGGCAAGAAGGATCTCCGCTGCGAGGTCGTGCCCGACCCCATCATCGAAGACCCGAAGGACGCCATCATCCGGGTCACCTCCACCTGCATCTGCGGGTCGGACCTGCACCTGCGCAACGGCCTGGTCCCGACCATGTGCCTGGGCGACGTGCTGGGCCACGAGCCCATGGGCGAGGTGGTCGAGGTCGGCCCCGAGGCGCGCGCGGGCGGCCTGAACGTCGGCGACCGCGTGGTCGTGCCGTTCCAGATGATCTGCGGCGAGTGCGAGCAGTGCCTGGCGGGCAACTTCTCGGTCTGCCAGGTCACCAACCGCAACGCCCACCTCGCCAAGGCCTTCTTCGGCGACACGACGGCGGGGCTTTTCGGCTATTCGCACATCACCGGCGGCTATGCCGGCGGCCAGGCCGAGTACATGCGTGTGCCCTATGCGGCGAGCACGGTCGTCAAGGTCCCCCACACCGGCGAGGACGAGAAGTACCTGTTCCTCTCCGACATCCTGCCCACCGGCTGGCAGGCGGCGAAGTTCGCCGACATCCAGCCCTCGGACACGGTGGCGGTGTGGGGCTGCGGGCCCGTCGGCTTGTTCACGATCCAGTCGGCGATCGTGCAGGGAGCCCACCGCGTGATCGCCATCGACGACGTGCCCGAGCGCCTGGCCGTCGCCCAGCGCCTCGGCGCCGAGATCCTCGACCGCAGCCAGGTGAACGTGATCGCCGCGCTGAAGGAGATGACCGGCGGCCACGGACCGGCGAAGTGCATCGACGCCGTCGGCATCGAGGCGCACGGGCCCACGCCGGTCCTGCAGATGATCGACCGCGTGCAGGTGGCGCTGAAGCTCGAGACCGAGCGGCCGGTGGCCCTGCGCGAGGCGATCATGGCCTGCAAGTCGGCCGGCACGGTCTCGATCCCGGGCGTCTACGGCGGGATGTCGAACATGATCCCGATGGGCGCGCTGATGAACAAGGGGCTCACCATCCGCACCGGCCAGACGCACGTGAAGCGCTGGACGGACGATCTCCTGCAGCGCATCGACTCCGGCGAGATCGACCCGACCTTCGTCGTGACGCACACCGAGCCGCTGGGCCGCGCGCCCGAAATGTACGGCCTGTTCAACGACAAGAAGGACGGTTGCATCAAGGTGGTGCTGAAGCCTTGACGCGCGGGGTGGAGGTCCGGCGCAACGCCGGGTAAGCCCTGGGGGTGAGCCCGCCCCGTCCCGGCCCGACACAGGTTCCGCCGCCGCCCTCCGCGGCGGCGGTGCCCGTGCTGCTGCTCACGGTCATCCTGAGCCTGATCGGGTTCGGCGTGGTGATCCCGCTGCTGCCGTTCTTCGCCACGGCGTTCGACGCCGAACCCTGGCAGGTGACGCTGCTGTTCGCCGTCTATTCGGCGGGCCAGTTCGGCGGCGAACTCTTCTTCGGCCGCCTGTCCGACCGGATCGGCCGCCGGCCCGTGCTCTTGATCACCATCGTCGCCTCGGGGCTGGGCTACCTGGCGCTCGCCTTCTCGCCGACGATCTGGATCGCCATCCTCGTCCGCGCGCTGGCGGGCTTCTTCTCCGGCAACATGTCGGTGATCCAGGGCTACATCGTCGACGTCTCGCCCGCCGCCGCCCTGCCCCACCGGCTGGGTCTGGTGGGCTCGGCGTTCAACGTGGGCTTCGTGGTGGGACCGGCCCTGGGAGGGCTGATGGCCCAGCCCAGCCTGGGCCCCACCGGCTTCCAGCCGCCCCTGATCGTGGCCGCGGCCCTCTGCGCGGCGGCCACGATCGGGGTGATCGCGTTCGTGCGCGAGAGCCGGCATCCGCAGACGAGCGCGGGGCCGCGGGGCAACCCCTTCGAGGCCATGGGCGAGGCATGGCGCCATCCGGTGCTGCGCCGGGCGTTCGCCACCATCTTCCTGGGCTTCTTCGCCTCGTCGTCCATGTGGTCGGTGCTGGGACTCTGGACCGAAGCGCGGTTCGGGTGGGGGCCGCGCCAGGTCGGGCTCGTCATGGCGGGAACGGGCGTCGCCGCCGCGGTCACCCAGGCCGTGCTGTCGGGGATGCTGGTGCGCCGCTGGGGCGCGGGCGTGACCATCGCGGGCGGACTGGCCTTCGCATCGGTCTGCATGCTGGCCATGGCCGCCTCGCCCGTGGGCTGGATGGCGGCCCTTGCGCTGACCGCTTCGGTCGTCGGGCACTCCGTCTGGCAGCCGGCCACCACGACCCTGGTCTCGCGGTCTACGCATCCCGACCGCCAGGGCGCCGTCCTGGGCGCGGGCAGCGCCTCCGGCGCCGCGTCGCGGGTGGTCGGCCCGGTGCTGGGCGGCGCGCTGTTCTCCATCGTGGGCCCCTGGGCGCCGGTGGTCGCGGCGGGGCTGTTCATGCTGCCGGCGGCCTGGCTGGGCTGGCGGGCGGCCGAGGCGCTGCGCCGGCATGGCGTCCATCCCGGCTGATCCCCTTCCGCAAGACGCGGCCAAGGGCCTATGCTGCCTGCGACGGACTCGAAGATCCGGTTTGTTCCGCGGCCCGCTCGGGCGTCGCGGGACCCATAGGAGGAAGCCCATGACCCGCCGCCTGGCGCTCGCCGCCCTGGCCGCCGCGATCGCGGCGGCGCCCCTCGTCATCCCCGAGGCGTCTCATGCCGCCCTTTCCGACCCGGCCGCGTACGCCAAGGGCTACAAGGCGCCGCGCAACGCCTGGGGCCAGCCCGACCTGGCCGGCGTGTGGTCGCCCGCCACGATCACGCGGCTGGAGCGGGACGCCGCGCTGGGCCAGCGGCTGGTGCTGACCGACGCCGAGGTGAAGGCCGCCGAGAGCGCCAACGCCCAGCTGAACGCCGCCGGCGCCGCGCCGACGGACCCCAAGCTGCGCACCGAGGATCTGCCGCACGAGTGCGGCCGCGGCTTCTCGGGCGTGAACTGCGGATACAACAACTTCTGGGTCGATCCCGGCACGCGGGTGATGCGCGTCGGCGCCGAGGCCCGCTCGTCGATCCTGGTGTCGCCCGCGTCGGGCCGGCTGCCCATGCGCCCCGAGGCGCTCGCCCGCCAGCGGGCGCAGTTCGGCAACGCGCAGGTGGGCAACTTCGACGGCCCCGAGCGCCGCCCGCTGGGCGAGCGCTGCCTCGTGGGCTTCGGCTCCACGTCCGGCCCGCCGATGCTGCCGGTGCTCTACAACAACCACTACGCCATCGCGCAGTCGCCGGACCAGGTCGCGGTGCAGATCGAGATGGTGCACGACGTGCGGGTCTTCCGGCTGAACGACCGCCACGAGCCGGCGTCGATCCGCAAGTGGATGGGCGACAGCGTCGCGCGCTGGGAGGGCGAGACGCTGGTGGTCGAGACCACCAACTTCCGCCCTGACCAGACCTTCCGGGGCGCCACGGCCGACATGCGCGTGACCGAGCGCTTCACCCGCATCTCACCGACCCAGCTCCTCTACCAGTTCCGCGTCACCGACCCGGCGACCTTCACCGAGCCTGTGGAGGGCGAGGTGGCCTGGAACCTCAGCAAGGACCAGATCTACGAGTACGCCTGCGCCGAGGGGAACTACGCGCTGCCCGGCATCCTGGCGGGCGCCCGGGAAGAGGAACGCAAGGGCCGGGAGATGGAAGGCAACCGCGGCGAGGTGAAGGAGGAAGGCGGCGACTGACGCCTACTTCCGCTCGCCGCCCGTCACCGTCTCGCCCGTGGGCGCGGGCGCGTCGGCCGGCGGCGTCACGACGACGGCGGTGTTCGAGCCCTGCGGCGTCTCGGCGATGGCCGCCGCGCCCTGGGCGGCCGCCTCGAGCTGCTGGTCGCTCACCTGGCTTTCCGGCAACGTGGTCTTCACCTCGACCTCGGCGGTCCCCGTGTTGACCTCGGCTTCGCGTTCCTTCGAACAGGCCCCCAGGGTGAGCGCGAGGGTGGCGGCGGCGACCGCGGCGAACGGCAGGTTCCGGTGCATTCGGATGTCTCCTTGGGTGGCCGTGCGGAAAAGCGCGACGGGCCCCGGTAGTTCCGGCGCCGCTGCAACCGAAGGGGGCCGGCACGGTTGTGGACCGTCCCCCAAGGAGATCGCCATGCGCACCCACGCCATGATCGCCACGCATCCCCAGGTCCGCGGCGCCACGAACGACGCCCTCATCCGCGCGATCGAACTCGCCGCCAACTGCGCCCAGGTCTGCGCCTCCTGCGCCGACGCGTGCCTCGCCGAGCCGAATGTGGCGGAGCTGACCCAGTGCATCCGGTTCAACCTCGACTGCGCCGACCTGTGCACCAGCACGGCGCTGGTCGGGGCGCGCCGCACCGGCTCCAACGAGCGCGTCATCCAGCGCCTGCTGGCGACCTGCGCCGAGGCCTGCCGGCTCTGCGGCGACGAATGCAGCCGTCACGCGCAGCACATGGAGCACTGCCGGATCTGCGCCGAGGCCTGCCGCGAATGCGAGCAGGCCTGCGGCGAGGCCGCCGACAGCATCACGCCCGGCGTCCACTGACCCGCCCGGCGCGCTACAGCCGCACGCCACGCAGCCGCAACGCGTTGCCGACGACGCTGACGCTGGAAAGCGCCATGGCGGCCGCGGCGATCTGCGGCGACAGCAGCCAGCCGAACACCGGGTAGAGCAGGCCCGCCGCCACGGGCACGCCCGCGGCGTTGTAGGCGAAGGCGAACACCAGGTTCTGGCGGATGTTGCGCATCACCGTCCGCGACAGCCGCCGCGCCCGCACGAGGCCGATCAGGTCGCCGGTCAGCAGGGTCACCCCCGCGCTCTCGATCGCCACGTCCGACCCCGCGCCCATGGCCACGCCCACGTCGGCGGCCGCCAGGGCCGGGGCGTCGTTGACGCCGTCGCCCGCCATGGCGACGCGGCGGCCTTCGCGCCGAAGCCGCTCCACGACGGCGGCCTTGTCCTGCGGCAGCACCTCGGCCGCGACCTCGTCGATGCCCAGCCGGCGGGCCACCGCCTCGGCCGTGGTGCGGTTGTCCCCGGTCATCATGACCAGCCGGACGCCCTCGGCCTTCAGCGCACGGACCGCCTCGGGCGTCGTGGCCTTCACCGGATCGGCGATGGCGAAGATCGCCGCGGCCTCGCCGTCGAGCGCCATGAAGATCGCGCTGGCCCCCTCGGCCCGAAACGCCTCGGCCTCGGCCTCGAGCGCCGAGGTGTCGACACCGAGCTCGGCGAGGAAGCGGCCCGACCCCAGCGCCACCCGACGCCCGCCGACGACCCCGGTCACGCCCTTGCCGACGGGCGAGTCGAAGCCGGTGGGCTCCGCGAGGGTCAGCCCGCGCGCGCGGGCGGCCTGCACGATGGCGTCGGCCAGGGGATGCTCGCTCCCCCGCTCGAGACTCGCCGCGAGCCGCAACGCCTCGGCCTCGTCGAGGCCCGCGACCGGCCGGATCGCGGTGACCGCCGGCCGCCCCTCGGTCAGGGTTCCGGTCTTGTCGACGACCAGGGTGTCCAGCGCTCCGAAGCGCTCGAGCGCCTCGGCGTCCTTGATCAGGACCCCGGCCTGCGCGCCGCGACCCACGCCGACCATGATCGAGATCGGCGTCGCGAGGCCCAGCGCGCACGGACAGGCGATGATCAGCACCGACACCGCCGCGACCAGTGCGAAGGCGAACGGGGGCTCGGGCCCGAACACCCACCAGCCCGCGAACGCCAGCACGGACGCGGCGATCACGGCCGGCACGAACCAGCCCGAGACCCTGTCCGCCATCCGCTGGATCGGCGCGCGGCTGCGCTGGGCGGCGGCGACCATCTGCACGATGCGGGCAAGCAGGGTCTCGGCGCCCACCTTCTCGGCCCGCATGACGAACGAGCCGGTCCTGTTGATCGAACCGCCGACCACCTTCGCGCCGGCCTCCTTGGTGACCGGCATGGACTCGCCCGTGACCATCGACTCGTCGATCGAGACGCGGCCTTCCAGGACCTCGCCGTCGACGGGGACCTTCTCGCCCGGGCGGACGCGCAGGCGGTCGCCGGGCTGGACGAGGTCCAGGGTCACCTCCTCGTCGTCGCCGTCCTCGCGCACCCGGCGCGCGGTCTTGGGCGCGAGGTCGAGCAGGGCCCGGAGCGCCCCGGACGTCTGCTCGCGGGCCCGCAGTTCCAGGACCTGGCCCAGCAGCACCAGGACGGTGATCACCGAGGCCGCCTCGAAATAGATCGGGACGCTGCCGTCGTGCCGGCGGAAGGCCGGCGGGAAGACCCCGGGCGCCAGCGTCGCCACGAGGCTGTAGGCGAAGGCCACGCCCACGCCCATGGCGATGAGGGTGAACATGTTGAGGTTGCGGGTGCGCAGCGAGGCCCATCCGCGCTCGAAGAACGGCCAGCCCGCCCAGAGCACGACCGGCGCCGACAGGGCGAGCTGCAGCCAGTTCGAGACCTTGGGTGCGATCAGGGCGTGCAGGTCCACCAGGTGGCCGCCCATCTCCAGCGCGAACACCGGCAGGGTGAACGCCAGGCCGACCCAGAACCGCCGCGTCATGTCGGCCAGTTCGGGATTGGGCCCTGCGTCGGCGGTGACCGTCTCGGGCTCCAGCGCCATGCCGCAGATCGGGCAGCTGCCGGGGCCCTCCTGACGGACCTCGGGGTGCATGGGGCAGGTGTAGATGGCGCCGGGCGCGGCGGGCGGCGGCGGCGCGCGCTCGGTTTCCAGGTACTTCACCGGATCGGCGACGAACTTGGTGCGGCAGCCGGCGCTGCAGAAGTGGAACGGGACGCCCGCGTGCTCTGCATGATGCGGGCTCGTGAGCGGATTCACCTTCATGCCGCACACCGGGTCGGTGGCGGTCTTGCCCGCATCTGCCGGCGTCCCGCCGTGATCGTGGGCGTGGTGGTGGTGGTGATCGTGATGGGCCATGGCTGCCTCCAGGCCATGTCAGATATACCCCCATGGGGCATTGCGCAATTACCCGGGCAGGGTATATCTGTCGCCCTATGGAACGTGAGAACAAGCCCCGCCTCGTGAACCGCCTGAACCGCATCGAGGGGCAGGTGCGCGGCGTCGCGCGCATGGTCGAGGAAGACCGCTACTGCATCGACGTGCTCACGCAGATCCAGGCGGTGCGCGCCGCCCTGGCGAAGGTCGAGACCGAGATGCTGCGCGACCACCTGGGCCACTGCATCGAGGGCGCCATCGCCGCCGGCGACAAGGACGAGCAGCGCCGCAAGGCGTCCGAACTGATCCAGCTCCTGGAGCGGACGGCCCGCTGATATGCCTGTCGTGTCCTGCCTAGCCCGCCGCACGGCGGCGGCGCAGTCCCTTGAGATCGCGCGCCAGCCGGATCACCAGGATGATCAGGCCCGTCACCGCCATGGGCAGCGACAGCGCCGCCGCGGCGATGATCAGCGGGTGGTTGAAGTCCTCGCCCGTCGTGAAGTCCAGGATGTGGAGCCGCCAGAAGAAGTCGTAGAACCGCCAGACGTCGGACCGTCGGCTCACCACCTCGCCCGTCTCGGGCGAGACGTAGAAGCGGGTCTTTTCGGCGTCGTCGAAGTCGACGGCCCAGAGCGGCCCCGGCCGCCCCGCCTCCTGCGGCGGCTCGGCGAACCAGCGCACGGCGACCGGCTTGCCCTGCCCCTGGTACTGCGCGCCCGCCAGGAAGCGCGCCTCGGCCTGGGGCAGCGCCGCCACGTGGTTCCCGGTGGCGGCGTCGGCCACGTGCGTGCGGCCGTCGGCGTCCTTCAGCACCCACAGCGGGCCGCGAAGCGTCGACTTGAGCGTCGCCTCCACGGGCGTGACGCCCAGGCGCGCGGCCGCGGCGGCGTAGCTCACCAGGCCCTCGGCCGGCAGCGCGTCGGCCTGGAAGCGCGCCAGATGGTGCTCGCCGCGGACCCGTTCGATGGGAATGGCGGTCATGACCAGGCCGCCCGCCACCCAGGCCAGCACCTGCAGTCCCACCACCAGGCCCAGCCACTTGTGGATCTGGGTCGACACCCGAAGCATGACGCGCCTCCCCCGCCGTCGGCGAACGAATCCCGCCACGAACAGAGCCTAAGGACCCCCCGTGATGCGCCCCCGCGCAACTGATTTCGACAGACGCCAGCTCCTGCGCGGCGCGGCCGCCCTCGGCGGGGGCGGCGCGCTCGCGGCGCTCCTGCCCGCCTGGGCCCGCAGCCAGACGCCCGGGCTCGCCGCCGCTCGTGCGCTGACCGGCCCCGAGATCAGGCTCACGGTCGACCACGTCCCCCTGACCGTCGACGGCCGCGCCGGGCACGGGATCGCCATCAACGGTTCGGTCCCCGGCCCGCTGATCCGGCTGAAGGAGGGCGAGACGGTCCGCATCGCCCTCGAGAACCGGCTGAAGGACGAACAGACCTCGATCCACTGGCACGGCGTGCTGCTGCCGTTCCAGATGGACGGCGTGCCGGGCGTCAGCTTCCCGGGCGTCGATCCCGGCGAGACCTTCGTCTACGAGTTCCCCGTCAGGCACGCGGGCACGTTCTGGTACCACAGCCATTCGGGCCTGCAGGAGCTGGTCGGCCACTACGCGCCGATCATCTTCGATCCCGCGGGCGCCGACCCGATCGCCTACGATCGCGAGCACGTCCTGGTGCTCTCGGACTACAGCTTCCTGCACCCGCACACGCTGATGAAAAAGCTCAAGCAGGAGCCCGGCTACTTCAACCGCCAGAAGCAGACCGTGGCCGGGCTGCTCGCGGGCCGCGACCAACCGCTGAAGGACCGCGCCGCCTGGGCCTCCATGCGGATGGATCCCACCGACATCCTCGACGTGACCGGCTCGACCTACCGCTACCTGGTGAACGGCCACGGCCCGCGCGACAACTGGACCGGCCTGTTCAGGCCCGGCGAGCGGGTGCGCCTGCGCCTCATCAACGCGGGGGCGATGACGCTCTTCAACCTGCGCATCCCGGGGCTGCCGATGACCGTCGTCCAGGCCGATGGCGAGAACGTGCGCCCGGTGGTGGTCGACGAACTGCAGATCGCCAACGCCGAGACCTACGACGTGGTGGTCACGATCCCGGACGACCGCGCCTACACCCTCGTCGCCGAGGCGGCCGACGGATCGGGAATGGCCCGCGCCACGCTGGCCCCCCGCCCCGGCATGTCGGCCGAGGTTCCGCCCCTGCGTCCGCGCAAGGTGCTGACCATGCGCGACATGGGCATGGACATGTCGGGCCATGCCGGCCACGGCGGCGGCGGCCACAGCATGTCGATGCGCGACCCGAAGAACGCGCCCCAGGTGAAGCTGACGCCCAGCGTTCAGATGATCTCGCCGATGCCGGTCGACCGGATCGGCGAGCGCCCCACCGGCCTGGAGGACGCGCCCGGCCGCGTGCTGACCTACAAGGACCTGGTGGCCCTCGCCCCCAATCCGAAGGCCGCGCCGCCGACCCGGCAGATCGAGGTCCACCTCACGGGCAACATGGAACGCTTCATGTGGTCGTTCGACGGAGTGAAGTACTCCGAAGGCGCCGAGCCCATCCCCTTCCGCCTGGACGAGCGCGTCCGCGTGGTCCTGGTCAACGACACCATGATGAACCACCCGATTCACCTCCACGGGCACTTCTTCGAGGTGGTCAACGGGGCCGAGGCGGACCGGCAGCCGCGCAAGCACACCGTCAACGTCATGCCCGGCGCGAAGCTCGCCTTCGACCTGACGGCCGACGCGCCCGGCGACTGGGCGTTCCACTGCCACATGCTCCTGCACATGCACGCCGGGATGTTCCGAGTGGTGACCGTGCGACCGATGGCGCACGCATGAACCCCGCCCTGATCCTGGCGCTCGCCGCCATCGCCGCCCCCGCCACCGCCCCCGCCGCCGCTCAGGTGTCCGATCCGCACGCCGCGCACCGGGCTCAGGCCGCGCCAGCCGATCCGCACGCGCACCACCGGCCTGCCCCGCCCGCCCCACCGGCGGCGGACCCGCACGCGCATCACAGGTCGGCGCCGCCCGCTCCCGCTGTGGCCGACCCGCACGCCGGCCACGCCGCGCCTGCAGACCCGCACGCGCATCACAGGCCGGCCCCGCCCGCCCCACCGCTGGCCGATCCGCACGCCGGCCATTCGGCGCATGACCCGCATGCCGGCCACGTCGTACAGCCTGCGCCGATCCCGTCCGCGCCGGCGCCGCCGGTTCCCACCGATCACGCCGCCGACCGGGTCTTCCCGCCGGCCGACATGGCGGCCGCGCGCGGCCTGCTGCGTCGCGAGCATGGCGTGATGAACTGGGCCACGACGCGCCTGGAGACCTTCGAGTATCGCCCCGCCGGCCGCGGCGACGGCTATGCCTGGGAAGGGACCATCTCCTACGGCGGAGACATCGACCGGCTGGTCATCGCGACCGAGGGCGAGAGCGAGGGCCATGGACTGGAGGACGCTGAGATCCAGGCGCTGTGGTCCCACGCCGTCGGCCCCTACTTCGACCTGCGCGCCGGCGTCCGCCACGACCTGGAGCCGCGCCGCCGGACCTACGCCACCGTGGGGGTCGAGGGCCTGGCGCCCTACTGGTTCGAGGTCGGCGCGCACGCGTTTCTGTCAGACCGGGGCGACGTCACCGTCCGGCTGGAGGGCTCGTACGACCTGCGCCTGAGCCAGAGGCTGATCCTGGAGCCGCGGGCCGAGGCGAACCTGGCCGCGCAAGACGCGCCCGCCCTGGGCCTGGCCGCCGGCGTCACCGATCTCGAGCTGGGATTGCGGCTGCGCTATGCCGTCGCGCCGGAGTTCGCGCCCTATGTCGGCGTCAACTGGAGCCGCAAGCTGGGCGAAACCGCCGGCCGCGCGCGCGCGGCCGGCGATGATGTCGAGGACACCCGTCTGGTGGTGGGCTTGCGCGCCTGGTTCTGAACAGGCGCGGCAGGCCCTGACGGGATCAGTGCTGCGCGGCGGGGCCGGACAGCTCGTCGCGCACGGCCCGGGATCCCGCCTCGGCGATCGAGGCGGCCTTCTCGCGAAGGGTCGCGCCGTCGCCGTCGGGACCGGTCTGCCGATGCAGTTCGTCCTTCACCTGATCGTAGGCGCGCGCGGCCGTGCCCTTGAGCTCGCCCAGCTGCGCCTTCGCGGCCTCGGTCGCCTTGGTCCGCGCGGGGCCGATGTAGCGCCGCTCGACCGGGGTCGACGGCAGCGCGGCGCCCAGCGCAGCGCCCAGCGCGACGCCCAGGGCGCCGATCACCAGCGGCTCGGCTTCCAGCGTGTCGTCGAAGCGCTGCTTGGCGGCGTCGCCGTACTCGCTCGCCTTGGCCCGCGCGGCATCGGCGAGCTCCGCAGCCCGGGCCTTGGCGCCGGCGGCGCCGTCGCCCGCGGCGTGCGTGGCCGCGCTCAGCCGCGCCTTCGCGCCGTCGGCCGTCCGGGCCAGCTTGGCCTTGGCCGCCTCGGCCTTCTCCCGGACCTTGGCCCGCAGGCCCTCGTCGCCTTCGTACCCTTCGTAGGTCGGGTAGTAGCCGTCGGCGCCCATGGCCGAGGAGCCCGCAACACGGGGGCGCCGCGTCTGCGACATGGCGAGCCACGCCACGCCGAGCCCGATCAGCGCGATCGGCAGGGGATTTTCCTTCAGCTGCTCGACCGTGGTGGTCAGCACCTTGTTGCTTGCGCCGCTCATGATCCTCGTCGCCTCGTCGAACAGTTCCTGGGGTTGCATCTTGTCCTTCAGCGCACCGACGGTCTGGTCGATGCGGCCGCGGGCGTCTTCGACCTCGCGCTCGATCTCGGCCGAACTCTTCATGGCTTGTCTCCCTTGATCAGTTCAGCGTCCTTGCGGAGCTGCCGGGCAGCCCGGTCGGGTTTCAGTTCGTCGGGGCTGAGCGCCTTCATGCCGACGCGCACCAGGAGACCCCCGAGCACGGCGACGCCGAGCCCCACCAGAAGCGAGGCCCAGACCGGATCCATCACCTTCGACAGGGCCAGCACGAGCGCCTGGAGCAGCACGAGGAGCGCCGCCACCAGCAGGAGACCGCCCGCGGCGATGTCGCCGACGGCCTTGGCCGCGCCCCGCAGCTTTTCCGAAAGCTCGGCCCGGATGAGTTCGGATTCCTTCCGCACGAGGGCGGCGAGGTCCGTCCCGAGCTGGCCCACCAGATCGACGAGCCCGACGCTCCGTGGGGTTTGACCCCCATCCATGGCGCTAACGGCTCCCGATGTGCGGCGAGGCCGTGGGATCGGCTTCCGTCAGATCGGGGATGTCGTCGGCCACGCCCACCGGCGAGGCGGTCTCGGTGGCGTCAGACCCGGACAGGTCGCCCAGGTTGTCGGCTAGGGGGGCTGCGTAGCCGCCGCTGGCGCCGAGGTCCGTCGCGTCCTCGAACGGCGCCTGGGGCTCGAAGGCGAGGTCCTCGCCGGCCAGGGCCGACGCGTCGTACGGCTCCGAGGCCCGGACGAAGCGCCCGAGGGCCACGCCCAGCAGCACGGCGCCGCCGATGAAGGCCGCCGGATTGCGCCGGCCGAAGTCGCGGACGGCGTTCAGCAGGTCGCCGGGGTCCTTGTCGGCCAGGTCGCGCGACAGGCCCTCGAGCCCGTCCGCGGCCTTCTGCACCAGCCGCGAGGTGGGGCTCTGGTCGGCGCTCGCGAGTTCGTCGCCGGCGCGGCGAATGGCGTTGGCGAAGTCGCCGAGCGTCTTGGCGCCGGCCTGCGTGCCCTTCTGCGCCTCGGCGCGGACCCGCTCCTGGGCCACGCTCGCGAAGCTCTGCGCCTCGGACTTCAACGTCTGGCCGGCCTGGCCGATCAGCTCCTTCGCCTGGGCCTTGCGGCCCGAGGCGCCGGCGCCCGTCGCCGTTCCCGTATCGATGTCGGTCATTGCAAGCTCCGCTGGCAGGCATGGGGCGACCTGCCCGGCCGCCCTGTGCCAGCGTGAACGCGCGAAGGGCGCTCAGGGGTTCCGGCCGAAACCCCACGAGCGCTGATTTTTCAGCGGAAGTCGGGAAGCCGACTTAAGCGCGCCGGCCGCGCCGGGCGAGGGTGACGCCCAGCGCCAACCCGATGGCCAGCCCGAGCGCGCCCATCGCCAGCGCCTCGCGGTCGAGCGCGCCCTCGATGGCCCGGGCCGCGGCCGCAGCCCGGCGGCGCACCCGCCCGCGGCTGTCTTCCTCGTAGCCCTCGTAGATTTCGTACTGCCCCGACAGCCGCTCGGGCTTCAGGTGTCGCGCCCAGTCCTGGGTCTTGCCCAGCTTGCGCATCGAATCGTCCAGCACGCCCATGGTCACCACCCTGTCGCCGCCGCCGCGTCGAACGTGCGCGCGGTCTGCAGCCTTCACTTCTATACGAGAGATATGACGCGACTCTTTCCAGCCCTAGCTTTCGCTTTCGCGGCCATTCTGCCGGCGCAGGCGCAGGAAATCTCGGCCGAGCGGCTTTCGGGCATCACCCGCGAGCTTGCCTCGGACGCCTACCAGGGCCGCGCGCCCGGCGGACCTGGCGAGGCGATGACCATCGACTTCATTGTCGGCCAATTCAAGGCGCTGGGCCTGGAGCCCGCGGGCGACGGCGGCGGCTGGACGCAGGACGTGCCGCTCTGGCGCTACCAGACCGAACCGGGCGGAACCTACACCCTGACGGTCAACGGCCAGGCCAAGGCGCTGCACGAGCAGTCCGACCTTCGCATCGAAACCCAGCGGCCGGTGGAGCGCGTGGCGATCCGCGCGGCGCCGATCGTGTTCGTCGGCTACGGGGTCACCGCGCCCGAGCGGCAGTGGGACGACTTCAAGGGCGTCGACCTCAAGGGCAAGATCGCTCTCGTCCTGATCAACGACCCGGACTTCGAGGCCCAGCCCGGCGAGCCGGTGGCGGGCCGCTTCGGGGGGCGCGCGGCGCTGTACTACGGGCGTTGGGTCTACAAGTACGAGGAGGCGGTCCGCCGCGGCGCCCTGGGCGTGCTGATCGTGCACGAGACCGCCGGCGCGGCGTACGGCTGGTCGACCGTGGTCGCGCCGAACGGCGAAAGCTACGACGTCGTGCGCAGGAACCCCGCCAAGGACAAGCTGCTGCTGCAGGGCTGGATCCAGCGCGACCTGGCAGTCGACCTCTTCCGCCAGGCCGGGCTCGACTTCGAGGCGGAAAAGGCCCGCGCCCGGACCACCGCGTTCCGCCCGGTGACCCTGAAGAACGCGACGTTCTCCGCCGACTACCGCAACCGCTTCACCCGGCTCGTCAGCCGCAACGTGCTGGCGCGCATCGCGGGCGCGACGCGGCCCGACGAGACGATCCTCTACGCCGCGCACTGGGACGCCTACGGCGTGGGTCCGGCCTCGGCCGACGGGGCGACGGTCCGGCCCGGCGCCGTGGACGACGCGGTGGGCGTGGCGGGCGTCATCGAGACGGCCCGCGCCTTCAAGGCGGGACCGCCGCCCGCGCGGACCATCCTCTTCGCCGCCTGGACGGCCGAGGAGCGCGGGCTCTTGGGCAGCGAATACTGGGCGCAGGCGCACGAGGCGGCCCTGCCCCGGATGGCGGCCAGCTACACCTTCGACGTCCTGCAGACCGCGGGCCCGGCGAAGGACGTGGTGCTGGTGGGCTCGGGACAGAACCAGCTGGAGCCGCATCTCGCCGCCGTCGCCGCCCGGCGCGGCCGCACGGTGACGCCCGACCCGCGGCCCGAGCGCGCCCTGTTCTACCGCGCCGACCACTTCTCGCTGGCCAAGCGGGGCGTGCCGACGCTGCTCTTCATGGGGATGAGCGGCGGCGCCGACCTGGAGACGGGCGGCCGGGCCGCCGGGGACCGCTGGGTCGAGGACTACACGGCCCGCTGCTACCACCAGACCTGCGACCGGTGGGAGGCGACCCAGGACTACCGCGGCGCGGCCGCCGACGTTCAGCTCGCCTTCGAGGCCGGCCGGGAGCTTGCCGACGGCGGCCGCTGGCCGGACTGGAACGACACCAGCGAGTTCAAGGCGGTCCGCGCCGCCTCGGCCGGTGCGCGGCGCTGAGCGAACCTGTCGGCGGCGTTCAGGCTGGGTTCAGGGTCAACGCCCGTTAACTCTCCTCCAAGATCAGGAGGCTCTCATGCGCAAGTACGTCGTCTCGGCCCTGGCCGCCGTCATGGCCGCCGGACCCGTCCTGGCCGTGGCCGGCCCGGCCGACGCGGGCGACCGCCGCCACTACTATCGGCACCACCATCGCGGCGGAGGCGGCAACGACGTCGCCGTGGCCGCCATCGCGGGCATCGCGGGCCTCGCCCTGGGCGCCGCCCTGTCCGACAACGATCGCCGCGGCCCGCGCACGTACAGCCGCAGCTACAGCACCGGCTACCGCTACGATCCCTACTACGACAGCTACTATGGCGGATATTACCCGCGCGACCGGCGCATCTGCGTCACGCGCGAGCGGGTCTGGGACCCCTACATCGGTCGTCACGTGAAGATCCAGCGCGAGTACCCCTGCTGAACCCCGGGGGCCGATGCAGGCCCTCGCCAATCCCGCCCCACGACGCTACCGTAGGATGTAGATCCCTGGCGTGGCGCTCGTGGGGCTGGAATGGCGTCGTCCGAGACCCCTGAGGCTGAGCTCCGGCGGCTGCGCGCGCGCGTGGCCGAGCTGGAAGCCGAGCTGTCGGCCAAGCCGACCATCGACCGTGCGAGCCTGTACCGCACGCTCGAGAGCGCGCCCTGGGGCGTGATGGCCCTGTCCGTCGACGGCCGCATCGACGTCGCCAGCCGCGCCGCACAGCGCTGGCTCGCCGTGCCGGCGCCGGCCTTCGGCGTCGCCGCCGACGAGGCTCTCCTCCCAGGCCTGCGAGAGGCGCTCGAGGCGCCGCTGGCCGCCGCCTTCGAGGGGCACGCCACCGAGGGCGACGTCACGCTGCGCGATATCGAGGGCGAGGTCCGCGCGCTGCGGCTGCTGGTCTCGCCCCGGGCGTCCGGCGCCAAAGGGATCACGGGCGCGGTGGTGACGCTCTACGACGTCACCGAGACCCAGGCGCTGGACCGCACCGTCAGGGAGAACGAGGCGCGCCTCACCCACATCAACGCCGTCACGCCGACGGCCAACTACATCTTCGACTTCCTGGAGGGCCGCGTGCCGTGGGCGGCCGGCATGATGGAGGCGGTCTACGGCGTCTCGGCCGAGGCCATGCAGGCGGCCGACCGGGCGTTCCTCCGCGGACTGATACACCCTGAGGACTTCCCGCGGGTCATGGCCCGCGTGGCCGCGCTCGCGAAGCAGCCGGACGGCGTGGTCATGGAGCTGGAGCTTCGGATCCGCCGGGCGGACGGCAGCTACCGCTGGATCCTCGACCGTGGGGCCGTCTTCGAGCGCGACGCCTCGGGCCGGGTCGCCCAGACGCTGAACGCCGCCATCGACATCGACGAGCGCAAGCGCGCCGAGGAGCGCCGCAGCCTGCTGATCAACGAGCTCAACCACCGGGTCAAGAACACCCTGGCCGCCGTGCAGTCGATCGCCCGCCAGAGCCTGCGCAGCGGGCGCGATCCGGCGGAGATGTCCGCGGCCTTCACCTCGCGCCTCGTCTCGCTGTCCGCGGCCCACGACATCCTCACCCGCGAGCACTGGGAGGGAGCGGCCGTGCGCGAGATCGTGCAGGTCGCCCTGGCCCCCTTCGACGAGGCGCGGATCCAGGCGTCGGGCGCCGAGGTCCGCCTGGGGGCGCGAGCGGCCATCGCGCTCTCCATGGCGCTGCACGAACTGGCTACCAACGCGGCGAAGTACGGCGCGCTGTCGGGCGACGCGGGCCAGGTGATCCTCGGCTGGCGGGCGCACTGCGAGGGCGAGCAGGCTCGGTTCGAACTCGAGTGGCGCGAGGTCGGGGGGCCGCCGGTGACGCCGCCAAGGCGGCGCGGCTTCGGCTGGCGCCTTCTTTCGCAAGGGCTACGCTCCGACCTCAACGGGGAAGCCGAGCTGCATTTCGACCCGGAGGGGGTCGTCTGCCGGATCTCCGCGCCTCTCGAGACGGCGCCACGCCCGGACCAGATCTGACGGGACTCCAAGCGGCCGGGTTGACAGCCGCGACTCCAGTATTTACTAAACTCTCAACAACTGGATTTCCGAGATCTCGCCACTCGGGCCCTTGCCCCGGCGCTCCCCACGCCAGGGCCTGCCCGCACCCCCCCACCTCCCCCACGGCGGCGGGCGGCCCGGGTGGCGAGTCCCCCCGTCAGGAGGCGACGCGATGCGCCCGCGCTACATCATCCGCTGGGCCAGGGTCACCGAGATCCTCGCGCTCACGGCCTCGGCGGCCGGCGTCATCGCCGTGACGGCCGGGCTTCTCTGAGGCGAGGCTGTTCCTTAACGCTTAGAATCCGAACGATCGGCCGCGGAAACCCTGCCGGACCGTGTCTCCGGCGCCGGCTTCTCCAGGGGCGCGGCCCGCGAATCAGCCGGGTTAACGACGATTCAGCACCTTCGATAAAGTTACCTTAAACCGCCCCGGGACATGGTCGGGCCAGCAGGCGCACCCCCCAGCGCCTCCCAGCCGGAGCAGTCCAGTGTCGGAGACGACTGGCGACGGCGGCAGGCCGCTCAAGGTCCTGCACGTCGATGACGACCCGATGAACCTGCGCGTCGTGCAGGAAATCCTGGGCGCCTTCGGGCATCAGGGCGTGATCGCCTGCTCGGGACAGGAGGCCCTCGACCGCCTGGCCGTCGAAGCCTTCGACCTCGTGCTTCTCGATATCCACATGCCCGGGATGACCGGCGTCCAAGTGGTCGAGAAGCTGCGCGCGCCCGCCAGCCCGCAGCGCGACGTGCCCGTGATCGCGCTCACCGCCGACATCTACTCGCGCCGCCCGGCCGAGTACGTCGCCCTCGGGTTCTCGGACTTCGTCTCGAAGCCGATCCTGGTGTCGAACCTGATGGCGGCCATCAAGCGCTGCTGCGTCGCGCCCCCCGCCACGGCGTCCCTGGAGCGTCAGGCGGGCTGAGGCGGTCAGTCCGCGTCGGCCTCCACCGGCTGCGCGGCGATTGGTTCGGGCTCGCCCGCCAGCGCCGCCGCCAGCTTCCCGCGATCGAGCTGCCCCTCCCAGCCGGCCACGACCAGGCTGGCGACCGCGTTGCCGATGAAGTTGGTCAGGGCCCGGCACTCGCTCATGAACCGGTCCACCCCAAGGATCAGCGTCATCCCCGCGAGCGGCACGGTCGGCACCACCTGGAGCGTGGCGGCCAGGGTGATGAAGCCCGCGCCCGTGACGCCGGCCGCGCCTTTCGAGCTCAGCATGGCGACGGCGAGGAGCAGGAGCTGGTCGGCCAGCGAGAGGTCGATGCGCAGGGCCTGGGCGATGAACAGGGCCGCCAGCGTCATGTAGATGTTCGTGCCGTCGAGGTTGAACGAATAGCCGGTCGGCACCACCAGCCCCACCACCGGCTTGGCCGCGCCCGCACGCTCCATCTTCTCCATCAGAGAAGGCAGAGCGGCCTCGGACGACGAGGTCCCGAGCACCAGCAGCAGCTCCTCCTTGAGGTAGCGGATCAGCTTCAGGATCGAAAATCCGTTCAGCGCCGCGATCGCCCCCAGCACCACGAGCACGAAGGCGAGCGACGTCAGGTAGAAGGTCGCCACCAGCGCCGCCAGGCTCACCACCGAGCCGATCCCGTACTTGCCGATGGTGAAGGCGAACGCGCCGAACGCCCCGATCGGCGCCGCGCGCATGAAGATGGCCACCAGCTTGAAGAAGGCCTGAGCGGTGGCGTCCAGGACCTTCAGCACCGGCTCGGCCCGCTCGCCGATCATGGCCAGCGCGATCCCGAAGGGGATCGAGAAGAACAGCACCTGCAGGATGTTCCCGTCGACGAACGCGCTGGCCACCGACGAGGGGATGATGTCCATCAGGAACCCGACGATGGTCAGGTCGTGGGCCTTGGTGGCGTAGTCGGTCACCTTGGAGGGATCGAGCGTGGCCGGGTCCACTGGCGCCATGCTCCAGCCCGGCTTGAGGACGTTGGCCACGATCAGCCCCACCACCAGGGCGAAGCTGGAGACGGCGATGAAATAGCCGAACGCCTTCACCGCCGTGCCGCCGGCCTTGCCCAGGTCGCGCATGTGGGCGATGCCGGTGGTGACGGTCAGGAAGATCACCGGGGCGATGATCATCTTCACCAGCTTGATGAAGGCGTCGCCCAGCGGCTTCAGGCTCTCGCCCACCGTGGGCCAGACGTGGCCGATCAGGGCGCCCAGCGCGATCGCCGCCAGAACCTGCACATAGAGCTGCGTCCACAGCGGCCGCCGTGCTGGCGGCGGAGCCTCGGCAAGCGGTCCGGCCACGGAAGTCCCCCCAAAGTCGCAGTCGTCGGCAGTCGTCGGCCGGCAATCTAGACGACGCGCGGCCGCGCTGTCCGCGACCATTTCCGCGCCGCCGCGCCCTTGACGCCCTGCCGGCGCCGGCGCCCGATGACCGCGGGAGGCGCACATGAGCCACGAGACTTCGACCGACCGCCGGGTGCTGCTGGCGGGCCTGGGCCTCGCTGCGCCCATGGGCCTCTTCTCGTGGGACGCCGCGGCGGCCGCGGCCCCGGGGCCGCGCCGCCGGCCGGCCCCGCTGGCCCGGCTGGCCGGAGCGAAGCCGCGCAACATCGTGGTGATCCTGACCGACGACCACCGCTACGACGCCCTCGGCTTCCTGAAGACCCAGTCGTTCCTCGAGACGCCGAACCTCGACCGCCTCGCCGCCGAGGGCGTGCACTTCCGCAACGCCATGGTCACGACGGCCCTCTGCTCGCCGTCGCGGGCCTCCATCTTCACCGGCCTCTACGCCCACCAGCACCGGGTGGTGGACAACAACCACGCCATCGACCCGGCGCTCACCTTCTTCCCCGAGCACCTGCAGCGCGCGGGCTACGAGACCGCCTTCGTCGGCAAGTGGCACATGGGCCCCGAGGGCGACGACCCGCAGCCCGGCTTCGACCACTGGGTGAGCTTCAAGGGCCAGGGGACCTACCTGCCCAGCCCGAACGGCCTGAACGTCGACGGCCGCAAGGTCCCCCAGCAGGGCTACATCACCGACGAACTCACCGACTATGCGCTGCGCTGGCTCGAGGGGCGGACGGGCGAGCGGCCCTTCCTGCTCTTCCTGTCGCACAAGGCGGTGCATTCCGACTTCGTGCCCGCCGCGCGGCACAGGGGCCGCTACGCCGGCGCGCCGTTCCGCTACCCGGCCACCATGGCGGCGCCCGCCAACCCGGGGTCGCGGCCGCGCTGGGTGCAGGACCAGCGCAACAGCTGGCACGGCGTCGACTTCCCCTACCACTCTCGGCTCGACATCGCCGAGTACTACCGCCGCTACGCCGAGACCCTGCTCGCCGTCGACGAGAGCGCCGGCCGGCTGATGGACCACCTGGAGCGCCGCGGCGTCCTGGACTCCACCCTGATCCTCTACATGGGCGACAACGGCTTCGCCTTCGGCGAGCACGGCCTGATCGACAAGCGCACCGCCTACGAGGAATCGATCCGCATCCCCATGCTGGCCCGCTGCCCCGAGCTGTTCCCGGCCGCGACGGTGGTCGACCAGGTGGTGGCCAACATCGACGTCGCGCCGACCCTGCTCGCCGCCGCGGGCCTGCAGGCGCCGAAGGGCCTGGCCGGCGCCAACGCCCTGCCGCTCGCCCAGGGCAAGCCCGCGCCGTGGCGGCAGGCGCTGCTCTACGAGTACTACTGGGAGCGCAACTTCCCCATGACGCCCACGGTCCACGCCGTGCGGGAGCAGCGGTACAAGTACATCCGCTACCACGGCCTCTGGGACATCGACGAGCTCTACGACCTGCAGGCCGACCCGCTGGAGGCCGAGAATCTCATCTTCAGCCCGGGCCACGAGGCGATCGTGAAGCAGCTCAACGGCAAGCTGTTCGACATGCTGGCCGCCAGCGGCGGGACCGACATCCCCCTGCCCCGGGACGCGGGCTTCCGCGCGATGCTGAGGCGCGCCGACGGGGCGGCCCAGGGGCCCTTCCCGCCCGAGTTCGCCCGGCCGGCCGGGCCCGGGACGCGCTGAGCGAAACACGGCCGCAAAACGGCTGGCCCATTCTTCGAAGACAGGGAATGCTGTGGCGCGAGAGTCCGCGAACGGACCGGCGTGGGGAGGACAGGATCAGATGCTCGATCGGCGCAATCTTCTGCTGGGGGCGGCCGCGGCCGGCTTCGCGGCCCCGGCCTGGGCGAAGGTCACGGTCCAACCCCCTGCTTCCGCAGGCTTTTCCGCCGCCGGCGTGGCGGCGCTGAACCGCGAGATGCACGCCCTCGTCGACCAGCAGAAACTGGCCGGCGTGGTCACCCTGCTGGCCCGCAAGGGCAAGGTCGTGAACCTCGACGCCTACGGGCGGCAGGACGTCTCGCAGGCCACGCCGATGGCCGCCGACTCGATCTTCCGGATCGCCTCCATGACCAAGCCCATCGCCGGCGTGGCCATGATGCAGCTGTGGGAGCAGGGCAGGTGGAAGCTGGACGACCCGGTCGCCAGGCACATCCCGCAGTTCGCCGGCCTGAAGGTGAAGACGGCCGCGGGCCTCGTCGATCAGGCGCAGCCGATGACCATGGCCCAGCTGATGAGCCACACCGCGGGCTTCGGCGTCAGCTCGGTCTACGCCGACAGGAACCTGGCCGAGACCGACCTCCAGGGCATGATCGACAAGCTGGCCGCGCTGCCGCTGGAGAGCCAGCCGGGCACGGACTGGGCCTATGGCCCCGTCGTGAATATCCAGGGCTATGTGGTTGAAAAGATTTCGGGCCTCGACCTCGCCACCTACTTCCAGCGGCACATCTTCGATCCGCTGAAGATGCCCGACACCCAGTTCTGGGTGGACCCGTCCAAGACCGCCCGCGTGGTCCGCGTCCACACGTACGCCGACGGCAGGCTCGTCCCGGCCGGCGAGCCCCGCATTCAGACCAGCAAGCCGCGCTTCCTGTCCGGCTCGGGCGGCCTGTTCTCCACGGCGCCCGACTACTACCGCTTCTGCCAGGCGCTGCTGAACGGCGGCGAACTCGACGGCGCGCGCATCCTGAAGCCCGAGACCGTGAAGCTGATGCGCAAGAGCGTGCTGCGGCCCGGCGTCGGCGTCGACCTGTACGGCCCGGTGCAGAAGGGCCTCGGCTTCGGCATGGACTTCGCGGTCCACGAGCGGCCGGCCGAGAGCGGCCTGCCGCACGGCCAGGACAGCTACTGGTGGGGCGGCGCGTTCGGCACCTGGTTCTGGATCGACCCGACCCACGACATCGTCTTCGTCGGCATGATCCAGAACCTCGACGGGTCGATCCCCGGCCGCGGCACCCCGCCGGTCCGCGAAATCTCGCCCAACGCGGTCTACGCCGCCCTCACCGACAGAAAGGCCTGAGCCGATGCGCGCCCTCTTCCCAAGACTCGCCATCGGCTTCGCCGCCGCCCTGCTCGCCGCCGCGCCCGCGGCCGCCGCCAGCGCCGACGCCGTCTGGAAGGCGCCCAGGAACGCCTTCGGCCAGCCCGACCTCGAGGGGGTCTGGACCAACGCCTCCCTGACCAGCCTCGAGCGCGGCCCGCAGTTCAAGACCCTGACCATTCCCGAGGCCCAGGCGCAGCAGGTCGAGGCCATGCGGGCGCGGATGATGGCCGCCCAGAACCGCCCGTCCGACCCCAACGCCGGCGCCCCGGCGGCCGGCGAGGATCCCGGCGGCTACAACTCCTTCTGGGTCGATCCCGGCACCCGCATGGGCCGCATCGCCGGCGAGGTGCGCACCTCCTGGCTGGTGGAGCCCGCCGACGGCAAGCTGCCCTACCGGCCCGAGGGCTGGAAGCGCTACCAGGACACCCTGATGAAGGCCCGCAACACCTTCGACGGCCCCGAGGCGCGGCCGCTGGGCGAGCGCTGCATCCTGGGCTTCGGCTCCACCGCCGGGCCGCCGATGATGAACGTGCTCTACAACAACCACTACCAGATCCAGCAGACCGCCGACGCCGTGGTCATCGTCGTCGAGATGAACCACGACGCGCGCATCATCCGCCTCACCGACACGCGCCGGCTGCCCAAGGACCATCCGGAGTGGATGGGCAAATCCACCGGCCGCTGGGAGGGCGACACGCTGGTCGTCGAGACCACGGGCTTCAACCCGGGCGAGTCCCTGCGGCCCTACTTCGGCGCCAGCCTCTACCTCAGCCCCGACGCCAAGGTGACCGAGCGCTTCACGCGCATTTCCAAGGACCAGATCCTCTACCGCTTCGAGGTGGACGATCCCGCCGTCTACAAGTCGGTCTGGAAGGCCGAGATGCCGCTCAACGCCTCGAAGGGGCCCGTCTATGAGTACGCCTGCCACGAGGGGAACTATTCGCTCCCCGGCATCCTCGCCGGCGCCCGCAAGGCCGAGGCGGAAGGCCGGAAGCCCGAGTCGGTGGAACTGTCGGAGTAGCGGGCATCTCTGCGGGCGCCGCAGGCGCTCCATTGAACCGCGGAGGACGCAGAGACGAACGCAGAGAGCGCGGAGATCTCCGCGCCCTCCGCGCCGCCTCCGCGATCTCTGCGGTTGGTAGCGGGGCGGCTTGACCGTCCCTCACGCCTCCGGATGTGATTGCCTTCCCCATCGCGGCCGCGATGGCCGAGGAGAGGTCAGTACCAGTCCAGTTCGACCCGCCGGTCGCCGACGATCAGGCCCTTCACCCGCGCCTTGCCGTCCCGGCCGATCGACAGGACCGCGTAGCCGGGCGGGCCACCCTCGGGGCGCGCCCGCAGCAACTCCGCCTCGATCGCCTCGGCCTCCTTCTGCTCGAGGTGGATGCGGTCGACCCCGAGACCCAGTCCGACCATCAGGGGCTCCGGCGGGGCCGGCCGCTGCTCGGGAGGCGCCTCGCCCGGACGCAGGATGCGGCTCACCCCAGCGACGCTGTCGGCGAAGCAGTCGATCCGCCCGCGCACCGCGACCTCGCCCAGCTTCAGCGCCTCGGCCCGTGTCTTCGCTGCGCCGGCCGGCGCGTGGTGATCGCCCTCCCGCTTCAGCGCCACCCAGCCCTCCGCCGGCCCGGCCTCGGGCGCCGAGCCCGGCGGGCATTTCGAGCCCGGCGGGAAGCGATGCGTGAGGTTGAACCGCACATAGTGCCCCTGCAGCAGAGAGCGCGGGTCGTAGCCGGCGAGGGCGAGCCGCACCTCGGTCCCCTGCTCGCGGGCGATGGTCTCCCGGGCCACCAGGCCCACGAGCGCGAGCGCCAGCACGCCGGCCGCGGCGAGGATGCGCACGGGCGCGCCGGCCCTCATGCCGCCCTCCGCTTGAGCACGAAGGCCGCCGCCAGCGCCACCAGCGCCGCCAGCCCGAACACGGCCGCGGAGGTGAGAAGGCTGACGCCCAGGCTGGTCAGCAGCGCTGCTCCGGCGCCGATCAGGCCCAGGACGCCCACCGCCGTCACGCCGCCATGCCGGTCCACCCGGCCCAGCGCGACCACAGCGCCCGAGACCAGCAGCATCAGCAGGCTGACCACGACGCCCCGGTCCGAGGCCTCCAGTCCCACGGTCCCGCTGAGATCGACGAACATCGCCGCCGCCGCCGACAGCGCGGCCGCCGACCACCAGCCGTAGAGCACGCCGGCGGCCGGCGCGAACGGCTCCCGGGCGCGCCGCGCGCCCGCCGCCAGGGCCACGGCGCCCAGCGCCAGCGCCACGACGGGGCCGGCCTCGTACTCGCTGATCTTCCCGTAGAGCAGGCCGGCCGTCACGACCGTGGCCACGCCGGCCGCGTGCGCCAGGGCCTGCGAGCGCCAGCGGATCGCGAGACCGGCCCCCGCCGCGGACCCCAGTCCCAGCCACCACGGCCACGGCGCTCCACGGCCGGAGAACAGGCCGGCGCCCGCGAACTCGCCCAGGCCCAGGAACACCAGCGCCAGCACGCCCGTCCAGGCCGACCCGCCCGCCAGCGCCAGCAGCGCCGCCGCCACGGCGGCGAACCGGAGCGCCGCCTGCGGATCGCCTGCGATGTCGAAGATCTGCCCCGTCAGCCCGATGGCCGCAGCGAACACCATCGCCGCCACCGCCAGCAGCACCTGGCTGGCGACCGGCCGCCCGCGCGCGCCAGCCCAGGCGCCCGCGCCCGCCACGCCGAGGAACAGCAGCAGGATCAGGCCGAAGCGGACGATGCGCGGGATGTCGGACCAGTTCGCGGCCACGAAGGCGATCGCCGCCACCCCGGCCAGCAGGCCGCCGACGATGCCCAGCGCCGTGGCTGCATCCAGGCGGCGGCCCTCGCCCACGCTGTCCAGGATCGCGCTGCGGCTCTCGGCCGGCACGAGGCCGCGGCCGATCCAGCCGTCCAGGTCCTGCTCCAGCCGTCTGCGGTAGCTCGCCATGCGCCTTCCCCGGACCGCACCTTGGCCCGGAGACGCCCGGGCGCCTAGGGCGCGTTCCGAACGGGGACGCCCGCGACTGCTACTCGAAAGAGCCCCCCTGATCGCCAGCGTCCGCTGGCGGCCCGGGCAGTTCTCGGTCGAGGACCAGCGCCGCCGGAAGACCCACATGATGTTCGTCCTGGTTTCCCGCGGCATGCGCCGTGATCCCCGCTTCGCCGACCTCGCCGACCGCATCGGCCTGACCGGCTGTTGGCGCGCCGCAGGCGTGGTCCCGGACGTAGACCGCGTGGCCTGAGCCCGCGTCCGGGCGACCCGACCGGGCGCTCAATTCGACCGCGTCCGCCGCATCTTCTCCGCGCTCCGCCGGGACTTTGCCGACCTGCGTTACCGACCGCGACTTCAGATCAACAGCCCGTGCGATTTCGCCTTCCGTAGGCGGAAAGGCTTGTTGACGCATGCCCCGCCATGCCGGACATTCGAAACCAAGCGCCATCAAGGCGCTGTCGAAAACGGGCTTGGGGGAAACATGTTGTCTCGAAAGAGTATGCTGCTGTCGTGCGTGTTTGCGGCGACAGCAATCTCGGGCGTGGCGCACGCGCAGGCGTCGTCGACCAACGAGATCGAGGAACTGGTCGTCACCGCGGAAAAGCGGGAGCAGTCGCTGCAGGACGTGCCGGTGGCCGTGTCGGCCTTCACCGATGAACGCCGCGAGATCGTCGGCATCAACTCGGTGCAGGACCTGACCAACTTCACGCCCGGTCTCGCCTACTCCACCAACAACGACCGCGCCTCGCTGCGCGGCATCGGCCGCTTCTCCAACAACCGCTCCACCGAGGGCGGCCTGGCGATGTACAACGACGGCTTCTACACGTCGTCGGTCACGGCCTTCGCCCAGTCGACGCTGTTCCTGGAGCGCACCGAGGTCCTGCGGGGACCGCAGGGGACCCTCTACGGCAAGAACGCCATCGGCGGCGCGCTGAACATCATCTCCAAGCGCCCGACCGACGACTTCTACGCCGAGGCGCGCGGCTCGTACGGGAACTATGACAGCAAGGCGCTCGAAGCGGCCGTGTCGGGCCCGCTGTTCGCCGGCATCCGCGGCCGCCTGGCCGGATCCTGGGGCAACATCGGCAAGGGCGTCTTCGAGAACCTGAACCCGGCCGTCCCCGACGAAGGCAACCGCGGCACCGTCTGGACCGTCGAGGGCCAGCTCGACGGCAGCCTCGCCGACGGCAAGCTGGAGTGGTGGCTGAAGCACTCGACGACCGAGTGGCACACGCTGGGCCGCGGCCCTGGCGGCCGCACCACGGCCGCCTACGGCTTCCGGGTGATCGACAACCCGCTGCAGGCGCCGCTGACTCCGAACTCGGCCGCCTTCGGCACGACCACGGCGTTGCCCGGCAACACCTGCCAGTTCTGCTACAACACCGACGACGGCAACTTCATCAATCTCGAGAGCAACACGACGACGTTGAACGTGACGTTCCATGCTCAGAACTTCGACATCAAGTACATCACCGGCCTGACCTACTACGACTACCGCCTCCAGACCGACCTGGACGGCACGTCGCGCCAGGCGCCGTTCCTGCTCGGCCCGTTGGCCAACCCGCTGTTCGGCCTGCCGGGGCAGCCGGCGACGGTCAGCCCGATCTACTTCCCGCGGCAGCACAACCAGTACCAGGAAGAGGTCTGGTGGTTCTCGAACGAGATCAACATCGCCTCGACCCATGACGGGCCGCTGCAGTGGCTCTTCGGCGTCTACCAGTACCGCGAAGGCTCGAACTACCGCCTGTCGGACGCCCGCTTCCCGGACGACGCGCGCTTCGAGACGCCGATCCTGTTCAGCGCGACGGCGCCCACCTCCACCGTCGCGGCCGCCCCCAACCCGCTGCGCCGCTATGCGGTGGGCGAGTCCGAGAACAAGAACGAGTCCTACGCCGCCTTCGGTCAGGTCGACTGGCAGGCGACCGAGGAGATCAAGGTCACGGCGGGCCTCCGCTACACCTACGACGAGAAGACCTCGTTCGAAGGCGCACGGCTCTTCTGCCTCTACACGGCGACCTGCCCGGTCTCGCGGGTCAATGGACGCCCTGTCGACGTGACCGCGGTCGCCTCGCCGGGCTTCAGCACCATCGGCGGCGTTCAGGTGACCGACCCGTCGGTCGTGGGCGGCGTGGCCGGGATCTACACTGATCCCACGACCGGACTGCGCCACCGGACCCTCAACGAGAACTGGAGCGCGCTGACCGGCACCTTCGGCGTCGACTGGAAGCCGGACGCCGACACGCTGGCCTATGCCAAGTACTCGCGCGGCTACAAGGCCGGCGGCTTCGACTCGGGAACGACGACGCTCCAGACCTTCGTCACCACCGACAAGGAAATCATCGACGCCTACGAGGTGGGCCTGAAGAAGACCTTCGGCGGCCGCCTGCAGGCGAACGTCTCGGCCTTCTTCTACGACTACCAGGACATCCAGATCCCGCTCTCGTTCTTCAACGAGACCCTGGGCGCGAACCAGACCCGGTTCGTCAACGTGCCCAAGGCCGAGAACTACGGACTGGAGCTCGAGACGATCTGGCAGCCCATCGACCGCCTGCAGATCCTGGCCAACTACTCGTACCTGAACGCCAAGATCAAAAAGGGCGTGTTCACGCCGGATCCGGATGACCCGCTGGCCCTGCAGCCGGGCGCTCGGATCGCGCCCGCTTCCGCCCAGGCGGCCAACGCCTGCATCCCCGGCCGCACGCCGCCGGCCTGCTCGCTGCTGGTGAACGTCAACCAGGACATCAGCGGCTACCGCCTGCCGTCCTCGACGCCGCACCGGATCGCGGTCAACGCCAACTACACCTGGGAGCTCGAGCAGGGGAACCTGACCCTGTCGGGCAACTACGTGTGGCGCGCGGCCACGTACTATTCGGTGTTCAACACCTACTACAACAAGGCCAAGTCCTACGGCACGACCGACTTCCGGATGCTGTTCAACGATCGGGACGATCGCTTCACGGTGATCGCCTATCTGAAGAACGCCTTCGACCAGCGCGGCTCGGCCGGCGTCAGCGGCACACGGATAACCAACAACCAGGTGAACAACAACGTGAACCACCCGCTGTTCAACCGGGTGAACCAGACCGTGTCCTACATCCTGCCGCGGACCTACGGGATCGAGGTGCAGTACCGCTTCCGCTGAGGCCCCGCGCCTTTGCGGTCACGACGCCCCGGCCTCACCGCTGGGGCGTCTTCGTTTGGGGCCTAGCGACAGGCCTCGACCACCGCCTCCAGCTGCCGCAGCCGCTGCTGGCGCAGGATCCGGCCCGCCGCGAGGAGCTGGTAGCGCTCGGCGGCCCCCGGCGCGTTGCGCAGCGCCGAGTCGCTGTCGGGATAGCGCGGCACGGGCGGCAGGTTCGAGGGGACGCAGGCCCGGGGCTGCGGCGCGGGCGGCGGAGCCACCGGGGGCGGCGGCTTCCGCGGCGGCGCGGCCACAGGCGCGGGCGGCGGCGCAGGCGGCGGCAGGTCCACCTTGCGCACGGTCTGGCAGGCGGCGAGAGCCGCCGACGCGGCGACCACGAGCAGAAGCTGGCGCACGCGGCCGCTCATTCCTTGAGGTTCGAGAGCACCGCCCGGTCGGCGCTCTCCATCCGCGCACAGGCGTCGATGCCTTCGGGGCCCTGCTGGAGCAGCCGCCGCGCGCCCGCGGGCGTCTGGGCGTCGGGTCCGGCCTCGGCCACCACGGCCGGCGCCGCCGCCCTCGCCGCATGGCACGCCGCCAGGTCCGTCCGGAGCCGCGCGTTCGTCGCGTTGGACGCCTGGGCCAGCTCGACGATCCGGGCCTCGTAGCCGGCGCGCTCCGAGCGCCAGATCGAGGCCGAGACGCCGTAGGCCAGCGCGAGCGCGAGCGCCACGCCGGTGGCGATCGGTCCCGTCACCGGGCTCATCAATGCGTGCCTCAATCCTGCGAGCATCGAACCACTACGCACCCAATGGCCTTGACCAGGGGTTTAAGCGGCGCCGCTGTGGCGTTTTCGCGACCGCGCCGGGCGCGGCCTCAGCCCGGCTTGCCGGCGCGGACGAAGCAGGCCCGCCCGGCCGACTTGAGCTCGGCGCAGAAGGCCTGCGCGTCGGCCGTGGAGGCGAACCCGCCGACCAGCGCCCGGCGCCAGGTCTTGCCGCCGACCTGCGCGGTCTCGACCCAGGTGGTGCGTCCTTCCACGCGCCGCCCCAGCGTCGCCAGCAGGTTCTGGGCGTCGGCCACCGAGGGCGCCGCGCCCACCTGCGCCACGATGGCGCCGGCCGCGGGGGCGACCCTGGCGACCGGCGCGGCCGCCGTCGCAGCAGCCCTTGGCGCAGGCGCGGGCGCCGGGGGGGGCGCGGTCGTGGAGGGCGCGCCCTCGGTCGCCGCGACCTTGACGGTCCTGGTCTGAAAGGGTCCCTGGAAGTCCGGGTCGCAGGCCGCGCGCAGGGCATACTCCAGCGCCGTGCCCGTCTCGGGGACGCGCCAGTCGGCGTCGGCCTCGCGGAGAAGCCGCCGCTCGCCCAGGAGATTGCGCTGCACATAGCCGGTCGTCTCGCCCAGGCGCACCCGCCGCGCCTGGCAGTCGGCGCTCAGCGACACGTGCCACGACAGGGATCCCGTGCGCGCGAAGGTCTCGGCCGACAGCGCCTCGGCCCGGATCACCACCCTGGGGCCCTGCCCGCCGCCGGCCGGGAAGGTCGACACGACCGAGGTCACCGACTGGGGCGTCACCGCCACGACGCGCTCGGGCAGGATGTCGGTCTCGCGCTGCATCCAGGCGAGCAGCGTCGCCCGCTCCAGGGACGCGGGAAACGTCGGCTGCTCCTGCGCCCCCGCCGCCCACGCCAGTGCGCCCAGACCCAAGACCGTCGCCGCCGCGCCGGCGCTCGCCCACATCATTCCGAACCCCCAGAACTCGATTCCGCCGCAACCTGTTCGCCAGCCGATTTTCGCGCAAGAGGCGACTCGCGGTACGCGCGCCCGCCGGCGCGTCCGGTCGCAAACCCCCGTTTTGGGTAGGCGAATGTCAACCTTACTGCGTCAGACTGGGGCCAAGCTCCGCTTTGTCGGACTCTCAGTAACACTTGCGTTCCAATCTCAGGATGTCGCGATCGCGCCTGGCCCTCCCCTTCGGCCCGGCGGGATCGGGGGAGAGCCAGCGTTTGGGAAAATCGTCCGATCGCACGTTCCGCAGTCTGCGCGGTCTCGAGAAGACCGCCTCGACCAGCCGTGTCCTGAACCTGGCCGCGCTGTCGGTGCGCCATGCCGGCAACCCCGACCACGAGAAGAACCCCTTCTTCGCCGCGCAGACGCTGAACGGCGCCGTGCTCGTGCGACACCGGCTCCGCGAGGCCGAGCGCGAGGTGTTCGACCGCGCCCGCTACACCGCGACCAAGCTGATCATCCCCTTCGAGCGCTCGGACCTGGGGTTGGGCGGGCGCTCGGTGTTCGTCCAGGAGCGCGGCTGGCTCGACGTGCTGGAGGAACTGCGGGGCGACTTCCCGGACTTCCCCCGCGACATCGCCGTGCTCGAAGCGATCGACGAACTGCCCTCGCTCGACCCGTTCCTGGTGCGCGAGCACATGAAGCGGCGCGGCTTCGACATCAGCCCGACCCACTTCGAGATCTCGGCGCCCGACCTGGCCCGGATGCAGCGATTCGTGGGCTCCGAGATCGCCAAGCTGATCGAGCTCGCCTACCGCGACACCGACGGTCAGGAGAACAACATCAACCGCCTGGTCGAAGCCCTGCTCTCGGCCCGGACCGACGACCGCCTCGAGCCCCTGCGCCTCACCCTTCGCCTCGAGAAGGAGAACTACAAGGAGGGGATCTTCGCCTGGAAAGGCTTCCTCTACTACAAGTGGGTCCTGAACACGCTCTGGGCCAACCTCCGCGAGGTGTTCGCCGAGCTGTCCAAGGTGAAGGTCATCGGCCCCATGGACACCGAGACCCGGCGCGAGATCGAGGAACTCAAGCAGCGCCTGCGCCAGAAGATGGAGCGGCAGGTCAAGGTGGTGATGAACTACCTGGGCGTCTATGACGAGGTGTTCCAGCAGCTGACGGTGCAGGGCAACGCCCTGGCGTTCCGCGACTTCCTGCTGCGCTCGCCTGAGATGTTCCTCCAGCTGGGCGACGGCTGCGGCCTCGTCAGCCACATCGCCACCTACTGGCGCTACCAGTTCCCGCGCGGCCGGCCGCTCGCCGCCAACGTGATCCAGCTGATGGACACCCTGCAGGACTTCGAGATGAGCCTCGGGGCCGCCGACGAAATGGAGCCGCGGCGGGCGGCTTAGCGCGCGTCTTGTCGGGACAGACGAGGTTATGGCGTCCGTCCTCAGTACCGCCTATCCCGGCGAATGCCGGGACCCAGATGGAATGGCTCAGCAGCAGGTTCGAGAGGCTCGGAGCCCTTCCAGTCAGGGTCTCGGGCATGGATCTGGGTCCCGGCGTTCGCCGGGACGATCGGACGGTGTTGAGCCGAATGCCGGCCGGGCTCAGCCCTTCGGGCCCCGCGGTCGCTGGAGCAGCCGGCCGACCCTGGCGATCAGCGCCTCGTCGCGGAACGGCTTGGCGAGGTAGTCCTTGGCGCCCAGCCGGATGGCCTTCGCCACGTCCTCGGCGGCGTTGCGCGCGGTCAGCACCATCGTCGGGACCTTGTCCGACAGCCCCTGGGCCTTCATCTGCGAGAGCACGCCGAAGCCGTCCAGCACCGGCATGTTGATGTCCAGCACCATCGCCTCGGGCTTGAAGTCCTGCAGCCGGCTCAGCGCCGCCGACCCGTTGCGGGCCGAGCGGGTCTCGAAGCCGGCCAGCTCCAGGCGCGTCACCAGCAGCTCGGTCAGATAGGCGTCGTCGTCCACCACGAGTACGCGACGGCGGCGCCCTTCAGCCAGCGACATCAGCGTCTTCCTCCTCCGGCGCCCAGGTCGTGGCGCTCAGGATCGTCGTGTACATGTCCAGGGGCTGGATGGGCTTGCGCACCAGCCCGTCGAAGCCCGCGAGGTCGCCCTCGCCCTCCAGGTCGGCGTCGGCCGTGAACGCCAGGACCGGCACATGCTGGTTGGGGCCGGAGGCCCGGCGAAGCCGCCGCAGCGCCTCGCGGCCGTCCAGGCCCGGCATCCGCAGGTCCATCAGCACCACGTCGACGGGCAAGAGGCCCAGCCGCTCGAGGGCCTCGGCGCCGTCCGCAGCCTCGTCGACCTCGGCTCCGGCAGCCTCCAGGATCCGCCGCGAGAGCTCCCGGTTGGCCGCGTTGTCGTCGACCACAAACACCCGGATCCCCTCGATCTGGACGGGCCGGCCGTCCTCGTGGGCCAGCTGCGACGGAAGCTCCGCGGCGGGCGCCGGCAGCTCCACGAAGAAGGTCGCGCCCGATCCGAGCTCGCTGACCACGCCGATATGGCCGCCCATGGCGTCGGCGATGCCGCGGCTGATGGCCAGGCCCAGGCCGGTGCCCCCGTGCTGGCGGGTCATCGAGCCGTCGATCTGGGTGAAGCGCTGGAACAGGACCCCCTGGGCTTCGGCGTCCAGGCCGGGGCCCGTGTCGGCGACCTCGATTCGCAGCCAATCGGGCGCCCCGCCGGCCGCCAGGACCAGGGCGACCTCGCCGGCCTCGGTGAACTTGATGGCGTTCCCGATCAGGTTGATCAGCATCTGGCGCAGCCGGTCGCCGTCCAGCATGGCCACGCGCGCCGCCTCGGGGTCGGCCTCGAAGCGCAGGGACAGCCCCTTGGCGTCGGCCTGGGTCGAGAACAGCTGCAGCGTCTCCTCGCAGACCGCCGCCACCTCGATGGCCTTCGGGCGGATCTCGAACTTGCCGGCCTCCAGCTTCGAGAAGTCGAGGATGTCGTTGACGATGGCCAGCAGCGCGTTGCCCGCGCCCGCGATGCGGTTCGCATAGCCCGCCGCCGGCCCGGGCAGATCGAGCTCGGTCAGCAGGTTCGTGAAGCCCAGCACCGCCGTCAGCGGCGTGCGGATCTCGTGGCTCATGTTCGCCAGGAACTGCGACTTGGCCGCCGCGGCCGCCTCGGCCGCCGCCTTGGCGCGCTCGATCTCGACCTCCTGAGCCACCTGGCGGTCGATGTCGCGGATGACGTCGAGGAATCCGGTGGGCTCGCCCGTTTCCGGATCGCGCATGAGGCTGGGGTTGGACTCCATCCACTGCCACCCGTCGCCCCTGCGGGCGCGCCAGCGCACGCGGGTGGCGCCGCCCTCCAGCGCCAGCTTGCGGAAGGCCTCGAAGACCACGCCCGCGTCGTCGGGATGCATGCTCTCGGCGAATGAGCGCCCCTCTATGTCGCCCGGCAGCTTGCCGGACATGCGCACGTTGGGGCTGACGTAGATCGCCTTGCCGCTCAGGTCGGACATGACGATCAGGTCCGAGGTGTTCTCGCTGATCATCCGGTAGCGGGCCTCGGAGGCGCGCAGCGCCGCCTGGGCGGCCCGCTGCTCGGTCAGGTCGCGCAGCTCGGTGACGTAGTGCTTCGGCGAACCGTCCGGATTGCGGACCATCGACATGGTGATCTCGCACCAGAGGTAGGTCCCGTCCGCCTTCAGGAAGCGGCGCTCGCGGGTGTAGCTGTCGATCTCGCCCGCCCGGAGACGCGCGATCTCTCCGTTCCCGCGGCCCCGCTCGTCCGGATGGATGAGGTCGTCGCCGTTCAGGGTGATGAACTCGGCCTCGGTGTAGCCCAGCATCCGGCAGAGGGTGCTGTTCACCTTCGCGATGCGGTTGTCCAGCTCCACCAGGCACTTGCCGGTGGCCGCCTGCTGGAAGGCCGTCTCGAACAGCTCGGCCTGGGCGCGGCGCTCGCCGACGTTGCGAAGGACGTTGATCTCGCCCACCAGCTCGCCGTGCTCGTTGCGCAGGGCGTGGGCATTGCTCTCCATCCAGATCCACTCGCCGTTTCGGGCGCGGAATCGGGCCTGGTAGATCCCGTCCGCCGGTTCTCCGGCGCGTTCGCCGCCGGCCGGGGTCGGCTCGAGATCGTCGGGATGGACCAGGTGATCGGTCTGCAGGCCGAGCAGGGCGCCCGGCTCGTAGCCGTAGGCCCGGACGGACGGCGAGACGTAGGTGATGCGGCCCTCGGCGTCGAGCTGGACGACGACGTCGCTCATGTTGTCGGCGATCAGCCGGTACCGCGCCTCGCTCTCCCGCAGCGCCGCCTCGGCGGCCTTCTGCGCGGTCAGGTCCTCGACCTGCGAGATGAAGTACTTCGGCCGGCCCTCGGCGTCGCGCACGAGCGAGACGCCCAGCCGCGCCCACACGGACTCGCCGTTCTTGCAGATGTAGCGCTTGTCGATGCGGTAGCTGTCGATGTCTCCCGCGATCACCTGCTTCACGAGGTGGATGTCGGCGGTGAGGTCGTCCGGGTGCGTGATGGTCTGGAAGTCGAGATCGAGGAGTTCGGCCTCGGAGTAGCCGACCATCCGGCAGAACGCGTCGTTCAGGCGGAGGAAGCGGCCGTCCGGCCCGACGAGCGCCTTGCCGACGACCGCGTAGCGGAACGCGCTCTCCACCAGGTCCATCTGCTCCCGCAGCCTGGCTTCGCTCTCACGCAGCGCGTCCTCGGTGGCCCGGCGCGCGGTCTGGTCGTGGGCCTGGCACACGAAGTACTGCGGCAGACCCTGGGCGTCGCGCACGGCCGAGGCGGTCGTGTGGACCCAGACGGTCGAGCCGTCCTTGCGGATGTAGCGCTCCTCCGAGGCCGAGCTTTCGATCTCCCCGCGGAGCAGCGCCTCGGCGCGGGCCCGGACACCGGGGATGTCGTCAGGGTGAATGAGCCGGCCCGCCGCCAGGCCCACCACTTCGGTTTCGTCGTAGCCCACGATCCGGCAGAAGACGCGGTTCGCGCGGCGGATCACGCCCGTCGGCGTGACGATGGCGATCCCGGAGCCGGCGCTGCGGAACGCGGCCTCGAACAGTTCCGCCTGTTCCCGCGCCGCATCCTCCAGCGCGCGGCGGTCCGTGATGTCGCGCAGCACGGTGACGACCTCGACCTCGCCGGCGCCGTTCCGCACCGGGCGGGGGTTCCCCTCGAACCACAACCAGGTTCCATCGGCGGTGCGGAACCGCGTCTCGCGCCGGGCAGGACCATCGGTCTCGTCCTGGGCGAGCCGCAGGATGTGCGCCATCAGGCCCTGCAGATCGTCGGGATGCGTCAGCGCCGCGATGGGCTGGCCGACCAGCGCCTCGGGCGCATAGCCGTAGCGCCGGACGGCCGGAGACACGTACCGAATCCGCCCGTCCACGCCGAAGCGCGCGATGAGATCGCTGGTGTGCTGGGCGATGAAGGCAAGCGCCTCCGCCGCCGTTTCGTCGGCCCCCATGTCGACCACGGCTTCCCTGTTCCGCGGTCGGCGCCGCGATGCCCTTCAGGGTAGATGCAACGCCTTTCAAGGGGATGAACGGCGCCGGGGGGCAAATCTCAGGTTGCGCGGCGGCTTGCCGCACGAATGCGGCTGTCTCGCCGGTCAGTTGGGCGGGTCGACCCGACCGTCGCCGGCGGTCCCAGGCGCGGTCGCCGGCTCGGGCGCCACAGCCGGCGTCGCGGCGTCGGCCGGAGGCACGGCGCCGGTCGCGCCGGCGTCCGGGGCGGCGGCCAGCGGCCCGCCCGACTTGGGGGCCGTGGTGTCGGGCATGGCCGCCGCCACGTCCGAGCCTTGCGGCGAGGACCCGGTCGGGCGTTCGCAGGCCGCCAGGGCGAGCGCCGGCAGCATGGCGAGGGCGAGGAGCGACTTCATGGGTGGTGTTCCCTTCATGGTTCGGGCAGGGAACGACGTGGAGGCGGCGCCGTTCCGCCCGCCTGCGCCGGTTCTCTCAGGCGCCAACCCGGTCTAGGATCGCTCGCCCATGGCCGTCGCCTTCACCCGCGAAGAGGACTACGAGGCCCAGGCGGCCGACCTGCCTGACCGGCCGGTGTCGCCGCACCCGAACCTCGTCACCGCTTCCGGGCTCGCCGCCATCGAGGCCCGGCTGTCGGCGGCGCGCGCTGCCTGGTCCGCGGCCCAGGCCGGGGGCGGGGTCGCCGCCGATCGCACGGCCATGGCCCGCGCCACCCGCGACCTGCGCTACTGGTCCGCCCGCCGCGCCTCCGCCCAGCTCACAGAGCCCGACGCCCCGCCCGGCGTCGTCGCCTTCGGCCGGACCGTCGAGATCGAGCGCGAGGACGGCCGCCGCCAGGCCTGGCGCATCGTCGGCGAGGACGAGGCCGATCCGGCGGCCGGCAGCGTCTCCTACGTCTCCCCCCTCGCCCGCGCCCTCCTGACCCGCGCCGTCGGCGACGTGGTCCAGGTCAACGGCGCCGAGGTCGAGATCGTCGCCGTCCACTAGGGAGCCGCCCCCGCACGCCCCGCACGTTCCCGTCATCCCGCGGCTCGTCCGCGGGACCCATGCCTCCGCCGGCTGTGAGCCAACCGACGTCGCAGGACCCCTGCCGCGCCACCCGACCGCCCCGCAGCCGCCGGCATGGATCCCGCGGACAAGCCGCGGGATGACGGTGGGGGGATGGCGGCTGTGCGCCTGACCTGTGCAGGTCCCGCCGCGCCCCCTCTCGCTTCGCGAGCTCCCCCAGAGGGGGAGCATCCCCCAAAGATCCTCCCCCCCTGGGGGAGGTCCGGCGGCGCGACGCGCCGGCGGGGAGGGGGTGGCCGGCAGGGCCTCGCCCCAACGCCCCGCCTCGCGACCTAAAACCCGTTTCACTTCCCCAGGGGCGCCGGGGTATCGTCCTTCGCAGAACATGTGATGCGGGAGGACGGCCATGCGGGATCTGATCATCCGTAACGGGACCATCGTGGACGGGACCGGCGCGCCGGCCTTCCAGGGGGACATCGCCATCCAGGGCGACCGCATCGTCGAGGTCGGCAAAGTCGAGGGCGCCGCGAAGCGCGAGATCGACGCCACGGGCCTCACGGTCACCCCCGGCTGGGTCGACATCCACACCCACTACGACGGCCAGGCCACCTGGGACCCGGTGATGGCGCCGTCGTCCTGGCACGGCGTGACCACCGCCATCATGGGCAACTGCGGCGTCGGCTTCGCGCCCGTCCGCCCCGGCCAGGAGAACTTCCTGATCGAGCTGATGGAAGGCGTGGAGGACATCCCCGGCTCGGCCCTGGCCGAGGGGATCGACTGGAAGTGGGAGAGCTTCCCCGAGTACCTCGACGCGCTGGAGGCCAAGCCGCGCGCGATCGACGTGGGCACCCACGTGCCCCACGCGTCCGTCCGGGCCTACGTCCTGGGCGAGCGCTGCAACACCGATTACCAGCCGAACGCCGACGAGATCGCCCAGATGGCGGCCATCGTGCGCGAGGGGGTCGAGGCCGGCGCGCTGGGCTTCTCCACCAGCCGGACCCTGCTGCACAAGGACCTCAAGGGCGTGCACATGCCCGGCACCTTCGCCGGCTCGGACGAGATGCTGGCGCTCGGCATGTCCATGAAGGGCCTGCGCCACGGCGTCTTCGAGATGGTCTCCGACCACCTGGGCGACGACGACGAGTGGTTGTGGGTCAAGGGCTTCGCGGCCGAGACCAAGCTGCCGGTCACCCTCGTGGCCACCTCGGCCGGCGCCTACGAAGGCGACAAGATGTACAACATCGCCGAGGAGAGCCGGAAACACGGCATGGACATCCGGCCGCAGATCGCCGGCCGCCCGACGGGCATCCTGCACGGCCTGACCTCGAGCTTCCACGTGTTCATGGCTTCGCCGACCTGGAAGGCGAAGCTGGCCGACGCCTCGCTCGAAGAGCGCCTGGCGCTGATGCGGACGCCCGAGATCCGCGCCGCGCTGCTCTCCGAGGACAGCCCGCTGATCCGCGCCGCCATCGGCGACGGCCAGGCCGGCGACCTCGCGGTGGCCTTCGGCGGCAGCCTCCTGTGGCGGATCTTCCCGCTGGGCGAGCGGCCCAACTACGAGCCCGACCGCGAGCAGTCGGTGGCGGGCCTCGCCCAGGCCGCCGGCGTGCCCCCGCTCCACATGATGTACGACCTGCTCCTGCGCGACGGCGGGCGCGAGCTCTTCTACCAGCCGCTCGGCGGCTACGTGACCTACAACTTCGACTTCTTCCGCAAGAACATGCAGCACCCGAACGTGCTGTTCGGGCTCTCCGATGGCGGCGCCCACTGCGGCGTCATCGCCGACGCCGGCATGCCCACCTTCATCCTCAGCTACTGGGCCCGCGACCGGGTGAAGGGCGACCGCTTCCCGCTGGAGTTCCTCGTGCGGAAGCTCACCAGCGACACGGCGCGCGCCTACGGCCTGAACGACCGCGGGCAGCTCAAGCCCGGCCTGCTGGCGGACCTGAACATCATCGACTTCGAGGCGCTCAACCTCGACCGGCCGGTCGCCGTCCACGACCTGCCGGCGGGCGGCCGCCGCCTGGTCCAGAAGGCCGAGGGCTACCGCTACACGATCAAGTCGGGCCAGGTGACCTTCCAGGACGGCGAGCACACCGGCGCGCTGCCCGGCGGCCTCGTCCGCGGCGGGCGCGAGGCGGTGATCCTGCCCATGGCGGCGGAATAGCGGCTCGGCGTTTTCGCAGGCTCCCGGGCCGCATCCTGACGTTGCGTCCTGCGTACCTATAGGCGAGGGTCGCCTCCGAGGCCCTCGAGGAGCCCGCCCGCATGAAGCTGATCGTCATCATCCTGGCCGCAGCCGCCGCCATGGCCGTCGCCGCCGCGACGGACGCCGACGCCGAGACCCTGTCCCCGCAGGCGGGCGCCCTGATCGCCGCCACCCGCGCCGCGCCCCCCGGCCAGCTCCAGGCCCAACCGGCCTTCGCGCCGCGCTATGCCGGCGAGCGGCCCGTACGCATCCCCGGCGTGGCGCAGACAGCCGTCGACGCGAAGCTCTCGGGCGACGACGACGTGATGGGGTCCCTGGGTTTCCTCTGCGGCCTGAAGCCCGGCGCCGAGAAGTACGGCATCGCCGGCGCCCGCGGCTACGACGACACCGGCCGCTTCCTCGGCGCCAAGCTCCGCGTGGCGTTCCGGTAGCCGCGCGGGCGCGCGGCTCGGTCGCTTCCGACCCGGGGCGGACGCTCGGCTCTCTCGCGCAGCGGCGGGAGGCATGGGCGCTCTTCTTCCCGGGTATTCGAGCGATCCGATTCGAGGTCGGCAGAAGCTGTCCGAGGCGACCGCGACATGCACGACGGGTCGCGTTGGATGTTGGCGGGGAGTTGAGGAGGGGCGCTGCGCTTGTGCGCGCGAACAACGCCAACTCCCCATCCTCAGCGGACGCTGTCAGTTCAAAGTGGTCGCCCCAGAAGGCGCTCCACTTGCCGCTTCTCCCAGACTGGGTCGAGGAAGGGAACCTTCAGGAAAACCTGGATCGCGTTGAGCAGGACCATGATGCCCCAGATCGCGCCCATCCAGAGCGACCACATGTATTGTGGGAAGGTCAGCCAGTTGGTGATTATCAGGCTGCCCGCCACGCTGACAAAGACCATCAGGTTGACCCAGAACAGCTTGATGCGGCGCACGTGGGCTAGGGCTAGGGCTTCGTCCGCACGCAGGTCTTGAGCGGTGGTGTTGGGCTGGTCCATGACCGCCTCCCTCAATCGGTTGAAGTCGATTTCGAAGACTGACGCGACGGCTTTGAGGGTTTCCGCGGTGGCGGGCTTTCCGCTCTCCAGGCGCTGGATTGTGCGGACGCTGAGGCCGCTCAGGACGGCGAGCTGCTCCTGGGACCAGCCCTGCTGCAGTCTGAGTTTCTGAACGAGCATCACGGCCCCCAATGACATCGGGCCAATCGGTGCCTCGACGATCCAACTGTCGGCCACGTCAAATACCCGTCAAGAGCGCGACTTTCGCACGACACTGGGTCTCTCGAAGACGGCGCGGGCCGAAAGGCGCGCCGTCACCGTGGGGTCTGTGGAAGGCCTTCGCGGCCCTTGAGGGGCCCCGGGCCCGCCTCATCCTGGACGTCCGGCTTGAGCGCGCCGCAGCGCCCGACGAGACTACGCGCCGTCGGCTCGCTACTTCTCGGTCAGGTTCCAGACCCCGTCCCAGTCCTTCGGCGGCGGCGCCGTCGCCAGCAGGCGGCAGCGGTCCAGGTAGACCCGCGCCGGGCCATCGTCCGGATAGACCTTGAGCGCCGTCTTGAACGCCGCCTCGGCCGCGCGCCAGTCCCGCGTCCGGTAGGCCTTCAGGCCCACCGCATGCAGCTCCAAAAGCTCGCCGAGCTTGGGCTCGCCCGCCCGGTAGCCCAGGGACTCATAGACCGCCACGGGCCGGTCCTTGCCCTTCACCCGGATCAGGTCCAGCTCGCGCAGCGTCGCGGGCTTCTGAAGGTCGCGGACGGTGAACTCGGAGAGCAGGATCCCGGCGCCGTACTGCTTGGTCGTCCCTTCCAGGCGCGAGGCCAGGTTCACCGTGTCGCCGATCACCGTGTAGTCCAGGCGCCGCGAAGAGCCGATGTTGCCCACCACCGTGGGGCCGCTGGAGAAGCCGATGCCGATGGCCAGCGCCTCCTGCCCCGCCGCCGCCCGCCGCCGGTTCAGCTCGGCCAGCCGCGCCATCATGTCGTCGGCGGCGGCCACGGCGTTGTCGGCGTCGTTGGGCCCGACGATCGGGGCGCCGAACAGGGCCATGATCCCGTCGCCCATGTATTTGTCGAGGATGCCGCCGTGCTGGAAGATCACGTCGACCATCTCGGTGAAGTACTCGTTCAGCAGGCTCACCGTGTCCCGCGGGCCGAGCGCCTCGGCGATCGAGGTGAAGCGGCGGATGTCCGAGAACATCACCGTCACCTTCTGCTCGGTGCCGCCCAGTTCCAGCTCGCCGGCCGACAGCAGCTGGTCGGCCACCTCCTTCGACATGTAGCGGCTCATGGTCGAGCGGACGCGCTTCTCCTCGGTGATGTCCTCCAGCACGATCATCGAGCCGATCTGGTCCTGGCTGGAATCCAGCAGCGGCAGGGTGGTCAGGTTCACCGAGGCCTTGCCACCGCCCGCGCCCCGCGTCAGCTCGGCGTCAACCGCCAGGTGCGTCTCGCCCGTCGCCAGCGTCTTGGCCAGGTTCTCCGAGATCCAGTGGTTGTCGCCGGTGAACAGTTCCCAGGACGGCCGCTCCAGCACGGCCTCCCGCGCCAGTCCCAGGAGGGCCAGGGCCGCCTCGTTGGCGGTGACCACCTTGGCCTCCGAGTCGACCGTCACGATCCCGTTCGACGTGCTCTGCAGGATGCTCTCGTTGTAGTTCTTGATCGACAGGACGTCGTCGAAGAGCTTGGCGTTCTCCAGGCTCACCGCGATCTGCGCCGCGAACGCCTTCATCCGCGACTCGTCCTTGCTGGTGAACGTCCCGCCCTTCTTGTTCAGCGCCTGGGCCACGCCGATGCGGGCGCCGGCCTTGTTGGTGATCGGGACGCACAGGATCGAGCGCGTGCGGAAGCCCGTGCGCCGGTCCACGTCCTGGTTGAACCGGGGGTCGGCGTACGGGTCGGTGATGTTCTCGGTCTTGCCGGTCGTGAACACCGCGCCCGCGATCCCGGCGCTGGTGGGCACCCGGATCTGCACCTTCTCCAGCCCGTCCGCGTACAGGCTGAACAGCTCGTCGCTCTTCTCGTCGTAGACGAACAGCGAGGCGCGCTCGGCGTTCAGCAGTTCGGTCGTCGCCGTCATGATCCGGCCGATCAGCGCCTCCAGCAGGAGCTCGCCGGCCAGGTCCTGGGTCACCTCCAGCAGCCGCTGCTCTTCCCGCAGGCTGTCCAGCATCAGGCCGAAACCGCGGTTGATGTCGGCGTACTCGTCCGTGGTCAGCACCTCGAGCTCGGCCTCGTCCAGCCGGCCGCTCTCCACCTGGCGCATCGCCTCCACGAGCCGCGCCGCCGAGTTCGACACCTCCCGCGCCGTCAGGATCGCCATCGAGATGGCGCCGGTGATGGAGACCAGCACGACGCCGAACGCCCAGATGTAGCTGGCCAACACCTCGTCCGCCGGCACGACGAAGCCGTGGGCCTGCAGGACCCGGTCGAACTTGAACTGGAACGACACCGCGCTGAACACGAGGGGCAGCGACGACACGAAGATCGCCAGGAACAGCACCTTGTTGCGCAGCGGCACCGAGATGAGGTCCTTCGCCTGCTCGGGCGGGATCGGGCCGTCGAGGAGCCGGGACAGCCGGATGGCGATCGGCTCGATCGCCTTGGAGACGGCGAAGAACTCGAAGATCGCATGCGCCGGCGAGGCGAAGACGAAGATCATGGTGGCGAGCGCGATCAGCTGCCAGATGTCGATGCCGGCGTCGAAGAAGGTGTTCAGGGTGAAGATCACCCCGATCAGCGACAGCGTCGCGGCCGGTCCGTGCAGCGTGATCACCCGCACGGCCGAGAGCTGCGGCATGTTGAGCGCCCGCACCAGCGCGCCCGCGATCTGCTGCTCCGACGGCTTCTCGCCACGGTCCAGCGCGCTCAGAACCGGCGACAGAGGCCGCACCTGGCGGCCGATCACCCAGAAGTCCAGCGAGGTGAAGAAGACGACTCCGAACGGCACCGCCATCCAGAAGATCAGCCACTGGCGGAGGGTGAACTCCAGGCCGAGCAGGCCCAGGAGCAGCGTCACCGACACCGCGATCAGGGTGGCGACCGAATAGATCCAGATCAGCCGCCAGAACAGCGCGCGGCCGGTGTCGACCGCCGGCTTGGCCGAGATCGCGGGCCGAATGGATTTGAGCGGCGGCGACGCGTTCACCGCGTCGTCACCCATGCGATGGCTGCGATCCAGCCCATCTCCGCCCCTCTTCCCCCCGACATACCGAGCTTACGGCGCCATTCCGCGCGCCGCCAGCCGACGCAGCGTCAAGACGGCGCCGCTTCGAGCGCCGCCAACAATTTGCCCACCGTGTTCCAGTTCCGCATCGTGCCGCGCACCTTCAGCCGGCGCTCGATGACGGCGTTGGCGAGCTTCGAGGTCCCCGCCCCCGCTGGGAAGAAGATGTAGAGGCAGCCGGGCCCTGGCCGCACCGATTCGCCGGCCACGCAGGCCGACTCCAGCGTCTCGAGGCCGGCCTGCGGGTCGCCCGAGAGGAACATGGCCATCAGGCGGTTGGGCTCCGTCTTCGCCTCGTCCGGGAACGGATTCGCGGCCGCCACCGCCTCGAGGTCGGCGAGGTCGCGCACCAGGACGTCGGAGAACAGATTGAAGGCCCCCTCGATCTCGGCCTCCAGGCGCTTCTCCGCGGCGGCCTTGGAAAGGTCCGTCCCGAAGATGAGGTTGCCGGAGGCGAGCAGCGTCTGGGGCCTCTCGAAGCCCGCCGCCTCCGCCACCTGCCGCAGCTCGGCCATGGCGACCTTGCGGCCGCCCACGTTCACCGCGCGCAGCAGCGCCGCGTGGCGCTTCATCGCGCGCGCTGCGCGTCGGCCAGCGCGTCACGCTCCCACTCCAGGAACTCCGGGGTCTGCAGCAGCCGCGCCACGTACTGGCCGCAGCGCCCGTCGTCGCCGTAGTCCGACAACCGGATCCCGTAGGTGCGCACCCGCGTCGCCACGGGCGTGTAGAAGGCGTCCGCGATCGACCAGTCCCCCGCCAGGAAGGGCCCGCCGAACCGTCCGAGCATGTCGCCCCACATCGCGATCAGCCGGCGCAGGTTGTCGCCGGTCGCGGGCGAGAGGGCGACCTCGCGCACGGGCTCGTCCAGAGCCATGGGGCACTCGCCGCGCAGCGAGGCGAACCCCGAGTGCATCTCGGCCGCCGCCGCCCGCGCCAGCGCGCGCGCCGCCGGGTCCCGCGGCCACAGGTCGGGGGCCTTCTCGGCCGCATACTCGCAGATCGCCAGGGAATCCCAGATCACGAGGTCGCCGTCCTTCAGGACCGGCACGAGGCCCGAGGGCGAGTGCGCCCGGATGCGGTCGGCCGAGACGTTGTTCTCCTGGCGCAGCTCCACCAGGGTCTCGCGGAACGGCAGGCCGGCCCGTCTGAGCGCCAGCCACGGCCGCATCGACCACGTCGACCACCGCTTCGTTCCGATCACCAGCTCCATGCGCGCTCCATACTGCTGTTCTGAAACACTCTAACTGTTGCGGCCCGCGGCCGGGCGCCATCTAACTCGCCGCAACACATAAGAGTCCGAGGAAAGCGCCTTCAGATGACCGAAGCCGTCAACACCGACGCGCCGGCCCCCACCACCACCCCTGCCGCGCCCGCGACGTTCTCGGCGGGCTACACGCGCTACGTCATGTGGCTGCTGCTCGGCATCTACATCGTCAACTTCCTCGATCGGCAGGTGATCAACATCCTGGCCGAGCCCATCAAGAACGAACTGCACCTCGCCGACTGGCAGCTCGGCCTGATGAGCGGCCTGGCGTTCGCGGTCTTCTACACCGTGCTGGGCATCCCCATCGCGCGGCTCGCCGAGCGAAAGAACCGGGCCTACATCATCGGCAGCGCCGTCGCGGTCTGGAGCGGGTTCACCGCGCTCTGCGCCACGGCCACCAACTTCGCGCAGCTCATCTTCTACCGGATCGGCGTGGGCGTCGGCGAAGCCGGCTGCACGCCGCCCGCCCACTCGCTCATCGTCGACTACGTGGCCAAGGAGAAGCGCGCCTCGGCCCTCGCCTTCTACTCCATGGGGACGCCGATCGGCGGCCTCATCGGCCTCGTCATGGGCGGCCTCGTCGCCGACGCCTACGGCTGGCGCGCCGCCTTCCTGATCGCCGGCGCCCCGGGCCTGATCTTCGCCGCCCTCGCCTTCTTCACGCTGAAGGAGCCGCGCCGGCTCATGGCGCAGCACGCCGCCCAGGTCTCGGCGGCGTCGGCCACCTTCGGCCAGACCATGGCCTATCTGGGCAAGCGGCCGACGTTCTGGTTCATCGCCTTCGCCGCCGCGATCAAGGCCTTCATCGGCTACGGCCACGCGCCCTTCACCGCGTCGTTCTTCCTGCGCAACCACACCGCCGAGGTGGCCGCCCTGGCCGACGGCTTCGGGCTCAAGTCCGTGGGCTTCCTTGGCCTCGCGCTCGGCCTCATCAGCGGGATTTCCGGCGCCATCGGCAGCTATGTGGGCGGCATGATCGCCGACAAGTTCGGCAAGAACGACCTGCGCGCCTACATGGTCGCGCCCGCCATCGCCAGCCTGATCACCATCCCGGTCTACATCTTCGCGGTGACCGTGGACTCCGCGGTGATCGGCCTGCTCACCCTCGCCATCAACGGCTTCCTCGGCACCCTCTGGTACGGCCCGGTCTACGGCACCGGCCAGTCCGTCGTGCCGCCGCACATGCGCGCCACCGCGGCCGCCATCCTGCTCTTCACGATCAACCTGATCGGCCTGGGCCTGGGCCCGCTGGGCGTGGGCCTCCTCTCCGACTACTTCAACAAGGGCCTGGGCATGGGCCCGGCCGAGGGCGTCCGCTGGGCGCTGATCGCCTCGGCCACCATCGGCGTCATCGCCTTCGTCTGCTTCTGGATGGCCCGCCGCACGATCCGCGAGGACACCGTCAGCTAGGGGAGAACCTCGCGGATGATGCTCCCCCCCTGGGGGAGCTCGCGAAGCGAGAGGGGGTGACCGGGCCTCAGAACCAGGCGTAGAGCGAGGCGAAGCCTCGCCAGTCCTTGTCGCCCTCTTCGAAGGGCGTGCGCGTCAGCGGCCGCGCCGCCTCGACCCGCACGGTGAAGCGCCCGCGCAGCGTCACGCGCATGCCCGCGCCTGCGGAGGAGAACGCCGCGGACCGGCCGCCGAAGGGCGTCCGGTGGTTCCACACCTTGGCGCCGTCCACGAAGGCGTAGGTCTGGAAGAAGCTGACGGCGGATTTCTCCGGGGCGAAGCCGTAGCGCAGCTCCGCCAGCCCCGCGAGGCCGCTGTCGCCCGAGATCTCGGCGTAGTTGTAGGCCCGTCCGTAAGGCAGGCCGCCCGGCGCGAACTCCTCCGAGAGCAGCAGCCGGTCGGGGCTCCACTGCCCGTCGGCGGCGAGGTAGAGGCCCGCGCGCCGGCCGATGTCGCGGTAATGGCTCGCGCCCACGTTCAGCTTCCAGAACGACCCGTCGGCGTCGAACCTGGAGTTGCCGCGGCTTGGCCTGGCGGTGGCGCCGAGGATCTCCAGTCCGTGGGACGTCTGGGCGAAGACGCTGGTTGAGCTCGCGCCCGTGCCGCGATCGCCCTGCAGCGAGGCGCGGACCACCCGCAGGTCGTCCGAGTAGCGGCCGCCGTTGCGGTAGGCCTGCTCCACGTGCCGGCCGTCGAGGGTGACGGCGGCCCAGAGCGATTCGCGTCGGCCGCGCACCAGGGGATGGGCGAGCCGCAGGCTCGCCGCCTGGCTCTCGGTGCCGACGTTGTTGTTCAGCGGCGTCGAGCCCTGCCGCGACCGCGAGGCCGAGAACGCCCCGCGCAGGCGGGAGCCGGCCGGCAAGGCCACGCCGTACGACAGCTCGCCCTGCACGAACTCGCCGGGGTCGTCCGGCACGGTGAGCACCGACAGCGCCAGCTGGTCGCCCGGGCGCGCCAGGCTGTTGCGGGCGAGCCGGCCGGTGGCCTGCACGGGTCCGACGGAATCCGTGCCGCGATTGTCGAGATAGACGCTGCCGCTCCACTTCCGCAGGCCCGCCGCGACCACCAGCCTGTGGCGCGCCGGATCGTCGATGACGGGCTCGATCCGGGAACGCGGCTGCACGCCCGGCAGGTCCGACGCCAGCGTGAGGCGCCGCTCGAGGTCGGTCAGGCGCAGCGGCCGCCGCTCGGTCAGGCCCGATAGCAGCGCCTCGAGAGCCGGCGCGGCGTCGCCGCTCACCTCCACGTCGCCGATGTAGCCTTCGTAGACGCGAAGCCGCGCGTGGCCGCCGGGGCCCTGCGGCGGCACCACGGCGCGGGTGAGGAAGTAGCCGTCGGCGCGATACTTGTCGGTGATCGCCTGGGCGATCTTCACCAGGTCCTCGGTGGTGACCTCGCGGGCCAGGTAATCATCGTAGAGCGGCGCGAGGTCCTTCAGCGGGTAGGCGGTGACGCCATCGACGGTGAGGCCCGTGAGCACGAAGCGGCCGCCGGCGGGGGCGGCGCCCGGCCCCGTCGTGGCGGGCTCAGGCCCTGCAGCGCCCAGCGAGACCGCCAAGAGCGCCAGAGCGACCGTCCGCAGAGGGGGGGAAAGACGATGTCGCACTTTGGGGGGATGACTTCTGAGAATGAATGCAGCGTAATTACACTAGGCAGGTATGAATAAACCGCGCCTTAACGAAGAATAGAAACCAACGATATTAGCGGTCGATTCAGTTCAATCGTTTAGTCAGCGGCAATCTACACCGGGCCCTTCGGCCAGGGGGAACATGCCATGACCTTCACACGCACTGCTCTCGCGGCTTCGTTTACGGCGTTCGTGACGTTCGGCTTCAATGCGGCGCAGGCCGCGGACTGGAAGCTCGTGGAGGTGACTGGCGTCGTCCGCGTGGCGGCGCCCGGCAAGGCGCCCATCCAGGCCGCCGCCAACCAAGTGCTGCCGGTGGGCAGCATCGTCACCACCGCTGCAGGCGGACGCGCGGCGCTCTTCAACGGCGCCCAGCGGATCACCCTGGCGCCGAACAGCCGCATGACCGTCGCGCCCGAGTCCAACGCGGGCATGACGCGGGTCATGCAGGACCTGGGTTCCATCCTGTTCCAGGTGGACAAGAAGCCCTCGCAGCACTTCCGTGTGGAAACGCCGCTGCTGGCCGCCGTGGTGAAGGGCACCACCTTCACCGTCAACGTGGAGATCGGCGTCCACTCGGTGCACGTGGCCGAGGGGCTCGTCGAGGTGCGCGCGAACCAGGGCGGCGCGTCCCGCGACGTGGGCGCAGGCGCCACCGGCAGCATCGCGCGGGAGACGCCGGCGGACCTGAAGGTCGAGACGCCCCGCGCCTCGCTCGACGATGCGCCGCCGGTCCAGGTGGCCGCGCTGGATTACAGCGTCGTTTCGGGCGGCCTCGTGGAGGGCCCGGGCGCCCCCGCGGTCGTGACGCCGGCGTTCACCGGCGCGACCTCGCCGCCCGCCCAGGCCGGCGCGTCGAGGGAATCCGCGGCCTCGGCCTCCGTCCGTACGGAATCCGCTGCGAGCAGCGACGCGAGGTCTTTCCAGGTCGCCGACAGCGGCGGAGCGCCGGGCGGCGGAGCGGCGCAGGTCGACGGTCCGAGCGCGGGTAACGGCGGCGGAAGCGCCGGGGCCGAGAACGGGTCAGCCGGCGGCGGCGCGAGCCCGGGTCCGGGCAACGGCGGGCCTGCGAACGGCGGCGGCGGTGACACTGGCAACGCCGGCGGCAACGGAAACGGAAACTCCGGCGGCAGCAACGCCGGTGGCAATGGCAATGGCGGCGGCGGGGACAACGGAAACGCCGGCGGCAACGGAAACGGAAACTCCGGCGGCAGCAACGCCGGCGGCAATGGCAATGGCGGCGGCGGTGACAACGGCAACGCCGGCGGCAACGGAAACGGCAACTCCGGCGGCAGCAACGCCGGCGGCAATGGCAATGGCGGCGGCGGTGACAACGGCAACGCCGGCGGCAACGGAACCGGCAACTCCGGCGGCAGCAACGCCGGCGGCAATGGCAACGGCGGCGGCGGTGACAACGGCAACGCCGGCGGCAACGGAAACGGAAACTCCGGCGGCAGCAACGCCGGCGGCAATGGCAACGGCGGCGGCGGTGACAACGGCAACGCCGGCGGCAACGGAAACGCAAACTCCGGCGGCAGCAACGCCGGTGGCAACGGCAACGGCGGCGGCGGTGACAACGGCAACGCCGGCGGCAACGGAAACGGAAACTCCGGCGGCAGCAACGCCGGCGGCAACGGCAATGGCGGCGGCGGGGACAACGGCAACGCCGGCGGCAACGGAAACGGCAATTCCGGCGGCAGCAACGCCGGCGGCAATGGCAACGGCGGCGGCGGTGACAACGGCAACGCCGGCGGCAACGGGAACGGCAATTCCAGCGGCAGCAACGCCGGCGGCAACGGCAATGGCGGCGGCGGTGACAGCGTCAATGCTGGCGGCAACGGCAACGCCGGTGGCAATGGAAACGCCGGAGGCGGCGACAGCGGCAACGCCGGTGGCAGCGGAAACGGTAACGCCGGAGGCAGCGGCAACGCGGGCGGCGGCGGCAATGGCAACAGCAACGGCAACGGCGGGAACGGCAAGTCTTGACGGCGACGTCCGCCCAGCCTGAGCGGCCCACGCTCGCCGCACGTCTCCGGACCGCGGCGGGCGTCCTGCTCATCACCATCGCCGTCGGCCTGCTGTACGGCCTGGGCGCGCTGCGGCCCCTGGACGACGGCCTCGCCCAGCTGCGGTTTCGACTTCTTCAGCGTCCGGCCAGCGACACGCTCACGGTGGTGGAGATCGACGTCGACAGCCTGCGGGCCGCCGGCGCCTGGCCCTGGAGCCGCGAGCGCTTCGCCCGCGTCATCGACAACCTCACCGGCGCCGGCGCTCAGGTGGTGGGTCTCGACGTCGACTTCAGCGCCCGCTCGACGCCCGAGGCGGACGCCGCTTTCGCGGCGGCGATCGCGCGACGGCCGGGTCAGGTGGTCCTGCCGACCTTCGTCCAGACGACGGGCCGCGGCGAGGCGCGGCGCGAGGCCCAGGCGGAACCCATCCGTGACCTGGCCGAGCATGCGGTGCTGGCCAGCGTCAATGTCCCGGTGGACAGCGACGGACGCGTGCGCCGATATCGCAACGCCTTCGGCGCGGGCGGCGAGGAACGGGCCTCCATGGCGTCCACCCTCGCCGGGCGTCCCCCGGGCGGCGGCGCGTTCCTGATCGACTACGGCATTCGCGTTCGCGAGATCGATCATCTGTCCTTCGAGGCGGTCTATTCCGGCCGCTTCGATCCGGCCCTGGTGCGCGGGCGGAACGTGCTGATCGGCGCCACGGCCCTCGAGCTCGGCGACGAGTTCGCCACCCCCATGCGAGGCGTCCTGCAGGGCGTCTACATCCACGCCCTGGCCTACGAGAGCCTGCATGCGGGACGGGCGCTGCGCGAACTGTCCCTGCCCCTGGTGGTCGCCCTCGCGGGGCTCGCCGCCTTTGTGCTGCGGCCGCGGGGACGGCGTGATTACGCGCGCACGCTCCGCCGCCAGGCGCTGGTGTCCGCCGCCGCGATCGGGGGTCCGATGGCGCTGCAGGCCTGGGCGCCCATCAGCGTCGAGACCGCCCCGGTCCTCGTCGCGCAGGCCTGTTGCCTGATCTGGGTGGTGCGCGAGGAACTCCAGCGGCGCGCCCGCGCCGTGGTGGAACAGCGCGAGGCCCATCTGATCCAGCTCGCCGATCACATGCGGGAGAGCCGCGACAACATCCGGGCCGCCCACGACGAGCTGAAGGTCGTCAACCAGGCGCTCGACCAGGCCCTCAAGGCCCGCACCGACTTCCTGGCCATGACCAGCCACGAAATCCGCACGCCGCTCAACGGCATCATGGGCATGACGCAGGTCATCCTGGCCGACCGCGGGCTGCCCGAGCCGGTCCGCGAGAAGGTGCGCCTGGTCCACACCAGCGGCGAAACCATGCTGGCGCTGGTCGACGACCTGCTGGACGTGGCCAAGATGGAGAGCGGCGCCCTCACCATCTCGCCCGTGCAGATGGACCTGCACCGGCTCTTCGACGAGACCGCCCGCCTCTGGACGGACCGGGCGGAGAGCAAGGGCCTGACGCTCGTCGCCCGTCGGGAGGGCGTCCCCGACCTCGTCACCGAGGACACGGGCCGCCTGCGCCAGATCCTGTTCAACCTGCTGGCCAACGCCATCAAGTTCACGGACGCCGGCCACGTGGCGCTCACCGCCCGCGTGGAAGCCGGGTCCGACGGCGAGATCCTCGCGCTCGAGGTTTCGGACACCGGCATCGGCATTCCGCGGGACAAGCTCGAGGAGATCTTCGAGGCCTTCTCCCAGGTCGACGACAGCACGACCCGCAAGTACGGCGGCACGGGCCTGGGCCTCGCCATCTGCCGGCGGCTTTCCCGCGCCATGGGCGGCGACCTGACCGTGGAGAGCGAACTGGACGCAGGCTCGCGGTTCACCGTCCGGCTGCCGCTTCGCCGCGTCCACGCCGAGACCGCCGCGCCCGTCGGCGAGAGCCTCGCGTCGGCGGCCCTGCTGCTCGTCGAGGGCAATCCGCTCGCCCAGGGCCTGATGCGCGCCGCGCTGGGCTCCGAGGTCGCGGCGCTCGAGATGGCCGCGACGCTGGACGAAGCCCGGGCCGCCCTGGCCGTGCGGCGCTTCGACATCGTGCTCGTGGAAGGCAAGGCCCTGGCCGCGGCGGACTCCCCGGCCGCCGACGCCCTGCCCGGCCTCGTCGACGCGTCGGCCGGCGCCCGGGTCGCCGTGCTTTGGGCCGGCTCGCCCGACGACGCCGGGTTGCTCGAAGCCGCCGGGGCCGATCTCGTCGTGCAGAAGCCCGTCGGCGCCGCCGACCTGGGCGCCGCGCTCAAGGGCCTCTGCGGCGCGGCTTCGGCGTCGGCCGAGACGCCGGCCGTCGCCGTCAACGACGCTTAGACTTTTGTAACCGCTCTGGAATTAGTGTGGCGTGCGCCCACCTCAAGGGCGGGAGGCTGCAACGTGCGGGTGCTCTTCGTCGACGACAACGCGATGAACCGTGAGGTCGTCAAGGGCATGCTCCTGGCGGCCGAGGTGCCCATGGTCGAGGCCGAGAACGCCCTCATGGGCCTGGATCTCATCGAGACCGACCAGTTCGACCTCGTGCTCATGGACCTCCGGATGCCCGGGATGGACGGCCTTGCCGCCATCCGCGCGATCCGGGCCCGGGGCGACGAGAAGGCGGACGTTCCGATCGTGGTGGTCACCGCCGACAACGGCCACGACATCCGCGCCCAGGCCCTCGCGGCGGGCGCCGACGACCTGCTTCACAAGCCGGTGCAGATGCAGGCGCTGTTCGACGCCATCGGCCGCGCCCTGACGCGGGACGGCAGCGCGAGCGCCATGCTCGCCTGATCGGCGGCGTTCTCTGGAAGCCGCCGTCCGGCGCCGCTAGTTTCGGGCGATGTTCGACGTCCATGTCGCGTACAAGGCGCGCCTGACCCCACGCGCGATCGCCGTGTCCCTGCCCAGCGGGGCGGTCAGCTACGCCGACCTCGACGCCGACGTGAACCGTTTCGCGGCGGCGATGGTGGACCTGGGGCTGGGGCGACGCGAGATGGTCGTCTCGCTGCGCTTCGACAGTCCTTACCTCAGGCTCCTGGCGCTGCTGGCGTTCGCACGGCTCGGCGTGCCCACGTCGCCGGCCGGCGATCCCCGGGCCATGGTCCGCCTGGTGGACGGTCCCGACGACCAGCCCGGACCTGTCCGGCTGCGTCTCGACAAGGCGCAGGTGGAGGGCATCCTCGCCGCCGAGCCCCGCCCACCGCAGCCGCTCGACCTGCCGCTGGACGGCGTGGGGCGCATCCTGCTGTCGTCCGGCACCACCGGCGCGCCGCGCCGCATCGCCTTCTCGTGGCGTCGCATCGACCGCGTGCTGCGCTCGATGCTGACCACCTATGCGGCCGGCGGCTTCCGCGCCTTCGTGCCCTGGACCGGCGTGGATTCCGCCATGGGGCTCGCCAACGTCATCGCCGCCTGGGCCACCGGCGGCCAGGCCGCGCTGGGTTTCCCCACCGACGCCTTGCCCGGCTGGCTCGAGGACCTGCCCCCCACGCTCGTCGGGCTCACCCCCATCCAGCTTCGCCACCTGCTGGACGCGCTGCCGCCCGGCTTCCGGCCGAGGGCCGACCATCGGCTGATCGTCGCCGGCTCGCTCCTGCCCACGGCCCTGGCGCAGGAGGCGCGCCTGCGCCTCACGCCGGACATGCACATCATCTACGGCTCCACCGAGACCGGCCTCATCGCCCACGCCCATGCCGCCGACCTTCCCGCCCATCCCGGGCTCGTGGGGTTCATCCCCCCCGGCACGCGCGTGCGCCTCGTCGGCGACGACGGCGCGGACGCCCGGGCCGGGGCCGTGATGGTGTCGGGCGAGCGCGTGGCGGACGGCTACGTCGACGACCCGGAGGCCACCGCCGAGCGCTTCCAGGACGGCTGGTTCGACACGGGCGACCTGGGGCGTTTCACCGACGACGGGCGCCTGATCCTCGAAGGCCGGGCGGACGAGCGCCTCAACCTCGGCGGCCGCAAGTTCATGCCCGCGGTGCTGGAGAACGCGGCGCTGGCCTGCGAAGGGGTCCTCGACGCCGCCTGCTTCGCCGTGCCCGACGCCAGGGGCCTGGACCAGGCCTGGCTGGCCGTGGTGGCCGCGCCGGGCTTCGACCGCGAGCGCCTGGCGCCGCATCTGGCGGCCTATCCGGACATGCCGCCGCCCCGCTTCGCCTGGATCGACGAGATCCCGCGCAACGACATGGGCAAGACGGACCGCACGCGCCTGCGCGAAGCCGTCCTTTCGGCCCTGGCCAGTCGGCCTTAGGGTCCCCGCGCATGTTCGACGCCTACGTCCGAGACTACGCCCGCTGGACCCCGCGCGCGCCCGCGGTGGTCATCCCCGGCCGCGCCGTGACCTACGCCGAGTTCGACGCCGACATCGACCGCTGCGGCGCGGCCCTGGGCGAACTTGGCGTCACGCCGGAGGTCGGCGTCGTCTCGGTGCTGGTCGACAATCCCTACCTGCTGCTCGTGGTGCTGTGCGCGCTGTCGCGGCTGGGCGTCGCCTCCTCGCCCCACAACGACGACGCCGCCGACCTTCGCCTGACCGACGCCGGAGGCGCCGCGCCGCAGCCGCCCGCGCGGTTCCTGACCCGCGCCTGGCAGGCGGCGATGTTCGCCCGCGAGCCTGTCCCGCTGCCCGAGCTGGCGCGCGATCCCGACGGCCTCGGCCGCGTCATGCTCTCGTCGGGCACCACGCGCAGTCCCCGCCGGGTCGGCCTCTCCTGGCGCAACCTCGAACTGCGCAACCTCGCCACCCTTCGCGTCTACAGCCCGGGCCGCGCCGGGACGTGGATCCCGCTCGTCGGCGTCGACGCCATGATGGGCCTTTCGCTGGCCATGGGCGCCTGGAGCCTGGGCGCCGCGCTCACCGGCGGCCTGCCGATCCGCGACCTTCCCGGCTGGCTCGAGGCCCTGCCGCCCGGCGTGATCGCGCTCACCCCGATGCAGCTGCGCCAGTTGCTGGCCGTCCTCCCGGACGGATTCCAGCCGCAGGCCGGCTGGCGCGTGCTCTGCACCGGCTCGCTGCTGCCCGGCGCGCTCGCCCGCGAGGCCCGCACGCGCCTGTCGCCCGACCTTCGCGTGGTCTACGGCGCGACCGAGGCCGGCCTGTCGGCCATCACGCACGCCGCCGACCTCGACCGCCATCCCGGCGCCATCGGCTTTCCTGTGGCGGGGGGCCGCGTCTCCATCGTGGACGACGACGGCGTCCCGGTCCCGGACGGCCATTCGGGCCACATCCGCATCGCGGGCGATCGTATCGCGGACGGCTACCTCGGCGACCCGGCCGCCACCGCCGAACGTTTCCGTGACGGCGGGTTCCTCACCGGCGACATCGGTCACCGCCTTCCCGACGGTCGCCTCGTGCTCGAGGGCCGGGCCGACGACCGAATGAACCTCGGCGGACGCAAGTTCATGCCGGCGCTGCTCGAGGAGGCCGCCCTGGAGTGCCCCGGCGTCCTCGACGCCGCCTGCTTCGCCGTGCCCGACGACAAGGGCTTCGACAAGGCGTGGCTCGCCGTGGTCGCCGCGCCGGGCTTCGACCGCGACAGCCTGGCCGCCCACCTCGCCCGCCGGCCCGGCCTGCCCGCGCCCAGCTACGCCTGGACCGAGGAGATCCCGCGCAACGCCATGGGCAAGATCGATCGCGCACAGCTCCGCGCCGCGGTCCAGGGGGTCCTGGCCCAGGGCCAGCCGCCCGCCTGACGGCCCCCTGACCCCCCCGGGTCCCACCCGTCATCGCAGCCATCACGTTTTCTCATCCTGCCCGCCGTTGCCGACGGGCGGCCCGGCGCCAACGTCAAGCTCCGGCCCGGGCCCCTCTGGCGACCGGATCCGGTCGTGATGTCGGGCCGCTTCACGCGGGGCCTCGACGTGCGCCCCGTCACGAAAACGGAGGACGCCATGACCACCAAGTTCAACCCCTGGAGCCTGACCGGCGCGTGGCTTCTGGCCGCGAGCCTCATCGCCGTCTGGGTGTGGCCCAAGTTCATCGGCCTCGAGATCCACCCGATCTTCGGATGGGCCGAGGCCCGTTCGGGGATCGGCTGGCTCGAGCCGAACGGCCGCTACGCCGTGGGCGTGCTGGCCGGCGCCCTGGCCGTCATGCTCTTGATCCGGCGCACGCGGCTCGTCGCCGGCTGGGCCGCGCTCGGCCTGTCGCTCGTCTTCACGCTGCTGCACCTGACGCCCTGGCTGGGGATCAACATCCCCGACTACGGCCCGCTCATGGAGTCGCTCGCCGCCGGCCGCTCGGTGGCCGAGATCGAGGCGCTGGGCCTGAAGGGCGACCGCGGCGCCCACTTCACCTTCGCCATCATCAACGCCGGCCTCGCCGCCATGGTGGTGGGCGCCGAGATGGTGAAGCCCGCCGCCGGCCGTCGCCAGCGCGAGTACACGCCCATGCAGCTCGGCGCCTCGTAGCGCCTCCGGCCCCCAGGCCGGCGCCGCCGCCCCCAGCGGTCCCTCCGCGCCCGCGGCGCCGGCCCGTCCCCCTCCCGCCCCACGGGAGGGGGACACCCGGGCCTCCGACCTGTTCCCTGGCCACGGCGCCGGTCGCCCAGCTCCGCCCGAGGGCCGCCCCAGCGCCGCCAGGGCGCTTCCGGCGAACCACCGCCGTCCCCTTCCCTCCGCAGGCGGGCCACAGCGCGCCTGACGCAGCGTCCTCCCCCCTACCCCGCGCCGCCGGGCGCCGCTAACGTCGCGCGCAAGTCGCCTCGCCGCCGCGGGGCCTGGGGGGAAACCAGCCATGACCACCGCCACGCCCGCCCCGGCGGCCGCGCCCACCTACTCGACGGGCTACCGAAACGCGGTCCTCGGCCTGCTGGTGCTGGCCTACACCTTCAACTTCATCGACCGGACGATCATCTCGACGATCGCCACCGCGATCAAAGCCGACCTCCAGCTCACCGACCAGCAGCTGGGGTGGCTTTCGGGCCTGTCCTTCGCGCTGCTCTATACGGCCCTCGGCATCCCGATCGCGCGGCTGGCCGAGCGGGCGAACCGGGTGAACATCATCGCCGTGGCCATCGTGGTGTGGTCAGGCTTCACCGCGCTCTGCGGGACGGCCACCAGCTACGTCCAGCTCCTGCTCTACAGGGTGGGCGTGGGTGTCGGCGAGGCGGGCCTGTCGCCGCCGGCCCACTCGCTGATCAGCGACTATTTCGAACCCAAGAAGCGCGCGTCGGCGCTGTCGGTCTACGCCTTCGGCATCCCGCTCGGCACCATGTTCGGCGCCATGGCGGGCGGCTGGATCGCCGAGAACCTGTCGTGGCAGGCGGCCTTCATGATGGTGGGCCTGCCCGGGGTGTTCGTGGCCATCGCCATCAAGCTGGTCGTCAAGGAACCGCCGCGCAACTGGGCCGAGCAGAACCTGACGGAGGCTCCGGCCGGCGCGGCCGCCCAGCCCTCGCCCCTGCCGTCGCTGGCCGACGACGCCGACAAGCCGCCGTCGATCCTGGCCGTGGCCGGCCGCCTCTTCGGCAGCTGGGGGATGTTCCACATGGTGGCCGGGCTCACCATGGCGAGCTTCGCCGGCTACGCCGTGGGGGCCTACTCGGCGCCCTACTTCATCCGCGAGTTCGGCCTGGGCCTGGCGGTGGTGGGGATGGCCACGGGCCTGGTGGCAGGGCTGTCGAACGGAGCCGGCACCATCGTGGGGGGCTATCTCACCGACTTCGCGAGCAAGCGCAGCCTGCGCTGGTACGCCCTGGTGCCGGCGATCGGCCTCTTCGTGGCCACGCCGCTCTACCTCTACGCCTACACGCGCGACTCCTGGCAGCTCGCGATCCTGCTGCTGCTCATCCCGGGCGTGTTCCACTACACCTACCTGGGGCCCACGTTCGGCGTGGTTCAGAACGCCATGGACACGCGCATGCGCGCCACGGCCATCGCGATCACCCTCTTCGTCGTCAACCTGATCGGCCTGGGCCTGGGCCCGCCCTTCTGCGGCTGGTGCATCGACCAGTTCGCCCAGGCGGCCTTCGCGGCCAAGGGCATGGCCGGCAGCTTCCTGGAGGTGTGCAAGGGCGGCGCGGCGCCGGCGGGCTCGTCGGCCGAGCTCGTGGCCGCCTGCTCGGGCGCCATGGCCGAGGGCACCCGCAACGGCATCCTGGTGAATGTGCTGATCTACGCCTGGGGCGGGCTGCACTACCTCCTCGCCGCCATCACGCTCCCCAAGGACATCGCCCGCGCCACGGCCGCCCGCACGGCCTGACCGTCCAGCGACTCCGGCGCGAGCGAATGCAACTTTTGCGACGCGCGCGCCGCGGCGCTATCGAACGCTTAAGGACGCGTGGGGCAGAGTTGGGCTCTTAGTGACCCGCGTATCGGACTCCCTCATGCCCGACGAAATCCGCACGAGCAAAAGGGACCTGGTCGCCCGCGTGGCGACCCTCGAACTGCTGGCGGCCGATCTGATCCACATCCTGTGGCAGGTATCGCCGCAGGCCATGACCAAGCTCCTGGGGGACGCACAGCAGGACGTGGAGATCGGCCACACCCGCGTGGCGCTGCCGGTCGGCGAGCACCAGCGCGACCGGCTCTACACCGTGCTCCTGACGCGCCAGCGAATGCTCCGGCGCAAGTCGTCCGACACTGGCCGCGGGCAGGAGCCGCAGGCCTCGGCCGACGCGGGCGATCGGCACTGACCCGCCGCGCGCTGGGCGCCCGCGCTCACATTTCCTTGAACGCGCGCCCGACGGACCTTGCCGACCTGAGCCGCGGGCGTAGGGTCTGTCCCCAAGGGCGGCGTGGACCGGCCCCAACCGGTCGGCGACCGCCCATAACCTGCGCTTCAGGCGCTCTCACCTCTCCCGGGCACCGGGCGCCTTGAGCGCCGAAGGTGATGGGAGAATGTCCATGGCAATCCGAGACAAGGGGTCGGTTCGGGCGCTCGCGCTCGTCGGCCCCACGAGCGCCGGCAAGACCGCCCTTCTGGAGGCCCTGCTGGAAGCCGCGACCGGCCAGGCCGTGCGTCCCGGCGAAGTGGGGGATTCCAGCCCCGAGGCCAGGGCCCGCGGCCATTCCGTCGAACTGAACCTCGCCGGGTTCGACTTCATGGGCGACCGCTACGTCGTCGTCGACTGCCCCGGATCCCTGGAATTCTGCGCCGAGATCGATCCGGCCCTGCCGGCTGTGGACCTCGCCATCGTCGTGGCCGAGCCCGACCCCGCCAAGGCGGTGCTGCTGCAGCCAACGCTGCGCGAACTCGAGCGCCTGGGCGTGCCGCACGCCCTCTTCGTGAACAAGATGGACCAGGCTCGGGGAAGCCTGCAGGACCTGCTGGACGCGCTGGCCCCCGTCTCGTCCGCGCCGCTCGTCGCGCGCCAGATCCCGACCTGGAACGGCGACCGCGTGAGCGGCTACATCGATCTCGCGCTCGAGCGCTGCTACGTCTACCAGCCGAAAAAGCCGTCCCAACTCGTCGACATCCCCTCCGATCTCCAGCAGCAGGAGGCCGATGCGCGGTTCCATATGCTGGAGCAGATGGCCGACTTCGACGACGGGCTGATGGAACAGCTGCTGTCGGACGTCACGCCCACGCGGGACCTGGTGTTCGCCGACCTCGTCCAGGAGATGAACGACGGACTGATCGTGCCCGTCTTCTTCGGCTCGGCCCTCAACGGCTTCGGCGTCCGCCGGCTGCTGAAGGCGCTGCGGCACGAGACGCCGCCCGCGGAGAAGGCCGCCGACCGCCTCGGGATCACCACCGGCGCTTACGTGCTGAAGACGGCCTACGCCGGCCAGTCCGGCAAGCTCGCCTACGCCCGCGCGTTCGGCGCGAAGCTGTCCGACGGCGCCGACCTCGTGCTGGCCGACGGGACGCGCAGCCGCGCCGGCGGCCTCAGCCAGGTGCAGGGCTCGGCCCTCCGCAAGGTGGCCGAGGCGCAGATCGGCGACATCGTCGCCATCGGCAAGGTCGAGCAGGCCGCCGCCGGGCAGATCCTGTCGACCACGGGCCGGCCCCAGGCGGTGAAGGCCGCCGCCCGCCCGCGCCGTCCGCTGTTCGCCGTCGCGCTCATGGCCAAGAGCCGCAACGACGACGTCCGCCTCTCGAGCGCCCTCAACAAGCTCATCGAGGAGGATACCGGCCTCTCGCTGACGCACGACGCCGAGCAGCGGCAGGTGCTGCTGGCGGGCCAGGGCGAGGGCCATGTGCGGCTCGCCCTCGAGCGGCTGAAGCGGCGCTTCGGGGTCGACATCGACACCGTCCAGCCCCGCACCCCCTACCGCGAGACCCTGGCGCGCGGGACCCAGCAACGCTCGCGCCACAAGAAGCAGTCGGGCGGCCACGGCCAGTTCGCCGACGTCACCATCGAGGTGAAGCCCCTCCCCCGCGGCTCAGGCTTCGTCTTCCAGTCGAGGATCGTGGGCGGCGCCGTGCCCAAGCAGTGGGTTCCGGCGGTGGAGATGGGCGTGCGCGACGGACTGGCGAAGGGGCCCAAGGGCTTCCCCGTCACGGATCTCGAGGTGACGCTCGTCGACGGCCAGACGCACAGCGTGGACTCGTCCGAAATGGCGTTCCGCACCGTGGGCCGGCTCGCGATCGAGGAGGCCATGGCCGCGACCGGCACCATCCTCCTTGAGCCGATCGAGAAGCTGACGGTCTATTCGCCCTCGCCCAGCGCCAGCCACGTGACGTCGGCCCTGACGGCCCGCCGCGGCCAGATCCTGGGCCTCGCCCCGCGCGAGGACTGGCGCGGCTGGGAACGCATCGAGGCCTATCTGCCGCAGAGCGAGCGGCAGGACCTGATCGCCGAACTCCGCGGCCTGACCCAGGGCCTCGGGGCGTTCGAGGCCGACTTCGACCACATGAGCGAACTCCATGGCCGCCTGGCCGAGGAGGCGGCGCAGGGCGCGCGCGCCTAGACAAGCGCCGGGCCTCCGCCGCTTCCGTGGCTTCGCGGAGGCGGCGGGGCGCGATAAGGGGCCTCATGACCCAGCGCCTCTCGCTCGCCGCCCTGCTCGTCCGCGATTACGACGAGGCGATCGCGTTCTACGTCGGCAAGGTCGGCTTCGAGTTGGTCGAGGACACCGACATGGGCGGCGGCAAGCGTTGGGTGGTGGTGCGGCCGAAGGGTTCGGACGCCGGCCTGCTGCTGGCGAGGGCCGAGCGCGGCGTCGGCGATCAGGCCGGGGGCCGCGTGTTCCTGTTCCTCGAGACGGACGACTTCGGCCGCGACCAGGGAAGGATGGCCGCGGCCGGCGTCAGGTTCCTGGAATCCCCCCGTCACGAGCCCTACGGAACCGTGGCGGTCTGGGAGGATCTCTACGGCAACCGGTGGGATCTCATTCAGCCGGCTCGCTAGCCTTCTGCGCGGCGGCGATCAGCGCATCGTCGATCTGGTTGGCGCGGACGGCCGCGGGCCGGGCGAGGTGGCGGGCCGTATAGGCCTCGAACGCGGGGCGCTTCTCGATCGTGCCGAAGTCCATCCCCCAGGACAGGTGCGCCGCAATGTAGAGGTCGGCAGCGCTGAAGCTGTTCCCGGCGAGGAAGGCGCGGTCCTGCAGCACGCCTTCCAGGGTGTTCAGCACGTCGGCGGACGAGCCGAACCCGACCATGCCGCGCTGTTCCTCGGGCACATCGATCTTCAGGGCCGCGAACGACGCCATCTGTTCGATGGGGCCGGCGCCGAAGAAGAGCCAGCGGTAGTACGGCCCGCGGTCGCGGCTTGCGGGGGCCGGGGCCAGCCCCGCCTGCGGGAAGGCGTCCGCCAGGTAGGCGCAGATGGCGGCGCACTCGGTGATCACGACGCCGTCGTGGACCACGGTCGGGACTTTTCCCATGGGGTTGATGGCCAGGTATTCCGGCGACTTGGTGGCTCCGGTCTCCCAGGGCAGCACGCGCGTCTCGTAGGGCTGGCCCACCTCCTCCAGCATCCAGCGGATGATGCGGCCGCGCGACATGGGGTTGGTGTAGAAGACGAGACCGGACATGGGAGGCTCCTCTGGATGGGGGAGCGGCCATTCAACACCACGCCTGCTGACAGGACTATGTCAGCAGCGTCGATCAGGCGGAGGCGACGCCCGCCAAGAGCGCCCGTCGGCGCATCCAGAGTTCCATCAGGACGAGATTGGGAAGCCAGGAGATCCAGGCCGTGAGGCGGTAGATCTCCATGAAGCTCATCCCGAGCGCCTGGCCCATCGGCAGGTAGAGGCGCAGCGTCACAGCGCCGAACGTCATGGCGAACGAGCGGATCATCCACCGGCGATGCTCGTCGAAGCGGCCCGCGCGCGCGAACCGCCAGGCCTGGGTCGTGGCATAGATCCAGCAGACGGCCAGGAGCCCGAAGCCCAGGCCCGCGAACGGGCCCGCCGTGGTTCCGAACGCCATCACCAGGCCCGCCGCGCCGCCGACGAGACAGCCTGTCGCGTAGGTGCGGCCCAGCCAGCGGTGCAGCGTCGCGACGCGCCGTACGGCCGGCAGGAACTGGAACATGCCCACGAGCAGCGCCGTCGCCGCGCCGCCGGCATGCAGGACCAGCCAGGGCCGCGCGAAGAGATTGCCCGCGATATCGGGCGAGACGAAGGGCATCCCGGGCGCGAGCAGGCGGTAGGAGAAGATCGCCACGCCCACGCTGAGGAAGGCGGCGAGGCCCCAGGCGGCGGCTTGTGTCGTTCGATTCACGCGGGCTCCATCGGCAGACGCCCGCGAGGTTGCGGGGAACCGCCTCGCCGCCAAGGCGCGAATCCGCGAACGGCGCCGCCGCTTCGCGAATGGTTCCGCCGGCTTCGCAAGTCGTGGCAGACTCGGCGCGAACGAATCCGCCTCGGACGCGATGACGAAGCTGTTCCACCGCCCCTGGATGCGCGTGGCCGCCGATCTCGGCCTCTGGGTCGCCGTCGGCGTGGTGATGGCCGTGCTGGGGCCCTTCGGCTCGTCAGAGCGCTCGCTTCTCGAACGCCTCATCTACTGGCAGCTCTGCATGGTGGGCGGCGGCGTGATCGGCATCCTGATCGACGCCCAGGTCCGGCGCGCCTGGCCCGGCTTCTGGCCGCGCCTGCTCGCCGTCAGCGCCCTGATGACGCCGCTGGTGACGGGACTGGTGGCGCTGGTGAACCACTGGCTGGTGGGCATGCGGCTCACGCCGGGCAACATCGCCGAGCCCTGGTTCCAGGTCTTCGTCGTGTCGTTCGCCGCCATGTGCCTGCGCCAGCTCGCCTGGGCGGAGCCCCCGCCGGCGGCGGTCACGACGGACGCGCCGCGGACGGACCCCGAGGCCGCCTTCCGACAGCGCCTGTCGGCCAAACGGCGAGAGGCGGCGCTCCTCGCGGTGGAGGCCGAGGACCACTACCTGCGCGTCCACACCGACGCCGGCGACGAACTGATCGCGGCCCGCTTCCGGGACGCCCTGGCCGAGCTGGCCGACGCGCGCGGTTTCCGCACCCACCGGTCCTGGTGGGTGGCGGCCGACGCCATTGCCGACGTGAAGTGGCTGCGGGGCCGGGGAGAAGCGACACTCAGTTGCGGCAAGAAGGTGCCCATTAGCCGCGCGAACGCGGCGCCGCTCAAGGCGGCCGGCTGGTTCTGAGCCCGTGGATTGGGGTTTCACTCGCCTCCCGCGTGAATCCGATTCCACCCGAAGCTTCACTGTGATCTAGAGGGACGTGCTTCTGCGGGGAGAACAACCATGAAGATTGTTGCAGGCCTGATCGCGGCCGCGCTACTCGCCGGAGCAGCGCCAGCCGGGGCGGCGACCTTCATCATGAGCCTCTCCGGCGGCGGAACCAACGTGGGCGGCAGCAGCGCCGGCAATGTGCGGACCTACACCACGACGGTCGATGGGCAGATGGTGACGCTGCAGGCCTCGGCCTGGACCGACGCCGTCGACTTGAACCCCGACAAGATCAAGCGATCCTACCTCGGCTCGTACAGTGGCGGCCTGGGCGTGACGGCGCCCGGCGAAAGTGGCTCGAACAACACCCACACGGTCGACAACGTGGGCCGCAAGGACTTCATCCTGCTGAAGTTCAGCACGGCCGTCGACCTGACGCACATCTACCTGAGCGTCTACAACATCGGGGCGGGTGGCCCGGACAGCGACGCGACGGTCTTCTACAAGAACGGCGCAACGGCGCCTGTCCACAATGGCTTGTCCAGCGTCTACTTCAGCCAGTTCACCGCCATCGACGTACCCGGCGGGTCGAGCAGCGGCCTGCGCACGGTCGGCAACGCCAACACCTTCGCGGACACCTGGCTGGTAAGCGCCAAGCCGGGCGGCTCCAACGATGGCTTCAAGCTGAAGTCGCTCACGCTGACGACGCCCGTGCCCGAGCCCTCCAGCTGGGCCCTGATGATCGGCGGCTTCGCGGCCGCCGGCGCCGCGCTGCGCGCGCGGCGGCGGCTGGAGGCTGCCGCCTAAAGCGCATCGGGGACCGCGGTCTCGAAAGCGGTTTTCTGCCAGACGCGCACGGGCTCAAGCCCGTACGTCGATCTCCGCGACGAGGCCGGTCGGCTTCCATGTGAACGTCGCCGCCCCGCCGAGCTGGCGCGCCAGGTTGGCGATCAGGCGGGAGCCAAAGCCGGCCCGGGTGGGCTGCGCCACGACGGGGCCTCCGGCCTCGGTCCAGGTGAGTTTCCAGTCTCGCCCGCTCCCCGCCCAGCGGATCGAGACGGCGCCCTCCGGCGCCGATAGCGCGCCGTACTTCATCGCGTTGGTGGAGAGCTCGTAGACGATCATGCTGAGCGGCTGCACCTGCTCGGCGGAGAGATAGAGGTCGGGCCCCTCCAGGTGGACGTGCTCGACCCGCGCGCACGCCGCCAGCTCCTGCCGGATCACGTCCTCGAACCGGGCGCCCTCCCAGTTGCTCTTGGCCAGCGAACCCTGCGCCCTGGCGATGGCGTCCACGCGCCCGCTGATGACGGCGCGCAGGTCGTCCGGGCCGCTGGCGTCGGTGAGCCTCACGACGGACTGGATGATCGTGAGCACGTTGCGCGCCCGGTGATCCACCTCGCGCGCCAGGAGCTCTCGCGCCTCCTCGGTCCGCTTCCAGGCGGTGACGTCCACGGACGAGCCGATCAGACCGATCACCTGGCCCGCCTCGTCGCGCAGGGGCTCCTTCGTGGAGAGCCAGATCGTACGCTCGCCTCCCGGACGACTGACCTCCTCCTCGATCTGCTCGCCGACGCCGGTCTCCATGATGCGCCGGTCGGTGGCCATCACCGCGGCGGCCTCCTCGGCCGAGTCCAGGAACTCGGCGTCCGTCTTGCCGATGAAGAACTCGGGCGGCTTGCCGATCAGTTCCGCCGCGCCCCGGTTGGCGACGAGCATCGCCCCCCGCAGGTCCTTGGCGTAGACGACCCCGGGCAAGGCGCGCGTGAACGTCTCGAGGAGCCGTTGCGCCCTGTCGCGCTCCTCCTGCAGCGCACGGCGTTCCTGCAGGTCGATCAGCACCCCCGGAAACGCGAGAGGCGTCCCGTCCGCGCCATGGTCGACCCGGCCGTTGGCTTCGATCCAGTAGTAGTTCCCGTCCGACCGCCGCACCCGGTACTGGTGAGCGTAGGGCCCGCCGCGCCCGATGGCGGCGGCGATGGCCTCACGGAGACCGGCCTTGTCCTCCGCGTGGACCGTTTCGATCACCTGCTCGAGGTTCAGGCCATTGTGGACGCGCGCAGGCTCGATGCCGAAGGCCAGCGCGAACGGCTCGTCGATCGTGAAGCGGTCGGCCACCAGGTCCCAGAACCACGTGCCGATGATCGCGCCGGCCCCCAGGGCCAGCTCCACGCGTTCGGCCGCGTCGCGCAGCGCGGCCTGCGTCTCGCGCGCCTCGGTCACGTCGGTGTTGGTGCCGAACCAGTGGACCACCGCGCCTGTCGGGTCGCGAACGGGCTCGGCGCGCGACAGGAACCAGCGATAGACCCCGTCCCACCGGCGCAGGGGAAAGGTGTCCTCCCACGCGCCTCCTCTGGCCACCGCGGCGCGGAAGCTGCTCGCGACGCGGTCGGCATGATCGGCATGCAGCGCCCGAAAGCCGGAACCCGCCTCTCCCGCGCCGGCTCCGATGTAGTCGTGCCAGCGCCGGTTGAACCAGTACACCTTGCCCTGCGCGTCGGCGATCCACGCCATCTGCGGGATGTTGTCAGCGAGCTTTTCGAACAGCTCCGGCGGCGGCCCTGGGCGATGGCGTCCCGGCTCGTCGTCTCCGCCCGTGATCATCGCCGATCCCCCACGGACGATCATTGGTCGTGAGGCCCAGACGCGTCAAGCTGGTCCAAGTCCGGAAAGTCTTTGTTTCAGAACGGCTTACATGTCGCCTTCTCGACATAGCCGCAGGCTCGGCGCGGGTCGGGCCGGCCGGAGCCGGGCATCGCTCTCCGGCCGGCGGCTCTCGGGCGTCAGGGCCGGGGGATCGAGGCCAGCGGTCGCCAGACCTGCTCCTGGCACAGCGGGCCGACGCACCCAGACACCCGCGCCGCCCCGGCGACGAGCCGGATCGAACCCTTGTAGACCCTGCCGTCCGCGGGATTCAGCATGGTCCCGTCCCGCCAGGCGCCGTCGCGCCAGGCGAGGCCCCGGATGATCTCGGTTCCGACCGTTCCCCGCCTGACGCGGCGCTCGTCCAGGACCCAGATAAGCCGCCCGCACAGCTTCGATGCGTCTTCCGTGCAGGGCGCGAGCCTGACGAGCCCGCCCAGCCCGGGCGTCACCCAGTCGCCCGACACGGCATGGGCCGCCTGGGCCCGGGACGTCGACGGCGCAGCGATCATCGGGACGAGGCACAGCGCCAGGATCGCGATCAACCCCGGCTTTGCGACCCGCCCCAGAGACGGCGCGCGACGCGACACCTGTGCGAACCGCGCCAGATACTCCGGGTGCTCGGTGCCCATCCAGCGGTCCCACCAGGTGAAGTACAGGCCGTAGTTCCAGCCTGCCTGGGCGTGGTGCAGGTCGTGGTGGGTGACGGTGGTCAGGAACGGGATCAGGGGCCGCCCGTCGCGGCCGGCCGGAAACAGCTCGTAGCCGCAATGGCCGATGGTGTTGCGGACGATCTGGTGCAGGACGAACAGCCCGATCACCGGCCAGGGCGTCGGCGTGGCCAGCATCCAGAGCGGGACGAAGGCGCTCTGCACCGCCGCCTCGGCCAGGTCGAAACTGTAGGCCGTGAACGGCGACGGGTTGTTGGACCGGTGATGCCGGCGGTGGAAGGTGCGGAACAGGGCCGGCCGGTGCATCAGCCGGTGCGCCCAGTAGAACCAGGCGTCATGGGCCACGATCATCAGGGCGAGCGACGCCCAGAACCACACCGGCCCCAGCCGCTCGGCGACGGCCGGTCCCCAGACGAGGCCAGCCCGGTCCAGCACGGCCAGCGAGAGGCCGACCGTCGAGAAGATGGCCACCGACCGGATGGAGACGAGGAATTCGACGATCAGCTGCCGCGCCGGCGGCCGGTCCGCCCTCAGCCTTCGGCCGGCCAGCGGTCGCGCGAGCACGATCCACAGCAGGAACCAGGTCGCGACCGCGAAGATCGCATAGCGGCTCAGGTCGCCGCCCAGCAGGAAGAGCCATCCACGGGCAAGTTCTTCGACATGGGACATTGGGTAGACCTCCGTTGAAGGCCCACCCCTGTCCCTGCCGCCCGGTCGCCGCCCGCCGTGGACGAAAATCGGCCAGTGATTTCATTTCCGGCGAAGCTTTCGCACAATCGGCGAGCCCGGGGCGTCGTTGGACTCGCCCGGGTGCGCATATAGGGGCGCATGGGCGAGCTGGCGTCGATGGAGCTGTTGGTGCGCGGCGTGGCCGTGGGCGCCCTCCTGGGCCTGGCGCTCTGCTTCGGGCGAGCCGACGCTGCGCGCTTGCGCCTGAGCGGGATCCTGTTCTGCCTGTCCGCAGCCGGGCACGTGCTGACCCAGTCGCCGACCGTACGGCTCGCGAGCGGCGCGGCCTTCCCGGCGTTCTGGGTGCTCTCGATCACCTGCGCGGGCTTCCTCTGGGCCTTCGCAACCGACCTGTTCTCGGACGAGGCGCGAACGTGGCGCCGGTTTGCGCCCGCCGCCGCAACCCTGCTGCTGGCCTTCGCGGGCCTGATGGTCCGACCGCCGCTCGCCCAGGGCATCTGGGTGATCTACTCCATCGCCGCCTGCGCGCTGATCGGACATGCGCTGTACGTCGTCGCGCAAAGCTGGCGGGACGACCTGGTGGAGAGCCGCAGAAGGCTCCGCGGTCCCGTGCTGGTCAGCGCCGCCGCCTACGGCCTGGTGGTCGTGGTGCTCGAGGCGGCCCAGATGCTCTGGCGACCGCTGCCTGAACTCGCGCCCGTCGGCGCGGCGGCGCTTCTGATGCTGAGCCTGTCGGGGATGGCGGTCTTCCTCAACGCCGACAGCAACCTCCTCCAGTCTGCGCCGCGCCCCTCGCCGACGCGTCGAAGCGCCGGGGACCGCGCTCTCCTCGCGCGCCTGACCCGGGCCATGGACGAAGAGAACGTCTGGCGCACCGAGGGCCTGACGATGTTCGACCTCGCCAAGCAGGTCGGCGCGCCCGAGCATCGGCTTCGCCGCCTCATCAACACCGAGCTCGGCTACCGAAACTTCAGCGCCTATCTGAACGAGCGCCGCATCAACGCGGCGAAGGCCGCGCTCGCCGATCCGGACCGCGCGTTCAGTCCGGTCTCGGGCGTCGCCTACGAGGTCGGCTTCGCCTCCCTCGGACCGTTCAACCGAGCCTTCAAGGCGGCGACAGGCCTCACGCCGTCCGACTGGCGCGCGCAGGCGCTGGTCTAGAGCCGCGACGTCTCGATCCGGGTGTCCGCGCGCTTCCACGCCTCCGCGAAGTCGCCCTTGGCCTTCGTGGCGTCCTTGCCCTGGGCTTCCAGGGCTTTCACCAGGCCGGCCAGGGCCCAGCCGTCGCGGCGGTAGTGGTGGAGGCTGTCCTCGTAGACCGCCTCGGCTTCGGCGGGCTTGCCGGCCTCCAGCAGGGCCGCGCCCAGAAGGTGAGCCACCGGGCGGTGCCAGTAGGCGGGCTCGGTATAGGGCAGCGCGCGTTCCATCGCCTGGGCCTTGCGGAAGTGCGCGACGGCGCCGGCGAGGTCGCCGGACTTCCGCGCGATCTCGCCGTCGACGCTGGCCAGCGCCACCGGGATCATCTGGCGGGCCGGCACATTGAAGGCCTCGTACTTGGCGAAATCGATGCTTTGCAGCGCCGCGATGCGCGCGCGGGAGGCGCGGGCGCCGGCCAGGTCGCCGGTGTTCGCCTGGGCGAAGGCGCGGGCGTAAAGCCACATGGCGGTGTCGAGCTGGAGCGCCTTGTCGGGCGCCGGCTCGGCGAGGATGTCCCGGTAGCGGCCGAAGCGCAGCAGCGTGACCACCGGGGTGAAGTTGTAGAGCTCGGCGATGGACATCTGCTTGGAGAGGTTCGGCGCATCGACCGCCTTCACCAGGCGGCGCGAGGCGTCGATGGCGGCCTGGTAGCGGCCCTCCATCTCGGCCGAGGTCCAGAGGAAGTGGATGTTGTGGCCGTAGTAGGCGGCCGGATAGAAGCCCTGCGCGCGGCAGGCGGCGATGTAGCGTTCGTCGGCCTGGGCGGCGACCTCGTTGGCCGCGGCGGCGTCGGCGTAGCGGCCGACGCGGTAGTAGATATGGCTGGGCATGTGGACGATGTGCCCCGCCCCCGGCATCAGCTTCAGCAGCCGGTCGGCCGCGGGCTCGGCGCGCTCGGGCGTGGTCGAGGCCTCGACGGCGTGGATGTAGAGGTGCAGCGCGCCGGGGTGGTTGGGGGCCTTGGCGAGCACCTTCTCCAGGGTCGCCACGATGGCCGCGCCGTGCCCCTTGGGCGTCTTGCCGTCGGCCTGCCAGTAGTCCCACGGCTGGGTGTCCATCATCGCCTCGGCCCAAAGGGTCTGGGCGTCGAGGTCGTCGGGATAGGCCGCGGCGAGCTCGCCCATGGCCTGGGCGAAGGCCTCGTTCAGCGCGGCGCGGTCGGCGGTCTTGCTCTGGGCGTACCGCTTCGAGAGCGCGGCGATCCAGGCCCGCTCGCGCGGCGTAGCCTTCGGCGCGAGGGCCTGGGCGTTCTGCAGCGCCATCCAGGCCGGGATCACCGCGTCGTCCTGCATCGGCAGGTTGATGTTGGAGCCCAGCGAGAAGGCCACGCCCCACCAGCACATGGCGCAGTTCGGATCGAGCCGGGCCGCCTCGCGGAACGACCGGATCGCCTCGGCATGGTTGAAGCCGAAGACCAGGTTGACGCCCTGGTCGAAGAACTTCTGGGCCTCCGCGTTCGCGGTGATCGGCATGTGGAAGACGCCCAGGCCTTCGAAGACCGGAGCGCCCGGCTTGTCCGCCTGGCCGCCGTAGATCGACGGCATGGGCGGCAGGCCCATGTTCATCGGCCCCATCTTCGACATGTCGTGCGGCTGGGCCGCGGCGGCCGTCGCGGTCATCAGGGCTGCGGCGGCGGCCAGGAGGACGGTCTTCGGAACCATGGGGGACACCTCGGGGCTAGGTTGGGCGGCGCAGGACGTCTGACGCCAAGCTGCGCCGCAGCCGACTCTACTCCCAATCGGTCCGCATGGATGCGTGCATCGCGGACGCCCCGCGCTCAGGGCAGCCCGTCGATGAAGCCGCGGATGGCGGCGTTGAACGCTTCCGGCCGGTCGATGTTGGCCGCATGGCCCGCGCCCTCGATCACCGCCTTCTTCGCCCCGGGGATCCGGGACGCCATGTAGTCGGAGGCGGCCAGGAACGGCGTGTCTTCCGATCCGACCACCACGATGGACGGGACCTTGATGTCGGGCAGCGAGGTTATCACGGCCGCATCGCGCTGGGTGAGCATCCCGCGCGCGGCGAGCGCCAGACCCTTGGCGCTGCGATGCTGCGCCGTGCGCCGCTCGGCCGAGCCGCCCTCCAGCACCGCGAGACCGTCGCGCTCGTAGCGATCGGCGGTCTTCAGAGAGGTGGCGTTCCAGCCGGCGCGGGCCTCGTCGTTCTTGTAGCCCGGGCCCGTGTCGATGATCAGCAAGGCGCGGACCCGCCCGGGGTGCACGCGGTGGAAGGCGAGCGACATGTAGCCGCCCAGCGAGAGCCCGCCGACGATCGCGGTCTCGGCGCCGACGGCGTCCAGCAGGGCCGCCATGTCGGCGACCGTGGCCGGCTCGGAGTAGAGGGCCGGATCGTCGGGGCTGTCGGACTGGCCGTGACCCCGCATGTCCCAGACGACGAGCTGGTGGTCGCGACTGAGCTCGGCGACCTGGCCGCGCCACATCTGCGAGGTGGCCGAATAGCCGTGGGTGAGCAGGATCGTGGGCCCCGACCCGTGGACCTCGTAGTAGAGGCTGACGCCGTCGTCGCGTTTCAGGGTCGCCATACGATCCTCCCGTCGTTGTCGTTGACGGCCATCGAAGGCGCTTTGGCCGGCGGTGTCGAGGGGCGGCGTTCGGGATCGCCCGGACAGGCCGGGCGATCCGCGCCGGACAAAGCCTAGGCCTGCGCGGCGACCCAGTCGCCCACGTGGCGCTCGAGCACCGTGAGCGGCATCGAGCCCGAGAGGAGGACGTGGTCGTGGTAGGCCTTCAGGTCGAACTTCGCACCCAGCCTGCGCTTCGCATCCTCGCGCAGCCTCGCCCAGACGGTATGGCCGACCTTGTAGCTGTTCGCCTGCCCGGGCGAGGAGAAGTAGCGCTCGACCTCGCGCTGGGCGCGGCTTTCGGTGTTCCCGATGGTGTCCACCATGTACGCCGTGGCCCGCGCGCGGCTCCACCGCTTGTAGTGGATGCCGGTGTCCGTCACGAGGCGCGCGGCCCGGAACAGCAGGCTCTGCAGATAGCCTGCCTGGCCGAGGGGGTCGCCCTCGTAGGCGCCCAGTTCGTCGGCCAGCTGCTCGGCGTAGAGCGCCCAGCCCTCGGAGAAGGCCGAGAATCCGAAGCCCGTCCGGCGCAGCAGCGGGATGCGGCCGCTCTCCTGGGCCAGCGCGACCTGCAGATGGTGGCCGGGCACCGTCTCGTGGACCGCCAGGGTCTTGAGGTTGTAGCGCGGCCAGTCGGCCGTCTCCTTGAGGTTCACGTAGAAGGCGGCCGGCCGCGAACCGTCGAGGGCCGCGGACTGGTAGTAGCCGTTGGCGGCGCCGTCCTGGATGAACACGGGCACACGGCGCACCTCAACCTTGGCTTTCGGAAGCGTGCGGAAGGCCTTGGGCAGGATGGCGTACAGGTCGGCCACGTCCTTGTTCAGGTCCGCGATCATCCGCACCCGCGCCTCGTCCGTGTCGGGATAGGCCTGCTTCGGATCGACGTTGAGGGCCGCGAGGCGCTGGGCGACCGTGCCGCGGGTGAGCCCCTGGGCCTTCAGGATGCCGTCCAGACGCGCCGAGATGTCGGCCACCTGGTCGAGGCCCAGCTGATGGACCTCCTGGGGCGTATAGTTGGTCGTGGTGGAGGCCTTCACCGCGTCGGCGTAGTAGGCGTCCCCGCCGGGCAGCGCCCAGACGCCGGTGTCGGGCTTCGCCCTGCCGCGGACCGCCTGCATCGCGGCGATCTGGCGGTCGAGCGCGGGGTAGACTTCGGTCTCGACGATCTTCTGCGCCCGCGCCGCCCAGTCGCCCGGCAGCTTGGCCGCCTGGGCCTTGCGGGCCAGGGAGGCGGTCAGGATCACCTTGTCCGCCGGCTGGTTCCGCAGCGCCCGCATCTGGCCGAGGGACAGGTCGCAGACGAAGTCGGGCGGCACGACGCCCCGAGCCACGTCCGCCCTCTGGCGGGCCACGTCATTGTCCATCGCCACGGCGAAGGCCGACAGGCGCGACAGATAGGCCTCGGCGTCCGCGGCGGTGACGACGCGGTGCTGGCTGTCGAGGAAGTCGGGCAGGTTGGCGTAGGCCCCGCCGCGCTGGCTGATCACGTAGGGGCTGAAGTTGCCGCCGACGTCGCCGAAGGCGTAGCGCTCGCCGTTCCGCAGCGCGTTCTCGTTGCTGTAGAGCACGACGTCGTAGTCGACCCGGGAGGCCGGCGAGAGCTTCGCGCGGTCGATGGCCTTGAGCTCCGAGACCCAGCGCCGCGTGCGCTCCAGGCGGCGGACCTTCCCGGCCGCGGAGTTGTCGTCGAGCTTCGCCTTCAGGTGCGCCCGCGCCCCGGTGTCCAGGCCGAGCTGGGTGGCGCGCACGGGGCTGTCGTCGACCCCCTCGTTGAACATCCGGTCCAGCTGGGCCTTGAGGCGCGCGTCCTCGCCGCCCTCCTGCGCGATCGCGGGGATCGCTGTCGCCAGGGCGGCGCCGGCGGACGTGGCGAGGAAGGCGCGGCGGTCGATGGGGTTACGCATGGGACTCTTCTCCAAAGGCTCTTGGCTTGCCGCCGTCAGGCGCGCTGGGACGCGACCCAGCGGTCGATCACGGTCTCGAGCACCGTCAGCGGCATGGCGCCGCCAAGCAGCGCGGCGGCGTGGAAACGGCGGATGTCGAAGCGCGCGCCGAGGGCGGTCTGCGCCCGGCCACGTAGCCGCAGCCAGGTGAGCTTGCCCACCATGTAGGCGCAGGCCTGGCCGGGACGGACGCAGTAGCGCTCGATCTCGGTGGCGGCGGACGAAGCGGGGCTGCCGTCGATGGACGTCATGGTGGCGATGGCCTTCTCGCGGCTCCAGCGCATGGCGTGCAGACCCGTGTCGACCACCAGTCGCGCCGCGCGGAACAGCGAGGCCTGGATCTGGCCCAGCTCGCCCAGGGGGTCGCCCTCGTAGAGGCCCATTTCCAGCGCGACCTGCTCGGCATAGAGCGCCCAGCCCTCGGCGAAGGCGGGGAAGCCGGCGATCTTGCGGATCATGGGCAGGTCCGCCTCCATCTGCAGCGAGCGCTGCAGGTGATGCCCGGGGATCGCTTCGTGGTAGGTGAGCGTCTTCAGGGTCCAGCGCGGATTCTCGGCCGAATTCCGCAGATTGATCCAGTAGATGCCGGGCCGGCTCCCATCCAGCGAAGGCCGATTGTAGTAGCCGCCCGGCGCCCCCGCCTCGATGAACTTCGGCACCCGCCGGATCTCGACGTTGGCCTTGGGGACCGCGCCGAACATGGACGGAAGACGCGGCCGGATGTCGGCGACGATGCGGTTCAGGTCAGCGATGAGCTGTTCCTTGGCCTCGTCTGTGTCGGCGTAGTGATGCCGGGGATCGGCGAACAGGGCCGCGATGCGCTCGCCGACCGTGCCCTTGGTCATCCCCTGTTTCGCCAGGATCGCCTCGGCGCGGGCGCCCAGCTCACGGGCCTGTTCCAGGCCCATCCGGTGGATCTCCTTCGGCGACAGGGTGGTCGTCGTGAAGTTTCGCAGGGCGTCGCGGTAGTAGGCCTCGCCTCCGATCAGCTTCCAGACCCCGGCGTCCGAGGTGGCCAGGTCCTTGAGCTCGGTCATCGCGGCGATCTGCCTGTCGAGGGCCGGGTAGATGTAGGCCGACACCGCACGCTCGGCGGCGGCGGCGTAGTTTCCGGCGAGGCCCTTTTCCCGCACACGCGTCGCCAGCTGGGTGACCAGCGGCGAGGCCGCGGGCGCGGCGGCGCGCAAGGCGGTCATCTGGGCGATCGTGCGCTCGCAGATGAAGTCGGGCGGGACGACGCCCAGGTTCCGGTCGCGGTGGACCCGCTGGGTCTCCTGGTCCATCACCTCGGCGAAGGCGACGAGGCGCTCGAGATAGGCGTCAGCGTCGGCCTTGGTCTCGATCGAATGCTGCGTGCCCAGGAAGTCCGGGATTTCCTGGTAGGCGCCCGTGAGCTGCGAGAGGACGTAGGGCTGCCCCGCGCCTTCGTAGCCGTAGGCGTACCGGCGGCCGGCCGCTTCGTCTCCCGACAGGGTGAAGAGGAGCGCGTCGTAGCTGGTCTGCTCGGCCGGGCTCAGCCGCTCGCGGTCGACCGTCCGCAGCAGCTTGAGGTGGGCGGCGGTCCGGTCCTTGTCGGCGTCGAGGTCCTGGACCGAGGCCCCGTTGAGCTTCGACTTGGCGGCGGCCCGATCGCCCTTGTCGAGGCCGAGAGCCGTGACGGCCTCGGGCGAGTGGTCGAGGATGTCCTCGAAAATGCGGTCGAAGACGGCGCGCGCCTTGCCGTCCTCGGCCGTTGCGGCGCCGGCGGCCGGGGCCAGGGACGCCGCCGCCGCCGCGAGCAGGAACTCGCGTCGGCGGATCACGCCTTGGTCGCGGCGATGTAGTTGTCGATTACCGTCTCGAGCGCCGTCAGCGGCATCGAGCCCGACAGCAGGATCGCGTCATGGAACTTGCGCGGGTCGTAGCGCTCGCCCAGCGCGGTCCGCGCCTTCTCGCGCAAGCGGAGGATCGTGACCTTGCCCACCATGTAGCTGCAGGCCTGGCCCGGCCAGACCGCGTAGCGCTCGATTTCCTGGGCGGCCAGCGGCTCGGGGTCGCCCTCGATGTTGCGTATCTCGGCGATCGCCTTCTCGCGGCTCCATTTCAGGCTGTGGATGCCGGTGTCGGTGACCAGCCGGGCGGACCGCAGCAGCGCATCGTGGATGTAGCCCAGCTCGTTGAGCGGCTCGCCCTTGTAGAAGCCCATTTCCTGCACGACCTGCTCGGAATAGAGCGCCCAGCCCTCGGCATAGGCGCCGAAGCCCTGCACGCGGCGCAGCATCGGCAGGTCGGCCTCACGCTGCAGGGTGATCTGCATGTGGTGGCCGGGCAGCGCCTCGTGGAAGGTCGTGGTCGGCAGGAACCAGTACGGGCTCTCGGCCGTGTCGCGCAGGTTCAGCCAGTAGATGCCGGGCCGCGACCCGTCGAGGCTGGGCCCCTCGTAGTGGGTGGACGCTCCCTGCTCTGTCGCCGCCGGGATGCGGCGGATCTCCACGCCGGCCTTCGGCAGCGTGCCGAACTGTTCCGGCAGGCGCGCGCGGAGGCGTTCCACCTCTTTGTTGAGGTCGGCGATGATCCGGGCCTTGCCCGCGTCGGTGTTCGGGTAGACGCCCTTCCTCGACCTGTAGAGCGCCTGGTAGCGCTGGCCGATGTTGCCGCGCGTGAAGCCCACCTGCCGGAACAGCACCTCGGCGCGGGCGTGCAGCTCGCGGGTCACGTCCAGCCCCATCTGATGGACCTCGGCCGGCGTCAGCTTCGTCGTCGTCTGGTTGGCCAGCGACTGGGCGTAGTAGGCCTCCCCGTCGGGCAGCCGCCACACGCCGGCGTCGCGGACGGCCTTGCGACGAAGCTCCTCCATCAGCGCGATCTGCCGGTCGAGCGCCGGGAGAACCTTGTCGGTGTAGATGGTCGTGGCCTGGGCGCCCCAGGCGCCGGATACGCCCTTGGCCGCCGCACGCTCGGCCAGCGCCGTGACCAGCGTGGACTTGTCCGGCGGCGCCCGCAGCACCTTCATCCCGCCGATGGCGCCGCGGACCGCGAAGTCGGGCGGCACGACGCCCAGCCCGACGTCATGGCGGACCCGCTCGATCTCCTGGTCCATCACCCGGGCGAACGCCTCGAGGCGCGCGAGGTAGGCCTCGCAGTCCTCCTTCGTCTCGATGCGGTGCTGGGTGGCGAGGAAATCGGGAACGTTCTGCCAGGAGCCCGTGATCTGGGAGAGCACGTAGGGCGCGCCCGCGCCCGCAGCGCCATAGGGGAAGCGCTCGGCCTCGGCGTTGGCCTGCAGTTCGAAGAGCACCGAGTCGTAGTTGATCGCGGCCATGCCCGTCAGGCGGCCGCGATTGACGGCCTTGAGCCGCCGCAACTGGTCGGCGTTGAGCTTCCGGCGCCGTTCCTTGGCTTCGAGCGAAGCGTCGCTGAGCCTGGCGGCCGCGCCGGCGAGCTTGCCCTTGTCGAGCCCCAGCGAGGTGGCGAGCTCGGGGTTTTCGGCCAGCGCCTCGTTGAAGAAGTCCGCCATCAGCTTGTTGAGGTGCTGTTCGGCCGTCGGAGGACGCGGCGGGGGCGGCGCTTTCGGCGGGGGCGGGGGAATCGGCGGGAGGTCAGACTCCGTGGTCGCGCACCCGGCGAGCGTCAGCGCGCCCGCCAGGGTCAGCAGCTGCCTGCGGCTGTGGATCAAGGTGCCCCTCCCCGAGTGTTGCCCGCCTGAATGACGGCAGGCTTAGGGCCACGCCGAACGTCGCGGCAAGCCAAGCCGTCCGGATCGAAGCATTAAATGCCGGTAATGCGAAAGGGCTTGCCGACGTCTACGGGCGCGGGCAGGTCGGAATGCCCTCGCCTCACTCCCGGACCGCAAGGATCAGATGGCTTCGTTCCCCCACCCGCGGCATGTTCTCGCCGCCGTCCTGTCCCTCACGCTCGCTGCAGGATCGGTCGCCAGCGCCCAGCCGGCGAAGGCGCGACCGACGCCGGCCGAGAAGACCGTGGGCAAGATCCGGGAGAGCCGCGGCTACCAGGCGGCCATGGCGGCGCTGGACGCCGACCATGACCGGATCGTCGCGGAGACCATCCAGCTTACCGAGATCCCGGCGCCGCCCTTCAAGGAGGAGGCTCGCGCGCGCGCCTACATGGCCATGCTGAAGGCGGCGGGCCTGAGCGACGTGGAAATGGACGCCGAGGGCAACGTCATGGGCCTGCGGCGCGGAGGCGGTCCTGCGGGCGCGCCGCTGGTGGTGATCGCGGCCCACCTGGACACGGTCTTTCCCGAAGGCACGAACGTGAAGGTGCGGCGCGAGGGCACGAAGCTGTTCGCCCCCGGGGTCGGCGACGACACCCACTCGCTCGCCGTTCTGCTGGGCTACATCCGCGCCATGGACGCCGCGAAGATCAAGACCAAGCGCGACATCCTGTTCGTGGGGAACGTGGGCGAGGAAGGCCCGGGCGACCTGCGCGGGGTCCGGCATATCTTCACCAAGGGCAAGTACAAGGACAGGATCGGCGCCTTCTTCTCGATGGACGGCACATCGGCCGACCGGATCACCTACAGCGCGGTCGGCTCGCGCCGCTATCGCGTGACCTTCAAGGGACCTGGCGGCCACAGCTACGGCGCGTTCGGCCTCGTGAACCCCATGGCCGCCATGGGCGCCACGGTGGTCGAGATGAACAGGATCCGCACGCCGGCGAATCCGAAGACCACCTACGCGACAAGCGTGGTGGGCGGCGGCACCTCGGTGAACTCGATCCCCGACGCGATCTGGCTCGAGGTCGACATGCGCTCGGAGAGCGCCGAGGAACTGTCCAAGCTGGACGGTCTGTTCAAGGGCATCGTCAAGGCGGCGGTCGACCAGGAGAACGCCGCGCGATCCACCCGCGCCGGCGCGATCTCGGTCGACCTCAAGCTCATCGGCGACCGCCCGACGGGCGAGACGCGGCCGGACGCGGAGATCGTGCAGCTCACCGCCGCGGCGGTGAAGGCGGCGGGGTTCACCCCCCTGCTCGGCGCGAGCTCGACGGACTCGAACATGCCCATCAGCCTCGGCATCCCGGCCGTCACCATCGGCTCCGGCGGCGAAGGCGGTCGCGCCCATGCGCTGGACGAATGGATCGACGTGGCCAAGCCGCACAGCCTGAAGGGGATGGGCGTCGGACTGGCGGCGCTCCTCGCCGTCGCCGGGATCTAGGACGAATCCATATTCAACGCAGCCAGAGCATGATGGCGGCGATGTGGATGAAGGCGAGGAAGTGGTCGGCGCGCCGGTCGTAGCGTGTGGCGAAGCGTCGGAAGTGCTTGAGCTTGTTGAAGCATCGCTCGACG
>NZ_JBXVWA010000008.1:0-233459 GCF_057219735.1 Phenylobacterium sp. T106 | reverse complement strand
CCACTGCGCCCTGCTCAGCTCGTAGCGCTTCACGCCCATCAACCCGCTCCGAATCAGAAACCCGGAGACGGATTGATTCAGCACCCTTCAGATCTGGGAATCCTGAATGTGGATTGGTCCTAGTCCAGGACGCGCTCTACGGCGCGAGCTTGTAGCCGCCCTGCTCGGTGAGCAGCAGGCGGGCGTTCGCGGGATCGGGCTCGATCTTCTGGCGCAGGCGGTAGACGTGGGTCTCCAGCGTGTGCGTGGTGACCCCGGCGTTGTAGCCCCAGACCTCGGCCAGCAGCTCCTCGCGCGACACGGCCTTCTCGCCGGCGCGGTAGAGGTACTTGAGGATGTTGGTCTCTTTCTCCGTGAGCCGGATCTTCTTGCCCTTCTCGTCGACCAGCACCTTGGCCGCCGGCCGGAACTCGTAGCTCCCCAGCCGGAAGACCGCGCCCTCGGAATGCTCGTGCTCGCGAAGCTGGGCGCGGATACGCGCCAGCAGGACGGCGAACTTGTAGGGCTTGGTGATGTAGTCGTTCGCGCCGGAATCGAGCCCCTGCACCTCGTCGTTCTCGGCGGAGGCGGCGGTCAGCATGATCACCGGGGCCGTGACGCCGTCCTGCTTGATCCGCCGGCACGCCTCGCGTCCGTCAAAGTCGGGCAGGTCGACGTCCATCAGGATCAGGTCGGGCTTCTGCTCGCGGGCCATCCGCACCCCCTCGCCGGCGGTGGCGGCCTCCACGGTGTCGAAGCTCTCGGCCTGAAGCTGCTCGGAGATCGCCCCGCGAAGGTCCTGGTCGTCGTCGACGATGAGGAGTGTCTTCTTTTGAGCCATGGCGGCAACAAACACCATCTGGCAGGCTCGCCGCAAAGGGTTTCCCGCAGAACACCGGAGTTCCCGTGATCTTCACCGCCACCGCCGACGGCTGGCTCGACATCGGGGACCGGCGCGTCCGGGCGGCCCTGGGCCCGGCCGGCGTGAGGCCCGCGGCGGAGAAGCGCGAGGGCGACCTGGCGTCGCCGGCCGGCGTCTGGCCCATCCGCGAGGTCTTCTACCGGCCCGACCGGGGACCGCCGCCGGCCACCGAGTTCCGCGTCCACGCCCTGACCGAGGACGACGGCTGGTGCGACGATCCCGCCGACGCGCAGTACAACCGCCACGTCACCCTGCCCTATCCGGCCAGCGCCGAGCGGCTCTGGCGCGACGACCACCTCTACGACATCGTCGTGGTCCTGGGGCACAACGACGATCCCCCCGTCGCGGGCCTGGGATCGGCGATCTTCCTGCACCTCGCCAAGCCGGACTACGCGCCCACCCACGGCTGCGTGGCGGTCGCGCGCGAGGACCTCGAGGCCCTGCTCGCCCTGGCCCGGCCGGGAGACGCCGTGGAGATCCGCGCTTAGCCTAGCCCCGGGCGCCGAACACGGCCGAGCCGACCCGGACGCTGGTCGCGCCGAAGCGGATCGCCGTCTCGAAGTCGCCGCTCATCCCCATGGACAGCTTCGCCAGCCCGTTGCGCTCGGCGACCTTTCGCAGAAGCGCGAAATGCGGTCCGGGCGGCTCGTCCGCCGGGGGAATGCACATGAGCCCCTCGACCTTCAGGCCATAGGCGCCCCGGCAGGCGGCGATGAAGCCGTCGGCCTCGCCCGGCGCGATCCCCGCCTTCTGCGGCTCTTCCCCCGTGTTCACCTGGATGTAGAGCCGGGGCGCGCGGCCCTGGCGCTGCGTCTCCTCGGCCAGCACGCGGGCCAGCTTCTCGCGATCCACGCTCTCGATCACGTCGAAGAAGCCCACGGCCTCCTTCGCCTTGTTGGTCTGCAGCGGGCCGATCAGGTGCAGGGTCAGGCCGTCGGCCCGTCCTTCCCAGCGCGCCATGGCCTCCTGCACCCGGTTCTCGCCGAACACCCGCTGGCCGGCGTCGAGCACCGGCTGGATCGCGTCCCAGGGCTGTTGCTTGGAGACCGCGACGAGCGTCACGTCGCCCGGGTCGCGCCCGGCGGCTTGCGCCGCGCGGGCGATCCGGGCCACCACGTCGGCGTAGCCTGGTGCGGGAGGTGCGGACATTTCGGCGTTCTGGACCCTGGAGCGGACCGCCCGGCTCTTACCGGCGCGCCGCCGCTTGCGGAAGGCCTTGCCCGCGCTGCTGGCGTTCACCGACCCGTCGCGCACGCCGGACCCGGAGGCGCTCGCCGGCCGCCTGCCTCGCGGCGCGGCCCTGGTTTACCGCCACTTCGGGGCGCCGGACGCCGAACGCCGCGCCCGGCGGCTCGCCGCGCTGGCCCGGCGGCGCGGGCTCAAGCTCCTGATCGGCGCCGATCCCGCGCTGGCCGCGCGGGTGGGCGCCCACGGCGTCCACCTGCCCGAGCGCCTGGCGGGGCGCGCCGCGGCGATCCGGCGGGCGCATCCGGGGTGGATCGTCACCAGCGCGGCCCACTCCCTAACCGCGGCCCGCGCGAGCCGTGCGGCCGCCGTCGTGCTTTCGGTGGCGTTTCCCTCCCGCAGCGCGTCCGCCGGGACGGCGCTCGGCCCCGTCCGCCTCGCGCTGCGCGTGCGCGCGGCGGGCCGCCCGGCCTACGCCCTGGGCGGGATCAACGACAGAACGGCCCGCCGTCTCATCGACGCGGGCCTCATCGGACTGGCGGCTGTGGAAGGTTTCGGACGCTAGAACTTCAGCGTGGATTCCAGCCGGACCTTCGGCTGGTCGGCCTCGCGGACCGGTCGGCTGCCGCGCGGGGCGAGATCCTGCTCGCCCAGGGCCACCGAGCCGCCGACCTGGATCGACGGCGTGATGCGGAAGTAGGCGCCGGCCTGGACGTCGTTGGGCGACACGGGCCGGGTTTCGGGCTGCTGCAGCCGAACGGTGATGCCGAAGCGGCCCTTGCTGGCGTCGTACTTGAAGGTGCGGCCCGCGTTCGGATCCAGCCGCGTGGGCTCGGACCGGACCGTGAAATCGACGGGCTTCGAAGCCTTGTCCGCCGCCCACGCGCCGCTCGCCGCCACGCTGACCAGCGCGGCCGCGGCGAGAGCGAAGCTCATGCGGCGGAATTCCATGGTCTTCTAATATAACCCCAACGATCACCAATGCGAGCGGCGGCTAGTGCACAGCTTCGCGATTGCGATCCGATTAAAGGCGGCATTGAAAACAGGTCAATGCGACTCGGCCCTCCGGCGATCCCTCAGGCCCGAGAAGGCGGCCTTGTGTGGCGCGTTCGCCACGCGATTCCTGTTTGGCGCGCCGGATGGCGTTGTTATAGAGGCGTCCGGCGCAGGGGCGGCGCCGTAGCGCTGACTGCGTTGCGGAAGTTATGGAGACCGATGGAATGCCGTTTGTGCGCGGTAAGAGCATGCGAGGCGTGATCGTCGCGGTCGCGGCAGTGAGCGCTATGGGCCTGAGCGCATGCGGCGGCATCCCGAACCCCCTGGGCGGCGGTTCGAAGACCCGGGTCTCCGGCGACAACGCCGCGGCCATCGGGGTGAACGGCTACCTGTGGCGCGCCACCCTGGACACCCTGTCCTTCATGCCGCTGCAGTCGGCCGATCCCTACGGCGGCGTGATCGTCACCGACTGGTACACGAACCCCGAGAAGCCGGACGAGCGCTTCAAGTGCACCGTCTACATCCTGGATTCGCGCCTGCGCGCCGACGGCCTGAACGTCGCCGTGTTCAAGCAGCTGCGCGACGCCTCGGGGAACTGGGTCGACCAGCCCACCGCCGGCCAGACCGAGACCGACATCGAGAACTCGATCCTGACCCGCGCGCGCCAGCTTCGACTTTCGAACATCCGGGGCTGATCCAGCTCCGGACGTCGATCGTCGACGCGCCGTGATCCGCCAGGGCCGTTGACCGGAACGCCAACCCCCGTCAAAGGCCCCCGATCATGGCCCGCTACAATCCGAAAGAAACCGAACCCAAGTGGCGTGACGCCTGGGCGAGCGCCGAGGCGTTCAAGGCCGTCCGCGACCCCGGCAAGCCCAAGTACTACGTGCTGGAGATGTTCCCGTACCCGTCGGGACGGCTGCACATGGGTCACGTGCGCAACTACGCCATGGGCGACGTCATCGCCCGCTTCAAGCGCGCCCGCGGCTTCTCGGTCCTGCACCCGATGGGCTGGGACGCCTTCGGCCTGCCCGCCGAGAACGCCGCGATGGAACGCGGGGTCGACCCCAAGGGCTGGACCTACGACAACATCGACCGGATGCGCGCCGAGCTGAAGGAGCTGGGGCTGTCGATCGACTGGTCCCGCGAGTTCGCCACCTGCGACGTCGGCTACTACGGCAAGCAGCAGGCCTGGTTCCTGGACCTGTTCGAGCGCGGCCTCGTCTATCGCAAGGAAAGCGTCGTCAACTGGGACCCGGTCGACCAGACCGTCCTGGCGAACGAGCAGGTGGTCGACGGCCGCGGCTGGCGCTCGGGCGCGGTCGTGGAGAAGCGCAAGCTGAACCAGTGGGCGATGCGGATCACCGACTACGCCGACCAGCTGACCGACGACCTGAAGGCCCTGGACCGCTGGCCCGAGAAGGTCCGCGTGATGCAGGAGAACTGGATCGGGCGCTCCAAGGGGCTCCGCTTCCGGTTCCACTTCGCGGGCGACGCGCCGGCGGAGAGCCTGGAGGTCTACACCACCCGGCCCGACACCCTGTTCGGCGCCAGCTTCGTGGGCGTCGCGGCCGACCACCCGCTGGCCGAAGCGGTCGCCGCGAACGACCCGAAGGCGGCCGCCTTCATCGAGGAATGCCGCAAGGGCGCGGCCACCGAGGCCGAGATCGAGACGGCCGAGAAGCGGGGCTACGACACGGGCCTGAAGGTGAAGCACCCGTTCGATCCGAACTGGGAGCTGCCGGTCTGGATCGCGAACTTCATCCTGATGGACTACGGGACGGGGGCGATCTTCGCCTGCCCCGCCCACGACCAGCGCGACCTGGACTTCGTGCGTAAGTACGGCCTGCCGGTGAAGCCGGTGGTGCTGCCGCCCGGCGAGGACGCCGCGGCGTTCGAGGTGGGCGACGAGGCCTACACGGGGCCGGGCGTGATCTACAACTCGCGCTTCCTGGACGGCCTGGACATCGAGGCCGCCAAGGCCGAGGCGATCGCGCGCATCGAGGCCCAGGGCGACGGCGAAGGGGCGACCGTGTTCCGCCTGCGCGACTGGGGCGTCTCGCGCCAGCGCGCCTGGGGCTGCCCGATCCCGGTCGTCCACTGCCCGACCGACGGGGTCGTGCCGGTGCCGAAGGACCAGCTGCCGGTCGCGCACCCGGCCGACATCGAGTTCGGCAAGGCCGGCAACGCGCTGGAGCGGCATCCCACGTGGAAGCACACCACCTGCCCGGTGTGCGGCGGTCCGGCCACCCGCGAGACCGACACCCTGGACACCTTCGTGGACAGCTCCTGGTACTTCGCCCGCTTCGCGAACCCGTGGGCGGACGAGCCCATCAGCCGCGAGGACGCGGACTACTGGCTGCCGGTCGACCAGTACATCGGCGGCATCGAGCATGCCGTGCTGCACCTGCTGTACGCGCGCTTCGTCACCAAGGCGCTGGCCGACGACGGCCAGCTGGCGGTGCGCGAGCCGTTCGCGGGCCTGTTCACGCAGGGGATGGTCACCCACGAGACCTACCGGCGGCAGAACGGCGAATGGGTCGAGCCGAAGGACATCGAGATCGTCGCCGAGGGCAAGACGCGCCGGGCGATGCTGGTCGGCTCGGGGGAGCCGGTGGTGATCGGCGACGTCGAGAAGATGTCGAAGTCCAAGCGCAACACCGTCGCGCCCGAGGAGATCTTCGACGTCTACGGCGTGGACGCCGCGCGCCTGTTCGTGCTGAGCGACAGCCCGGCCGAGCGCGACGTGCAGTGGACCACGGGCGGCGTCCAGGGGGCCTGGCGGTTCGTGAACCGCGTCTGGGACGAGTTCGACAGCCACGTGCCCGCCCCCGCCGGCGCCGAGCCCGACCCCGAGCTGCGGCGGGCCACGCACAAGCTGATCCGACAGGTCACCGAGTCGATCGACGGCTTCCGCTTCAACTCGGGCATCGCGCGCCTGTACGAGTTCCTGAACCTGCTGAAGTCGAACCCGGCCAGGGACGCCGCGCCGGCGGTGCTGGCGGCCCGGCAGGAGGCGCTGAGCGCCTTCGCGCGCCTGATCGCGCCCTTCACGCCGCACCTGGCCGAGGAATGCTGGGCCCGGATCGGCGGCGAGGGCATGGTCGTGGCGGCGCCCTGGCCCGACTTCGACCCCGCCCTGACCGAGGACGCGGTGAAGGTCCTGCCGGTGCAGGTCAACGGCAAGCGCCGCGGCGAGATCTCCGCGCCCGCCGGCGCCGAGCCGGCCGACGTGGAGAAGCTCGTGCTGGCCGATCCCGAGATCGCGTCCAAGCTGGAAGGCCTCACGGTCCGCAAGATCATTGTGGTCAAGGACCGGATCGTGAATATCGTGGCCGCATGAGCCGGACCCTCGCCCTCGCCGCCATCGTCGCCGCTGCGCTGGCCCTGGGCGGCTGCGCGGGATTCCAGCCGCTCTACGGCGAGGCGGCGGTGGTGAAGAACCTCGCGGCGATCCAGGTCAACGCGCCGTCGGGCCGCACCGGCTACCTGATCCGGCAGCACCTGGACGACGCCTTCGCCAAGGACCATTCGGCGGCGCCCGCCTACACGATGGACCTGCGGCTGGGCGAGGCGCGCTATCCGCGCGGCGTGCGGATCGACAACGTCGCCACGCGCTACGAATACATCCTGACCGCCAGCTACGCGCTGCGGGCGACCGCCACCGGCGCGGTGGCCAAGCAGGGGGCGGTGCGCGTCGAGCTGACCTACGACTCGGCCGACCAGCCCTACGCCTCGATCTCGGCGCAGCAGGACGCCCAGGACCGCGCCGCCGAGGAGGCCGCCCGCCGCATCGAGCAGGAGCTCGCCGTGTGGCTGGCGAACGGAGCCCAGGTCGCGCGGCGCTAGGCGGGCGCGGGATGATCCTCAGCAAGCGCCCCGACATCGAACGCTTCCTCGGCCGGCCCGATCCGCAGATCCGCGCCGCGCTGATCTACGGCCGCGACATCGGCGTCGTCCGGGACCGCGGCCATGCGCTGGCCGCCAAGCTGGTCCCGAACCCCGACGACCCCTTCGACGTGGCGATCCTCACCGAGGCCGACCTCGCCGACGACGGCGGCCGGCTGGAAGGCGAGCTCGCCGCCCAGTCGCTGATGGGCGGCCGCCGCCTGGTGCGGCTGCGGCTCACCGCCGAGAAGCCTGCCGCCGACCGGGCCGCGGCCGAGGCCCTGGAGCGGCACGCCGCGGGGCAGCTGAACCCCGACGCCTTCTTCCTCATCGAGGCCGGAAATCTCGACCGCGCCTCGGCCCTGCGGAAGGCCGCCGAGAAGGCCCCGGGGGCCGCGGCGATCCCCTGCTACGAGGACGAGCCCGGCGACGTGGCGCGGCTGGTCCGCGAGACCCTGGCGCGGGACCAGGTGGCGCTGAGCACCGAGGCGCTGAACCTCTTCGTCGGGCGCCTGCCGAAGGAGCGCGGCGTCGCGCGGCAGGAGATCGAGCGCCTGGCGCTGTTCCTCGGCCCGGGCAGCGGCGCGACGGCGACGCCCGCCGACCTCGAGACCTTCCTGGGCGTCGAGCCCGAGGCCTCCCTCGCCGACGCGGCCGCCGATGCCTTCGGCGGCCGGCTGGCGGACGCCCAGGCCGGCCTGCGCCGCGCCGCCCAGGAGGGCGAGAGCGGGCCCGCCGCCGTCCGCGCCATCGGCATCCATCTGGGCAGGCTCCGCCGCACGCTGACCCTCATCAAGGCCGGGGCCGGACCGCAGGAGGCGGCGAAGGCCTCCGGCGTGTTCTGGAAGCAGGAGCGGGAGTTCCTGCGCCAGATCCGCTCGTGGTCGCTGGACGAGCTCGACCGGCTGCAGCCGCAGGTGCTCGAGGCCGACCGGGCCTGCAAGACCGCGGGCTCGCCCGACCGGCTGATCGCCGAGCGGCTGGCGCTCACCGTCGCCGGCCGGGCGCGCAGGCTGGGGCTGTAGCGACGGATCGCCGGTCGGGCCTCCCCCCCGGACATGGCGGCCGATTGACGGGCCGCGGGGCCGCGCTACGGTTTCATACCGGACCTTCGGAGAATCCGGACCTGGGAGGCCACTTCATGCTGCGGGCCCTATGCCTTGCGGGCGCCCTGCTCGCCCTCGCCGTTCCCGCGCACGCCCAGGACCAGGCTCCCCGGCCGGCGACCACCTACAAGGCCCCGCGCGGCGCCGACGGCCGCCCCAGCCTCGACGGCGTCTGGACCAACGCCGCGATCACCCGCCTGGAGCGCAACCCGCGGCACGGCGCGACGCTGGCGCTCAGCGAGGAACAGGTCGAACGGATCGAGGCGCGCGAGCGCGCCCAGATCGCGCTGGGCGACCGCCCCACCGACCCCAACGCCACGGTGCTGGACCTGCCGGCGGACTGTTCGGGCGGCCGCGGCACGGACTGCAACTACAACGCCGCCTGGACCGACCCCGGCCATGTGGTCATGCGCGTGAACGGCCAGGGGCGGAACGGCTTCGTCACCGTGCCCGCCGACGGCCGCGTGCCGATCCGCAAGGATTTCAGGGGCGGCCTCTACGGCCGGCGGCTGCCCCCGGGCCTTGCAATCAACGACAACCCCGAGAGCCGGGCCCTGGGCGAGCGCTGCCTGCTGTCGTTCGGCAATTCCTCGGGGCCGGTGATGCTGCCGGGGCTCTACAACAACACCTACCAGTTCGTGCAGACGAAGGACCATGTGGCCATCGTGGTGGAGATGGTCCACGACACCCGCATCATCCCCATCGGCGGCAAGCACCGCACCGACGGCGTCCGGCCCTGGATGGGCGACTCGATCGGGTGGTGGGACGGCGACACGCTGGTGGTCGAGACGGTCGGCTTCCACCCGCAGCAGGTCTTCCGCGGCGCGTCCGAGAACCTCAAGGTCACCGAGCGCTTCACCCGCGTGGGCGCCGACCGCATGCACTACGGCTTCTGGGTCGAGGACCCCACGGTGTTCAGCCAGCCGTGGGGCGGCGAGTACGAGTTCCAGCGGATCCCGGGGCTGGTCTACGAATACGCCTGCCACGAGGGCAACTACGGCCTCGCCAATATCCTCTCCGGCGCGCGGGAGGAGGAACGCACCGGCGTCAGGACCGCGCCCACCAACGTGGACCAGAAGGCCGCCCAGGTGGGCGAAGAGGGCGAGGAAGGCTGAGGGGTTGCGGCGCTGGGGCAGGGGCGTGACGGAGGCCCTCCGGGTCTCGCGCGGTGGCCCAACGGCAGCGCGGTGAGGGGCTCGGCCGGGCAATCAAGCGGAGACTAGGTCTTCAGCCGCCACCCGCTGCGGAAGATCCAGGTGACGGCCGCGAGGCACAGGCCCAGGAAGCCCAGGGTGGCCGCGAGGCTGACGCCGACGCCCACGTCCGAGACGCCATAGAAGCTCCAGCGGAACCCGCTGACCAGGTAGACCACGGGGTTGAAGAGCGCGATGGTCTTCCAGACCCCCGGAAGCATGTCGATCGAGTAGAAGCTGCCGCCCAGGAAGGTGAGCGGCGTCACCACCAGCATGGGGATGATCGAGAGCTTCTCCCAGCCGTCCGCCCAGATCCCCGTGAGGAAGCCGAACAGGCTGAAGGTGACCGACGTCAGCACCAGGAACGAGAGCATCAGCAGCGGATGCTCGATTTCGTACGGCACGAAGATCCGGGCGGTGGCCAGGATCACGAGGCCCAGCACCACCGACTTCGTCGTCGCCGCCCCGACGTAGCCCAGCACCACCTCCGCGGCGGACACGGGCGCCGACAGGAGCTCGTAGATCGTCCCGGCGTACTTCGGCATGTAGATGCCGAACGAGCCGTTCGAGATGCTCTCGGTGAGGATCGACAGCATGATCAGGCCCGGCACGATGAAGGCGCCGTAGCTGACGCCGTCCATGGTGGGCATCCGGCTGCCGATCGCCGCGCCGAAGACGATGAAATAGAGCGAGGTGGTGATCACCGGCGCCGCGATGCTCTGCACCAGCGTGCGCAGCCAGCGGTGCATCTCGAAGAGGTAGATGGCCCGGACGGCGTGGAGGTTCATGCGCGCGCTCCCCGCACCAGGCTGACGAAGATGTCCTCGAGGCTGGATTCCTCGGTGCGCAGGTCCTTGAAGTCGATGCCGCGCTCGGACAGCCGCCTGAGGAGCTCGGCGATGCCGGTGGACTCGGCCTGTGCGTCGAAGGCGTAGACGAGCTCGGTCCCCTCGCCCGCGAGCTCGAGTGCGAAACCGTCGATCGCCGGCGCCTGGGTCAACGGCTCCTGCAGATGCAGCGTGAGCTGCTTCTTGCCCAGCTTGCGCATCAGCTGGGCCTTCTCCTCCACCAGGATGAGCTCGCCGTGGGAGATCACGCCGATGCGGTCGGCCATCTCCTCGGCCTCCTCGATGTAGTGGGTGGTCAGGATGATGGTGACGCCGCTCTCGCGAAGGCGGCGCACCATGTCCCACATGTCCCGGCGCAGCTCGACGTCCACGCCGGCCGTCGGCTCGTCGAGGAACAGGATCGAGGGCTCGTGGCTGAGCGCCTTGGCGATCATCACGCGGCGCTTCATGCCGCCCGAGAGCGCCATGATCTTGTCGTTGCGCTTGTCCCAAAGGCTGAGGTCCCGCAGCACCTTCTCGAGGTGCGCCGGGTTCGGCCCCTTGCCGAAGAGGCCGCGGCTGAACTTCACCGTATCCCAGACGGTCTCGAAGGCGTCGGTCGACAGCTCCTGCGGGACGAGGCCGATGCGGGCGCGGGCCGCGCGGAAGTCGCGGACGATGTCGTGGCCGTCAGCGGTCACCCGGCCGGCGGTGGGCCGCACCAGCCCGCAGACGATGCCGATCAGGGTGGTCTTGCCGGCTCCGTTGGGGCCCAGGAGCGCGAAGATCTCGCCGCTGCGGATCTCCAGGTCCACGCCCTTCAGCGCCTGGAAGCCCCCGGCGTACGTCTTCGAGAGACCCTCGATGGTGATGATGGGCGTGGCCACGGCCTCTCCTTCGGAACGTCCCCAGATAGGACGCGACGGGCGATGCGGCCAGACCGACCTTCGCCCGCAGCGGGCCGAACATCGCATAAAGGTTTCTTTATATCTTTGTTGCGAGACTGGGCGGCCGCGGCTATAGGAGCCGCCAACGCATTCCCGCACCAGGATTGAAGATGACCGACTACGTCGTGAAGGATCTCTCGCTTGCCGACTGGGGCCGCAAGGAGATCGAGATCGCCGAAACCGAGATGCCCGGCCTGATGGCCGTGCGCGCCGAGTTCGGCAAGGCGCAGCCCCTGAAGGGCGCGCGGATCGCCGGCTCGCTGCACATGACCATCCAGACGGCGGTTCTGATCGAGACCCTCCAGGCGCTCGGCGCCGAGGTCCGCTGGGCGTCCTGCAACATCTTCTCGACCCAGGATCACGCCGCCGCCGCCATTGCGGCCAAGGGCACCCCGGTCTTCGCGATCAAGGGCGAGACGCTGGTCGAGTACTGGGAGTACGCGCACAAGATCTTCGAGTGGCACGACGGCGGCTACCCGAACCTGATCCTGGACGACGGCGGCGACGCGACGCTGCTGTGCGTCCTGGGCCCGAAGGCCGAGAAGGACCCGACCCTCCTCAACAACCCGACGAACGAGGAGGAAGAGGCGCTCTACACGGTGATGAAGCGCTACCTGAAGGAGAAGCCGGGCTTCTACACGGCGATCCGCGACGCCTGTAAGGGCGTGTCGGAAGAGACCACCACGGGCGTCCATCGCCTGTACCAGATGCACGAGCGCGGCGAGCTGCCGTTCACGGCCATCAACGTCAACGACAGCGTCACCAAGTCGAAGTTCGACAACCTCTACGGCTGCCGCGAGAGCCTGGTGGACGCGATCCGCCGCGGCACCGACGTGATGCTGGCCGGCAAGGTCGCGGTCGTCCTCGGCTACGGCGACGTGGGCAAGGGGTCGGCCGCCTCGCTGCGCAACGGCGGCGCGCGCGTGGTGGTCACCGAGATCGACCCGATCTGCGCCCTGCAGGCGGCGATGGAGGGCTATGAGGTCCAGACGATGGAAGACGTCGCCGACAAGGCCGACATCTTCGTCACCGCCACCGGCAACAAGGACGTGCTCACCGTCGACCACATGCGGCGGATGAAGAACAACGCCATCGTCTGCAACATCGGCCACTTCGATTCCGAGATCCAGATCGCGGGCCTGCGCAACTACAAGTGGGACAAGATCAAGGATCAGGTCCACCACGTCGAGTTCCCGGACGGCAAGAAGATCATCGTGCTGTCGGAAGGCCGCCTCGTGAACCTGGGTAACGCCACGGGCCACCCGTCGTTCGTGATGTCGGCGTCCTTCACCAACCAGACGCTCGCCCAGATCGAGCTCTGGCAGAACGGCGCCAAGTACGAGACCAAGGTCTACACCCTGCCCAAGCACCTCGACGAGAAGGTGGCCATGCTCCACCTCGAGAAGCTGGGCGCGAAGCTGACGACCCTGTCGAAGGATCAGGCCGACTACATCGGCGTGGCGCCGCAGGGTCCGTTCAAGCCCGAGCACTACCGGTACTAGCTCTAGGGTTGCGTGGCGCACGCCCAGGAGGCGTGCGCCATTGACCCACACCCTTGATCGCCGAACGCTGTCATCGCTTCGGATGGGGGTGCGGAATGAATCGGACGACCTTGGCCGCGATCGTTGGCGCCGCCATCGGCGCGTTGGCTGCAGGGACGGCCCAGGCGGCCGTGACCACCTATACGGACTTCGGCGCCTTCTCGGCGGCGAGCGTCCCACTCTCCCTCGAGACCTTCAACAGCGTCGTCGGGGAACCCAATTTCCGCACGAGCCCGCTCACCGTCGGCGATCTGACACTGGCGGGTTTTGGGAACCAGCTTGGTCGGAACTTCATCGATCAACCCCCTGCCGCGTTCGGGGAGTTCGAGATCGACGGCACGGCCAACGTGAATGCCTTCGTATCGGCCAACGGGTCGGGAGGGTTCACGCTGACCTTCGCGAACGCCGTCACGTCGTTCGGCGCCACATTCGCGGCGCTTCAGGATGACGACTTGCGGACGCAGCTCACGATTGGCGCCGAGGTGGTCGCGCCGCCTCTCCAGACGGGCGCCACCGTCTTTTTCTTCGGCATCGTTTCTGACACGGCCTTCAACACCATCACCTTCTCGAGCTCCGCCAACGTCAACGACGGCTTCTCGTTCGACAACGTCTACTACGGAGCCGGAGGCGTGGTTCCTGAGCCGGCGGCTTGGGCCCTCATGATCGGCGGCTTCGGCCTGGCTGGCGCCAGCCTGCGCCGTCGCGCGAAGGCTGTCGCCTGACATAGGCGCCACCAGGGTTAGAGTTTCTGAGCCGCTCACCATTTCTGGTAGAATTGCGCTGGACCGGCCCGCAGCATCTGAGCTACGGGCACAAGCTGTGCCGCTCGCGCTGATCCTGTCGTCGTTCGTCGCCGCCTCGCGGATTGGTGGGGCGGCGCAGCAGTATGTGCTGGCGGCGCACAAGATCGATCCCGTGCTCGCGCCGACGGTGATGTTCGGCCGGACGCCGGCCCGCGGCGGGCGTGGCGAGGTCACCTCGCCCGACGTGTTCCAGCGCATGCTGGGCGACATCGAGGCCGACGCGCTGTTCGGCATGGTCGACCTGATCATCACCGGTCACTTCTCCAGCCCCGAGCAGGTGGAGATCGCCGCGGGGGTGATCGGACGCGTTCGCAACGCGGATCGGAACGACGCCTGGGGCGCGCGGCCGCTGGTGCTGGTGGACCCGATACTGGGCGACGCGCCCAAGGGCCTCTACGTGACGTACGAGGTCGCCCAGGCGGTGGAGGACCGGTTGGTCCCGCTGGCCGACTGGCTGACCCCCAACCTCTGGGAGCTGGCGTTCCTGGCCGATCGCCAGATCGACACCGCCGCGGCGGCGCGCGACGCGGCGCGGAGCCTGGGCAAGCCGGCGCTCGTCACCTCCGTCCCCGCCGGCGAGGGCGAGATCGGCCTGCTCTACGTCGACAAGGAAGAGGCGGTGCTGTTCGCCCATCGCCGCATCGCCATGGCGCCCAACGGGACGGGCGACCTGGTCACCGCGAGCTTCGGCGCGGGGCTGGTGGAAGGCCGCGATCCCCGCGACGCCGCGGAACGTGCAGCGCGGGCGGCGGCCGAGACGGTCGCTGCGGCCGAGGCCTGGAAGTCCACCGAACTGCCGATCGTCGCCCTGGCCGAGCGCATCGTGAACCCCGCCGCCCAGGTGCGCGTCGAGAACCTCTGACCCCCGCCGACGGGGGTCCTTGCGCCGCGCGGCGAGGGGCGTACGAGTCGGCGCATGACGGACATCCATGGCTTCGCCCCCGCCCGCTTCGCGGCGGTCAAGGACGCCTTCGCGGCCAGCTTCGCGGCGGGCGAGGAGCTCGGCGCGCGCTTCACGCTGGTCGAGGCGGGCGAGGTGGTGCTCGACCTCATGGGCGGGTTCGCCGACCGCCGGCGGGAGCGCCGCTGGGCCGAGGACACGCTGGCGCCGGTGTTCTCGACCACCAAGGCCGTGGCCGCCCTCATGATCGCGCGCCTGGTGGACGTGGGCCGCCTCGACTACGGCCAGACGGTCGCCAGCGTCTGGCCCGAGTTCGGCCAGGCCGGGAAGGCGGCGGTCACCGTCGAGCAGATGATCTCGCACCAGGCGGGCCTGCCCGGCTTTCCGGAGCCGATGGACCCCGCGCTCTGGGCCGACTGGGACGCGATCTGCGGCCGGCTGGCGGCCATGGCGCCCATGTGGCCCCCCGGAACGGCGAGCGGTTACCACCCGGTGACGGTGGGCTATCTCGTGGGCGAGATCTTCCGCCGGGTGGACGGGCGGTCCATCGGCGCGGCGTTCCGCGAGGATCTGGGCGAACCGTTCGGGCTCGACCTCTGGATCGGCCTGCCGGCCGAGGCCGAGGGGCGCGTCGCGGAGCTGCAGCGGCCCAGCGCGATGCCCGACTTCGGCGAGATCAATGCGGCCACCCGGGCCGCCTTCCTCGCGCCCTGGTCGTCCGCCGCCGGCAAGGCCGGGGCTGACTACCGGCGCATGGAGGTGCCCTCCACCAACGGCTACGCAACGGCGGAGGCGCTCGCGCGGCTGATGGGCGCGCTGGCCAACGACGGCTGGCTGGACGGCGGCGAGGTCCTGTCGCCCGCCCTGATCGCCGAGGCCAGCCGCGAGCGCATCCGGGGCCAGGACCTGGTGCTCCCCTACGAGATGAGCTGGGCTGCGGGCTTCATGCGCAATGAACCCTGCTTTCCGTGGGGCCCGTCGCCCGGCGCGTTCGGCCACTCCGGATGGGGCGGCGCCTGCGCCTTCGCCGATCCTTCGCGCAAGCTGGGCGGCGCCTATGTGATGAACAAGCAGGGTGTCGCCCTCATGGGCGACGCACGGCCGAAGCGGCTCATCGAACTCGCCTACGATGCGCTGTAGGCCGCCCACGAAAAAGGGCCCCGAAGGGCCCTGATCCGTCGCTTCAATCCGCCGGGGCGGACGGAGGTCACGCACCCAGGCCGGCGGTCCCGAAGGCGGCGACGAGGCCGAGGGCCAGGAGGTACATCGGAGCGATCCGGTCGAAGATCTTGAAGGTCATGACACACACCTTGAGTTTGGTTTGGAACCCCGGGGGAGCGGGGCTGTCCGTCTGGACAATGTTTAGATAGCACCATCTGAACGCTGCATAGATCAGCGATTTCGCAGGTTCGCTATGCGTTTGCGCATGCGCGCCAGCCGCGGCGTTCAGGGAGTTGGCGGCGCGGTCTCGGCCAGCGCGGCCCGCAACTGGCGCGCGCGGCGCCAGGCGCCAAGGATGAACACGGCCGCGCCCGTCCAGATGAAGGCGAACGACGCGGCGTGCAGCGCCGTGAAGGGCTCGCCCTGGGCGACACCGATGGCGAAGCCGATGGTCGGTCCGATGAACTGCAGGAAGGCCATGGTCGAGAGCGGCAGCCTTCGCGCGCACCAGGAGAACAGGGCCAGGGGCACCGCGGTGATCGGCCCCGCGGCCACGAGCCACGCCGTCGCGGCCGGCGAGACCGTGAAGTGCCCGGCGCCCCGGCTCTGCAGCCACGCCAGGAAGACGAGCGAGGGAAGCAGCAGGATCAGGCACTCGACGAAGAGGCCGGTCTGCGCGTCGGCCTGGACCTGCTTGCGGACCACGCCGTAGCCGCCGAACGAGAAGGCGAGGGCGAGGGCGATAATGGGCAGGTGGCCCAGCGCGAAGCCCTGGAAGAGGACGCCGACGGTGGCCAGCCCGATGGCGCTCCAGCCGAAGCGGTCGATCCGCTCGCGGAAGATCAGCGCGCCGGACGCCATGTTGACCAGCGGCGTGATGTAGTAGCCGAAGCTGCCCTCCAGCACCCGGCCCGAGTTCACCGCCCAGATGTAGATCGCCCAGTTGGTGGCGATCAGCGCGGTCGAGAGGCTGAGCCAGGCCAGCGTCCGGGGCGTTCGGAGGACCTGTACGATCTGCCGCCACTGGCGCGCCGCCAGCGCCAGGACGAGCGCGGTCGGCACACCCCAGACGACCCGGTGCGCCATGATCTCCCACGACGAGGCGCCGAACGACGCCATGGCCTGGAAGACGAGGGGCACGAAGCCCCAGATGAGGTAGCAGGCGATCCCGGCCGTGAGCGCGCGACCGCCTCCGGTGGTCAACACCTATATGCTTTCGACCCTGACCTCTTCATGGCCGGGGGCGAGCTTCGCCGGGCGCTCACGGAGGGCTCATCCTAGGCGAGCGCCTTCTGCTTGATCAGGCCGCGCTCGTGCAGGAGCTGGGCGATCTGCACGGCGTTGAGGGCCGCGCCCTTGCGCAGGTTGTCGGCTACGACCCACATCGACAGGCCATGCTCGACGGTGGGGTCCTTGCGGATCCGGCTGACATAGACCGGGAACTCGCCCTGGGCTTCCTTGGGCGTGATGTAGCCGGTGGGCTCGCGCTTATCGATCACGATCAGCCCCGGCGCCTCGCGCAGGATCTCGCGGGCCTCGTCCTCGTCGAGCGGTTCGTGGAACTCGATGTTCACCGCCTCGGAGTGGCCGACCATCACCGGCACGCGCACGCAGGTGACGGTGAGCTTGATCTCCGGATCGATCATCTTGTGGGTCTCGTTCCACATCTTGGCTTCCTCGTCGGTGTAGCCGTCGGGGAGGAACGCGCCGATGAACGGGATCACGTTGAAGGCGATCTGCTTCGGGAACTTCTTGGGCTCGCTGGGGCCCAGGACGAAGATGCCCTTGGTCTGGTCCCAGAGCTCGTCCATGCCTTCCTTGCCGGCGCCGGACACCGACTGGTAGGTGGCCACCACCACGCGCCTGATCTTGGCCCGGTCGTGCAGCGGCTTCAGCGCCACGACCAGCTGGGCGGTCGAGCAGTTCGGGTTGGCGATAATGTTCTTGCGGTCGGCCCAGGTGACGTCGTCCGGGTTCACCTCGGGCACGATCAGCGGCACGTCCGGGTCCATGCGCCAGGCGGAGGAGTTGTCGATCACGATGGGGCCGGCGGCGCCGATCTTCGGCGACCACTCCTTGGAGAAGCTGCCCGAGACGCTCATCAGGACGACGTCGACCTTCGAGAAGTCGAACTGCTCGATGTCCTCGCACTTGATGATCTTGTCGCCGAAGCTGACCTCGACGCCGATCGACTTGCGGCTGGCGATCGCATGCACCTTGTCGATGGGGAAGTTCACTTCCTCCAGGATGTTCAGCATCTCGCGGCCCACGTTGCCCGTGGCGCCGACCACCGCGACCCGGTAGCCCATGACAACTCTCCTGACTGGGGAGCGATCCCCTACGCGCCTCGCGCCCGCGAGGCAAGGCGAGCGATCCTCAAGCGCGCCTCAGATCCCCTGATCGGCGCCCCTCGCGCGACGGTTCGACCGCGACCGTAGCAACTGTGGCGCGGAGGCCTTACGGAACCCCGACGCGAAAGGAGCGAAGACTTGGCTGAGACCACCGGCATGCCGTTCTCCGACCTCATGGGCCTGGAGGTGATCGAGCGCACGCCGGCGCGGGTGCGCGGCCGCCTGGTGGTGCGCGAGGATCTCTGCACCGCCGGCGGCATCCTGCACGGCGGCGCCTTCATGGCGATGGCCGACGCCCTGGGCGCGATCGGCGGGGTGCTCAACCTGCCCGCCGGCGCGCGCACCACGACGCTGGAGAGCAAGACCAACTTCCTGCGGGGCGCGCCGGTCGGCAGCGTGGTGGAGGGCGAGACGACGCCGCTCCACGTCGGCCGCCGCTCGTCGGTCTGGCAGACGCGGATCACGGACGCCGAGGGCAAGCTGCTCTGCCTGGTCACCCAGACACAGATGACGATCCTGCCCGAGTAGCCGCCCGCCGGGGGGCGGATGAGACGCAGGCGAAAGTCGCGGCCGCGTTTTGAGACGCTGGGAGAAGGCCGGCGAGCCGGCCAGGCGCTATCCTGGAGCGGCCAGCAGGTGCGCTGGCGCAGCGTCCGCCGGGGGGTTCGAGTGCGTCTGATTGCTGTCCTGATCGTTGCGGCGCTGGCCTGCGCGGCGCAGCCGGCCGCGGCCCGTGTCACGATCGTCCGGCTCACCGGGGTCGCGAACGGTACCGACAACGGGCATCTGAGCGCCCCCTCCCCCTTCGGCGTCCGGCAGCTGGTGGTGGGACCCACCGGCTCCACGCTCGGCTTCGTCGAGGCGCTTCCCTTCACGCTCGAGGTCCACATCGACGAGAGCCTGGGCGGACTCGACCTCTTCCCGACGGGGCAGGATCGCTACGGCGACGGCCCGCAAAGCCCGGTCACCGCGATCTTCACGATGAACGGCTTCAGCCATGCGTTCGGCAATCTGCACAGCAACGCGTCGAAGGGCTTCGGAGCCATCGACAGCTTCTACGTCCAGGCGCTCGAGCAGCGCCAGCGGCCGCCCATGACCGGCGCCTTCACCAACGTGACCGGCAACCTGAGCGTCACCATGAACCTGAGGTCCCCGGTCTTCTCGTCGTACGACTACGCCGAGCCGGCGTCGTGGATCCGGGGCCCCGGCAACGCCCGCGGGGACGCGGCGTTCGGCAGCCTTTCGCTGGCGATCCAGGACACCACGGGCAGCCCCTTCGCCTTCGTCCTGGGACCGGAGCGGACGGCGAACCTCGACCTGCGGATCGACAGCCTCACGGTGTCGGCGGCCGTGCCCGAGCCCGCGACGTGGCTCGTGCTGATCCTGGGCTTCGGAGCGGCGGGCTGCGCCCTTCGCCGCCGGGCCGGCCGGACTGCGGTCGTCTGAGCCTGCGGCAGGCGGGCTATTCGCCGGCCATCTTCAGGATCGCCGCCCATTCCCCGGCCGTGACCGGCGACACCGAGAGCCGGCCCTGGCGGATCATCTTCAGATCGGCGAGGGCCGGGTTCGCCTTCATGTCGGCGAGGCTCACCGGCGACTTCAGGCGGCGGACCGGCTTCAGCTCCACGGCCACGAAGCGGCCGGTCTCGTCGCTGGCGTCGGGGAAGGCCGCCTTCGAGACGGCCGCGATCGCCACGACCGCCTTGCCCTCGCCCGAGTGGTAGAAGAGCACCTGGTCGCCGACCTGCATCTCGTTGAGGTGGCCGCGGGCGGTGAAGTTGCGCACGCCGTCCCAGACCGTCGCGCCGTCGCGCTCGAGGTCGTCGTAGCCGTAGGTCTCGGGTTCGGACTTGACCAGGAAGTAAGCCGTCATCGCCACGCGCCTCCGCGATCCCAGAGGGCGGGACCATGCCATGGGCGGCGCGTCGCGGGCTAGGCGGTGCGGGCCGCGGCGTAGTGCTGACGGACGTCGGCGAGGCCGGCCATGATCCGCAGGCGCTCCTTCCTGTCCGGCTTGCCGCTCACGACGAAGCGCCAGGCGCGGATGTGCACGGCGATGGCCTGGCGATCGTAGACCTCGTCGGCGAGGAACTCGGCCAGCAGCTCGTCGAGGCTCTGCACCACCTCGCCCGCGCCGTCGCGGCCCACGTCGGGATAGCTGGCGGCCACGTCCTTCAGGACCTCGATCTGCGCGCGGTCGAAGGTCCGGCCCATGCCGGCGAGCAGGCCCTCGGCCAGCGCCAGGACGTCGGCGTCGCCGGCCCGGCGGCCGGGCTTCTTCGGCTCGGCGAGGATGTCTTCGTCCATGCCGCTAGATGCTAAACGCGCCGGCTTAACGGACGCCTACCGGGCGTCCAGATACTTGACTCCGTCAATTAAACGGCGAGAGGTTCGGGCATGACCGGGATCGACACCGTGGCCGCCGTGCGCCGCTTCAACCGCTTCTACACGCGCGCCATCGGCGTGCTGGACCGCGGCTACCTGGGCTCGCCCTACACGCTGGCGGAGAACCGGGTCCTGTGGGAGGTCGCCCACGCCGACGGGACGACCCCGGGCGCGATCGCGGCCAGCCTGGGGCTGGACGCCGGCTACCTGTCACGGATCCTGCGCCGGCTGGAGCGGGACGGACTGCTGGCGCGGTCGCGGTCGCCGCACGACGGGCGCAGCGTGACCCTGCGGCTGACCCCCGCGGGCCGGGACACCTTCGCGACGCTCGACCGGCGCTCGGCCGCCCTGGTGGAGGCGCTAGTGGGCCGCCTGACTGGGCCGCAGAAGGCCGAGCTGGCCCAGGCGCTGGGCCGCGCCGAGGCGCTGCTGGACAGCGATCCCGTCCGGCCGCCGATCGTCCTGCGCCCCCACCGGATCGGCGACATGGGCTGGGTGACCGAGCGCCACGCGGTGCTCTACGGCCGCGAGTACGGGTGGGGCGCCGGCATCGAGGCGGTGACCGCGCGGATCTGCGCCGACTTCCTCGAGCACCTGGATCCGGCGCGCGAGCGCTGCTGGATCGCCGACCGCGCCGGCGAGCGGCTGGGCTGCGTGTTTCTGGTGAAGGAGGACGAGACGACCGCGCGCCTGCGCCTGCTGCTGCTGGAGCCGGCGGCGCGGGGCGAGCGGCTGGGCCGGCGGCTGGTGGACGAGTGCGTCGCCTTCGCCCGCGCGGCGGGCTACCGCGAGATCGTGCTCTGGACGCACCAGGTGCTGACGGCCGCGCGCGCCATCTACGCCGCGGTGGGCTTCGAGATCACCGAGACCTGGACGCACGACGACTTCGGCAAGCCCGAGGTCAGCGAGACCTGGCGGCTGAAGCTCTGACGGCCTGAACGTCCCGAGGACGCCGTCGATGGGCGAACGGCGCGCTAAAGAGCCTCTCTTCTCCATCTCCGCCGCGGCGAGCTTGGGAAGCGCCTCGCGCCAAAGCTTCCTCAGTCCCGGGCCTCGTCCAGGAGCCGGCGCACCTTCTGGAGCGTGGGCAGGATGGCCGCCAGCTCAGCCTCGTCGACCTCGGAGAACAGATCCTGGAACAGGGGCTCGAGGCTCGCGACCGCCGCGTCGCGCGCCGCCCGGCCGGCGGGCGTCACGCTGACCGCCTTGGCCCGGCCGTCCGCGGGGTCGGGTTCGACCACGACCCAGCCCTCGGCTTCGAGCCGCTTCAGCGTGCCCGTCACCGCCGCCTTGGTCACCTGCAGGGCGCCGGCGATCCGCGACGGCGCGCGGCGCGCGTGGCCCATCCGGATCATGTGGTTCAGGACGGTGAAGCCGGCCATCGAGAGGCCGGGCGGCATCACCCGCTCGGCGGCCGTGCGGGCCAGGTGCTCGATGATGCCGATCTCGTTGAAGAAGACGAAGGCCGTCGGGTCGGCGGGCGGCTTCATGCGCGGATGTGCTCGGCGAGGCCGCGGCGGGGCGCCGGCCCGGCCGGTTTCGCGCGGCCGGCGCGCACCAGCATCTGCAGCGGCGCGGTGGGCGACGCGCCCAGCAAGGCCTGGGTCTCGCGGTAGGGGCCGGCCATCTCGGGGAACTCCTGCAGCGTCATGCTCCAGGGGTGCAGCGACAGCCCCTTCGTCGTGGCGGTCAGCTGCATGCGCGCGTAGGCCCGGCCGGCGGCGAGCTGGGTGGCGCGGCTGTTGTCGGGCCCCCGGAGCCAGACGAAGGCCGGGGTGGCGGCCAGCATCTTCAGCCACATGTCCTCGCCGCTGCGCGAGGCGAACGACTTCGGGTCCGCCAGCGTCTCGTGGGACATGAGCCCGAGCGCCGCGAGGCCGTCGATCATCGGCCCCTCCAGCGCGATCCCGTCGCGGTGGCGGGCGATCTCCTCACGGCCGATGCGCATCAGCCGCACCGACTCCATGTGCGTGGCGGTGGTGGAGCCCTCGATGCGGAACCCCTCGCCGCCCAGGGCGACTAGGCGCGCCCGCCGCGCGGCGTCGGTCACCGATCCGGCCGTCAGCGGCGCGGGCGCGGCGGCCGTGATCGCCGCGAGCTCGGCCTCGGCCGGCGGGCGCTTCAGGTCGAACGGCTGGCGGTTGGTGTGTCGGCGGAGGATCTGCGCGAACAGCGGGTCGGGCCGCACCGACGGTTCGGCCGCCAGCCGGACATGCGCCACCGGGCGGTCGTCGAGCACCGGCTGGGGCTCGCCCTCGGGCCAGGGCGTGACGTCGGCCCGCAGGCCGCGCTGCGCCGCCGCGATCGCGAGCACCTCCAGGAACGCGCCGCAGCCCAGGACGATCTGCCGGTTCGGCGGGTCGGTCGCCGGCAGCAGGCGCGTGCGGTCCACGTGCAGCACGATCTCGTCGCGGCCCGGCAGGTCCACCAGCCAGGGCTGCCGGTTGTGCGGGTTCGGGGCGAGGATCGCGTGGGCCAGCGCCCACCGCCGGGGATCCGTCTCCCCCGCGCCCGGATTGCGCCAGGCCGCGGCCGGATCGGGCCCCGCCGGCGCGCCGCACGCCGCCAGGGGCGCGGCGGCGGCCAGGACTTCTAGGACATGGCGGCGGGTGGGCATCGGCGCACTCCGTTTAGACCTAAACCATCTAGCTAAGATCTAAACCATTTTCAGGCCCTGTCCAGCGTGGATGTCAGTCGCGGTGCCGGCGAGCCTTCCAGATCGCGTCTTCCAGGGCGCGCGCGAAGGCCGCCCGCTCGCCGGGGCTGAGGGCCTGCGCCACCGGCGTCTCCCGCCCCGACAGCGCGAGCCGGAGCGCCGTGACCCGGTCCTCCTCGTCCCGCTCGGCAGCGACCCGGGTGAACGCGGTGGGGCTCTCCCAGACGACCCGGGTCTCCTTCGGGCTCTCGTAGGTGACGGTCACCTCGGCGGGGCTGACCTGGACCCGCTGGACGATGCGCCCGGCGCGGAAGCTGGCCATGAACGCCACGACCACCGCCAGCACGTCGATCGCCAGGAACGGCAGCAGGACGAAGACCGCGCCCATCCGCAGGAACACCAGCGCCGAGGCGCAGTTCGCCGCGGTGATCAGGCTGATCAGGATGATGAAGCCGCGGTCGGACAGCGACCGGTTGGGCCGGATCTCCGCGTCCATGTAGAGGGCCGCCGCAGGCATGGCTGCGGACACTATTCCGGTCGCCGCAGAAGTCCACTATCCCAACCGCCATGACCGATCACACCTGGGCCAGGGGCCGCATCGCGCTCGTCACGGGGGCAACGTCGGGCTTCGGGGAGGCCATGGCGCGGCGCCTGGTCGCCGGCGGCGCCAAGGTGATCGCCACGGGCCGCCGGGTGGACCGCCTGCAGGCGCTCGCCGACGAACTGCGCACGCCCGACCTCCTCACGCGCGAGCTCGACGTGCGCAGCCCCGACTCCATCGACGCCCTGCTGCCGAGCCTGCCGGCCGGGTTCCAGGCCATCGACGTCCTCTACAACAACGCCGGCCTGGCGCTGGGGCTGGGCAAGGCGCACGAGGCCTCGCTCGACGACTGGACGACGATGATCGACACCAATGTGACGGGGCTCGTCCGCATCACCCGCGCGGTGCTGCCCGGCATGGTGGAGCGCAACCGCGGCGACGTGATCAACCTGTCGTCGGTGGCGGCCAGCTACCCGTACCCCGGCGGCAACGTCTACGGCGCGACGAAGGCGTTCGTGCGCCAGTTCTCGCTGAACCTGCGCGCCGACCTCCTGGGCACGAAGGTGCGGGTCACCTCCATCGAGCCCGGAATGGCCGACACCGAGTTCTCGCTGGTGCGGTTCGCCGGCGACCGCGAGAGGGCGGACAACGTCTACAAGGGCGTCCACGCCATGAGCGCCGACGACGTGGCCCTGGTCTGCGAGAGCGTGCTGAGGCTCCCGGCGCACATCAACGTCAACACCCTGGAGCTGATGCCGGTGCAGCAGGCCTTCAGCCCCTTCGCCGTCGATCGGGGCGGCTAGCGCGGCCGTGCCCAGACCCGCCGGACCGCCGCGCCGCAAGCTCAAGCCCGCCGAACAGGCGCGGATCGCCGAGCTGTTCGCGCGCTTCGAGGCGCAGGAGTCGGATCCGCGCACCGAGCTCGATTACGCCAGCCCCTACACGCTGGTCGTGGCCGTCGCCCTCTCGGCCCAGGCCACCGACGTCTCGGTCAACAAGGCCACCGCGAAGCTGTTCGCGGTCGCCGATACGCCGCAGAAGATGCTGGCGCTGGGAGAGGACGGCCTGAAGCCGTTCATCAGCTCCATCGGGCTCTTCAACATGAAGGCCCGCAACGTCGTCCGGATGGCCGAGATCCTGGTCGAGCAGTACGGCGGCGAGGTGCCTCTGGAGCGCGAGAAGCTGCAGGCGCTGCCGGGCGTCGGCCGCAAGACCGCCTCGGTGGTCCTGAACGAGCTGCGCATCGAGCCGGCGATCGCGGTGGACACCCATGTCTTCCGCGTCGGCCATCGCCTGGGTCTCTCGACGGGCAAGACGCCCGACAAGGTCGAGCAGGACCTGATGGCCATCGTCCCCGAACCGTACCTGACCCGCGCCCACCACTGGCTGATCCTGCACGGCCGCTACACCTGCCTCGCGCGCCGGCCGAAATGCGAAGCCTGCCCCGTCGCCGACCTCTGCCCCAGCCGGCGCCTGTTCGTCCGCTAGGCTGACGGCGGGAAAGCGCCGTCAATCAACCACGGACCACACGGACCACACGGACGGCAGTGTTCCCGGGCTGGTTCGCCGCGCACCCGATAACCCGGTCATCCCGGCGAAGGCCGGGATCCGGATGGAAGGGCTCAGATGGGGGGGCCGCGGGTTCGGAGCTCCTCCCGTCACGACCTCGCACCTGGATCTGGGTCCCGGCATTCGCCGGGACGGTCGGACTTATTCAGATCGCGGGGATCGAGTCGCGTCTGACCTTAAGCAGCCAGCGCCTGTTCGGCGGCGATCACGCGGCTCGCGGCGTTGACCACGGCGGCGATGCGGAGCGCGGCCTGGATCTGCTGGGCCGGCACGCCGTGCTTCTTCAGCTCGGCCTCGTGGGCGTCCAGGCACATGCCGCAGCCGTTCACCGCCGAGACGGCCGTGGACCACAGCTCGAAGTCCGCCTTCTCGACTCCCGGATTGGCCAGCACGTTCATGCGCAGCCGGGCCGGCAGGGTGCGATATTCGCCGTTCGAGAGCAGGTGCAGCGAGCGGTAGTAGACATTGTTCATGCCCATGATCGCCGCGGCGGCCTTGGCGGCGGTGCTGGCCTCGGCCGAGAGCCCGGCGGCGTCGGCGGCTGCTTCCACCGCCTGGATCACGGCGGGCTGGCCGATGGCGTGGGCCGAGGCGACGAACGCGCCCCACTTCTGCTGGTCGTTGAGCGTGGTCTCGGAGGCGAGGCTGCCGAGGTTCAGGCTGATGTCCTTGGCGTACGCGGGCAGCGCGTCGCGCAGGGTGTCGAGCGACATGGTCGTCTCCGGAATGTCGGGAAAAGCCCCGAGGCGCTCGGGGGAGGTGAGCGCCCCGGGGCAGTCGCCGTGGCCGCGGGTGTGTGCGTTCGCGGCCTCGGGTAGGGGAAGTCGGGCGCCTACGCGGCCTTGAGCGTCTCGCCGCCAACCGAACGGTTGCACGGGCAGAGCTCGTCGGTCTGCAGAGCGTCCAGCACGCGGAGCGTATCCTGCGGATTGCGGCCCACATTGAGATTCGTCACGTAGACGTGCTGCACCACGTTGTCCGGGTCGACGATGAAGGTGGCCCGCTGGGCGACGCCCTCGTCCTCGTTCAGCACGCCCAGGTCGCGGGCGAAGCGGCCGCCGTTGTCGGCGAAGTTCCAGATGGCGAGTTCCCGCAGGTCCGGATGCTCGCGCCGCCAGCCGAGCTTGGAGTGCTCGTTGTCGGTGGAGCCGCCGATCACCACCGCGTCACGGTCGGCGAACTCGCGGTTGAGGCGGGCGAACTCGGCGATCTCGGTCGGGCAGACGAAGGTGAAGTCCTTCGGGTAGAAGAAGATCACCTTCCACTTCCCGGGGAAGCTCTCCTTGGTGAGGGTCTCGAAGGCGCTCTCGCCATTCTCCTCGTGGCGCATGAACTTGGGCTTCACACCCACGACCTTGAAGTCCGGCAGCGTCTGACCAATACCCAGCATGAGAGACAACTCCTTGAGTTTCCTGGCGAAGCGCGGGTGCGCCGTCGCGTCGGAACGGGAGATAGGGTCTCGGGGGCCACTATTCCAATTGATAGTTTTTGGGATTTGAATAGGGTGGCTCTATGTTACCGACGATCCGCCAGCTGCAGTACCTGAAGCTGCTCGCCGAGCACGGGGCGTTCGGGAAGGCGGCCGAGGCGGCCCACGTCACCCAGCCCACCCTGTCGGCCGGCATCCAGGAGCTGGAGCGCACCCTGGGCGCGCCGGTGGTCGACCGCGCCCGCACGGGGGTGATCCTGACGCCGGTCGGCGAAGAGGCGCTGCGCCGCGCCACGGTGATCCTCAACGAGGCCGAGGAACTGGTCGAGTCCGCCAAGAACGCGGGCCAGCCGCTGACCGGCCGCTTCCGGCTGGGCGTCATCCCGACCATCGCGCCGTTCCTGCTGCCGGGCGCTCTGCCCCTGCTGAAGCAGCGCTTCCCCCGCCTGCGCCTGTTCCTGCGCGAGGACCTGACGCAGCGCCTGATCGCCGAGCTGAAGGCCGGCCGGCTGGACGCGGCCCTCATCGCGCTCCCCTACGACATGGCGGGGCTGGAGTGGGCGCACGTGGCCGACGACGAGCTCCTGGCCGCCATGCCGGCCGACCATCCGCTGGCGCGGGCGCCGTCGGCGACGCCCGAGGCCCTGGAGCGCGAGAACCTGATCCTGCTCGAGGACGGCCATTGCCTGCGCGAGCACGCCCTGTCCGCCTGCAAGCTCTCGCCGCCGCGCGCGGGGATCGGCGAGGAGCCGTTCGCCGCCACCTCGCTGCCCACCCTGGTGCAGATGGTGGGCTCGGGGCTGGGGGTGACCTTCCTGCCCGAGATGGCCGTGGAGGCGGGCCTGACCCGGGCCGCCAACGTGGCGGTCAAGCCGATCGCGGCCGAGCATGCCGTGCGCGAGATCGTGGTCGCCTGGCGCGCCGGGTCGAACCGCCGCGCCGAGGGCCGGCTCCTCGCCGACGTGCTGCGCGACGTCTGAACCGCCGCGCGCGGCTGAGGATCGAAAGCGGGCAGCGCTCTCCAAAGCTGTCATCCCGGTTTCGCCGCAGGCGAAGACCGGGACCCATAGACTCCGTGGCTCCGGAAGGGGCGCGGCGGCGGCGGCTGCGGGCCGCCCCGACCATCGGGCGCGTATGGGTCCCGGCTCTCCCCCCGGCTTTCGCCGGGGTCCGGCCGGGATGACAGCTGGGAGGGTGCGATCTCAAACCCTGTCATCCCGGTTTCGCCGCAGGCGAAGACCGGGACCCATAGACTCCGTGGTTCCGGAAGGGGCGCGGCGGTGACGGCTGCGGGCCGCCCCGGCCATCGGGCGCGTATGGGTCCCGGCTCTCCCCCCGGCTTTCGCCGGGGTCCGGCCGGGATGACAGCTGAGAGGGCGGGGGCGCTGTAGGGGGCCAGGCTCAACCCAAAGCTTCCGACCGTCCCGGCGAATGCCGGGACCCAGATCCTCGGGCGGGGTGGTGGTGGGAAGGGCTCCGAGCCTGCGGAACCCGCTTCCGCGCCATTCCATCTGGGGTCGGGTGTTGGGTGGGGCTCTACTTCAAACGGCTGTCATCCCGGTTTCGCCGCAGGCGAAGACCGGGACCCATAGACTCCGCGGTCCCGGAAGGGGCGCGGCGGCGACGCTGGCGGGCCGCCCCGACAATCGGGCGCGTCTGATGACAGCTGGAAAATCCGCTTGCGGCCCGGAACAGTTTCGATGTATCTAAATTTCAGACATATCGAAACTAGGTCTAAAACATGCATCGACACTTCCACGAACACCGGTTCCTCCGCAGCCGCCACGGCTGGGGCGGCCACGTCGGGCGCGAGCACGGCCGGGGCGGGCGGCACGGCCGCCGCTTCGGCCGCTTCTTCGAGCACGGCGACCTGCGCTACGTCGTCCTGGCGCTGCTCGCCGAGCGGTCGCGCCACGGCTACGAGCTGATCAAGGAGCTGGAGGACCGGACCGGCGGCGCCTATCGGCCCTCGCCGGGCGTGGTCTATCCGACCCTCGCCATGCTGGAGGACGAGTCCATGATCCGCCAGGCGGCGGGCGAGACCGGCCGCAAGCAGTTCGAGATCACCGAGTCCGGCCAGGCCGAGCTCGAACGCCACCGCCCGACGGTGGACGCCCTGTTCGCCCGCATGGACGAGGCGGGCCGCGCCTCCGGGCCCGGCCGCCCCCGCGTGGGCCGCGCGATGATGAACCTCGGGATGGCGCTGAAGAACCGCATGTCGCGCGGCGTCACCGAAGCCGAGCTCGATCGCATCGTGGCCATGATCGACGACACCGCCGCGGCCATCGAAAAGGCCTGACGGCCCCCGGGCGATCCTCCCCGCCTGTCGACCTGAGCCTCCGCGGCGAACGCGGAGGCTCTCTTTTTCCGCCGTCCGTGCTTTGCTGTGGGAAAAGAGGGGAACGGGATGCGGCGGCGGGAGGTGCTGATGGGACTGGCGGCGACGGGCGCGGCGGGCGGCGCGGGGGCCGCGGCGCGGCCCCTGAACGTCATCGTCGTGCTGACGGACGACCTTGGCTGGGGCGACCTCGGTTCGTACGGCTCGAAGCTGATCCGGACGCCCAACCTCGACCGCATGGCGCGCCAGGGCGTGCGGATGACCGACTTCTACGCCAGCGCCAACATCTGCACGCCGTCGCGCGCCGGCCTGCTGACGGGCCGCTATCCGATCCGCAGCGGGCTCGCGCACGAGGTCATCCAGCCCCCGGACACCCACGGCCTCAAGACCTCCGAGACGACGCTGGCCAAGGCGCTCAAGCCCGACTACGCTACCGCGCTCATCGGCAAGTGGCACCTGGGGCACGCGGCCCCGTCGTGGCCGCCGACGAACCACGGCTTCGACCTGTTCTCCGGGCTGCCCTACAGCCACGACATGAAGCCCCTGGCCTACTACGAAGGCGAGGCCGGCGGCGACCTCGCCAAGGAAGACGAGGTGGACCTCCCGCGCCTCACCGAGCGGTTCTTCGCCCGCAGCCGCCGCTTCATCGAGGACAATCGCGACCGGCCGTTCTTCCTGCTGCTGGCGCTGACCGCGCCGCATCTCGAGCTCCTGCCGCATCCGGACCACAAGGGCCGCTCGCGGGCCGCGGCCTATGGCGACGTGGTCGAGGAAGTCGACGCCGAGATGGGCCGGCTGCTCGAGCACCTGAAGACGCTGTCGCTCGACCGCCAGACGCTGGTGATCTTCACCTCCGACAACGGCCCGTGGTTCGAGGGGTCGGCCGGCCCGATGCGCGACCGCAAGGGCGGCGCCTCGTGGGACGGCGGCTACCGCGTGCCCTTCGTCGCCTGGGCGCCGGGCCGCCTGCCGGCCGGCCGCGTGATCCGCGAGATCGCCATGAACATCGACATCCTGCCGACGGTGCTGGCCATGGCGGGCCGGCCGCTTCCGGCCGTCGAGCTGGACGGCCGCGACCTGACCCCGACCCTCACCCAGGGCGCCGCCAGTCCCCACGACACCCTGCTCATGTTCAACAACGAGCAGCTGGCCGCGATCCGCACCGATCGCTGGAAGTACGTGGTGCGCAGCTACTACCGCCGGCTCGACCTGCCGTGGACCGACCGCTACGGGCCGATGCTCTTCGACGTGCGCGCCGACCCCGCCGAGGCCTACAACCTGGCCAGCCTGCACCCCGACGTGGTCGCCGACCTCAAGGGCCGCTTCGACCGCGCCAAGGCCGCCTTCGAACCCCTGGGCACACGGTACAAGCCCCCCGCCTGAGGCCGGACGGCGCCTGTCAGGGATGAGCCGACGCGCCGCCGTCGCCCAGGATGATGAAGGGCGCCCAGAAGCGCGGGTGCAGGCGGGCGGGGTCGGGCGGCGCGGCGAGGTAGGCGCGCTGCGCCCGGGCCAGGGCCTCGGCGGGTCCGGGCGCGTCGGCGGCCGCCAGCCGCGCGAAAAGGTCCGCCGTCACGACGGCGCCGGTCTCGGAGTTCACCGGCCACAGCGTCCCCATGGTGCTCCGCACGCCCGCCTGGGCGAAGGCGGAGCTCAGGGCCGGCAGGTCCTGCGCGATGCGGGTCAGCCGCAGGTTCGCGGTGTTGCAGGCCGACAGGGCCACGAAGTCGGCCGGCAGCTCGAGATCGGCGATCTCGGAGGCCGTGAGGAACCCGTCGTCGCCGCGCTCGGCGGACGGCGTCAGCACCAGCGCGGGCTCGGCGACGCCCTCGACCTCGCCCCGCATGAGGCCGTGGGTGGCGAACGAGATCAGCCGCGCGCCGGGCGCCAGGGCGGCCCGCACGCGGCCTTCGGTGGCGTCGGAGCCGGTCAGCACCAACGCGCCGGGAAACGGCCGCGCCGAGGCCGCCAGCTCGGCCGCGGTCTCGGGCAACGGGCCGAGGCCCGCCCGACGGACCGCCGCCGCGCCCGGACCGTCCAGCACGGGATCGCCGACGCCGAGGAAGGCGCGGCGCGGCGCCGGAAGCCGCCCCGTTCGCGCCGCCACCAGCGCGCTGGCCGACCCCGCATAGCTCACCGCATGCGCCCGCACGAACCAGTCGGCCGCCGCCAGGTCCCAGCCTTCGCCCCGGCGAGGCGGCGGCTCGCGCAGCAGGGCCGCCAGCGGCAGTCCGCCGACGCTCACCAGCGGAGACAGCCAGACCACGCGGTCGCCGCGCCGCAGGCAGGGCTCGAACGGCCGCAGGAAGACGTCGTACAGGCGCACGGCCGCCGAGACGGGAAACTGGCTGTCGGCGATCGGGTCGGGGGCGTGCGTCGCCGAAAGCGCCGCCTCGAGCAGCCGCGCGTCCAGGGTCACGCGGCGGGTGTCGGGGCGGGCTGCGACCACGGTCATCCCCTCGCGGCGCACGCAGGCGTAGAGCAGCTCGCCGCCGACCGGCGCGTAGGCCAGCGCCGCCTCGCCGGGCGCGAGCACGCGGCGCACCGCCTGCAGGGCGACGAGGCTGGCGCCCGAGCCGGCCAGGCCCGCGCGCGCGAGATCTCGTTCGGCGGTGTCGAGCCGCGCGTTCAGCGCCGCCAGCTCGGCCAGCAGCGCCGCATCGAAGGCGAAGCGCGTGTCCTGCGGCCCGGACCGTCCTCGGCGGATCATCGCCGCGACGGCGTCCTGTTCCAGCCGGTCGCGCCGCGCCCGCAGGCGCAGCACCTCGTGCGCGGTCCGCCGCTGGGCGCCGTCGCGGGCCGAGGCCAGCAGGGTCATGGCGTCGGCCTCGAAGCCCGGCCCCGCCCGGCCCGCCAGCTGGAGGAGGGCGAAGGTGGTCTCGGGATCGCCGCCGTCCCGCGCGGCGGGGATCAGAGACAGGCCGATCAGGAGCCGGTCCAGGACGCCGGGCCGGTACCAGGAGCCGGGCGGCCGGGCCGCCGAGGCGGCGGCGCGCACGTACGCGCCCAGGCGGCCGATCGCGCGGTTCTTCTCCGCGCCCGGTCCCTGCGCCAGGGCCGCCCCCGCCGCGCGGTAGGCCGCCCGGGCCTCGCGGTCCCCGCTCTCGGGCCGGAAGCCCAGCGGGCCGGCCAGGGCCGCGGCCGCCACCGGATCGGGCCGCCCCGCCTTCTGCGCCGCGAGCGCGCGGGCGAGCAGGTAGTCGACCTCCTCGCGGCTCGCCGGCGTCCGGCCCGGCGACTCGTAGGCGGCCGCGAGCGGATGCCCGGCCAGGGCGCGGACGCCGCAGTCCGGCCCGTCGCGGCACAGCGCCGCCTTCAGGCTGGTCGCCCAGCCGGCGAAGGCCGCGTGGACGTCCGGGTCGAGCTCCATGCCCGCCAGCGCCGCCAGGACCGCCTCGGCCTCGCGCGCGGCCCCATCGCCGTCGTCGACCGCTTCGAGCAGGCGCCCGGCGGTCATGTGGAAGCGCGCCGCGTCCGGCGTCCGCGCCGGCAGGGCGGCCTGCAGGAAGGGCGCGCTCGCCGAATAGAGCCCGTACGCCCGCTCGTAGGCCCCCAGCTCCACGAGGACCGCCAGGGCGTCCGCCAGGGCTGTCGCCACCTCGTACGAGGCGCTGCCCGGCGCCGTGACCGAGCCCGCTAGGGCCAGCACCTCGCCCACCGCCCGGCCCGCCTCGTCGCGGGCGCCGGCGGCCAGCAGGATTTCGGCCCGCAACGCCCGGCGGCGCAGGTGGACCCGCCCCGCCGCGGGGGTATCAGCGTTCCATGCGGGGTCCGCCGTCGCCTGGGCGAGCGCTTCGGGCGAGCCGATCGCCAGCCGCGCGGCGTTCACGTGGTCGTCGACCTCCAGGGCCTGCAGCGCCAGGCGGGCCGGGTCGTCCGAGCGCGAGGCCGTGACCGCGTCCACATAGGCCTGAGTCCGCTCGGCGAGGCATGCGGCCGATCGCATCCGCCGGCAGATCTCCAGCAGCGTCGCCAGCGCCCGCGCCCGCAGCGCCGGATCGTCCGGCGCACGCTCGGCCACCGCGGCGAGCTGCGCCCGCGCCTGGAGACCGCGGCCCTCGAAGTACAGCGCCACGGCCGCCCGGATCTGCGCGTCGGGCGACGCTGTCTGCGCGACCGCAACCCCGGCGAGAAAGAGGCTTGCCGCCGCGGCGGCCACGGCTACGCTTCGCGGCCAGACTGCGGAGGGGAGGCCCAAGCCCATGAAATGGCTCCGAATCGCGGCCCTCGCGGCCAGCTTGGCCGTGGCATCATATGCCCAGGCGGCGCCGCCGGAAGCCTACCTGGGCCGGCCGGCCGCCGACGGGAAGGGCGCCCGCAGGCCCGTGGACCCGGCCGCGGCGCCTTCCGCCGCCGCGGGCTCGGCGGCCCGCCAGCAGGGGGCGGCGGTCAAGCGGTACGACCAGACGCTGCGGGGCGTGAGGCCCGACGGGCAGGCGGTCACGCGCGGCGCCGCGGAGACGCGCGTCTACCAGCAGGCCTCGCCGTCCGTCGTGCTGGTGGTGACGCCCGCCGGAACGGGCTCGGGCGTGGTGGTCGGCGCGGACGGCCGGATCGTGACGAACCTGCACGTCGCCGGCGACTTCGAAACGGTGGGCGTCATCTTCAAGCCGGCTCAGGAAGGGGCTTCGATCGAGAAGGCGGAGATCCACAAGGCCCGGGTCGTCCGGCGCGACGAACTGGCCGACCTGGCGCTGCTGAAGGTGGACGCCCTTCCGGCGGGCGTCGGTCCGCTGGCGCTCGGCGGCCTCGACACCGTCAGCATCGGCGCCGACGTCCACGCCATCGGCCATCCCACGGGAGAGGCCTGGACCTACACGCGCGGGATCGTCAGCCAGGTGCGCCGCGACTACGCCTGGACCGCCCAGGGCGACCGCTTCGAGCACAAGGCCGCCGTCATCCAGACGCAGACGCCGATCAACCCCGGCAACTCCGGCGGCCCGTTGCTGAACGAGAAGCTGGAGGTCATCGGCATCAACAGCTTCAAGGCGGACGGCGAGGGCCTGAACTTCGCGGTGTCGGCCGACGACGTGAAGGCGCTCCTGGGCCGTACGGCCGATCGGACCGCGACCACGCGCTCCAACGCGCCGGGCGGCGTCTGCAAGGAGGTCGAAGTCGCCAGCCGTCAGACGACGGACCCTGTGGGCACCGAGTACCTGATCGACTCCGACTGCGACGACGTGGGCGACTACTCGGTGCTGATCCCCAAGTCGAAGCGCGATCCGGTCCTCACGATCGTGGACAGCGACGGCGACCGCGAGACCGACACCGTTCTCGTGGACCGCAACCATGACGGCTCGCCCGAGATCGGCCTCTACGACACCGACGGCGACGGCAAGCCCGACCTTCAGGGGACGTTCCGCAAGGGCGAGGACGAGCCGTACCGCTGGGAGAAGATCACGAACTGAGTCCCACAGTGCCGGCCGCTCGCCCCCTCCACCACTCGCTCTTCGGCTGCGCCTCGGCGAGCGGTCCCCCTCCCGCCGCTTCGCGGGGGAGGTAAGGCGTTCGCAATGGGTCGTTTGCGCTCTGTCCCTCTCCCCGCCTTCGACCGCTATCCGGGCTGACCCCTTGCCTCCCCCGTCGCGGTAGCGACGGCGGGAGGTGAAGGGGCGACCGCCGAGCCAACAAAGGCCGGTCGTTCCGCAGTGCCGGCCGCTCGCCCCCTCCACCCCTCGCTCTTCGGCTGCGCCTCGGCGAGCGGTCCCCCTCCCGCCGCTTCGCGGGGGAGGTAAGAGGCCAGCAACGGACGTTTGCGCTCTGTCCCTCCACGCGCCTTCGACCGCTATTCGGGCTGACCCCTTACCTCCCCCGTCGCGGCCGCGACGGCGGGAGGGGGACCGCCCGCCGAGGCCGGCGCGAGCCGGCCGGAGAGCGGGGGGTGGAGGGGGCGAGCCTCATCCGCTGAGCCACAGAGGCCGGCCGTGCCGCAATGCCGGCCGCCACCGGTCGCTCTTCCCCCTCCCGCCGCTTCGCGGGGGAGGTCAGGCAATACCTAGCCTCTGCGGCGGCGGCCTGCGGCCGCTTCGGCGGCCAGTTCGCGCAGGGCGGCGTTGGCGATGGTGAGCTTGGCGAAGGTCCAGTCGGCGCCGCCGGCCTCGATCTCCTCCACGGTGCGGGTGGCCGCCCCTGCGAGGTCGCGGCGCAGCGCGGCCCAGGCGCGGACGGCGTCGCGCGCCGCGCCGGCGTCGTCGCCGGCCTGGGCGCTGCCGGTGAAGGCCATGATCGCGCGGGTGAGCTGGGCCTGCTCGGCCAGCAGGTCCTCGATCAGCCGGCGCAGCGCCGTCCGCTCGAAGATGTCCCCCGCCCGGAAGGCGCCCGCCGCCGAGCGCACCCGGTCGAAGGCGAAGGCCTCGTCCACCGCGTAGTAGAGCCGCGCCACGTTGGCGAGCGGCCAGCTGGACGCCTCGGCCAGGTCCACCAGGTCGGCGGCGTTGGTGAGCGGGCCTAGCACGGCGGCCGCCATGGCCGCCTCAGCCGGCGCGCCGGCGTCCACCAGCTGCCGGCGGCGCAGCGCCACGCCCGCCTGCTCGGCCGGCGACAGGATCTCGGGCATCAGGCCGTGCAGGCTGCGGAAGCCGGGCGCATAGCGGGCCGTCAGTTCGGCCACGTCCATCTGCTCGCGGCCCGCCCGGCGCGCCAGCCAGAAGGTCGCGCCCCGCAGCGCCGCCGAGAGCCGGCGGAAGAGCTGCAGCTGCGCGGCGGCGGGGATCTTCAGGTCCAGCGCCTCGACGCCGGCCCACAGGGGCTCGAAATCCAGCGCCTGCTTCGCCGCCTCGTACCCGGCGGTGAACGCCACCACGTCGCAGCCCGCGGAGTTCATGATCCGCGACGGGAAGCTGGGGCCGCAACGGTTGATCATGTCGTTGGCGACCACCGTGGCGATGATCTCGCGCCGCAGCCGGTGCTGCAGGATCGCGCCCTCATGCTTGCGCAGCAGCTTGGGGAAGTAGGCCAGCAGCCGCGCCTCGAAGAACGGATCGTCCGGCGCCCGGCTGGCGACCATCTCGCGCTTCAGCTCCAGCTTGCCGTACGCCAGCAGCACGGCCAGCTCGGGCCGCGACAGCCCCCGCCCGGCCTTGAGGCGTTCGGCGATGGCGAGCGGGTCCGGCAGGCCCTCCACCGCGCGGTCGAGGCGGCCGGCGTGCTCCAGCTCGTTCATGAACCGCGCGTGCGGCGCGAGCTCGCCCACGGAGTCCAGCTCCAGCAGCGAGAGCGCGAGCGTCTGGTCGTAGTTGTGCTCCAGGACGTGGGCGGCCACGTCGTCGGTCATCTTCGGCAGCAGCGCGTTGCGCGCCTTGCGGGTCAGCTTGCCCTGCCGTTCCAGGATGCCGGTGGTGATCTTGATGTTCACCTCGTGGTCCGAGGAGTCGACGCCGGCCGAGTTGTCGATGGCGTCGGTCTCGACCCGGCCGCCGGCTTCCGCGAACTCAATACGGCCCGCCTGGGTGAGGCCCAGGTTCGCGCCCTCGCCGACCACCTTCACCCGCAGGTCCGCGCCGTTGACGCGCACGGCGTCGTTGGCCTTGTCGCCCACGTCGGCGTTGGATTCGGACTTCGCCTTCACATAGGTGCCGATGCCGCCCAGGTAGAGCAGCTCGGCGGGCGCCTTCAGGATCAGGTTGATGACCTCGTTGGGCGACAGCGCCTCGGCGGTGACGCCCAGCAGGGCGCGCGCCTCGGGCGTCAGCTGGATCGACTTCAGCGACCGCGAGAAGACGCCGCCGCCCTTGCTGATCGCCTTGCGGTCGTAGTCGGCCCAAGACGAGCGGGGCAGGGCGAACATGCGCTCGCGCTCGGCGTAGCTTGTGGCGGGGTCCGGATCGGGGTCGAGGAAGATGTCGCGGTGGTCGAAGGCCGCCAGCAGCCGGATCTGGCGGCTCAGCAGCATGCCGTTGCCGAACACGTCCCCCGACATGTCGCCGCAGCCGACCACGGTGAAGGGCTCCGACTGGATGTCCTTCCCCATCTCGCGGAAGTGGCGTTTCACCGCCTCCCAGGCGCCGCGGGCGGTGATGCCCATGGCCTTGTGGTCGTAGCCGACCGAGCCGCCGCTGGCGAAGGCGTCGCCCAGCCAGAAGCCGTAGTCCTCGGCCACGCCGTTGGCGATGTCGGAGAAGGTGGCGGTGCCCTTGTCGGCCGCCACCACCAGGTAGGGGTCGTCCTCGTCGTGCACGACCACGCCGGCCGGCGGGATCACCTTGCCGGCGGCGTCGAGGTTGTCGGTGAGGTCGAGCAGGCCCGACAGGAAGGTCCTGTAGGCGTCGATGGCCTCGGCGCGCACGGCCTCGGGCGGACCCTTGGGCAGCTGCTTCGGATAGAACCCGCCCTTGGACCCGACGGGGACGATCACCGCGTTCTTCACCTGCTGGGCCTTCACCAGGCCCAGCACCTCGGTGCGGAAGTCGTCGCGGCGGTCGCTCCAGCGCAGGCCGCCGCGCGCCACGGGCCCGAACCGCAGGTGCACGCCCTCGACCTGCGTCGACCAGACGAAGATCTCGCGGAAGGGCTTGGGCGCCGGCAGGTCCGCCAGGGCCCCCGAGGCGACCTTGAACGAGATGTAGGGCTTGGGCGCGCCGTCCGCGCCGCGCTGGTAGAAGTTGGTGCGCTGGATCGCGCCCACCAGCAGGGCCAGGCGGCGCAGCACGCGGTCGTCGTCCAGGCTCTCGACGAGCTGCAGCGCCTCGACGATCTCCTCCATGACGGCGCCGGCCTGCGCGCGGCGCGCCTCCACGTCGGCGGCGATCGCCGGGTCGAACTTGATGCGGAAGAGGTCGAGGATCAGCCGCGCCACGCCGGGATGGTTCGAGAGCGCCTGCTCCTGGACGCGCTGCGAGGGGTCCAGGCCCGACTGCTGGCGATAGCGCGCCAGCGCCCGCATCAGGGCCGCGTCGCGCCACGGGATCGAAAGCTCCATGACGAGGCGGTTGAAGCCGTCGTTCTCGGTGCGGCCCGTCCAGACGGCGACCACCGCGTCCTCGAAGGCGTCCTTCACCTCGGAGAAGACCAGGTTGGCGCCGCGGGGGTCCTCGATCTCGAAGTCGTGGACCCAGACCGGCTCGCGCCCCTGCGGCGTCAGCCTGAACCCGGCCTCGGCCATGGCCTTGAGGCCCATGCTCTCCAGGATGGGGAGCACGTCGGCCAGCGGCGCAGGCTCGCCGCGGCGGTAGAGCTTGACCCGGAACTGCAGCGGACCGTCGTCGGGCGTGCGGTAGGCGCGCGCGCAGATGGCGGCCCCGGCGCCGAAGCCCTCGATGACGTCGACGTCCTCCAGCGCCTGGCCGGCGTCGAACCGGTCGCGGTAGCCGGCGGGGAACGCCTCGCCGTAGCGCGCGGAGAGCGCGGCGATCGCGTCGCCGTCGCGGCCCGAGCCCCGCAGCGCCGCGCCGAAGCGGTCCTCCCAGGTGCGCGCCGCCTCGGCGATCTCGGCCTCGACCTGGCGCAGGTCGGGGGTCCGGTGCAGGCCGGGCGTGAAGCCGATGATGAAGTGCACGCGCGCCAGCGGGCTGTCGCTGAACGCCGGATAGTAGGCCGACAGGCGTCCGCCGTAGGCCGCGGCCAGGATCTCGCCCGCGCGCCGCCGCAGGTCGGAATCGTAGCGGTCGCGGGGCACGAACAGCAGCACCGAGGCGAACCGGTCGAAGGGATCGCGGCGCTCGAACAGCCTCACCCGCGGGCGGTCGGCGAGGTGCAGGACGCCCAGCGCGATCCCGAGCAGCTCGTCCTCCGAGACCTGGAAGAGCTCGTCGCGCGGGTGGTTCTCGACGATGTTCTTCAGGCGCTTCTCGTTGTAGCTGCCCGGCGTGGCGCCGGCGCGCTGCAGCACGCGGGCGACCTTCTCGCGCACCAGGGGCACGGCCCCGGCCGGCTGGTCGTAGGCTTCGGCGGTGAAGAGGCCCACGAAGCGGACCTCGCCCCACGGCCGGCCGTCGTCGCCGTACCGCTTGATCCCCACGTAATCCATGTAGCCGCGGCGATGGACGCGGCTCTTCACGTTGGACTTGGCGATGGTGAGCGCCGGGTCGCGGACGATCCGGTCCTTCATCGCCTTCATCAGCACCGCCGGCTCGTTGGCGCGCCGCAGCACCGTGCGCTCGGGGTCGCGGAGCACGCCCAGCCCGTCCTTGGCCTGGTAGAGCGGCTCCTCGGCCGCGTACTCGCCGCTCTTCAGCCGCGGATACTCGTAGACGCGGGCGCCGAGGAACACGAAGTGCTCGGCCGACAGCCACTTCAGGAAGTCGACCTCGTCGGGGCGCGCCTTGCCGGACGCCGCCAGCTCGTCGATGGTCCGCCCCATCAGCCCCAGCATCTCTGGGAAGTCCTCGACGGCGGCGCGCACGTCGGACAGCGTGGCCTTCACGCCCTCCAGCAGGGCCTTCTCGCGGCCCGGGCCGGCGTCCTCGATCAGCACCTGGATCATGGACTCGCGGCGCGGGGCGCCGCTCTCGCCGCGCACGCCCGTCCGGTCGCGCTGGACCGTCACGATGGGGTGGATCATGGCCCGGACCGACAGCCCCTGGTCGGCGATCTCGCCCATGATGCTGTCCACGAGGAACGGCGCGTCGTCCTGCACGACCTCCAGCCGTTCGAGGTCGGCGCCCAGGGCGGCGCTGAGGCGGACCTGCGGGGCCCGTCCGCGGCGCTTCTCGCCGTAGCGCCACAGCTCGGCGAGGTTCCGGGCGAGGTCGGGCAGGGAGAGCTCGGGCAGTTCCTCGGGCAGGGCGTCGGCGGCCGCCTGGGCGACGAAGGCTTTCTCGGCGGGGTTGGCGGCGCCGCCCAGTTCAGCGCGCAGCGCCCGGGCGAGGGCGGCGCCGGGCTTGGAGGATCCGCTGGGGGCGGGGGCGCGGCTCATGACGCCGCCCCCACCCACGCGAGAACGCCGCCGGAGGAGAGAATCCGGCGGCGTATGGCTCCGCCGTGGGGGACCAGCGGAGCGCTGGGTGCTCGCTGCGCCCGTGGGGTTGGGAAACGGACGCACCCGCCGGACGGACGCGCCGTCCGACAGGCCTCAGATAGGAATTGGGCGGCCACAGTTTAAGTCCCGGATTCGTTTTTCGGCGGGGAGGTCTTCTTGGCGCGGCCGCGTGCGGGCCTGGCGGGCCCTTCGTCGGGCGTCGACCTGGGGTGCGCGTGCCGGAGCTCGCCGGGATCGCCGTCGGCGGACAGCAGCACGGCCAGCCAGCGGGTCCCGTGGAACTGCACCAGCACCACCATCAGCACGGTGGTCAGCGGCGTGGAGAGGAACGCCCCCGGCAGGCCCCAGACGATGCTCCAGAACGCCAGCGCCAGCAGCAGGACGATCGGGTCCATGTTGAGGCTGCGGCCCTGCATGCGGGGCTGCACGACGTTGCCCACGAACATGCCGATGGTCTGCAGCACCACCGCCAGCACGGCGGCCTGCCAGATGCCGTCGAACTGGACGAGGGCGAAGATCGGCGGCAGCGCGACGGCCACGATGCCGCCGACCACCGGGATGTACGAGGCGATGAAGATCAGGATCGCCCAGAACAGCGCGTTGTCGAGGCCGACGGCCATCATGGCGACCCACGAACCGACGGCGATCATCAGGCCCGTGACGGTCTGCACCCACAGGTACTGCTCGACGCCGTTGCGGATCCGCAGGAAGGCCGCCACGGCCTCCTGCCGCTGCTCGCGGTGCTCGAACAGGCCCACCGCCTTGCGCTCCCAGCCGCGCCGCGAGGCGAGGATGAAGCCCAGGTAGACCAGGACGAAGGCGGCTGTGGACACGAAGGTCTGCAGACCCCGCGCAATCTGGCCCAAGTGGCTCGCGGGATCGGCGCGCTGGATCAGCTCGACGATGGTGGGCGGCACGTCCACGCCCATCATGCCGGCCACGCGGGCGATGAGGCCGTTCAGCTTCGGCTGGTAGGTGACCAGCTGGCCCGCGAACGCCGTGGCGTTGTCGGCGATGAAGAACGCGGCGCCGCCGAAGATCACCACCGAGAGCACGATGGCGAGCGGCATGGCGGCGCGGCGCGAGACCCCCGGCATCCGGTTCTCGAGCACGCGCGCGAAGCCGTCGATCATGAGCGCGAGGAAGAGCGCGAGCGCGAGGGGCGTCAGGATGTCGGCCAGGAGGTACAGCACCACGCCGCCGGCGATGGTGGCCAGGATCACCAGCGCGTTGCGCGAGACGGGGTCGGCGGCGACCTGGGCTCTGGGGGCGGGCATGCGCGCTTTCGGAAGGCCTCAGCGAATGTCGGCGTGGGGCGGCTCGCCGTCAAATCGGGCTCGCTCTACCCCTGTTCCCGCTGGAAGGGGAGCAAATTTGCCTGCCGGACGACATCTTCCGGCAAGGACGGCCGCGGAACCGCGGTGATTCGGGACGTTGGATGCGGCTCTTGAACCGGCGGCGGAAAACCCCGATGGACACAGGCGGGCCGAAGCTCGGGCTTCGGGTGCGGCGAACGGCCAAGGCAGCTGGGGAGTCACCATGAGCGACGGCGTCCTGATCGGGTTCTCGGGCCAGCCCGAGAAGCTGCTGCTTCACCGCGCCAACCGCCACGGCCTGGTGGCCGGGGCCACCGGCACCGGCAAGACCGTGACGCTGCAGGCGCTGGCGCAGGGCCTCTCCGACGCGGGCGTCCCGGTGTTCGCCGCGGACGTGAAGGGCGACCTCTCGGGCATCGCCGCGGCCGGGACGCCGAACGAGAAGATGCTCGAGCGGGCCCGGGCCATGAACCTGGAGCTGCGGCCCGACGCGGCCCCGGTGGTCTTCTGGGACCTCTTCGGCGAGGCCGGTCACCCGGTCCGCGCGACGGTCTCGGAGATGGGGCCGCTCCTGGTGTCGCGGATGCTCGAGCTCAACGACGTGCAGGAGGGCGTGCTCACGGTGGTGTTCCGCGCCGCCGACGAAGAGGGCCTGCTGCTCCTCGACCTGAAGGACCTGCAGGCGGCGCTGACCTACGCCGCCGACAACGCCAAGACCCTCTCGGCCCGCTTCGGCAACATCTCGCCCGCCACCATCGCCACCATCCAGCGCAAGCTGCTGGTGCTGGAGACCCAGGGCGGGACCAACCTGTTCGGCGAGCCGGCGCTGCAGCTCTCGGACCTGATGCGCACCGACTCCAGCGGGCGCGGCTACGTCAACATCCTGGCGGCGGACAAGCTCATCGCCGCGCCCAAGCTCTACGCCACCTTCCTGCTGTGGCTGATGTCCGAGCTGTTCGAGGAGCTGCCCGAGGTGGGCGACCCCGACAAGCCGCGCCTGGCCTTCTTCTTCGACGAGGCGCACCTCCTCTTCCGCGACGCGCCCAAGGCGCTGCTGGAGAAGGTGGAGCAGGTCGTGCGCCTGATCCGCTCGAAGGGCGTCGGCGTCTACTTCGTCACCCAGAACCCGGCCGACATCCCCGAGACCGTGCTGGGCCAGCTCGGCAACCGCATCCAGCACGCCCTGCGCGCCTACACGCCCGTGGAGCAGCGCGGCCTGCGCGCCGCCGCCGACAGCTTCCGGCCGAACCCGGCCTTCGACACGGCCGAGGCCATCCAGGGGCTGGGCGTGGGCGAGGCGCTGGTGTCGGTCCTCGACGAGAAGGGCGCGCCCACGGTGGTGCAGAAGACCCTGATCCGGCCGCCGGCCTCGCGCCTCGGACCCCTGACTCCGCCCGAGCGGGCCGCGGTGATGGGCGCGAGCCCCGTCCGCGGGATCTACGACCAGGCGCTGGACCGCGAGTCCGCCTACGAGATGCTGCAGAAGCAGGCCGCCGCCGAACCCGACCTGCAGCCCGAGCCCCGCGGCCGCGCCGCGTCGGCGGACGGGGACGATCGGCCCGAGCCGCGCCGCCGCTCCGAGGCCCAGTCCATGGCCGAGGCGTTCGGCAAGTCGCTGCTGCGCAGCGTCGGCAGCCAGATCGGGCGCGAACTCATGCGCGGCGTCCTGGGCGGCCTCACCGGCGGCAGCCGCCGGCGGCGCCGGTACTGAGGGCGTCGCCGGAAGCCGTTTGCCGCCGCCGCTGAACGAAAAGAGCCCCCGCGTCGCGGGGGCTCTCGTGAATCCAAGCGGCGTGGCGCTTAGCGGGGCGCCATGCGGATGGCGCCGTCGAGACGGACGTCTTCGCCGTTGAAGTAGCTGTTGGTGATCATCTCCAGCGCCAGCGAGGCGTAGTCCTCGGCGTTGCCGAGGCGCTTCGGGAACGGCACCGAGGCGGCCAGAGCCTCCTTCACCTGCGGCGGCGCCGCGTTCATCAGCGGGGTGTTGAAGATGCCGGGCAGGATGGTGTTCACTCGGATGCCGTCGCCGGCCAGGTCGCGGGCGATGGGCAGGGTCATGCCGACCACGCCGCCCTTCGACGCCGAGTAGGCCGCCTGGCCCATCTGGCCGTCCTCGGCCGCCACGCTGGCAGTGTTGACGATGGCGCCGCGCTCGCCGCCCTCCAGAGGCTCCAGGTCCAGCATGCCCTTCGCCGACTTGGCGATGCAGCGGAAGGTGCCGACCAGGTTGATCTGGATGATCCAGTTGAACGCATCCAGCGGGAAGTGCTTCGTCTCGCCCGTGGCCTTGTCGCGGCTGGCGGTCTTGATGGCGTTGCCGGTGCCGGCGCAGTTCACCAGGATCCGCTCCTGGCCGTGCGCCTCGCGCGCCTTGGCGAAGGCGGCGTCCACCTCCTCCTCGGACGTCACGTTGCACTTGCAGAAGACGCCGCCGATCTCCTTGGCGACCGCCTCGCCCTTCTGCTCGTTCATGTCGAAGATGGCGACCTTCACGCCCTTGGCCGCCAGGCGACGCGCGGTCGCCTCGCCGAGGCCCGACGCGCCGCCGGTGATGACCGCCGCGACGGATGAATTGAGTTCCATGGAACGCCCGCTCCCATATGATGGCGTGAGTAAAACCGGCGAAGCCTTACCCCCATGAGCCGCGGCGAAAAAGTCTCACCCGACGTCACCTTCGACGCCAGCCAGGTGATTTCGAAGGACCGGGCCCTGGTCCCCAGCGTCATGCGCGTGAACGAGCAGCGCGTGGCCAAGGGCTTCTGGCCCAAGATCGCCCGGGTGGCCGCGCACATCCCGTTCGCCCGCGACGCGCTCAGCGTCTGGTACTGCGCCAAGGACGACGACACGCCCATCGCGGCCAAGGGGATGATGCTGGCGGCGCTCGCCTACTTCGTCCTGCCGGTCGACGCGATCCCCGACCTGATCGCCGGCCTGGGCTATACCGACGACGCCGCCGTGTTCGCCGCGCTCATGGCCGTGATCGGCCGCAACCTGAAGCCGAAGCACAAGGACGCCGCGGCGCGGGACATCGAGCGGCTGCGGGGCGACTAGCGCTCGCCCTCGGGCTCGGCGCTCAGCCGCGCCGAGCGGGCCAGCTGCTGTTCGCGCAGGGTGATGAAGAGGGTCGAGGCGACCACGACCGCGGCGCCGGCGAGCGTCCACACGGTCGGGATCTCGTTGAACATCAGGAAGCCGATGGCGGCGGCGAAGACGAGGCGGGTGTAGTCGATCGGCGCCATCGCGGCGGCGTCGCCGAGCTGCATCCCCTTGATGTAGCAGGCCTGGTTGGCGGTCGCGATCGCGCCCATGGCGCACAGCAGGGCCAGATCCATCGGCTCGGGCCAGCGCCAGGTCAGCACCGCGCCCGGGATCGCCAGCACCAGCCCGAGCACCGCCGACCAGACCAGGATCACCGTCGTGGAGTGGTCCCGGGTGAGCACCTTCATGCCCGTGACCGTGAAGGCGAACAGCAGCGACGCCGCCAGCATGGCCAGCGCCGGGAGCCCCACGGCGAACTCGCCGCCGGCGCCGGGCCGCACCATCAGGAGCACGCCTGCGAAGCCCACCACCGCCGCGCCGATCCGCAAGGGCCCCACGGACTCCTTCACCACGATGGCGGCCAGCGGCACGAGCCACAGCGTGCGGGTGAACGACAGCGCGTTGGCGTCGGCCAGCGGCATCTCCTGGAAGGCGTAGAAGCTGAGGATCATCCCCACCGTGCCGGTCAGGGAGCGGAAGATCATGATGCCGGGCCGCGTGGTGGCGAACGCCGCGCTGCGGTGGCGGATGATCAACGGCAGCAGAACGACCATGCCGGCCGCCTGGCGGTAGAAGGTCTGCAGGGCCGCCGGGTAGTCGTCGCCCAGGAACTTGATGAGCGTCGTCATCGCCGAGAACGTCAGCGCCGAGAGCAGCATCCAGAGCGCGCCCTGGAGGTTCGAACTGCTGGGTCTCGGAGCCGCGCCGGCCATGCCCGCGGCGGGTCAGGGGTTCGCGCGCGCAGGCGCGGCGTCGGCTGTCGCGGGCGGGTTGTCGCGCGCGACGCGGGCCGGCTTGGGCGCCGTATGCGGATCGGTCCTTGCCGCGGGCGGCGGGGCCACGTTCACCCGCCGGGACAGGCGCTCGGGCTTCATGGGCAGCGCCGTCGGGGGCGGCGGCGCGGAGGCCGCAGGCCCGGAGGCTTCGACCCGTGCGGGTTTCGCGCACGCCGCGCCGGCCGCGCCGGCCAGCGCGATCACGGCGGCCAAGACCACGGCCACGCGCCGGTCCCCGGCCTGCCCCCGCATCGTGTCCGCGCGCCTGATCATCGGCGACCATCGGTAAGGGCGCGCGCCGCTGGCCGCAAGTTTCCCCGCCGTCCGCCGCGAAGGGCCTTGGCCTGCGGCCGCGCCCCGGCCAGCGTCGGCGCCACGGGATCAGAGGGTGTGCGCACATGCCGGACCGGCGGACCATCATCGGCGGGATGCTCGCGGCGGCCGGGGCGGGCCCGGCGGCCGCCCAGCCGGCCCCGACCGGCGAGGCGCTGGCGGCCAGGCTGGTGGAGGCCATGGGCGGCGCGGCCACCTGGCGCGCGGCGCGCGGCCTGCGGATCGCCGCCGTCCACTTCGAGCCGCAGCTTCCGGGCGCCTACGACAACGTGCTGGCGATCGCCCTGGACGCGCCGCGCATGCGCTTCGAGGGCCGCAGCGCCTGGGGCATGCGGCGCGTCCGGGCCGTGGTGGGCGACCGCGGCTGGCGGGTCAGCGAGGTGTCGCCGCTGGGTCCCATGACGCCCGCGCAGGTGAAGGGCGACCTCGACTGGTGGGAGGCCCATCCCTACCGGAACGTCCGCCGCCTGGCGGTGGCCGACCCCGGCGTGCGGCCCCGTCTTGGCGAAGGGGGCCGGCTGGAACTGGTCCGGCCCGACGGGACGCAGCTGATGTGGTACCGCCTGAACGAGGGCGGCGAACCCTACGCGTTCGGCGTGGGCGAGTCCGTCGCCGGCGTGGTGCTGGGTCCGCTGGAGCCGGTCCCGGGCGGGGTGCGGCTCCCGATCTGGTCGACGCGGATGGACGGCGCGTTCCGCGCCAGCGGCCAGAAGGGGCAGGTCTTCCCCGACTGGCCGCAGGTGGACTGGGAGAAGCCCTAGCTAGACGGTCACCACCACCTTGCCCATGGCCTTGCGGCTGGCGAGGTGGGCGATGGCCTCAGAGGCGCGCGACAGCGGGAAGCGCTCGGAGACGTGCGGCTTGATCTTGCCGTCGACGTACATCTGCATCAGCTCGGCGACGCTCTCCTGGTGCCGCTTCGGATTGCGGCTCACCCACGAGCCCCAGAAGACGCCCACGATCTGGCAGCCCTTCAGCAGGGCCAGGTTCAGCGGGATCTTCGGGATCTCGCCGGCGGCGAAGCCCACCACCAGGTACTTGCCCTCCCAGGCGATCGAACGCAGCGCCGGCTCGGCGTAGGCGTCGCCGATGGCGTCGTAGATCACGTCGGCGCCGTCCGGGCCGCAGGCGTCCTTGAACAGGGCCGCCAGCGCCTTCTGGCCGTCGCGGTCGAACGGGCCCTTGGGATAGACCACGCCCGAGGCCGCGCCGCGCGACAGGCAGAGGTCCACCTTCTCCTGGCTGGAGGCCGCGGCGATCACACGGGCGCCCATGGCCTTGCCCAGCTCGACGGCCGCCAGGCCGACGCCGCCCGCGGCGCCCAGCACCAGCAGCGACTGGCCGGGCTGCAGGTCGGCGCGGTCCTTCAGCGCGTGCCAGCTCGTGCCATAGGTCATGATGAAGGCGGCCGCGTCGTCGAAGGGCATCGAGTCCGGGATCTTCACCAGGCGGTGCGCCTCGAGCGCCAGCTCCTCGGCCATGCCGCCCCAGCCGGTGTTGCCCAGCACGCGGTCGCCCGGCTTCACATGCGTGACGCCCTCGCCCACAGACTTCACGATCCCCGAGATCTCGCCGCCGGGCGCGAACGGGCGCTCGGGCTTGAACTGGTACTTGTCCTCGATGATCAGCACGTCGGGGAAGTTCACGCCCACGGCCTTCACCTCGACCACCGCCTGGCCGGGCTTGGCCACGGGCGAGGGCACGTCCTCCAGCACCAGGGTCTCCGGCCCGCCGACGGCCTTGCTGAGCAGCGCTTTCATGGACGTTCTCCCGAATGTGTGGCGCGACCCTAGCCGGGCCGAACGGATGTTTGAAGCCATCCGCAACGTCAGGGATTTGGTGACCGAAGCGGGCTCCCCTATATTCGCCGCCTCTCCGGAAGGACCGACCCTTGGGCGTGACCCTCGACCTCAGCCGCGCGGCCGCGGCGCCGCTCGCGCCGAAGGCGCCGAACCTGACGGGGCTGTCCCGCCGGGAACTCGCCGCTGCGCTCGTCGACGCGGGCGCCGTGCCGGCCGAGAAGGCGAAGATGCGCGCGAGCCAGGTCTGGCGCTGGATCCACCATTACGGCGTCACCGACTTCGAGCGGATGACCGACATCGCCAAGGAGCAGCGCGCCCGCCTCGCCGAGGCCTTCACGCTGGCGCGGCCCGAGGTGGTCGAGCGGCAGGTGTCCAAGGACGGCACCCGCAAGTGGCTGATCCGCATGGCCCCGGGCGTCGAGGTCGAGACCGTCTACATCCCCGACGTCGGCCGCGCCGGCGCGCTGTGCGTCTCCAGCCAGGTGGGCTGCACGCTCAACTGCACCTTCTGCCACACCGGCACCCAGCCCCTGGTCCGAAACCTCACCGCCGCCGAGATCGTGGCCCAGGTGCAGGTGGCCCGGGACGACCTAGGCGAATGGCCGAGCCCCAAGGAGGACCGCCGGCTCTCGAACATCGTGTTCATGGGCATGGGCGAGCCGCTCTACAATCTCGACAGCGTAGCCCAGGCCATCGACATCATCGCCGACCACGAAGGCATCGCGATCTCGCGCCGGCGGATCACCGTCTCGACGTCGGGCGTCGTCCCGCAGCTGGCCGAACTGGGCGAGAAGACCCAGGCCATGCTGGCGATCAGCCTGCACGCCACCAACGACGCGCTGCGCGAGAAGCTGGTGCCGCTCAACAGGAAGTACCCGATCGCCGAGCTCATGGCCGCGATCCGCGCCTACCCGGGCCTCTCCAACGCCAAGCGGGTGACGTTCGAGTACGTGATGCTGAAGGGCGTCAACGACAGCCCGGCCGACGCCAAGGCCCTGGTGAAGCTGCTGGCCGGCATCCCGGCCAAGATCAACCTGATCCCGTTCAACCCCTGGCCGGGGACCGAGTATGAGTGCTCGTCCTGGTCCACGATCGAGGCCTTCGCCGCGATCCTGAACCGCGCGGGCTACGCCTCTCCCATCCGCACGCCGCGCGGCCGCGACATCCTCGCCGCCTGCGGCCAGCTCAAGAGCGAGAGCGAGAAGCTGCGCGCCAGCGCGCGCCGCAAGGCCGCAGCGGGCGCAGACCCCGCCTAGGCCCTCTACGGCTCAGACTCGACGCGATTTCAACAGCTTCCGACGTCCGGCGAATGCCGGGACCCAGATCCACGTGCGAGATCGTGGTGGGAGGGGCTCCCAATCTACGGAACCCGCATCTGAGCCATTCCATCGGGATCCCGGCTTTCGCCGGGATGACCGGGTCTTGGACGGTACGCCCCCCTACACCCCGCACGTCACGCGTCCTTCGGCGTCGATCGGCCACGCCGGGTTCCAGGCGATTTCCCAGGCATGGTCGTCCGGATCGGCCACATAGCCCCGGAAGCCGCCGTGCGGCGGGGCGTCGGCCTGGCGCAGGACCGTCCCGCCCGCCCTGGCGAGGCGGTCGATCAGCGGCTGCACCTCGGCCTGCGCGCCGACGTTGTGGGCCAGGGCGTAGGCGCCCGGCCGACTGAGACCGCTGCGCTGCATGTCCGCCTCGAGGCCCGGCTGCAGCCACAGCCCCAGCATGAGGCCGTTCATCTGGAAGAAGACGATCTCGTCGTTCTCGAACACCGGGGCCCAGCCGAAGCCGTCGGCATAGAAGCGCCGGGCGCGCGCGAGATCGACGACGCCCAGGGTGATGACGGATATCTGCTGCTGCATGGTCACGCGCTCCGTTCCGGGAGGAAACGCGAACCCGTTTCGGATCAGGACGCGCTCAGGCTCATTCCGCGCACCCCCGTCCAGACGGCTCCTTCCGAACGGGTGAGGCCTAGCTCCTGCCGACAAGCTCCGCGACGGCGGCCGCCACCTGGGTGACGTCGTAGGGCTTGCGGATGACCGGCGCCTCGAAGCCGCCGGGCGCGCCGCCCACCTCGCCGTAGCCCGTGGCGAAGACGAACGGCACGCCGCGCTGGCGCAGCACCTCGGCCACCGGCGTCACCGAGCGGCCGTTGAGGTTGGCGTCGAGGACGGCGGCGTCGATCTGGCGGTCGAGCAGCGCCATCGCCTCCTCGAGCTCGTAGGCGGGCCCCACGACCTCGGCCCCCGCCTCGGACAGGCCGGTCTCCAGTTCGAGCGCCAGGAGCACGGCGTCCTCCACGATCAGCACCCGCGCGCCCTTCAGGCTGGCCGGGCCCCGCGAGGTCGGCACCGTTTCGGTGACGCGCTGGGACGGCGACTCGGGCACGACCTCCGGCCGCTCGGCCACGGCCTGCGGGCCGGCCTGCAGCCTGACCTTCACGCCGGCCGGCGGATACTCGACCGCCACGTCCCCGTTGAGCTCGCGCCCGGTGACCTGTTCCAGCAGCGTGGATCCGAAGCCGCGGCGGGCGGGCGGCTGGACGGTCGGCCCCCCGGTCTCGGTCCAGGTCAGCTCGAAGCCGCCGGCCCGGCGCTCCCGCCACGCCAGGTGGACGTGGCCGGTCTCGGTCGACAGCGCGCCGTACTTCACCGCATTGGTCGCCAGCTCGTGCAGCGCCAGGGAGAGCGCGTTCGCCGCCCGGGGCGTCAGGAAGAGCTCGGGACCGGCCCAGCTGGTCTGGCCCGGCGCGATCGCGCCCAGCTCGGCGGCGGCCAGGTGGTCGATGGCGGCGCCCCGCCAGCGCGCCGCCGTGAGCAGCTCGTTGGCGCTCGCCATGGCCTTGAGGCGGCCGGAGAAGGTCGTGACGAAGGCCTCCAGCGACGTCGTGCGCTTGGCGGTCTGCTGGGAGAGCGCCTGGACCGCCGCCAGCACGTTCTTCACGCGATGGTCCAGCTCGGCCATGAGCTGGAGGCGCTGGTCCTCCTCCAGTCGCCACTGGGTGACGTCCTCCACCACGCCGGTGACGCAGCGGATCCGGCCCTCCTCGCGGACGACCACGCCGGCCATGTGGAGCCAGATGATCCGCCCGTCGTCGGGCCGGATGAACCGGTAGCGGGAATCGAAGTGGTCGCCGGCCTGGAACGCCGCGTCGCGCGTGGCGCGGAAGGCCGCCAGGTCCTCCGGGTGGACATGGGGCTCGACGAAGATCCCGATGCGGCTCGCCTCGCTTTCACCGGCGGGCAGGCCGGTGATCGCGGCCATGCGCGGGCTCACCACGACGCGGCCGCCGGCGATGTCCCATTCGAACTCCCCGAGACCGGCGGCCTGGAGCGCGAGCTCGAGGCGCTCCCGATCGGCGCTGCGTGCCGCATCACGAGTCATCGCGCCAAGATAGGTAAATGTCGTCCGTCGCTCCACCCAGAGGCGCAATCTTTCGCGTGCTCTGAACCTTTGCGAGCAGGCGCCTTTGCGGCCGGGGCCGGACGTCCTATGTTGCAGCGCAGCCAAGGCTCAGCTTCCGGAGACGAAACATGCCCCCCAAGGCCGGCCAACTGACGACCGACGAGGCCTCCGCGGCCGCCAACGACACTGCCGCCCGCATCAGCGCCGACGCCCAGAAGGCGATCGCCGACGCCGTGAAGCGGATCGAAGGCGCCGTCCAGCAGGGCCTGGAGCAGCTGCGGGCGCAGAGCCGCGTCTACGCGGATGTCGCCGGCGAGCAGCTCGATGAGGCGGCGCGCGCCGCCAGCGAGCAGATCCGCGCCCGGCCGCTGGCCGCCACGGGCGCCGCCCTGGGCGTCGGCGTGCTGATCGGCCTCCTGCTGGCGTCCGCCTCGCGGCGTTGAACAAGCTCTTCGAACTCCTGGACCTGCGGCGGGTGCTGGCGCTCGCCGCCGCCGTCTCCGCCGTGGCCGTCGCGGCCGGCGTGGTCGTCGTCGCCGCCGCCTATGGCGTGTTCGCCCTGGCGCGGATCTGGCTGATCCCGGCAGGCGCGGCGGCGGTCACCGCCGCCCTGTTCGCCGCCGTCGCCGTGACGGTCGCCTGGATCGCGGCGAGACCGGTGACGCCTCCGAAGCGCAAGGCCGTCGCCGTGGAGGACGAGCAGGCCGGCCTCGTGGACCGCGTGATTTTGCTGGCGCGCGAGCGGCCGCTCATCGCGCTGGGCGCCGTCGCGGCTGCGGCCGTGGTCCTGGTGCGAAATCCCGCGGTGATCAGCGCCATCGTCACCGCCTTCATGGCGGGCGGGGCGACCCGGCCCGAGAAGTAACCGCCGCGCGCGCCCGCGCCGCGATGGAACGGCGCCGCTCCAGACACGTTGCCTCCGCCGCAGGCCCAAGATGGCCTGAGGAGGAGAAACGACATGCTCGGTTGGGCTCTGACCTTCCTGGTGGTCGCGCTCATCGCCGGCGTGCTGGGCTTCACTTCGGTGGCCGGCGCGGCGATGGGGATCGCCAAGATCCTGTTCTTCGTCTTCCTGGTCCTGTTCGTGGTCTCGCTGGTCCTGCACCTCGTGCGTGGACGCGGCGTCGGCCCGGGACCGCTCTAACGACGTCCTTGCGGCTTCCGGCCGGATCGCAGCCTGCGGTCCCGCCGGAAGGCGCGGAGCCTAGGACTGGGCGCGGCGGTCGAGCGCCCAGGTCCGATAGGACTCGTAGCGCGAACCCGTCCAGGCCAGCGCCGTCACCTTGATGCAGTCGCCTTCGACCTCGATCTCGTTGTACCCCGGCGGGACGCCACGCTCGCGGACCGACAGCGTGCCGGCCCCCACCGCATAGGTGCGGCCGTCGCCATGCGGGTAGGGCCAGGTGAAGGGCGCATGGATGTGCCCCGAGAGCACCAGGTCCACCCGGGCCCGCGCGAAGACCTCGGCCGCCCGCTCGCCGCCCCAGACCTTGGCCGTCATCGGCCCTCCGAGCATCTCGATAAGCGGATGGTGCACGACCACGATCCGCAGCGTGTCGCCCGGCGCGAACCAGTCCGCCGCCGCGCGCGCCTGACGCACCGAGATCTGGCCCTTCGACCAGTTCAGCCGCGGCTGGGCGCCCCGCGCGGTGTTCAGGCCGCGAACCGCCACCCCATCGGCGCGCCAGCACTGCACCTGGGCCGGCCCCACGTGCCGCTCGAACCGCGCGAAGGGCGTGATGACCCGCTCGAGGGGCGCGAGGTAGGGGGCGTCGTGGTTGCCGGGGGTGACGAACTTCGGCTCGGGCAGCGCGCGCAGCCATGCGCCGGCCGCCTCGAACTCGGGGTGCTCGGCGAAGCGCGTGAGGTCGCCCGAGACGATGGTCAGGTCGAAGCCTCCGCCGCGGATCCGCTCGCCCGCCGCCTCGACGGCCGCGGGGTTCTCGCCGCCGAAGTGGATGTCCGACAGATGCGCGAACCGGATCGTCTTCACCGCTCTTCCACGGGCAGCGCCAGGACCCGGCAGATCCGCGGGTCGAAGTAGACCTCGCTGGCGGGGGGCAGCATCGTGCTTTCGCCGTCGAGCAGGGCGGGGATGGCGTGCGCGCCCCAGATGCGCGCGCGGCGGCACGGCTGGTTCTCCACCGCCGGATCGACGCGCCAGTCGCGGACGATGGCGTTGATCCCCAGGCGCACGACCTCGCCCGCGCCGCGCGGGTTCAGCGCGGCCGCCTCGAGCGCGGGCGCCTCGTCGTTCATGATCTTGGACGCGATGGGACACATGAGCACGAGGGCCTCGGCCTTGGCCCGGGGTCCGCCGTCGATGCTGTAGCGCAGGCGGCCCGTGAACGCCCGCTGGAACGCCTTGCGGGCCTTCTGGACCGCCCCGGCGATGTCGCCCTCGCGCGCGGCCTCGCGGGCGGCCCCTAGCCGGGCGGGGGATCCGAGGATCGCGGCGCAGAGGAACCGGTGCCCGCCGATGCAGCCCCCGCCGATGTCGCGCTCGACGCCGTCCTCCAGCAGCTCGCGCAGCGCCTCCTGCCAAGGCCGGCGCCCATAGACCGCATGCGGCAGCATGTTCATCGTCCCGCCGGCGAGCGGCGCGATGAGGGGGCCGTCCGGTCCCGCGAGCTCGGCCGCCGCCCGCGCGGTGCCGTCGCCGGCCAGCACGATCAGGAGGTCCGGCCCGGCGTCGAGGCCCGCGCGCAGGCTGTCCACGAGCCCGCCCGGCTCAGGCAGCCGGATGTTCGGGGAAATCCCGGCCTCGCCGAGGATGCGCTCGAGCTCTTCGCGCGCGTCGGCTCCGACCCCGCCCGAGGCGAGGTTCGCCACCACCTCCACCTTGGCCAGGCGGGGACGGGTCGTGGTGTCTGGCAACGGCCCCCCTCGCCGGATCAGTTCGTGACGTCGCGCACGGCCTCGCCGGCGTTCGCGGCTGCGCCCTGCACGGCAGGGGCCGCCTGATCGGCGGCGGTCGCGAGGTTCTGGTCGACCACCTGGCCGGCCGTGCCGAACGAGCCGTTCACGGCGGCGAGCGCCATGACGATCAGGCCGACCGCGGCCGCCACGATCAGGAACGTCATGAGCACGGGATGGCGCCGCCGCGCGCGGCGCGCGTCGCGGCGGCCCATCTCGTAGGCCTGGCGGACGTCGCTGCGGTTGTCGTCTCGATCGCTGTAGGAGGTCACGGCACGTCTCCCGGTCAAAGTGTTCCCGCGATGCAACGGCAGGCGCCGCCCTTGGTTCCGGAAAGGAACTGCGCCTTGGACGATGCGTTTGGGGCGCCAGGGACATCCCATAGGAGAGACATCGGCATGTTGAAGCCAGTTATCGCGATCGCCGGCGCCGGCCTTCTCGCCGCCGCCTGCACCACCACCGGCCATACCGAACGCAGCGCCGTCGGCGGCGCGGCCCTCGGGGCCCTCGGCGGCGCCGCCATCGGCGCCATCTCCGGCGACGTCGGCGTCGGCACCGGTGCGGCCGTCGGCGCCGCCGTCGGCGGCACGGTCGGCGCCGTCAAGGGCTGCAGGGACGAGGGCGGCTGCGGCGCGACCAACAACAACCGTCGCCAGTATTACGACGAGCGCGCCGGCCGCTACTATTACTACGACCCCGCGAGCGGGCGGTATTACTGGGAAAACGGCGCGCCCCGCTGAGGCGCGGCCGCAGAATGATCTGGAAACGGGCGGCCGGACTGATCCGGCCGCCCTTTCGCCATGAGCGGAGGGCGTCATGAAGACAGCGGCGACGATGGCCGGAATGCTGAGCCTGGCCGTGGTGGTCTCGGGTTGTCAGACGGTGCGGGACGCACGCGCCCGCCTGGTGCGCGAGCCGAAGGCGTGTCGCGACATGACCATCCCGGTCTACTTCGAACCCAACGTCGCGCAGCTGACCGTCGAAGGTCGACGCGTGATCTCGGCCGCCGCGCGCCAGGCCAGGCCCTGCCGGGTCGAGGCGGTGCGCGTGCTGGGCCTGGCCGACGCCGCCGGATCCGCTGACGCGAACCTGGACCTCTCCCGCCGGCGCGCCGACGCGGTGGCCCAGGCGATCCTGGCGGCCGGGCTGCCCGCCGCGACCTTCGAGGTCGACGCCGCCGGCCAGGCGGGCGCGGTGGCCGCCGACGGCAGCCTAGCCCCCGTCCGCCGCCGCGCCGACATCACCCTGAAGCTGGGCGATCCGAGCTAGGCCTGATCGCCTGCGGTAAAGCCGAACGCCGGGACCCGTACGCGCGCGATGGCTGAGATGGCCCACGGGCGCCGCCGCTCGGCCTGCAGAAACCCCTGATCTCCGGCGCAAAGAAGATGGGGCCGGCGGAAGCCGGCCCCAGTTTGCATCATCGAGAAAAGGGGTGCGGAGACGGCAGACTGGCAAGCTCGCCAGTCTCAAGTCGGGGGGGGCGTCGCCGCCTCCGCACGGTTAAGAACACACTCCGCAGAGAAGCGTTCCGCGCGTTCATCACTTTTTTGCCCGATTTGATTCCGGCCGCCCGGGCGCCCCTCGCGGCAGTGGAACACCGCCTTGACCGTCGCGTTTAGACCGCGCCGGACGAAGCCCTCCGGCGCCAGGAGCAGAGGCGGCCTCCCATGCGCAGTTCCTTCGTCGCCACCACCGGGCTGAAGCTGGTGCGGACCCCAAGCGCGCGCCGCCAGGCCGTCCGCCGGCGCATGGTGATCGCAGGCGCTGTGGCGGTCTTCGCGCTGGCGTCCGGAGCCATCGGCTACCTGACCGCGCCCCAGGGCGCCCCGGACGAAGCGGCCCGCACCGGGCCGTTCAGCTACTTCCCGTCGGAGTAAGGAAACCCATCATGAGCCTTCCGTCACAAGAGTCCGACGACCACGCCCCGGTCACGAACGCCACGCGCGCCCGGCAGAGCCGCGGGGGGCGCCACATCTTCTGGGTGCTGGTGTTCGGCACTCTGCTGTCGGCGCTCGGCATGTTCGCCGCCTGGACGTGGCGGACTGCCGAAGAACCCGTCCCGGTGGGCCAGGGCATGGAGCGCGTCGACGGCCGGACGACCACCGACACGCCGGCGCCGCCGCCGGCGGACCGCAGCTACCCCAACGGGCCCGCCCCCAACTGAGGCGATCGTCGCCAGCCAACGAAAAGGGCGCCGCAGAGATGCGGCGCCCTTCGCATTTCGGGGTCGGACTTCGCGTCAGGCCGCCTGGCGGGACGCCTTGCGCGGGTGGAAGAACAGCGCCTGCCCGATCGCCGCCTTCACCGTTTCCGGCTGGAACGGCTTGGTGATCAGGAAGGTGGGCTCGGGCCGCTCGCCGGTGAGAAGGCGCTCGGGGAAGGCGGTGATGAAGATCACGGGCACGTCGAAGCGCTGCAGGATGTCCTTCACCGCGTCGATGCCCGATGACCCGTCGGCCAGCTGGATGTCGGCCAGCACGAGCCCGGGGGTCTGGCGGGCCACGGCGTCGACCGCCTCGGTGCGCGTGGCGGCGATGTCGACCACCGTGTGGCCGAGCTCGGTCACCAGCGCCTCGATGTCGGCCGCGATCACCGGTTCGTCCTCGATGATCAGGACCTCGGTGGCCAGTTCGGCGTCGATCTCGGCCTGGGCGTCGGCGATCAGCCGCTCGACCTCCGGGAAGTCCGCGCCCAGGATCTCCGCCGCCTCGCTGGGCGTGAAGCCCTCGAGGGCGGTGAGCAGGAAGGCCTGCCGCGAGCGCGGCGCGATCCGCATCAGGCGGCGGGTGGCGTCATCGACGGCCACGTCGTCGTCCGCGGGCGCCTCGAGCTGGGCGCCCGACGTGAGCCAGATCGCGTGGAACACGTGATAGAGCGCGACGCGCGGGGTCATGTTGTCGGCGAGGGTCCGCTCGCCGGCGGCGAGCGCCTCGAGCGCCACGCGGACGTAGTGGTCGCCGGTCGTCTGGTCGCCGGTAAGCGCACGCGCGTAGCGGCGCACGTACGGAAGATGCGGCGCCAGTCGGGCTAGAAGACTCAAAGGGGTACCCCTCCCGTTTTCGAAGTTCGAGCGTGGGCGCCGGACGCAGGCGAGCTTCCCTGGCCGGACCCCATCATGGGCGAAAACGTGAGTACGTGGAACCGGTTCCCATCGAACGAGGTTTTCCGCATCTTGTTCTGCGAAGAACGGGAACCCGTCGCGGGGGCAGGACGTTGAGCGGTCGCAAGACAGACGAGAGGGGGCGGGCTCCGCGCGAGCGGGTCGCCGACGAAATGATAGAACAACGTCCACTCCCCGAGCGCAGGAGGGCGGCTGCCGCCCTGGATGAAGCTCGCCTGCGCCAGCAGGCGATCGGCGTGCGCCTGCGCCAGATGTTCGATGAAGTGGTGAACGAGGCTGTTCCGGACGAATTCCTGGAGATCCTCCGTCGCGCCGACGAGCGTGGATCGGGAAAGTCCTGATGGAACCCGCAACCGAACAGAAGGCGCGCCCGCCGCGCACGCCCGAGGACGACGCCGCCTTCAAGCGCGAACTCGTGCAGCTCATCCCGCACCTCCGGGCGTTCGCGCGCACGCTGTGCGGCGATCCGACCGCGGCCGACGACCTGGCGCAGGACGCCATGATGAAGGCCTGGGACGCCCGGGCCAGCTTCCAGATGGGCACGAACATGAAGGCCTGGACCTTCATGATCCTGCGCAACCAGTTCTATTCCGAGAAGCGCCGGTCCTGGCGGCAAAGCCAGCTGGACCAGGAGGCGGCCGAGCGGACCCTGGTGGCCGTGGACGACCCCGAGGCCCCGGTGGCCCTGGACGAATTGCGCCAGGGGCTGGCGATGCTGCCGGCCGAACAGCGCGAGGCCCTGATCCTGGTGGGCGCGGGCGGCTTCGCCTACGAAGAGGCGGCCGAGATCTGCAACTGCGCGGTTGGCACGGTGAAGAGCCGGGTGAGCCGCGCGCGCCGGGCGCTGCACGCGATCCTCGAGCAGGGCGAGTACGACCGCGACGGAGCCTCCGCCGGCGACGCGATGCGTTCTATCCTGGCCGACGCGGAGCGGCTAAGCAGCGTCCGGTAAGGACGTCGCATGGCCCCGTGGAGTTCGCTGAGCACGATCCGGGTGCGTCTGATCGCGGCGCTCGCTGCGGCGTTGCTCCCGGTTCTCATCCTGGGCGCGCTGCAGTCCGCGATCGGCTTCCAGCGCGAAGGCCGCACCCTGCGCGAGAACCTGGGCTTCGCCGCCGAGCGCAGCGCCGCCACGGCGCGTGCGCGGCTGGAGAGCGCGGAAGTCCTGCTGCAGACGCTCGCCCCGGGCGCCGTGGGCTTCCAGTGCCAGGAACGCCTGGCGCAGGTGACCACGCGCATCCCGGGGTACCTGAACCTCATCCGCTTCGACCGGCAGGGCCGCGTGGTGTGCGCCGCCGGCGGCGTGCCCGCCGACCCGCAGCGCGCCGGACGCGCCTGGTTCCGTGAGCTGGCGGGCGGCCGGAACGTCGCCTTCACGCAGGAGCCGGGCCTGCCGCTGGCGCGCGAGCCGGCCGTGCTGGCGGCGGCGCGGGCCACGACGGTGGACGGCGCCTTCGACGGCGCTTTCGCGGCGGTGATCTCGCTGGCCAGCCTGCAGCCCCGGACCACCGATCCTTCCCTGCCGCGGGGCGCCGAGGTGGGCCTGGTGGAGAAGGACGGCCACTACATCAGCGTCACGGACGCCGGCGCCTTCCCGCAGCTGCCCGCGGACTGGCGCGCCAAGGTGGACGCCACAGGCACGCTCGTCTGGTACGGCCGCGACGGCCTGGGCCGCCGCAGGGTCTATTCCGCCGCCCCGGTGGTGGGCGACGAGGTCTATGTGGTGCTCTCGGCCCAGTCGCCCGGGCTGCTCTCGTGGGCGCGGCTGAACCCGCTCTCCGGCATCGTCTTCCCGCTGCTGACCTTCCTGTTCGCCCTCGTGGCCGTCTCAGCGGTCACGGGCCGGGTGGTGGTGCGCTGGATCGAGTACCTGCAGCGGATCGCGGCGCTCTACGCCCGTGGCCGCCTGTCGGTGCGCCCGGTGCAGGCCGAGCAGATGCCGCCCGAGATCCGCGAACTGGCCGAGACCCTGGAGGACATGGCCGACGCCATCGTCGGCCGCGACGCGTCCCTGCGCGACAGCTTGGCGCAGAAGGACGAGCTGATGCGCGAGATCCACCATCGGGTGAAGAACAACCTGCAGGTCATCTCGAGCCTGCTCAACATGCAGCAGCGCGCCCTCACCGATCCGGCGGCGCGGTCGGCCATGAGCGACACCCGCCAGCGGATCACCGCCCTGGCCCTGATCTACCGCGCCCTCTACCAGGGCCCGGACCTGAAGCGGGTGGACCTGCGCCCGTTCCTCGAGGAGCTCACGGCGCAGCTGGTGAACGGCGAGCTGGTCCACGGGCAGACCGTGCGCACCGAGCTGTCGGTCGACACCCTGGTCATCGATCCCGACCGCCTGGCGCCGCTGGCGCTGTTCGCCGTCGAAGCCATCACCAATGCGCAGAAGCACGCCTTCGCCAACCGCGGCGGCGTGCTGAAGCTCGAGTTCACGGTGCGCGGCGAAGAGGCCGAGCTGGCCATATCGGACGATGGGGCGGCCACGGACGCGGCGCTGGCCACCTCGGGGGTCGGGCGCACGCTGATGAACGCCTTCGCGCGGCAGCTCCGTGGCCGCGCCGAACTGGCGCGCAATCCGGCGGGCGGCGTGACGGCGCGGCTGCTCTTCCCGACCCCGTCGGCGGACATCTCGGCGCCCGTCCGGGGGAACCAGGCCGCCGCCTGAAGCGTTGCCGCCGGGCCTACAGAATGACCCACCCCCGGGAGACTGCCACATGCGCAAAGTGATCCTCATGGCCGTCATGGCCGCCAGCATGGCGACCGCCGCCTGCAACACCGTGGCCGGCGCCGGCCGGGACGTCGAGTCCGCCGGCGAGGCGGTGACGAGCACCGCGGAAGACGCCAAGAACTAGCCGAGCGAAATGCGAAGCTGACGGCCCCGCCCGGCCCTGCCGGCGGGGCCGTTTTGCGTCCGGGCCGGATCAGGCCGCCGTGCGGACCGCGTCGCCCGGAAGCGCGAACAGGCCCAGGCCGCCGCCCATGGGCGTGAGCTCGCCGCCGGCCTCCTCGCGCAATCCCAGCACCAGCCGCCCGCCCGGGGCGAGCGCCCGCTTGAGGCGGCCCACCACCGCGGCCTGCGCCTCGGGCGCGAGCTGGGTCAGCAGGTTGCGGCAGATCAGGACGTCGAACTGGCCGAAGCGGGCCAGGTCGTCCATCAGGTTCACGCGGCGCCACCGTACCATCTGGCGGATACGCGGCGACAGGGCGAAGGACTCGCCGGCCTTCTCGAAGTGCCGCACGAGCGTGCGCGCCGGCAGGCCCCGCTGCACCTCGAACTGGGAGAACAGCCCGGCCTGCGCCTTCTCGAGGCTCCGCTCCGAGAGATCCGAGGCGAACAGCTCCACCTGGCCCGCCAGCGTCGGGTCCTCGGCCACGAGCATGGCGAGGGAGTAGATCTCCTGCCCCGCCCCGCAGGCGGCGCTCCAGACCCGCACCGGCTGGCCCGCGCGGGCGCGCGCCAGGGCGGGCAGGACGTCGCGCGCCAGGGCGTCGAACACCTGGCGATCGCGGAAGAACTCGGTCTCGGGCAGCACCATGGCCTCGACCAGGCTCCAGGCCAGCCGGGCGTCGCCGTCCGCCCGCACGGCGGCGATGAACGCCTCGGGCGAGGCGAAGCCCTCGCGGCGCGCCACGGGGGCCACCCGGCTCTCGACGAGATAGCCCTTCTCGGGGTCCACCCGCAGGCCCGCGCGCGCCCGGCAGAGCGCCGCGACGAAGTCGAGGTCTGCGACCGGGATCATGCCGCCAGCCCCAGGCTCGCCAGCTTGCCCGCCACGATGCCGCCGTCGAACGGCTTCATGATGTATTCGTCGGCCCCGGCCTCCAGGGCTTCGCGGATGCGCGCCAGGTCGGTCTCGCCCGAACAGAACACGACCTTCGGACGCTGGCCCCCCGGCTCGGCGCGCAGGCGCTTCAGGAACTCCATCCCGTCCATCGCGGGCATCACCCAGTCGAGCAGCACCACGTCGGGCATGACGGCGCTGCACCAGGCCATGGCCTCGACGCCGTCGGCCGCCTCGGCGACCTCGAAGCCCAGGTCCTCGAGGATGCGGCGCGACACCTTGCGGATCACGCGGCTGTCGTCGACGACAAGGCAGGTCTTCACGAGCGCGGGCTCCGGGTTCGGTCCGCTATCTCGCGCCTCGTTGGTTAACGCCGGGCTGACGCGCGCCGGGGAATTTCAGCGGCCCGTGGGCGCGCCGGCCGGCGCCGGCAGCCAGCGGCGCATCCAGTCCTCCACCTGGCGGTACCACTCCACCGAGTTCTGGGGCTTGAGCACCCAGTGGTTCTCGTCGGGGTAGTAGACGAGCTTCGAGGGCACGCCCTTTCGCTGGGCGGCCGTGAAGGCGGCCAGCCCCTGGCCCAGCGGCACCCGGAAGTCCCGCCCGCCATGGATCACAAGCATCGGGGTGCGCCAGGCGCCGACGCGGTCCAGGGGGTTGAACCGGGCGTAGGCCTCGGGCTGCTCCCACGGAAGGCCGCTGGTCTGGTACTCGGAGAAGCCGGGGATGTCGGTGGTCAGCGCCATGCTGCGGGTGTCGAGGATGCCGGCGTGGTTCACCAGGCACTTCCAGGGCGCGTTCCAGACGCCGGCGATCCAGGCGACCATGTAGCCGCCGTAGCTCCCGCCCAGCGCGCAGGCGCGTTCACCGTCGAGGTAGGGGTAGCGGGCCAGCGCGGCCGCCCAGCCCTTCTGCAGGTCCTCGAGCGGCCGGTCGCCCCAGTGGTTGACCACCGCATTGGCGAAGGCCTCGCCGTAGCCGGCGGACCCGTGGAAGTCGATCATCACCACCGCGAAGCCCATGCCGGCCCACACCTGCGGGTTCCAGCGGTAGCTCCAGGCGTCGCCGAAGCTGCCGTGCGGCCCGCCGTGGATCAGGAAGGCCACCGGATACTTCCGGCCGGGCTGGTGGCCGTGGGGCGGGACGACCCAGCCGTAGACCGTCTCGCCGTTCCAGCCGGCGAAGCTGAACTGCTCGGCCCGGCTGAGCTCGACGCCCCGCAGCGCCGCGCCGTTGTGGCCCGTGAGCGGCGTCTCGCCCGCAGGGCCGAGCTCGTACAGTTGCCCGGGGCGCGCGAGGTCGTCACGGACCACCACCAGCCGGTCGGCCGCCGCGGCGAAGGCGGTCACCGTGCCGTCGCGGGTCAGGGCCCGGGCTGTCCGCGCCGCCGGATCGATGGCGTAGAGCCGGGTGCGGCCCAGGTCGGGCATGGCGGCGTAGAGCGTGCGGCCGTCGCCGGACCAGCGGATCGCCTCGGCGGACCGGTCGAGCCCGGGGTTCGCCTCGCGGACGGCGCCGGTGGCCAGATCGCGCACCATCACCCGCGCATGGACGTCCCAGCGCCCGGCCTTGGCCTGGAGGAAGGCGAGCCGCTTCCCATCGGGCGAGAGGGTCGGCTTGGCGTAGGAGCCGGCGGGATCCAGCGGCAGGGCGCGCGGGGCGGCCGATCCGTCCAGCGGCGCCGAGAACAGCCGGTAGCGCTGGCCGTTGACGCCCCAGGGGCTCCCCGGCTCGAGCGCGGAGAAGATCACCTCGCGGCCCGTCACCGCATAGTCGGCGTCGTCGCCGAAGGGCCGGTCCGGGGCCTCGGCGTCGAAGTCCCTGAAGAGCCGGATCGGCTCCTGGGCGGCCACCCCGTCCCCGTCGAGGCGCAGGGCGAACAGCTGGGTCCGCTCTCCGGCGCGCCAGTCGTCCCAGATGACCGCGGGGAGGCTGTCGAATGCGGTCGCGGAAATCTGGCCCGTCCGGCGCGCCTCGATCCGGGCCTTCGTGCAGGCGAGCGTGTCGCAATCGGGGAACACGTTCAGCGCGGCGACGAGGGTGCGCCCGTCGGGGCTCAGCCGATAGCTGGCGACGTTCACGGGCAGGTTGGTGATCTGGGTCGCGACCGCGCCGTCGGCATCGGTGCGCCAGACCTGCTGCACGCCGGTGCGGGCCGACAGGAAGTACAGGTGCCGACCGTCGGGCGACCAGCGGGGATGCGTGGCGATCTTGTCGGAGACGGCGAGCATGCGCGGCCCCAGGCCCGGGCTGCGCCGGTCGAGCATCCACACCGAGCCGGCGCCGCGGTTGTTGGCCCAGTCGGTGGAGCGCACCGAATAGGCGACGTAGCGACCGTCGGGCGAAACCTGCGGGTCGCTGACGCGATCCAGCGTGGCGAGGTCGCGGGCGGTCAGGGGCCGGGCCTCCGCCGCGAAGACGCAGGCCAGGGCGCAGGCGAGGCCCGCGACGACAGAACGGAGACGCTGCAAGATGTGATCCCCCCGGGGCCGACGGGCGGAGCCTAGGCCGGGAGGGTGGCGGCGAAAACCACCCGCTCCTCGCTCACGTCCGCGAAGACCCGGCCCCCCGCGTCGGCCACGAAGAGGTGGACGTAGTAGGCCTGGACCCAGTGGCCGTGCAGGCCTTCGCCCAGCGGCAGGCCCTGCAGGCCGGCGAGGACCTCGGGGCGCAGCCGGGCGCGGGCGCCGGTCGCCTCGATGGCGATCGCGATCGAGCTCGCTTCCTGGACCGCCTGCACCTTGGCCACGCCGCCCGTCGGGAGCGCGGCGCCCGCCATCTGGGCGAGGTTCAGCAGCGTGCGCGCCGCGGGCTTGTTCACCGCCGGCGTCTCCACGGCCCAGACCAGGTCGGCGCGCATGTGGTTGAACACGCCCGCGGCCAGCTTCTCGAGCTCGCGCGCGTCGAAGGTCTCGGCCGAGGCCGACGCGCCGAACGCCACGCGGCAGAAGGAGAGCAGGTCGGCCAGCTTTTTCGACGAGGAGAGGATGAGGCCCATCGCCTCCTCGCGCATGTCCTGCGCCGACGGGTCCTCCAGCAGGTCGAGGCCCGAGGCGATGGCGCTCGCGGGACTGATGAAGTCGTGGCACATCCGCGCCGCCAGGTAGGCGGCGACTTCTGCGGTGCGGGCGGGGGCGGCGGTCGGCTCGGTCATGGAGACGCAGTGTTGCCGCGATTTGCGCCTTGGGGAAACGCGCTCGCGCCTCTAAGACGTCGCGCCGACAGGCCAGACCCGAGGGCGAATTGAGCGACCAGAACGACTGCGGCGAAACCCTGGCCGAAATCTGCGAAGCCGCCGCGGCCCTGATCCTGCCGCTGTGGAAGTCGGGCGTCGAGGTTCTGACCAAGGCCGACGAGAGCCCTGTCACCGAGGCCGACCAGCGCGGCGAGAAGCTCATCCTGGAGCACCTGGCCCGGCGGTTCCCCGGCGTGCCGGTGATCTCGGAGGAGGACGCCAGCGAGTTCGGGACGCCGGACGCCATCGGGCCGCGCTTCTTCCTCGTCGACCCGCTCGACGGAACGAAGGCGTTCGTCCGCGGCGATCCGAACTTCACCGTGAACGTGGCGCTGGTGGTGGACGGCCGTCCGGTGGCGGGCGCGGTGACGGCTCCGCCCACGGGCGAGACCTGGTTCACGCAAGGCGGCGCGGCCATGAAGCGCGTCAACGGCGGCCCCGCCGTGCCGGTGCGCGTGCGTCCCTGGCCCCAGGGCAAGGCGGTGGCCCTTGTCAGCCACACCATGAAGGAAGAGACCGCGGTGAAGCTGGCGAACGAGTACGGGTTCGACCTGCGCGAGCCGATGGATTCCTCCATCAAGTTCTGCCGCATCGCCGAGGGCTCGGCCGACGTCTACCCCCGCCACGGACCCACGATGGAATGGGACATCGCCGCGGGGCATGCGGTGCTGGAGGCGGCCGGCGGCACGGTGCTCACGCCCGAGGGCCAGCCCGTGCGCTACGGCAAGGCCGGCGACGGCTTCCGCAACGGCTGGTTCGTAGCCCGCGGCGGCTGACGCCGGCGGCTATTCAGATGTGCTTGCCCGGGTTGGCGTCGAACGCCGGCGCCGTGGCCGCGGGCGCCTGCTGAACCGGCGCGACGACGAGCTCCTGCGACGGGCGGACCTGCGCCGCCAGGACCAGATAGCTCATGAAGCCGACCACGAACGCCACGCAGGCCAGCATGACGTAGGGCTTCAGGGCGTCCATGGCGGTCTCTCTCGGCGCGGGGCTCACACCAGACCCAACGGGCAGATCGCGAAGCGGTTCTGGCGCCGCTCGACGCGGCGCGTGCTGCGGGCGCCGAGGCCCGTGATCGCGACAGGCGCGCCGGGGAACCACGGCCTCCAGAGCTGTTCCGCGCATCGCGCCCGACGTCACCCGCCCGTTCCTCGCCCGAGGCGGCCCCAGCGGCCGCCGTCTTCGAAGACAGGTACGGATCGCGGCGGCCGAAGGCTTCAACCGGCGGGCGCGGCGAACCTGCAAATCATTCGCATTGCCAAACTCTGCCGGAGTTTTTAAGAACGCCTCGCAGTTGCAGTCGTTGAGGTCCTTCGTGAACGTCCATCGAACCGCCGCCGCCCTGGCGCCGCTGCTCTTGGCCCTCGCGGCCTCCGCGGCCCGCGCCGAGGAAGCGGCCGAGGCCGCCGAGGTCTCGGGCGTGACCGTCATCGCCCCGCGCGACGACGCCTATCGCGTCGAGCGGACCGCGACCGCGACGAAGACCGACACGGCGCTCCGCGACGTGCCGCAGGCCGTCACCGTCATCACCGACGAGCTGATCCGCGACCAGGCCATGCGCGGCATCGCCGACGTCATCCGCTACGTGCCGGGCGTGACCATGGGCCAGGGCGAGGGCCATCGCGACGCGCCCACCCTGCGCGGCAACGCCTCGACGGCCGACTTCTTCATCGATGGCGTCCGCGACGACGTGCAGTACTTCCGCGACCTCTACAACGTCGAGCGCGTGGAGGTGCTGAAGGGGCCCAACGCCATGATCTTCGGCCGCGGCGGCGGCGGCGGCGTGATCAACCGCGTCACCAAGAAGGCGGACTGGTCGTCCGAGCGGGCGGTCACCGCAGAGCTGGGCTCGTGGGATCATCGCCGGCTGACGGCGGACCTGGCCGCGCCGTTCAGCGACGCGGCGGCGGCGCGGGTGATCGGGCTCTACGAGCGCTCGGAGAGCTTCCGCGACTTCGTGAACGTCGAGCGCTGGGGCGTGAACCCTTCGATCGCCTGGCGGAACGGCGCGGGCCTGACGGTGTCGCTGGCCTACGAGCACTTCGAGGACGACCGGACCACCGACCGGGGGATTCCCTCGTTCTCGGGTCGGCCCTCGCCCGCGGGCCGGGGCGACTTCTTCGGCGATCCCGAGCGCAGCTACGCCGTCACCAACGTCGACCTGGTGAACCTGGGCGTCCAGTACGAGGTGTCGGAGACCCTCACCCTGCGCAACCGGACGCTCTACGGCGACTACGACAAGTTCTACAGCAACGTCTTCCCGGGCGGGGCGGCCGTCCCGGGCGTCACCGGGGCCCCGGCGACCTACCCGCTGCAGGCCTATCAGAACGACAGCCCGCGCGAGAACCTCTTCACCCAGACCGACCTCGTCTGGAAGACGGAGCTGGGCGGGATGCGCCACACGGTGCTGGCCGGCGTCGAGCTTGGGCGGCAGACCACCCGGAACCTGCGGCTCACGGGACACTTCAACACCGCCGCCGGTCCCACGACGCTCGCCGGCAACCCGTTCATCGACCCGACCCGGCGGGGTCTGCCCATCTTCTTCACCAACACCGGGAGCGACGCGAACAACCGGGTCAAGGCGCGGGTCGCGGCCGGCTACGTGCAGGATCAGATCGAGATCACCCCGCAGATCCAGCTGTTGGCCGGGCTGCGCTACGACAGCTTCGAGGTGGAGTTCTCGGACCGCCGCGCCGCGGTCACGGGCCGGCGTGAATTCGAGCGGCGCGACGACCTGTGGTCGCCGCGCCTGGGCCTGGTGTTCAAGCCCGCGGAGCCGGTCTCGCTCTACGCCAGCTACAGCGTCTCGTACCTGCCCAGCTCGGGGGACCAGTTCTCCTCCCTGACCGCCACCAGCGAGACCCTCGAGCCCGAGGAGTTCGAGAACCTCGAGGTCGGCCTGAAATGGTCGATCAACCCGGATGTCCTGTTCACCGCGGCGCTCTACCGGCTCGATCGCGAGAACACGACCGCGCCCGACCCGGCGCGTCCCGGCCAGGTGCTGCTGACCGGCGCCCAGCGCGCCGAAGGCTTCGAGGCGGGCCTCTCGGGTCGCCTGACGCCGCGCTGGGAAGTCGCCGGCGGCTACGCCTGGCAGGACGCCGAGATCACCCGCACGACCGCCGCCGCGCCCGCGGGACGCAAGGTCCCGCTCGTCCCGGACCATACGTTCTCGCTGTGGAACCGGTACGACGTGACCGACCGCCTCGGCGTCGGCCTGGGCGTGGTCCACCAGTCGCGGATGTTCACGTCGATCTCCAACACCGTGACCCTGCCGGGATTCACGCGCGTGGACGCCGCGCTGTTCTTCGACGTCACCGACGAGCTGCGCGCGCAGGTGAACGTCGAGAACCTGTTCGACAAGCGCTACTTCCCAACCAGCCACGGCGACAACAACATCCTGCCGGGCGCGCCGCGGAACGTGCGGGTCTCGCTGACCGCGCGGTTCTGAGCTTTCCCGCCGGCGCGTTCGGCGCGACTGTAGGCCCGCGACGACAAGAACGCGGGAGGACGGCGATGGCGGACGGGAGCCACGTGCACGAGGCGATCACCTACGAGCGGCGCGGCCAGGTGGCCGTGCTCACCCTGAACAGCCCCGACCGGCTGAACGCCCTGTCCGCGCGCATGCGCGACGAGACGGCGGCCGTGCTCGCCGAGGCGCGCGCCGACGACGGGGTGCGCTGCCTGGTCCTGACCGGCGCGGGCCGCGGCTTCTGCGCCGGCGTCGACCTGACCGGCGCGGCGCTGATGCAGGAGGGTGCGGGCGAGACGCCGCCGCAGAACGAGCGCATCGACGAGATGGGCTGGGTGGGCCGATGGGCCACCATGTGGGCGACCTTCGACAAGCCGGTGATCGGCGCCATCAACGGCGTCGCGGCCGGCGCGGGGCTCTCGACGGCGCTCGCCTGCGATGTCCGGATCGGCTCCGAGCACGCGCGGTTCAAGAGCGTGTTCATCGAGCGCAACCTGTCCCCCGACAGCGGCCTGTCCTACTTCCTGCCCCGGGTGGTCGGCTACGCCGCGGCGGCCGACATGATCTTCACCAGCCGGGCCGTGGGCGCCGACGAGGCGCTTCGCCTGGGGCTGCTCAACCGGGTCGTCCCGGCGGTGGAACTGCTCGACGCCGCCGTCGCCTACGCCGGCGAGATGGCACAGTGGCCGCCGCTGGCCCTGCGGGTGTCCAAGCGTGTGCTGCAGCAGAACCAGGACGCCGAGCTTTCCGACGCGCTGAAGTACGAGAGCTACGGCCTCAGCCTCGCGCGCCGCGCGCCCAACGACGCCCGGGAATCGCGCCAGGCGTTCCTGGAGAAGCGCAAAGGCGTCTACACGGGGACCTGAAAACCCGGTATCGCCGCTCCGACAAGGAGACCGCACATGCCTCTCGACGCCGGCGCCCCCCAGAAGACCTACCGCTGGGACGACCCCCTCGATCTTTCGTCGCGCCTTTCCGAGGACGAGCGGATGATCTGGGAGGCCGCGCGCCAGTACGCCCGCGAGAAGCTGCTGCCCCGCGTGGTCTCGGCCTTCGCCGAAGAACGGTTCGACCGCGAGATCATGACCGAGATGGGCGAGCTGGGCTTCCTGGGGCCGACGCTGCCCGAGGAGTACGGCTGCGCCGGCGTGAACCACGTGGCCTACGGCCTGATCGCCCGCGAGATCGAGGCGATCGACTCCGGCTACCGCTCGGCGATGAGCGTGCAGTCCTCGCTGGTGATGTACCCGATCTACGCCTTCGGCTCCGAGGAGCAGCGGCGGAAGTTCCTGCCCGGCATGGCCGCGGGCAAGATCGTCGGCTGCTTCGGCCTCACCGAGCCCGACGGCGGCTCGGACCCCGCCTCGATGCGCACCAACGCCAGGAAGGTCGACGGCGGCTACGTGCTCAACGGCGCGAAGATGTGGATCACCAATTCGCCGATCAGCGACGTCTGCCTGGTGTGGGCCAAGCTGGACGGCAAGATCCGGGGGTTCCTCGTGGAGCGCGGATCGAAGGGCTTGGAGACCCCGAAGATCGAGGGGAAGCTGTCCCTGCGCTCGTCGGTCACCGGCGAGATCTCGCTGACCGACGTGTTCGTGCCCGAGGACATGATGCTGCCGGGCGTGGAGGGCCTCCGCGGGCCGTTCTCGTGCCTGAACAAGGCCCGCTACGGCATCGCCTGGGGCGCCATGGGCGCGGCCGAGTTCTGCCTGCACGCCGCGCGCGACTACACCTCCAGCCGCACCCTGTTCGGCCGCACCCTGGCCTCGCGCCAGCTGGTTCAGAAGAAGCTGGCCGACATGTCGACCGAGATCGCGCTGGGCTTCGAGGGCGCCCTGGCGCTCGGCCGGCTGATCGACGAGGGCGCCTGGGTCCCCGAGGCCATCTCGATGCTGAAGCGCAACAACTGCGGCAAGGCGCTGGCCATCGCGCGCGAGGCCCGCGACATGCACGGCGGCAACGGCATCTCGGGCGAGTACCACGTGATGCGCCACGCCATGAACCTCGAGACGGTGAACACCTACGAGGGCGCCCACGACGTCCATGCCCTGATCCTGGGACGGGCGATCACCGGCGAGAGCGCCTTCTGAGGATCCGTGGCGAAGCGCCGTTCACCGAGCGGAGTGCGGCTCCACAACCTTAAATTTACACATGGGGGATAACGCTCCGCCCCGCAGGCCGTGAACCGACGGCCGCAGGGGGAAGCGGAATGGCCCGGACGCGCGCACAGGGCGCCGCCGACAAGGCCGAAATGGCGCGCTGGCTGTTCGACAACAGCCGCGACCTCATGCAGGTCTGTTCACCCGAAGGCGTCCTGCTGCAGGTGAACAAGGCCTGGGTGCTGTTCACCGGCCTGAGCGAGGCCGAGCTGATCGGCCGATCGGTCCTCGAATTCTGCCATCCCGACGAGGTCGCCGGCATCCGCGCCCGCGCCCTCAAGGCTCATCCCGGCGACGTCAGCGAGGCCGAGGTGCGCCTGCGGGCCGCCGATGGCTCGTGGGTGTGGGTCGCCGCCCGTCGCCAGGTGATGGAGAACGGCTGCCACATCGGCAACATGCGCGACGTCACCGCGGAGCGTTCGTTCCGCGAACAGGCCGAGGACGCCCGGCGCACGCGCAAGATGCTGGGCGCCTCCGCCGGCATCGGGATCTGGGAGTTCGATCCGCAGACGCTGTCCATCTGGTGGTCCGACGAGCTCGCCGAACTGGTGGGTCTGGACCGCGAGGTGGTCTGGACCCCCGACCGCTTCTACGCCCTGGTCCATCCGAGCGACCGGGGACCCATGCAGGAGACCATGGGGCAGGCCGTCGCCACCGGCGAGCCGGTCAAGGTCGAGCATCGGATCTGGGCTCGCGACCGCTGGCTGACCATGCGGGTCACGGTGCGCACCGAACCCACCGAGGCCGGCGCGTTCCGGCTGAAGGGCATCTCCGAGGACATCACCGAGCTCGCGGAGGCGCGCGACGCGGCGCGGCGCGGCGAGCAGCGGGCGCGCCGGGCGCGCCGCGAGGTGTCGGCGAACGCGGCGCGCCTGAACCTCGCGCTCGGCGCGGCCGAGGCCGGGGTCTACGAGATCGACCACGTCCGCAAGACGTTCTGGTGCTCGCCCGAGTTCGAGCGCATCACCGGCCAGAAGAACTCCAGCTACCAGGAGGCCACCGAGCTCCGCTATCCCGGCTTCCATCCCGACGACCTGCCGCACGTGCGCGCCTCGTTCCGCGCGCTGCACCGGGGCGACAAGCGTTCGGGCGAGAGCTTCGAGGCCCGGATCATCCGTCCCGACGGCAGCGAGCGCTGGGTGCGCGTCTTCCACCACCTGCTGGTGAACAAGAACGGCCGCTGGCTCAGGGCCGTCGGCCTGGTTCAGGACTGCGACGTGCTCAAGCGCCAGGAGCTGGCGCTGAAGGAGGCCCGGCAGGCGGCGGAGGCGGCCGCCGAGGCGAAAGCCGCCTTCCTCGCGAACATGAGCCACGAGATCCGAACGCCGCTGAACGGCGTCATGGGCGTGCTCCACCTCCTGAAGGGCGAGACCCTGTCGACGGACGGCCGCGCGCTCCTGGACGAGGCCCTCTCGTGCGGCCGGATGCTCTCCGAGCTGCTGAACGACGTGATCGACTTCTCGAAGATCGAGGCCGGGCGGCTGGAGCTGGCCTGCGAGCCCGTGGACCCGGCCAGCCTCGTGCACGGGGTGGTGCGGCTGCTCGAGCCGCAGGCCCGCGCGAAGGGTCTCTCGATGATCGTCGACGCCGATCCGAAACTCGGCTGGGTGCGGTCCGACCCCGTGCGGCTGCGGCAGGCGCTGTTCAACCTCGTGGGCAATGCGGTGAAGTTCACGGAAGCCGGCCGGGTGGTGGTGCGCTGCCGCCGCGCGGACGCCGGCGTCCTGCGCTTCGAGGTGGAGGACACCGGGGTCGGCATCCCGCTCGCCGCCCAGCCGCGCCTGTTCGAGCGCTTCAACCAGGCCGACGCCTCGACGACGCGGAAGTTCGGAGGCTCCGGGCTGGGGCTCGCGATCACGAGGCGCCTGGCCGAGATGATGCACGGCCAGGTCGGGTTCACCTCCGCGGAAGGCGACGGCTCCACGTTCTGGTTCGAGGTCCAGGCCGAGCCGGCCCAGGCCCAGGCGGCCGAGGCGGAGACGAGCGCGACCGTGCTGGGCGGCGTCCGCATCCTGGTGGTCGAGGACAACGCCACCAACCGCCTCATCGCGACGAAGCTGCTCGAGGGCCTGGGCGCGTCGGTCGACACCGCCGCGGACGGCTACGCCGGCGTGGACGCCGCGGCCCGGGGCGCCTTCGACGTCATCCTCATGGACATCCAGATGCCGGGGATCGACGGCGTCGAGGCGGCCCGGCGCATCCGCGCCCTGGGCGGCCGGGCGGCCCGGACGCCGATCGTGGCGCTGACCGCCAACGTCCTCGCGCACCAGCGCCAGATCTACCTCGACGCCGGCATGGACGGCGTGGTCGGCAAGCCGATATCCCCGGGCGCGCTGGTCGCCGAGATCGCGGCCGTCGCGGCGGACTGGCCGCAGCCCGCCGAGTCCGAGAGCGACGCCGCCTGACGCCTTTGCGCGGCGCGGGGCGCATGGTTGATTGCGCCCGGTGAGACGGTGCGGAGGGTGGCATGCGCGGCATCGCGGCGGGACTCGGGGCCCTGTCCCTGCTGGCGGCGGGCGGCGCCTGGGCGCAGGCGGCCCGGCCCGACCAGGCGGCCTTCCGGGAGATCTACAAGGAGCTGGTCGAGACCGACACCACCCTGTCCGCGGGCGATTGCACCCTGGCGGCCCGGAAGATGGCGGCGCGGCTCAGGGCGGCGGGGTTCGCCGAGACCGACCTCCACGTCCTGGCCGAGCCTGAGAAGCCGAAGGAGGGCAGCCTCGTCGCGATCCTGAAGGGCTCCGACCCCAAGGCCGGCGCCGTGCTGCTCCTGGGCCACCTCGACGTGGTGGAGGCCCGGCGCGAGGACTGGACGCGCGACCCCTTCACCCTGATCGAGGAGGGCGGGTACTTCTACGGGCGGGGAACGGCCGACATGAAGGGCCTGAACGCCATCTGGGTGGACACCCTGATCCGCCTGAAGCAGGCGAAGACGCCGCCGCGTCGGACCCTGAAGATGGCGCTGACCTGCGGCGAGGAGACGGCCGAGGCGTTCAACGGCGCCGACTGGCTGGTGAAGAACCGGGCCGAGCTCATCGCGGCGGACTTCGTTCTGAACGAGGGCGGCGGCGGCCGGCTGTCGGCCGACGGCAGGCGCGAGACCCTGTCGATCCAGGTGGGCGAGAAGGCGGCCCAGAGCTATCGGCTCACCGTGACGAACCCGGGCGGGCACTCCTCCCGGCCCCGGCCGGACAACGCCATCTACCAGCTCGCCGAGGCGCTGCTGAAGGTCCGTGCGCACGTCTTCCCGGCCAGGTTCACCGAGACGACCCGCATCGGCTTCGAGCTTCGGGCGCAGCGCGGCGACGCCGCGGGGGCGGCCCTGAAGCGGCTCCTGGCCGACCCGAACGACGCCGAGGCGGCCCGGGTGGCGGCCACCGACGTGAACGTGAACTCGATCCTCCACACCAACTGCGTCACGACCCGCCTGGACGCGGGGCACGCGAACAACGCCCTGCCGCAGCGGGCCACGGCGGTGGTGAACTGCCGCATCTTCCCCGGCGAGACGGTGGAGGAGACGCGCGCCACGCTGGAGCGCGTCATCGGCGACCCGGAGGTCAAGGTCGAGACCATCCCGCCGGTCCGGCCCATCGCCGCCAATCCCCCGCTCGACCCCAAGGTCGTGGGGCCGATGAAGGCGCTGGCCGCGAAGCATTTCCCGGGGACGCCGGTGATCCCCGCGATGTCGTCGGGCGCCACGGACGGCCGCTACTTTGGTCCCGCGAAGACCCCGGTCTACGGCGTGCCCGGCATCTTCGGCGACCCGGACGGCAACGGCGCCCATGGCCTGAACGAGCGGATCCGGGTGCGGTCGCTGTACGAGGGCCGCGACTACCTGTTCGACCTGGTGAAGGCCTACGTCGGGGCGAAGTAGCCCGCGGAACTCTAGTCCGGCTCGCGAGTCACCAATCCGGCCGCCGCGCGGAAGCGCTCGCCCACGAGGCTTGGGGCCCCCTCCAGGGCGGGGCAGGTGACCTGGCCGTCGTGTATCACCGCCGGCAGCCCGCCCCGCGCGGCGGCGGGCACGTCGCGCAGCGCCGTCCGCTGGCCGGGCGGAAGCTGACGGGCGAGGCCGGCCAGGCGTCGCGCCTCCCCCGGTCCCTGAAGCTCGAAGCGCCCGTCCCACACGGCCGGCAGGACCACCGGCGCAAGTCCGCCGCGCGCGGCCTCCCCAGCCTCGCGGAAGGCGCGGATCTCCCGGGCGTCGGCCTCGATCCGCGCGCCTGCCAGGGTCGCGGCGAACGCAGCGTCCCCGCAGGCGGCCGCCGCCAGGCGCGAGAGGCGGACGCCGGCCGGCGTCCGCTCGCCGCCGCCCGCGCACACGGCGGCCAGGGCCATCACGCGACGCGCGGCGTCGGGCGGGGCGTCCCGCAGCGCCTCGCGCGGCAGGCGGATCACGCCCGCGCGCTCGTCGGCGACGGCGGCCAGGTCCAGCGGGGCGGGCTCCCGGCGGGCCGCGGGCTCGGGCGCGGCGCGGCGGGCGCGGCTGCGGGCGAAGCGGAGGTCCGCGTTGGCAGGGTCCTCGATCCAGGTTTCGCCGCGGGCCTCCAGGGCCTTGCGCAGGTCCTCGCGGCGCGCGTCGAGCAGGGGCCGCAGGAGGAACACGCCGCGGCCCTCGGGCCATACCGGCGACGGCGACCACTCCCGGGCGTCGGGCAGGGTCGAGCCGGCGGCGCGCATGGCCGCGGCCTCGGCCAGGTCGTCGGCCGTGTGGCCCATCAGGACGACGCGCGCGCCGGCCGCGCGGGCGGCGTCGGCGAGGCGGGCGTGGCGGGCGCGGCGGGCGGCGGCGGGCAGCCCGGTCGCCGGCTTGTCGCCCTCCCACGACAGCGCGCGGAAGGGGCGCTGCAGCCGCTCCGCCACGGCGGCGCAGGCGCGGGTCCAGGCGGCGCTCTCCGCCTGCAGGCCGTGGTCGACGGTCAGGATGAGCAGCGGCCGCCCGTTCGCGCGCGCCCAGGCGTCGGCGATCAGGGTCAGAGCCAGGGAGTCGCCGCCGCCTGACAAGGCCACCGCGACCGGCCGGTCGGTGTTCTGGGACAGGCGGCGGTCGAGCACGTCGCGCGCGACGGCCTCCGGAACCTGACCGGTCGAACAGGCTCCATCTTCTTGAATCAGACCGCGTTCTCGCGGCGAAACCGGCTTCCGCTTTCGCCGAACGCGCCCTAGGCGGCGCACTTGGCCTGGGTGCGGGTCGCGGCGGCGCGGCCGGCGACGGCGGCGGGGGCCTTGGGATAGCGGCGCGTCAGCTCGGCGAGCGTCTGGCAGGCGTCGGCGGGCTTCTTCAGCGCCACCAGCGAGCGCGAGAGCTCGACCACCGCGTCCGGCGCCCAGCCGGTCTGCGGCCAGCCGCGGATCGCGCCGATGTAGGCCTTGGCCGCGTCCGCATGGGCGCCGCGCACGCTGAGCGTCTTGCCCCACCAGTAGCTCGCCTCGGCCGCGCGGGGGGCGTCCGGATAGTTGGCCACATAGGCCGAGAAGGCGCCTTCCGCGGCGTCGTAGTCGCCGGACAGCATCAGCTGCCGGGCGGCCGTGAAGTCCTTGGCGGGATCGCCCGGGGGCGGCGGCGGGGCCGCCACGGTCTCTTCGGGCGGCGGGGCCGCCGACGCGAGCCGCGTCTCGGCCGCGTTCAGCCGCTCGGTCAGGGTCGCGACGCTGCGCTTCAGCTCGGCGTTCTCGCGGCGCGCCTGGTCGAGGTCGCGCGTGACGGTCTCGAAATTGCCGTTCACGCCGCGCAGCGTCTGCTCCATGTCGCGCAGCCGGTCGGCCATCTCGGCGATCCGCGCGTCGGTGTCGGCCGGCTGCACGACCACCGGCTTGCCGGTGTCGCGCAGCTGGAAGACGATCGCCCGCAGTTCGCGCACCACCTTCTCCATCCGATCCACCCGCTTGGCGTCGCGCGCGTCGAGCGGATCGGGAACCGGGAGAGGCGTCTGCGACAGCGCCGGGCCGGCCGCCACCAGGGCGGCCAGGAGGGCGGTGGTGACGAACGCGCGGCCCTTACGCATGGACGGTCAGCGCGCGCCTGAGACGATGGCGGTGCGGGCGTTGCGGTTCCTCTGCCACGCGTCCTCGCCGCTGCCGGGGTCGATCGGCTGCTCCTTGCCGAACGAGATCGTCGCGATGCGGCTCGACTCGAGGCCCTGGCCGACCAGGAAGTCGCGCACGGCGTTGGCGCGGCGGGCGCCGAGCGCCAGGTTGTATTCCCGGGTGCCGCGCTCGTCGGCGTTGCCCTCGATGCGCACGTTCACCGACGGATAGCGGCGCAGCCAGGCCGCCTGGGCGGCCAGGATCGGCTCGGCGTCGGCGCGGACGTCGTGCTGGTCGGTGTCGAAGTAGACGCGGTCGCCGACGTTGACCACGAAGTCCTGCTGCGAGCCGGGCAGGGCGCCCGTCTGGGCCGTGCCCACATCCCCCGGCCCGCTGGGCGGCAGCGGAGTCTGCGGCTGCTGCGCCACCGGCGGCGTCGTGGTGGTCGGATAGGCCGGCTGGGCCTTCTTGGCGCACGCGCCGAGCGACGCGGCGGCCACGCCCACCAGAGCAAGCCGGACAATCGTGCGGCCGTTCAAGCTACGAACCATCAGCGTCTCCTGCAGTCGAGGTTGTCGAATCACTGTCGCGTTCTATCCGGCGGGATTGAGGCGAAGACTAGTTAAGCAATGGCGACCAGGCCGGGTCCGACCCGGCGCCGGGATAAGGCATCGGCTGAAGGATTCGCCCAGTGACATCCACCATCCATAACTTGGGCGCGCCGCCCGGGGTTTCACGGGAGAACATAAGAACGCGACCATTGGGCGCCCAGGTGGGGCCCTCGTCCAGGTAGCTGGTGGTCAGCAGGCGCTCGTCCGAGCCGTCGGGCTTCATCACGCCGATGTGGAACTGGCCGCCCGTCTGCTTTGTGAAAGCGATGAATTCCCCCGTGGGGCTCCAGACCGGCGTGGTGTACGAGCCGCCGCCGGACGAGATCCGGCGCGCGCCCGAACCGTCCGCGCCCATCACGTAGACTTGAGGGGATCCGGCGCGGTCCGAGGTGAACGCGATGCGCGAGCCGTCGGGCGAGAACGAGCCCGAGACGTCGATGCCCGGGTCGGTGGTGAGCCGCGTCGAGGTGCGGCTGGACAGGTTCATCACATAGAGGTCCGAGTTGCCGCCGCGCTCCACCGAGAAGATGACCTTGCCGCCGTCGGGCGAGAACCGCGGCGCGAAGACCATGCCCTGGAAGCTGCCCAGGCTTTCGCGCCGGCCGCTCTGCAGGTTGTAGAGATAGACCGTGGCGCTGTCGGGCCGCAGCGCCATGTAGGTGATCTCCTGGCTGGTGGGCGAGAAGCGCGGCGTCATCACGATCGACTCGCCGCCCGTGAGGTAGCTCGGGTTGGCGCCGTCCTGATCCATGATCGCCAGGCGCTTGACGGTCTTGCCGCGTCCGCCGCTCTCGGCGACGAACACCACGCGGGTGTCGAAGTAGCCCTTCTCGCCGCTCAGCCGCTCGTACACCGCGTCCGAGATCTTGTGCGCCACGCGCCGCCAGTTCTCTGGGCTGGAGGTGAACTGCAGGCCGAGGAGCTGCTGCTCGCGGTAGACGTCCCACAGGCGGAAATCCACGCGCAGGCGGTTGCCGTCGACGGTCACCTGCCCGTTGACCAGCGCCTGGGCGTTGATCGTCTTCCAGTCGGCGAACCGCGGCTGGACGGCCGCCGACAGGTCCTTCTCGATGAAGCTCGCGGGGTCGAGCGGCCGGAAGAGGCCCGAGCGTTGCAGGTTCGCCGCGATCACCTGGCTGATGTCCGCGCCCACCTGGCCGCCGGCGAAGGACGGCACGGCCACGGCCATGGGGTTCACGTCGCCGCGGGTGACGCTGAGCTGCGCCGCCGCCGGCGAGGGCAGGACCGCCGCGAGGGCGCCGAGCGCCGCGGCCAGCGCCGCCACGAAGGCTTTGATCCGCATCATCAGGCTCCTGGTCTGCCGCAGTAGTCGCGGGCGCTGAAATCGGCATAGACGCGCCGGCCCCAGTTCTGTCGGGGCTCCCGGCTGAAGGGCTGGGACCGCAGGACGGCCCGGCTGGCCCGTTCCTCCGCGACGGCCTTCACCGCCGGGCTCGCCGCGCCGATGGACTCCACGTCGAGGTCGCCGGCCAGACGTCCGCCGGCCCCGATGGTGAAGTGCACCCGCACGGAAACGTCGCGGCTGGCCGAGAGGCTGCAGTCGATGTTCCAGTTGCGCTCGAGCTCGCCCTGCATGGTGGACGAGACCGCCACGCCGGTCGTGGCCGCGAAGCCGTCGGTGTTGCGCGCCACGGGGGCCGTGGACGGACGGGTCGGCCCGCGCGGCGCGGAGGAGGGCCGCTGGGGCGCGTTGCGGGCCGGCCGCGTGAGGCTGGCGGCCAGGGCGTCCAGGTCGAGGCTGGGCTCGGCCGGGCGGGACTTCGCGGGCGGCGCGGCGGCCTTGGGCGTGGGGGCTGCGGCCTTCGGCGCGGGCGTCGGCGGCGGGGGGGCCGGCTGCGGCGGGGGCGGCGCGGGCTCGGGCGGCGCGTCCGGCGTCTGCTGTTCCGCCTGCGCCTCGAGCTCCTGGGGGCCCTGCTCGGCGGGGCGCGCCTCGGCGGGGCCGCTGGCCACGACGGTGACCGGCACCACCGAGCCCATCTTCAGCTCGCGGCTGCCCCAGCTGATCATGAAGGCGGCCGCCACCACCCCGTGCAGCGCCAGCGACCCGAGGGCCGCCGGCGAGCGCTCGAAGCTGAGGCCGCGCGCCCGGCTCATCCGCCCGCCTCGTCGGTGTCGTCGCCTCCGGAGGAGGGACCGCCGGTGTCGGTGATCAGGTTGATGGAAGTGAAGCCTGAGGTGGACAGCGACGCCATGACCCGGGCCACGACCTCATAGCTCGCCTTGCCGTCGGCGCGCACGTAGATCGGCCGCGTCCGGTCCGTGGCCATGGCGGTCAGCCGCGGCGAGAGGCTGGAGAACGGCACCGCCTGGTCGCCGACGTAGAGCGCCCCGTCCGGCCGGATCGAGATGGTGATCGGGTCGGGCACGTCCTGCATGGCGCCGGCCTCGGTCTTCGGCAGCTCGACCGGCACGCCGGCGGTGAGCAGCGGCGCCGAGACCATGAAGATGATCAGCAGCACCAGCATCACGTCCACCAGCGGCGTGACGTTGATCTCGCTGAGCGCGCCGCGGCGGCCGCGGCCGTAGCGCCGCCGCCGCTTGGCGCCGCCCGTGGCGGCGAAGGCGTCGTTGGCCGAGAGCGCCATGGGTCAGGCCCGCTCCGCCAGCCGGCGCTGGATGGCCGTCGAGAGGTCGTCGGCGAAGCCTTCCAGCCGGGCGGCGTACTTGCCGGCGGCGGTCGAGAAGCTGTTGTAGAACACATAGGCCGGGATGGCGGCGGCCAGGCCGATGGCGGTGGCCAACAGGGCCTCGGCGATCGAGGGGGCCACCACGGCGAGCGAGGTGTTCTTCTGCACCGCGATCGCCTGGAACGCCTTCATGATCCCCCAGACGGTGCCGAACAGGCCGACGAAGGGCGAGGCGGTGGCGACGATGGCCAGGGAGCCCAGGCCGGCCTCCACGCGGGCGCTCTCGCGGGCGATGGTGGCGTCGAGGTGGCGGTCGATCCGCTGGATCAGGAAGGCGACCTGGCCCTCCGAGACGGCGCCCTTGGCGCGGGCGTCGCGCCATTCCTTGAGCGCGCCCTGGAGCATGCGCGGCAGGGCGTGCGCGGGCCGCTCGCCGGCCTCCTGGGCGACGTCCTCGAGGCTGCGGCCCGAGGCGACGGCGTCCTCGAACTGGTCGGCCTCGCGCCCCAGCGCGCGGAAGCGGAACATCTTGTCGAGGATGATGGTCCACGACCAGAGCGAGGCGGCGGCCAGGCCGATCATGACCAGCTTCACCACCCAGTCGGCGCGCAGGAAGATCGAAAGCAGGTCGAAGCTCTCGGGCGTTACGGCGGCCGGGTCCATCGTCTCTCCTGTCTCGTATCGGCTCGTGGTTGGGGGGCTTGCGTGGCGAACTTATGGCGCGAAGTACGGACGTAGCTTTTCGACCATTTCGCGCGGCGGACGTTTGGCGCGGCCCTTCAGGTCGATGCATACGGCCTGGACCTTCGCCTCGGCGATCAGCTCGTCGCCGCGCACGATCCGCTGGCTGACGAGCAGGCGCGCGCCCTGCACCGCGTCGTAGCCGGTGCGCACCAGCAGCGCGTCGTCGACCCGGGCGGCCTTGCGGTAGTCCACCTCGATCCGCACCAGCGTGAAGGCGGTGGGCTCGGCCATCTGGAGCAGCTCGGTGTGGCTGATCCCGGCGATGCGGAAGAAGTCGCTCCGCCCGCGCTCGAAATAGCGCAGGTAGTTGGCGTGGTAGACCATGCCGGTGAAGTCGGTGTCCTCGTAGTAGATGCGCACCGGCAGCACATGCTCGCGGCCGTCCAGCCAGCCGGCGGAGGGGGCGGCGTCCAGGGTCATGCGGGCTCCGCTCGGAAAGTCCTCCCCCGCAGGGGGAGGGGGACCGCCGAAGGCGGTGGAGGGGGCGAGGGCGCCGCGTCGAGACCCCTCCACCCTGCTGCGCAGGGTCCCCCTCCCCTTGCAGGGGAGGACCTGGGCCGGGCCAGACGCGCGCTCATTCGAACAGGTCCCCGGAGGCGGCCGGCGGGGTCGTCCTGGGGGCGGCCAGGCCCAGGTGGTCGTAGGCCTTGGCGCAGGCCATGCGGCCGCGCGGCGTGCGCTGGATGAAGCCCTGCTGCAGCAGGAAGGGCTCGATGACGTCCTCCACGGCGTCGCGGGCCTCGGCGATGGCGTAGGCCAGCGTCTCCACCCCCGCCGGGCCGCCGGCGTAGTTCTCGATCAGGGCGCGCAGGTAGCGGCGGTCGAGGGCGTCCAGTCCCTGCTCATCCACATCCAGGCGGGCCAGCGCGCTGGCGGCGTGCCTGCGGTCGATCACCGCCGCGCCGTCGGCGGCGGCGAAGTCGCGAACCCGCCGCAGCAGGCGGCCGGCGACGCGGGGCGTCCCGCGGGCGCGGCGGGCGATCTCCAGCGCCCCGTCCTCGCTGAGCGGCGCGCCCATCTTGGCGGCGGCGCCCAGCAGCACCCGGGTCAGCTCGTCATGGGTGTAGAACTCGAGGCGGATCGGGATGCCGAAGCGGTCGCGCAGCGGCGTGGCCAGGAGGCCGGCGCGCGTGGTCGCCGCCACCAGGGTGAAGGGCGCGAGGTCGATGCGGATCGACCGCGCAGAGGGCCCCTCGCCGATGACGAGGTCCAGCACGTGGTCCTCCATCGCCGGGTAGAGGATCTCCTCCACGTTCGCGGCCAGGCGGTGGATCTCGTCGATGAAGAGGACGTCGCGCGGCTCGAGGTTGGTGAGAATGGCGGCGAGGTCGCCCGCCTTGGCCAGGACCGGTCCCGAGGTGGCGCGGAAATTCACGCCCAGCTCGCGGGCGACGATCTGGGCCAGGGTCGTCTTGCCCAGGCCCGGGGGTCCGAACAGCAGCACGTGGTCCAGCGCCTCGGCGCGGTTGCGGGCCGCCTCGATGAAGACGCGCAGGTTCGCCTTGGCCTGCTCCTGACCGACGAACTCGCCCAGCGTCTGCGGCCGCAGCGCCTTGTCCGCGCCCTCGAAGGGCTGGGGCTCGCCCGAGACGATGCGGGTCATGGCGCGACCGCGCTCATCGTCCGAGCTCCTGCAGGGCGGCCTTGATGAGAGCCGGCGGCTCGGCGTCCTCGCCCAGCCGGAGCGCGGCGGCTTCCACGACGCGGCGGGCGGCGGGCTCGGCGACGCCCAGGCCCATCAGGGCGGCGACCGCCTCGCCGGACGCGCTGGGCCGGGACGGCGCCACGGGCTGGATCTGGGCGTGGAAGGCGGCGACGGTCCCGTCGCCCAGCGGCTTGCCCTTGAGCTCGGTCACGATCCGCAGCGCCAGCTTGGGGCCCACCCCCTGGGCGCGGGCGACCAGCGCCTTGTCCTCGCGCGCCACGGCGGCGGCGAGCTCGGCGGGCGGCAGGACGTCGAGCACCGCCAGGGCCGCCTTGGGCCCCACGCCCTGGATGGTCCGCAGCTGGACGAAGGCCCCCCGTTCGGCGCGGTCCAGGAAGCCGTAGAGGACCAGTCCGGTCTGCTCGCCCCAGGCGCTCTCCACGTGCAGCAGCGTCTCGGCCCCGATCTCGGGCAGGCGCGAGAGCGTGCGCGCGCCGCAGCGCACGACATAGCCCACGCCCATCACATCGATCAGGGCGTCTTCCTCGCCGACCTCGGCGACGGCGCCGCGCAGGCGGCCGATCATGTGCGAATCACCGGGGACATCTGCCGCCCAGAGGTACCGCAGGCGGGACTCCGGGGGAACGACCGGTGAACGGCCGAGCTAGCCTCGCGCCTTCAGCCTGGCCAGCAGCGCCGCCTCGCGCTCGGGCGTGAGGCCCGCGCGGAGCTTGGCCTGCCGCTCGGCCGGCTGCTCCCGGAACCAGGCCAGGGTGTCGGCGGCGGTCCCCGCCAGCGGGCGGAAGGTGAGGCCGGCGGCCTCGGCGCGCGCGATGCTGCGCCGGTGGAACCCGGCGGAGTCGCCGCCGCGCGCGGGGATCCAGACGGGCATGTCGCTCCAGGCCTGCACGTTCTCGGCCGCCAGGAAGGTGTCGGGCGCCCACACCAGCTTCGCGTTCGATTTCACGGCGCCGCCGACGGTCGCCAGCATCCGGCGCATCGGCATGGGCCGCCCCGTGGCGTTGAAGGTCCCCGCCGCCCGCCGCTCGGCCACCCGGACGGTCCACTCCGCGAGGTCGCGCGCGTCGATCACCTGCACCGGATCCTCGCCGTCGCCCGGCGCCAGCGCCTCGGGACCCCAGCGGCCGCCGTCGTTGGCGAGCCGCACCGGCCAGTAGGTGAACCGGTCGGTCTGGTCGCCCGGGCCGACGATGAGGCCGGGTCGTATCACCGTCGTCGAGGCCTCTCCGAACCGGCGGCGCGCTTCCTGCTCGCTGGCGGCCTTCAGCGGTCCGTAGAGCCGCCCCTGGCTGGCGCGCAGAGTCTCCGCCGTCTCGGCCATGACGTCGGCCCCTTCGTAGGGCAGCACCGGCGCGGTCTCGTCCGCGGGCCGGTCGGCGGCGGCGTAGACCGAGATCGTCGAGATGAAGATGTACTGCTTCACCCGGCCCTCGAGGGCCCGGGCCGCGTCGCGCACCCAGAACGGCAGCGTGGTGGGATTGTCGATCGCCGCATCCCAGCTGCGCCCCTCCAGCGCCTTCAGGTCGCCGGTGTTGCGGTCGCCCAGGAGCTGCTCGACCTCTCCGGGCCATTCCTTGGCCTGCCGGCCACGGTTGAAGATCGTCACCTTGTGGCCGCGGGCGAGCGCATAGCGCACCTGGTGCGGGCCGATGAAGCCGGTGCCGCCCAGGATCAGCAGGTTCAAGGGGCGGGCGGCGCGCGGGGCCGACCACGCGGCGGGCGCGGCGAGGGTGACGGCGGCGGCGGCGCCCAGGGCGGTCCTGCGATCGATGCTCATCGCGGCATCTTGCGCGCCGGCGCCGGTCACTCAAGGGCCCCCGCGACGAGCGGTCGGGATGGCCGGCGCGGCGGCCCTACGCCACCCGCCGGGCCGTGCGGGCGTGGGCGTGGGCGATGGCGACGGCCAGGGCGTCGGCGGCGTCGGCGGTGGTCTTGCCGGCGGACGGCAGCAGGCGCGCGATCATCCAGCCCACCTGCGCCTTGTCGGCCCCGCCAGTCCCCACGACCGCCTTCTTGACCACGGTGGCGGCGTACTCGGCCACGGGCAGGCCGGCGCGGGCCGGGACGACCAGGGCCATGGCCCGCGCATGGCCCAGCTTCAGCGCCGACTGGGCGTTGGCGTTGACGAAGGTCTCCTCGACCGCCGCCTCATCAGGCGCGTGCGCGGCGATGATCGCCTCGATCTCGACGAAGAGCGTGTGAAGGCGCTCGGCGAACGGCAGGGTGTCCTTGGGCGCGATGACGCCGTGGGCCACGTGGCTCAGGCGCGCGCCCTCGCAGGCGATGACGCCCCAGCCGGTGCGGCGCAGGCCCGGGTCCAGGCCCAGGATGCGGATGGGGCGAATCGGCAGGGTCATGGCGCGAGGGGCAGGATGCCCCAATCCGCGCCGTGACTGAAATCCCGCGCTCAGGCCGCGACGGCGCGCCGCCGGCGAAGGACCATGCCCGCGCCCATGAAGCCCGTGATCATCAGCGCCCAGGCCGACGGCTCAGGCACGATGGTCGGCGGCGGGTCGGGCGGCGGCGGCAGGCCGCCGAACACCTTGTCGGAACCCCCGCCCGCGTTGACCTGCTGGAAGCGCACGGCCGCATCGAGGGTCCCGTTCGCGAGATAGCCGGCCGCGAACGCGGTCTCGAAGTCCGCGGCGATCAGGCTGGTGTCGATGTTGAAGCGGACCATCCCCAGCGAATTGCCGGCCGTCACGCCGCCGTTGGCATTGCCGCCGCCGAAGCTGTTGCGGTTCAGGCTGATGCCGCGGTCGAACGTGCCGAGCGGCGGAAGCGACGGATTGGTCCACAGCTTGGTGAAGGTCGTGCCGTTCGAGCTGTAGGTCAGGCCCGCGAACGTCGGCAGGTCGAAGGCGAACGCCACCAGCGTCGCCGACGTGGCGCCCAGGCCGTCCGTGCCGTCCGTGGTGTTCGCCAGCACCAGGTCCATCTGGACGTTCGAGCCGACGTCGGTGAACGTGAACGTCGCCGTCGCGGTCGCGCCGGTGTTCTCCGTGGACCCCCACGAGGGGTTGAACTCGAGCACCACGGCCGCCACGGCGGGATTCGCCGCCGCGATCGCAGCCGCTAAGGCAAGGCCGCTGAAAATGTTACGCATCACCGTTGCCCCATGAATAAGCGTGGCGTGTCCTGAGATCACCGCATTACCTCAAGCCTCGCGCTAAAGATTGAAGATTCTCCCTCCAGGCGAGCGTGTGGCGGGCGGGATCGGGCGGCGGCGCCTGCAACCTGGAGCCGCTCGACAGCCCACCGTCGCCACTGGCAGTCTTGTCGGGCGCGGAATTGATTGGCCCACCAGGGGAACGCAGGCATGCGGGCCACGGCGAAGGACGCCTTCGAAAAGATGGCCGCGACAGGCGGCGGCGACGCCGGCGCGGTGGCCGTGGGCCTTCGGCGGGGCGTGACGACGGTGGGGCTGCGCGCCCTGGCAGCCAAGGCCGTGCATGTGGCGGCCGCCTCGCCCGAGCGGTTGATGGACGTCTACGACAACGCCGCCGCCGGCTGGCTGTCGCAGCCGGTTTTCCCGCCCCGGTTGCGGCTCGAGGAGCCGTTGCCGATCTCGAGGCGGTTCTGGGCCGCCTTCTGGGACCTCGTGAGTCTGCCCGCGGACGCGACCCAACAGGCTGCGGCGGCGGCCACGCTGCGCGCGGCCGGCGAGCTGGATCCGCGCATCAACACGCGGATGGCGGCTGCGGCGATGGATTATCCGGGCGTCGCGGAAGCGGCCGCCGATGGCATTCCCGAGCCGTACGATCCCGCCGCGATGGAAGGATGCCCGCCCGCATCGCTCGGCTTCCTGCTCCGCCAGGACCTGCTGGCCGGCGGCGACAGGTTTGCGGCGCCGTTCGGCGGCGGGCTGGTGGCGCTGCTGCGGCACATGCCTCCGCCGCTCGCCTACATCAACGTGCACACCATCCAGTCCCTGGCGGTGCTGGGCGTGGTCGCGGGGTACGGGCCGGCGCGCCTGGACCGGGTGGCCTTCGGCGCCTTCCTGATGGGGCAGGTGGGACACCACTACTCGGCGCTCTCCACGGCCGCGACACTGACGGCGCTCAGCCTTGCGCGCCCCGAGAGCGTCGACCTGCGGCTCGACTGCATCTTCAGGGCATGGGCGCACGGACGCGAGACGCCGCTGCTGCTCGGTGCGCCGTGGCCGGAGCTGTGGAACCTCCGCCTGGACGAGGTCCGCCAGACGCTCGGGGTGCATCCCTTCGCATCCCCGTACGCGGAAGCGCGGCGACGCATGAACGAGGACCCGGCGGACCGCTGAGCCGCTCCTGAAAGGGCCACACGCTTTAGGCGGCGGATTCTCCTTTCAGGCGTTCGAGTCTCAAACCTCCGGTTAAGATGTCATTACCCCTGCAGTGTGATTGGGGGCCCCGATCCGGGGATAGAACAGAATGAAGCTGAAACTCTTGGCGGCAGTGGCCGCAGGCGCGTTGAGCATGGCGGCGACGTCCGCCTCGGCGGCCACCTACCTGTCGATCATCGACCACTGGGACGTGAACGGCCCGACGCCGGGCGGCCCGTTCGGCGAAGTCCTCATCGAGGAGGTCGGCGACGGCAAGACTGTCAACATCACCGCGACCGTCTATGACGGCGTGCTGCAGCAGTCTGGCACCAACGCGCTCTTCGCGTTCAACTTCCTCGACGACGGCGCGACCCTGGTCACTGAGAACCATAGCAGCCCTGACGTCATCTACAGCCCGAACGCCTACACCCACGCGCCGTGGGGCACGTTCACCGATCACTTCTACATCAACGCTAGCGGCAAGAACGCCCGCGTCGATCCGCTCAAGTTCACCGCCTACAATGCGAACGGCCTGACCTTTGCGGGGACGGGCGTTGTCCCGGGCGCCGGCGGACTCGTGGTGGACCTGGGCGACGGCAATCGCTTCAACTCGAACGCAGGCGGCTGGTGGTTCTTCGCGCACATCCAGCCGACCAATGGCCAATCCATCAATGTCGCGGCGCGCGATGCCCGTTGCATCGCCAACTGCCCGGTAACGGCCGTGCCCGAGCCGAGCACCTGGGGCCTGATGATCCTGGGCTTCGGCGGCGCAGGGTACGCCTTGCGGCAGCGGCGCAGGTGGGTTTCCGCCATCTGAGCCGCCGCTCAGTCTGAACGTTCCAAGGGTCCCCGGCCTTGCGTCGGGGACCTTTTCGTATGTGGACGCCCTAAGCCTCCGCGGGCCGACCGGACTGGCTCGTGTCCTCCACCAGTCTGGCGACCGGCCGGCCGTCGGGGCCCGGTTCGATCTGGAATCGCTTGCGGCCGCCCGCCTCGCCGAGGTCGAGGTCGGCATCGTGCGTGACCAGCCAGTAGCGTGGCCCCACCCGCACGATCACCGTCCGCGGACGCCCATCGGGCCGCCGGGTCTGGCGCTTCAGGAAGGCGTAGATCGCCCCGCGCCGCCACGCCCCCGGGTCGGCTGGATCGCAGTATGCGACGAGTTGGTCGTCCCGGGCGCCCTGGACCCCCGTGAGGATCACCTTGCACTTGCTGGGCTTCAGTTCCTCGGGGACATCCGGGCTCACGATCCACTGGCAGTGGAATCCGCGGCAGATCGGATAGCGCGTCTCGTGGATGGAACAGGCCCCGCCGGGGCGCCCCGGCCGGGCGTGCTCGCACCAGACGCCCGCGGGCTTGTTCAGTTCCTCGATGCCCATGGCCTTGCAGCAGAGGCTGCAGGTCCCGCACGTGCGGAAGGTCTGGTTCATGGTGATCTCACAACGGGAAACGCAGTCGCAGATTGCGCCCGGGCGGGAAAGGCGCGGTATCCGGTGCTGACCTCGGAACCCGCCCCACTGGCTGCTCCCGTTGAGTTGCCTCCAGCAAGCCTGACCTTAAACGGCAGGCTGCTTCGTGACAAACGCGGTTAGTCCGCTGCGTCAGTTTGGCAGCCGCTCCACGTCGCGGACGAAACGCCCGTCGGTGAAGATCTCCACGGCTTCGCAGGTCGGATATCGTTCGAGCAGCGCCTCGGCTGCCCGCACCGCGTCGTCGAAGGCGCCCAGGACGCCCGCGTCGACCGGCCACGCCAGATCCTGTCCCACCCCGCTCAGGACAAAGAGCATGTCGGTCCCCCCAGAACCAAGCAAACCTATCGTGCACGCATTGTTTCGCGCCAGCAACTGAGGCGCGCACGGAACACTTGCCTGGGGAAAACCGGCGGAATCCTGGGGTCAGGCGCGGCCCAGGATCTTGGCCTTCATCTCCTGGAACTCGGCGTCGCTGACGGCGCCGGAGTCCAGCAGCTCCTTGGCCTTGCGGATCTCGTCGACCATGCGCTCGGTCGCCGGGGCCCCCGCCTCGCCGCCGTGTCCGCCGATGGTCACGCCGCCCGAGGCCGCGCGGGTCTCCTCGAGGCTCCGGATGCGCCGCTTCTCCTCCCAGGCCTGCTCCTCGTACTGGGCCTTGGCGTACATCTCGGTGGCCGGCCCGCTGGGCACGCCGGGGACCGCGATCCCGGCATAGCCTGCGACCAGGGTGTCGAACGCCAGGTTCGCGCCGCACAGACCCTCCAGCATGTTCGCCTCGATGCGGACGTCCTTCAGATCCTTCCACTGCATGTCGGCCATCCGGAACCCGCCGAGCAGCCCGCGATGCACCGCGACGACCCGGCTCGACGTGATGGCCAGCGACGTGCGGCGGCGGAAGAGGGCGAAGACGCGATGCTGGATCGCCTGGGCGGTGACCGTCTCGCCGGTCATCAACGTGCGCGCCAGGATGGCCTCGGCCTTGGCCGCCCGCGCGGGCGCGCCCACGAAGACGAGCCCGATCCAGGCGGCGAGCGGCGCGACCAGGATCAGCCAGGCCCAGCCGCCCAGCGGGCTCAGGCTGGCCCCGTAGGCGGCGAGCGCCACGAGCGCCCACAGCCCGAGCGCCTTCATGATCTCGGTGACGCCCAGCATGCCGCCCTCCGCTCACGGACCCGACGGAGGGACGGTATCGGGGCGCCGGGCGGCGCTCAAGCGCGGATCAGGCGCCCGTCATCGCCAGAAGTGGAAGGCCGCCCAGCCTTCCGCGATCGCCGGGCCCGGCACGCCGAGGGCGCGGGCCAGGTCGGCGGCCGCGCCGAACAGCAGCGCACCGAACCCGGGGACCAGCAGCAGCAGGCCCAGCAGCGCGATGAGCGCGAGGCCTTCGTAGCGCGCCACCCGCGCGGCGAGCCCCGGCGGCAGGAACGGCCGGATGGCGTTGAAGCCGTCCAGGCCCGGGACCGGCAGCAGGTTCAGGATGAGGGCCGTGGCCTGGAGGAACGCCAGCATCGCGAGGCCCGCGAAGAGCCCGTTCGGCAGCGCCGTGCGGCTCCACAGGGCCAGCACGCCGGCGAGGACGAGCAGCACGACCAGGGTCGCGGCGGGCCCGGCCAGCGAGGCGGCGGCGCGCCACGTCGGGCCGCGCATCAGGTCGTTGCGCAGGTACACGGCCCCGCCCGGGAAGCCGATGCCGCCCAGGGCCAGGGCGATCAGCGGGATCACGAGACTGGTCCCGATGTCGCCGTAGCGGCGCGGGTCGAAGCTCAGGTAGCCCTTCTCTCGGACGGTGTGGTCGCCGGCGAGGAACGCCGTGCCCGCGTGGGCGAACTCGTGGGCCATGACCGCGAGCACCCAGCCCACCATCACGAAGGCGAAGGTCAGCGGCGTGCGGCCGGCGGGATCGAGCGTCAGGCTCCAGCCTAGCGCGACGAACGCCGCCAGGAGGCCCAGGCCCACCAGGTTGTTCGGCGGGGCGGCGGCCTTCGCGGGCGCGGGGTCCAGGGCGTCGTCCGTCATCCCGCAGAGGGGTGGGGCTTTCCGCGACCTTCCGCAAGGGCTCGCCTTGACAGGTCCGGGCCGGGGCGGTGGCATCGCGCCCATGCCGCGAGGGAGAGCGAACGGATGACCAGCGCCGCGTCCGAGGCCGCATCGCCGCAGAACCCGCACGACCGGCTCTACGCCCTCCTGTCGCAGATCATCGAGGAGCCCGAGCGCCGGGGCGAGATCTCGGCCCAGATCGAGGCCGAGTTCACCAAGCGCCGCGCGGTTCTGGTGCTCGACATGAGCGGCTTCTCGCGCACCACCCAAGTGCACGGCGTGGTCTCGTTCCTGGTGATGATCCACCAGATGCGGCTGCTGGCGGTGCCGACGATCGAGGGGCTGGGCGGGGTGCTGGTGAAGGCCGAGGCCGACAACCTCTACTGCCTGTTCGACGAGGTGGCGCCGGCGGTGAAGGCCGCGCGCGAGATCATGCGCCAGCTCTCCACCGTCAACGTCCTGCTGCCCGCCAGCCGGCGCCTCTACGCGGCGATCGGCATCGGCTACGGCGACATCCTGGCGCCCGGCGACGAGGACCTGTTCGGCGACGAGGTGAACCTTGCCTCCAAGCTGGGCGAGGACGTGGCCCAGGGCGGCATGGTCCTGCTCACCGACGCCGCCCGTCGCCAACTGGACCCCGCCGTCCCCTCCACCGAGGAACGCGCCAGCATCTCGGGCCTCGCCCTGACCTACCACGCGGTCACGTAACGTCGGGCCCGCGGCGGCCCGTGCCGCCTCAGGTCCGGTGGATGGGGTCGATCCAGGCGACGCCTTCGGGGCGTTCGGCGGGCTCTATGTCCAGGTTCACCACCACCGCCTCGGAGTCGGAGCGGACCAGCACGCACGACAGCGGCTCGTCGGTGGAGGCGTTGATCTCCTGGTGCGGCACATAGGGCGGCACATAGATGAAGTCGCCCGGCCCGGCCTCGGCCGTGAACTCCAGCCGTTCGCCCCAGCGCATGCGCGCCCGGCCGGACACCACGTAGATCACGCTTTCCAGCGGGCCGTGGTGGTGGGCGCCGGTCTTGGCGTTGGCGTGGATGTGCACCGTGCCAGCCCACAGCTTCTGGGCCCCCATCCGCGCGCGGTCGATGGCCACGGCGCGGTCCATGCCGGGCGTGGTGGCGGTGGCGGGGGCCAGCTGGTCGCCGGGCACCACGCGCACGCCGGTGTGCTTCCAGCCGTCGTCCGGGATCTGCGGGGCGTCGTCGTTCATGGCGTGGGCGCCTGGGCCGTGGCGGGGGCCGTGGCGGGGGCCGGAGCCGTCGTGGCCGGCGCCGCGGCGGGCTGGGCCGGCGGCGGCGGGGCGTGGCGGCTGACGCGGACGATCCGCACGGGCTTCACCAGCATCTCGCCCTTCATGGCGCCTTCCCCGCGGTTCGGATCGACGGGCAGGGCGATGATCTTCTGCACCACGTCCAGGCCCGCCACGACGCGGCCGAAGGCGGCGAAGCCGGGATTCTTCGGGTCCTTGGGGTCGGCGTCCAGGTAGCTCATGTCGCCCAGGGTGATGAACCAGTCCGCCTGGGCTGTCCCCGGCGCGTGCCGCCCCATGGAGATGGTCCCGGTCTGGTGCTTCAGGCCCGTCAGCGTGGTGGGCTCGTGCCGGATCGGCGGCAGCACCTTCTTGGGGTCGTTCTGCAGGCCGCCCTGGATCGAGCCGTAGTCCGTGCCCGCGTACCCCTTGGGCCGCGACGCCCGGTAGAACGTGGCGCCGTTGAACAGGCCCCGGTCGGTGTAGCGCAGGAAGTTCGCCGCCGTGACCGGCGCCTTGTCGGTGGCGAGCTCGACGACGATGTCGCCCTCGCTGGTCTGGATCCTCACCTGCGGCAGGGGCTTGGGCGCGGGGGCCGCCGCGGGCGGGGCGGCGGGCGGCGCGGCAGGTGGCGTCTGGGCCTGGGCGGCGGTGACGGCGAAGGCGGCGGCGAGCGCCAGGAGAGAGCGGCGGAGCATGGCCGCAGGTTAGCGCGGCCTCAGCGCGCGCGACAGCGGATGTAGGTGTCGGTCTGGCCGCGGGACTTCAGGCCGCCCTCCGCCAGCACCACCGTCTGCACGCGGCTGGCGCACATGCGGCGCGATCCCGCCTGGATCCCAACGCTGGTGGTCACCTTGGCCGAGCGGCCGTCCGCGGCGATCGCGATTCGGAACACCCGCGCGGCCTCGCGCGGCTGCGCCTTCGCCACCGCTTTGAGGGTCTGGGCGCGGGCCTCGGCCAGGGTGGCCGTCCCGTAGGGCACGGGGGGCTTGCCCCCGTTGTAGGCCTGGTCGGTGAACGTCGCGTCGGGAGTGAAGGCCGCGAAGTAGGCGTCCAGCCGACCCGCGTTCCACGCGGCCTGCTGGCGGACCACGAAGGCGCGCACGTCCGCGTCGCTGATCCGGGTCTGCGCCGCGGCCGGCGTGGCGATCACGAGGGCGAGGACGAGCGCGCGCATGGTTCAGGAACGCGCGAGCCAGCGCATGCGGTAGCCGTTCATCGCCGTGTCGCCCAGCCGCTCGAGCAGGCGGTAGTTCACGAAGGCGCCGATCGGCGCGCCGACGACCGGGATCATCTGCGCCAGCTTCGCGAGGTCGATGTAGTCGCGGTACTCCTGCTGGAAGCGCCGCCAGTCGAAGTGCTCGAAGTCCGCCGGATGGTCGCGGCCGTCCCAGCCCTCCAGGCCGGCGAACACCTCCGCCCGATGGTCGGCGCTGGAGAACGCCAGCTGGAAGAGCGCCAGGATGTACAGCCGCTCCTCGAAGCGGTCGGCCTCGTGCCCGTAGATCGCCGCGAGGTCGAACAGCAGCTTGATCTTGATCACCAGCAGCGCGGGGAAGTCGGCCAGCGCCAGCCAGAAGCCGCCGGCGCCGGCGACGCCGCCCTCGACGGCGGCGGTGGTGCGGTAGCCCTCGATCGCTTCCAGCGCCCGTCGGTCGCGTTCGCGCAGCGAGGCGCCGGCGATCGGCGCGGCGGTGGTCAGGTCGGCGCCCGTCAGGATGGTGCGCGTCAGGCCCTCCATCACGGAGGTGACGGCCGCGTGCACCTTTTCGGGGATCAGCCGGTTGATGCGCCCCTGCACGCCCTTGGCGGCGCGGTCGAGAAGGTTCGCGCGCCTGAGGACCTCGTCCCGCCAGCGGGCGACCTCGGCGGCCGCCCAGTGCTCGTAGGCCGCATCGGTGGCGGCGAAGGGAGGCGACGCGCGGGCTATGACGCCGTCACCATCTGCAGGATCCAGGCGGCGATCGCGGTGATGACGCTGCCCGCCAGCGCGCCCCGAACGAAGGCGCCGTTGCGTTCCCACCAGATTCGCCGGGCGCGCATGCGCTGCGCGCGATCGACCTTGCGTCTCTGCATTGGCGTCCTGTCCCCCGTCGACCGGCGACGTTCTAGCCATGGCGGCGCGTGCGGTCGAATCCGGAACTCGATCGGGTCCGGCGGGTTCGCATGCGATCCACCCCATAGGAGCATGCAGATGCGGATGATCAGCCTTTGCGCCGCGGCGGCGCTCGCGGACGCCGCCCTCGCCGGCTGCGACAGCTCGCCGCAGAGCGTCGACGGCGCCAGCTCGCCGAGGGGCCGCTAGCCGTGCGCGCGCTCTTCGCGATGGTCATGCTGGCGCTGGCCGGCTGCGCGAGCGGCGGCGGCGCGAGCCGGGAGGTCTCGGCGGTGGTCGAAAACGAGCAGGCCCGGCAGGCGGCGGTGGACTCCGCGCAGGCCGGGGCCGACAGCGAGGCTGCGCTCAAGGCCGGCGCCGCGGCCGCCCCCGCGCCGCCCACGCCGGCCCCGGGTGATCCTCCGAACTGAGCGCTGCGCCCGCCCGGCGACGGCTACTTCGCTTCGGCCTGCGCCTTCATGGCCTTCATGACCCCGGCGAAGGTGGTCGCGCGGCCGTTGCGGTTGGCTTCGCGCTGGTCGGCCGGGATGCTCGTCTGGTCGTAGAACAGGCTGTAGATCAGCTTGGACGACTTCTTGTCGACCGGCCGGACTTCGACCGTGCCGTGGTAGAGGATCTTCGGATCGATGTCGGCGTAGGTGTAGGACATCGGCGTGCGGGCCACGATGACCTCTTCCACGCGGCCGGCGATCTTGCGCAGGGCGCCCAGCTCCCCGTCCGTCCCCGAGGTGACCTCGCACGGGATGGTCATGCCGGGCCGCAGCCACTTGCCGATCTCGCAGTAGCCCTTGAGCTTGGCCCACGCCACGTCGGCGGGCGCGTCGATGGTCGTCTCCTGGACGATCGAGACATAGTCGCCGGCCTGGGCCTGGGCGGCGAGGCCCAGCGCGGCGGCCGCCGCGGCGAGCCCGGTTGCGAGTTTCATGGCGTGGAGCCTCCCCTGATGATTGCGGCGAGCATATCCGCCGTTCGCCGCTCAGAGGAAGATTGGCCCTAGGGAAAGCAGGGCGAATATCACCACGACCACCGCCAGGATGAGCCCGGCGCGGGGATTGGCGCCGAGCAGGGACTCGCTGCGCCGCGTCGGCTTCGCGGCCGGCGCGCGGGCGGCCTTGTCCCGCTCGCGGCGATAGGCGCGCAGGTCGGTGACCCGGGGGTCGCCGCGGTCACGCTCGGATGGCTTGCGCCCCATCAGCCGGCCAGCTTCTCCAGGTCCTCGGCCGAGATGTCGGCGTTGGAATAGACGTTCTGCACGTCGTCGTCGTCCTCGAGCGTCTCGATCAGCTTCATCAGCGTCGCCACCGGTTCTCCGCTCAGGGGGGTCAACGCCTTGGGCCGCCAGGCGATCCGCGTCGAACTGGCTTCCCCCAGCGTGCCCTCCAGCGCCTGGGCGACCTCCGAGAGTTGCTCGAAGGCGGTCCAGATGGTGTGCCCATCCTCGTCGGACTCCACGTCCTCGGCGCCGGCCTCGATGGCGGCCTCCATGACCTTTTCCTCGGAGCCGGCCGCAGCGGCGTAGGTGATCTGGCCCACCCGGTCCCACATGAACGACACCGAACCGGTCTCGCCCAGGTTGCCGCCGTGCTTGGTGAAGGTGGAGCGCACCGTGGAGGCGGCGCGGTTGCGGTTGTCGGTCAGCGCCTCGACGATGACGCCGACGCCGCCCGGTCCGAAGCCCTCGTAGCGGATTTCCTCATAGGTCTCGGCGTCGCCGCCGATCGCCTTCTTGATGGCCCGGTCGATCACGTCCTTCGGCATGGACTCGGCCTTGGCGTTCTGGACCGCGAGCCGCAGGCGCGGGTTCATGTTCGGGTCCGGCATCCCCGACTTCGCCGCCACGGTGATCTCGCGCGAGAGCTTGGAGAACAGCTTCGAGCGGGCCGCGTCGGCTCGGCCCTTGCGGTGCATGATGTTCTTGAACTTTGAGTGGCCGGCCATGGTCTGTCGATGCGGTCGAGGAAAGCCGCAGCTTCTAACCCGCCCGGGGCGCCCGGCGGAACCCCCCGTCAACGGCGGCGGTTAGGCCCGGGCAACCGGAGCCTGCGCCATGAGCCCGCCGATCGAACCCCTGGAGCCCGAAGCCGCCAGCGGCGAACTGGTCCACTGGATGGCGCCGGGCCGCCTCTTGCTCGGGCCGGCGGGCCTGGCCACGGCGTTCGGCGCGGGGCTCCTGCTCGGGCTGGGCGCCCTGGCCGTGCTCAACCGGCGGCCGTCACGCCGCGGCCCCGTCCCGCCCCTGGCTTGAGCTCAGCCCTCGGGACGGCCGACGCCCCCGACCCAGAGGGCTGATGAACGGCTCGACGCGACCTCCGGTCTTGACGTCCTCGGCTGCTTCCTGACCCTCGGCCGCCAGGCTGTCGCCTCCGCCGGCGGCGTCGCGAGAATCCCGTTCCCTCGCGCCGCCATCCGGCCTATATGTGAAGCCTCACCGCCCGGCCGAAAGGCCGGGCGCCTTCGTTTCCGAGACGACGAAAATGACCCAGATCCTGATGCCCAAGGCGACCGCCGTGTGGCTGGTCGACAACACCTCGCTCACCTTCGACCAGATCGCGGACTTCTGCGAACTGCACCCGCTGGAGGTGAAGGGCATCGCCGACGGCGAGGTGGCGCGCGACATCCGCGGCGCCGACCCGATCGCCAACGGCCAGCTTTCGCGCGACGAGCTGGACGCGGCCGAGAAGAACCCGAACTACCGCATGAAGGCGCAGAAGAGCCGCCACGCCGAGCTGCTGAAGCCCGTGAAGAAGGCGCCGCGCTACACGCCCGTGTCGCGCCGCCAGGACCGCCCGGACGCCATCGCCTGGTTCATCCGCAACCACCCGGAAGTGCCCGACAGCCAGGTCGCCCGCCTGCTGGGCACCACCAAGGCCACCATCGACCAGGTGCGCAACCGCCAGCACTGGAACTCGGCCAACATCAAGCCGGTCGATCCGGTGACGCTCGGCCTCGCCACCCAGCTCGAGCTGGACGCGGTGGTGAAGAAGGCCGCCGAGAAGAAGGCCCGCGACGACGCCCGCCGCGGCGTGGTGGAGCCCGAGGGCGCCACCCTGCTGCCGGCCTCCGAGACCGGCGTGATCGACGACGAACCCGAGCCCGAGCGCGAGATCGAGCACACGGCCGAGTCCGTCTTCGCCGATCACGACGACGGCGACGACGACGAGGACTGAACGACGAAGGCCCCCGCCGCGAGGCGAGGGCCCGTCACGTCAGTGGATCTGGCCCCGGAGGGTCTCGATCTCCTCCTTGAGCCTGAGTTTCTGTCGCTTGAGTTCCTTGAGCTTGACGTCGTCGGCGTAGGGCCTGCGCATCTCGTCCTGGATCGCCTGTTCCAGGGACTGGTGGCGGGATCCGAGTTCGCGGATCCGGGCATCTAGCGCCATGCGAAGTGCCTCCTCTCAGTTCATGCGACTTCCGAGTGAACACCCGCTTCCGCCGGCTGTCAGATCACATATGGTTGCAGGGCGGCCGGGGAACCGGTTCCGCCTTCGAGTCGGGGATCCCTGAATGGCCAAGCCGGAGAAGCCGCGCCTGATCGTGGGCGTTTCAGGCGCATCCGGCGCCCTCTACGGCCTTCGCGCGCTGGCCGCCTGCCGCGACCTCGGCGTGGAAAGCCACCTCGTCATGAGCCGTTCCTCGGCGCTGACCCTGGCCCAGGAGACCGGCCTCTCGGTGGCCGACATGCAGGCCCGCGCCGACCAGGTCCACAAGGTCACGGACGTGGGCGCCTCCATCGCGTCGGGCTCGTTCCAGACGCTGGGCATGATCGTGGCGCCCTGCTCGGTGCGCACCATGAGCGAGATCGCCACGGGCGTGACGTCGTCGCTGCTGACCCGCGCGGCCGACGTGACGCTGAAGGAGCGCCGCCCCCTCGTGCTGATGGTGCGCGAGACGCCGCTGCACCTGGGCCATCTGCGCACCATGGTCCGGCTCGCCGAGATGGGGGCGGTAATCGCCCCGCCCCTGCCGGCCTTCTACGCCAGGCCGCAGAGCCTGGACGAGATGGTCGACCAGTCCGTGGGGCGCGCCCTCGATCTCTTCGGGCTGTCGTGGGCGCCGGTGAAACGCTGGGGCGAGGACATCGCCCCGCTCAAGGGCGAGGGCTGAGCCTTGGCGATCTGGGAATGGGTGCTGGAGGCCTACGCCCGGCCGGGCGTGCCCGAGGCCACGCTGAGGCTGCAGGACGAGCACGGGCAGAACACCTCGTTCCTGCTCTGGGCCGTGCACGCCGAGGCGAAGGACCCCGAACTGCTGAAGCGCGCGGCCGCGGCGGCGCGCGCCTGGGACGCGGTGGCGCTGAAGCCGCTGCGCGCGGTGCGCCGCGACCTGAAGCCGCCTCTGCCGCCGTTCGACGACGATGCGCGGCTGGCGTTCCGCAAGGACGTGAACCGCCTGGAACTGGAGGCCGAGCGCCTGCTGATGGAGACGCTGGAGGGCCTTTCCAGAGGGTCCGGCGGCGCCACCACGCTGGAAGCGCTTGAAGCGGCGTCCGCGGCGTGGGACAGGCCCGCGCCCGCCGCCGCGCTCGCCGAGCTCGCCGCGGCGCTGGGGTAGGGACCGCGGCCCGATGATCGACTATTCGACGTTCACCGAGGAGGCGCTGGAGGCGCGTCTCGCGGAGCTGCGTCAGGACCACGCCGATCTCGACGCGGCGATCCACGCCCTCGCGGCCACGCCCGTGCCGGACCTGATCGTGATTGGCCGCCTCAAGCGCAAGAAGCTGCTGATCAAGGACGACATCGCCCGCGTCGAGGACGTCCTCAACCCCGACATCATCGCCTGACCCCTTCCTTTCCCGCTTGCGGGAAAGGGGTGGAAAGGGAAAGCCCCACACGCCGCACTCAAGGCGCGCCGCCTTGCCCGCCGCCTGCCCTTCCCACCACCCGCTCTTCGCTTCGCTCGGCGGGCGGTCCCCCCTTCCCGCGCGCGGGAGGGGAAGGTGAAACAAGCGCGCCCCCTTCCTTTCCCGCCTGCGGGAAAGGGGTGGAAAGGGTAAGCCCCAGGCGCTGCGCTCGAGACACGCGCCCTCGCCGGCCGCTCGCCCTTCCCACCACCCGCTCTTCGCTCCGCTCGGCGGGCGGTCCCCCCTTCCCGCAAGCGGGAAGGGAAGGGCGTCAGGCGCTCTTGCGGCGGCGCTTGGCGGCGAACATGGCCGCGTCGGCGTCGGCGACGAGAGACTCGGGGTCGGCGTCGGCCACGATCTCGCGCACTCCGTAGCTGAGCCGCACGGGGGCGCTCCCGCCCGGAAACGAGATCGGCTCGGCCTCCATGGCCTGGGCCAGCGCCGCGGCCTTGGCCTCGGCCGTGGCCTGGTCGGTCTGCACGAGGATCAGGGCGAACTCGTCGCCGCCCATGCGCCCCAGCACGTCGCTCTCGCGCACGTTGGCCGCGAGGCGCTCGGCTACCGCCTGGATCGCCGCGTCGCCGGCGCCGTGGCCGTGGCGGTCGTTGATCGCCTTGAAGCCGTCGAGGTCGAAGTAGACCAGGCTGGCGGGCGCGCCGTACCGCTCGGCGAAGGTGCGGATCCGCGCCAGTTCGCGCACGAAGGCGCGCCGGTTGAGGAGCGGGGTCAGCGAGTCGCGGTCGGCCAGCGCCTCGGCCTGCGAGAGCCGCGCCTTCAGGCGGCCGACCTCGTTGCGCAGCTCGTCCAGTTCGGCCAGCAGGTGGCGGATCGCCGCCTGGACCGCCGGCGTCATCTCGGGCTCGGGCACGCCCAGGATCGCCACGGTGTCCGGTTTCGCCGCGGCCGCGGCCGCCGTCGCCTGGCGCGCCCCCGCCGGACGCCGCGCCGGCGAATAGGGATCGGTGCGCGCGCCGCCTACCTTCATGACCCGCCCCCCGACCTTCGCCTGTTGCAACGCAATGGTTAACGCATTCCATCGCGTCGCGGTTAAGGGAATCTGACCGGGCTGCATTGTGCCGGGAAGGGCGGCGCCTATACTCCGCGCCCTTCCGGGGCAGGGGAATCCGCAGAAACCGCCATGAGCGCGCCCGTCGTCATCATCATGGGCAGCCGGTCCGACTGGCCCGTGCTGCGCCACGCCGCCGAGATGCTGGAGGCGCTCGACGTGCCGTACGAGGCCAAGGTGGTCTCGGCGCACCGGACTCCGAAACGGATGTACGACTTCGCCACGGGCGCCAGGGCCGCGGGGGTGAAGGTGATCATCGCCGGCGCGGGCGGGGCGGCGCACCTGCCCGGGATGACGGCGTCGCTCACCGACCTGCCGGTGCTGGGCGTGCCGATCGAGTCCAAGGCGCTCAAGGGCATGGACAGCCTGCTCTCCATCGTCCAGATGCCCGGCGGCATCCCGGTGGGCACGCTGGCCATCGGCGAGGCCGGCGCGAAGAACGCGGGCCTGATGGCGGCCCGGATCCTCGCGCTTTCCGACGAAGGGCTGGCCGCACGGGTGGCCGAGTTCGCCGCACGCCAGACCGCCAGCGTGTCCGAAGCGGTCGAATAGGACGTCCCATGCCGCAGTTCCCGCTTCCGCCAGGCTCCACCCTCGGCATCCTCGGCGGAGGGCAGCTCGGCCGCATGCTGGCGCTGGCCGCCGCCCGGCTCGGGTTCGAGACGGCGGTGCTCGAGCGCGACGCCGACAGCCCCGCGGGCCAGGTCGCCACCCACACCATCGTCGGCGGCTATGACGACCCGGCGGCGCTCGAGGCGCTGGCGCGGCTCGCGCGCGTGGTCACCTATGAGTTCGAGAACGTCCCCGCCGCCTCGGTCCTGAAGCTGCAGGCGCTCGGCGTCGACGTGGCCCCGGGGGCCGAAGCGCTGTCGGTGGCGCAGGACCGCGTGGCCGAGAAGCAGTTCCTCAACGCCAGCGGCGCCCCCACCGTGGCCTTCGCCTTCGCCGACAGCGCCGCGGGCGCGGCGGCCGCCGCCGCGACCATGGGCGCGCCGCTGCTCATGAAGACCCGCCGCGAGGGCTACGACGGCAAGGGCCAGCGGTGGGTCGAGCATGTCGCCGACGCCGCGGGCGCCTTCGAGGCCCTGGGCGGCCGGCCCGTGATCCTGGAGGCGCCTGCCGACTTCGTGCGCGAGCTCTCGGTCATCGCCGCGCGCGGGCGCGACGGCGCCACGGCGGTCTATCCGCTCGCCGAGAACCACCACGAGCACGGCATCCTGCGGCGCAGCCTCGCGCCGGCGCTGGTGATGCCGCACATCGCCTTCGAGGCCGAGAAGATCGCCGCGCGCGTGCTGCAGGGGCTGAACTACGTGGGCGTGATCGGCATCGAGCTCTTCGAGATGCGCGACGGCCGCCTGCTGGTGAACGAGATCGCGCCGCGGGTTCACAACTCCGGCCACTGGACGCAGGACGGCTGCTCGGTCGACCAGTTCGAGCAGCACGTGCGCGCGGTCGCCGGCTGGCCCCTCGGGCCCACCCAGCCGCACGCCCGGATCGAGATGCTGAACCTGCTGGGCGACGAGGTCGACCAATGGGCCAGGCTCGCCGCCGAGCCCGACTCGCGGCTGCATCTCTACGGCAAGCGCGACACCAAGCCCGGCCGCAAGATGGGCCACGTCAACAAGCTGAGGGCGCTCTGAGCCGAGCCTGACCTCACGCTCGGCCGCCATCAGGGTGGAGGGGGCGGAGATCTCTGCGCGCTCTGCGTTTTTCTCTTCGTCCTCCCGCACCCTCACGGCCGTCATCCCGGTTTCGCCGCAGGCGAAGACCGGGACCCATACGCGCCCGATGTGGAGGGATGGCCCGCGGGCGGCGCCGCTGCGCCTCATCCGGAAAGGCGGAGTCTATGGGTCCCGGTGTTCCGCTTGCGCGGAAACCGGGATGATAGGGATGGGGGGTGGCGCCGGGACCCTGCGCAGGGCCACCAAGCGTCACCATGACCTAGGCGCCCCGACCTCGGCGAGGCATTCTCCGCCCGTTCCGGGGGGGCGTATGGCGTCGGTGGGCGTAGCAGCTTTGGCAGGACGGGCCGCGCGCCTGCGCCGTCTCCTGGCGCCGGCGCTGGTGCTGGCTGTCCTGTGCGCCATCTGCGCGCCCTTCTTCGTGGATCAGGTGGCCCGCGGGGCTCCGACCGCACGGGCAGGCGTCGCCGACTTCTCGGGCTGGGGCCCGCTGTCCAAGCCGGTGGAGCTGAGGGGCGACTGGCGGCTGACCTGGCGCACCGCGCCCGCGCCCGGGGCGACTGCCGACATACCGGTGCCGGGCCGGTGGGAAGGCGCGAACCTGGCCGGCCGCCGCCTGCCGGAGGCCGGGGCCGCGTCCTACAGCCTGACCATCCGGGGCGTCCCGGCCGGGCGCTACATCCTCTACGTCCCCAAGATCTACGGGGCGAGCCGCGTCGTGGCCGACGGCCGCGTCCTGTCCGAGCGGGGACAGGTCGGCCTGACGCCTCAGGCCTCGCGCTACAGCCTGCGTCCGCATGAGGTGACGATCGACGCCGACGGCTCCGACCTGGAGCTGCGCATCGACGTTTCGACGTTCCACTACGCCACCAACGGCCTCGACGACGCGCCGGTGTTCGGACTGGCAGAGCCCATGGGCAAGTGGATCTCCCTGGACTGGATGCGGACGCTGCTGCTCGTGGTTTCGCTGCTGCTCCTGGCCTGTTTCAGCGCCGTGGTCTTCGTCTTCAGGCCCCAGGATCGCGCCTCGCTCTACCTGGCGCTCTCGGCCATCCTGCTGCTCCCGCTGGTGGCCTTGCTCAGCCACGACAACCTGCTGGTCCTGATGATGCCAAGCGCGGGCTTCACGACCATGATGGCCTTCCAGCTGGTGACCAGCAGCGCCGCCTTCGGCTTCGTGCTCGCCTATGTGCGCGAGCTGTTCCCGGCCGAGACGCCCCGCTGGGTCTACTGGCCGCTGCAGGGTCTGATCGCGCTGAGGATGCTGAGCTACGGCGTGGCGGGCGCGCTCGATCAGCCGGTGCTGATGTCGCACCTTTCGGAATGGGCCTCGCCGCTACGCGCGGTGACGCTGCTCTACGTCCTCGGCGTGGTGATCGCCGCGGCCTGGCGTCGTCGCGAGGGCGCGGGCGTCTTTCTCTTCGGCCTTACCGGCATGGTCGCGGCGATGCTCTACACCGACCTGGCGACCAACGGCCTCATCCCGCGCACCTTCGGCCTGAACCAGCTGCCGATCGGCGTGCTGCTGCTGCTGTTCTCGCAGATCGTGATCCTGGCGCAGCGGTGGAGCCTCGCCATCGAGACGGTCGAGCGCACCAACGGCGACCTGCGGCGGTTGCTGGACGTGAACATCTCGATCTCCAGCGAGATGCGCCTCGACGCCCTCCTGAAGAAGATCGTCGAGGCCGCCTCGAAGGTGATCCACGCCGACCGCAGCTCTCTCTTCCTCCACAACGCCAAGACCGACGAGCTCTGGTCGGCCGTGGCCGAGGGAATCGACGGCCGCGCCATCCGCATCCCCTCGGACGCCGGCCTGGCGGGCTGGGTCTTCACCCGCGGCGAAACCGTGAACCTCTCGCGCGCCTATGACGACGAGCGCTTCAACCGCGCCGTCGACGACGCCACCGGCTATGTCACCCGCAGCGTGCTGACGGTTCCGGTGACCGCCCGCGACGGCCGGCGCCTGGGCGTGATGCAGGCCCTGAACCGCCAGGATGCGCCCGACTTCGACGACGCCGATGTCGCCCGGATGAACGCCTTCGCCGCCCAGGCCGCGGTGGCCATCGACAACGCCACCCTCTTCTCGGAGGTGGCGGCCGAGCGGACGTACAACGAGAGCATCCTGCGCTCGATGTCGAGCGGGGTGATCACCCTGGACCGGGAGATCCGCGCCGCGAAGCTGAACGCGGCCGCCGCGCGCATCCTCGAGATTCCCGCCGACCGCCTCGACGGCGTCGACGCCCGCGCCTGGCTCGAAGAGACCAATCCCGCCGTGCTCGTGGAGATCGAGGCGGTGGCCCGCAGCGGATCGCACAAGATCCTGCTGGACGCCGACATCCGCACCGCCCGCGGGCGGCTGGTCTCCGGCAACATCTCCATCGTCCCGCTGATCTCGACCGAGGACGCCAGCCAGACGGGCCTGCTGGTGATCATCGAGGACATCAGCGAGAGCAAGCGCATGCAGGGCGCCATGCGCCGCTTCATGAGCCAGAAGGTCGTCGACCAGGTGTTGAGCCGCGGCGACGACATGCTGTTCGGCGCGGCCTGCCAGGCCAGCGTGCTCTTCGCCGACATCCGCAGCTTCACGAGCCTCGCCGAGAAGCTGCAGCCGCGCGAGACGGTCGAGATGCTCAACGAGATCTTCACAGAGCTCTTCGAGGCGGTGGCCGCCTCGGACGGGGTGCTCGACAAGTTCATGGGCGACGGGCTGATGGCCGTGTACGGGGCGCCGCTCACGTCGGGCCGCGACGCCCTGAACGCCGTGGACAGCGCCGTCCAGATGATGCGCACCATCGACGCCATCAGCGCCGCGCGGGTGGCCCGCGGCCTGGAGCCGATCCGGCTGGGCATCGGAGTCTCCACCGGCGAGGTGGTGGCCGGCACGATCGGATCGCCCAAGCGCATGGACTACACGGTAATCGGCGACAGCGTGAACCTCGCCGCTCGGCTGCAATCGACCACCAAGACCTATCAGGTGGGCGTCGTGTGCTGCGAGCGGACCGCCGCCGCGGTTGCGGGCCATCGCCGGCTGCGCGAACTCGACACCATCCGTGTGCGCGGCCGCGAGCGGCCCGAACGGATCTTCGAGGTGCTGACGGGTGAGCCCCAGCCCGTGCATGCGGCCTATGCACAGGGCCTGGAACGACTGGGCCGGCGCGACTTCATGGGCGCCGCGGAGGCCTTCGCCACTGCGTTGGCGGCCGACGCCGCAGATCGTCCCTCGGCGCTGATGCTGGACCGCGCCCGCGCGCTGGCGCGCGATCCTGCTCCCGCGGACTGGGACGGCGTCTGGGCCGCCGTCGACGCGGGCTGAGCGGCCAGGGTCCCGCTCCGCCGCGAGCCCTGCGGCTGCGATCCGGATCCCCGCCGGGGCGCGCGGTGCAGAGAGGCGACCTACCCCCGCCCGTAGCGCAGGCGGCCGAGGAAGCCTGCGGCCAGGGTCAGCGCCTGTTCGGGCCGCACCTTCGTCGTGGCCTTCCATGTCTCGAACCGCATCACGTCCTCGATGCGGCGGTCGACGAAGTCCATGGCCGCCCCGCGGCCCTGGCTGAGGCGCACGGCCATGGCGCTGGTCAGGATCCCCGCCAGGATGGCGCGCTTGGAGTAGTGGTTCTCGTCGGTGGCCTCGTCTCCGGCCCAGCGCCAGAGCCCGTCGGCGCTCTCCCAGGCGAGGCGGCCGGCCAGGGGCAGCTGGGCCGGCAGGGCCATGAACCCCATCCAGCGGCGGGTGGCGGGCTCGTCCTGGGCGGCGGCGTCGAGGCGGGCCTCGACGGCGCGGCGGATCCGCTCGCGGATCTTCAGGTTCGAGGCATGGACGTCGGCCAGGGCCGCCAGGGCGCACGCGTCGTGGCGGCGCGACAGCAATGCGGCGAGGTCGGCGGCCCCGTGCGGCAGCAGCAGCTCGGTCTCGCCGGCGCTCATGCCCGCCGCCCGCCCGGCGAGCACGACGGTGCGGCGCGTCCAGCCGTGCGCGGGGACGAGCTTCAGGGCCTCGTCCAGGAGCTGCTGCTCGGCGCCCTGCGCCCAGGCCTCGGCGGCGGTGGTCATGCGGGGACGTTTAGCGCGGCGCGGGCGCGGGCGCATCCTCCGCGTCGGGCCAGGCGTCGCCCCAGCCGAGCCGGCGCGCCACGGCGTGGGCGGCCTTGTCGCGGCGGGCCACGTGGCGGCGCTCGAGGCCCGCCGGGGTGCAGAGCTTGAGGTCGATGCCGGGCTTGCCCGCGTGCGGACGGGCGAGCACCCGGGCCCGGGCGGGGGCGGCGGCGACCCCTGGCCGCGCCGCCAGGACGTAGGCGAACTTCTCGTCCTCGAACGGTGCGCTGGCGTCCTTGGCGAGGCGGTGGTCCCGCGAGCGCGCCAGGCGGACGCTGAAGTGGCACCAGTCCGGCGCGGTCAGCGGACAGGCGTCGGCGTGTGGGCACGGCGCCAGGATCGTGGCCCCGCCGGAGATCAGGAGGCCGCGGGCCTCCAGCAGGCGGGCGTAGCCGGCGGGCGTGCCCGGCTCCACCAGGGCGAGGACGCCGTCCGTTGCGTTCCAGAGCCGCCCGACCACGCCGGCCTGTCCGACCGGCGGGATCTCGGCCAGCGCGTAGCTCGCCAGCACCAGGTCGGCCCGGGGCAGGTCGGCGCTCGCCAGGTCGCCGCGCCGCGCGTCCGGCTCGAACGCGCCGCTGGCCAGCCGTCCGGCCAGGGCGAGGAACGGGGCGCTGGCGTCCACCCAGGCGATGGCCCGCAGCGACGGCCAGGCCTCGCGCGCCGCCCAGCTTCCCCCGCCCGGACCGGATCCGGCGTCGAGCAGGCTCGCGGGCCTGAAGCCGGGGGCCACGCGCCGCGCCTCGGCGAACACGGCGGCTGCGGCGGCGTAGGTGGCGGGCAGGCGGGCCAGCGCGTAGGCCAGGGCGTCGTTGGCGCCGCGGATCGCCGCCGCCGAGGTCCCGCCGGCGCGGTAGGCCGCTGTGGCGGCCGCCCTCCGCGCGCCCAGGTCGCGCCGCGGCCGACCCTCGAGCTCGCGCGCGATGGCGGCCTTCAGCGCCGGGGGCAGGTCCCCGCCCATCAGGCCAGGAGGTCGGCCCGCAGCTTGGCGAGGTGCGTCGCCACCGCCGGGTCGGCGAGGCCCGCGGCGTCGCCGGGTTCGCCCGTGCGGGCGATGCGGGTCAGGACCGGGCGCACCACCTCGCCGGAGTGGGTCTTGGGCAGCGGGCCGAAGATCACCGCCTCGGGCACGGCATGGGCGCCCACCTCGCGCCGAAGGAAGCCCTTCAGGTCGGCCGCCAGCACGTCGGTCGCCATCAGCGCCGGGTCGGGCGTCACGAACGCCCACAGCGCATCACCGCCCTGTCCCGACACGGCCACGATCGCCGCCTCGACCACCGCGTCGTGCGACGTCAGCGTCACCGCCAGGGCGGCGCACGAGACCCGCTGGCCGCCCACGTGCGCCTCGTCGTCGCCGCGGCCCGCGCGGTTCTTGACCAGGTCGTCCACCACCGCGGGCTCGGCCAGGGTCGAGGTGTCGCCCAGGTTGCCCAGGTCGTCCTCGGCGATCTTGCGCAGGATGCGGCGCATGATCTTGCCCGAGCGGGTCTTCGGCAGCCCCGGCGCGAACTGGATCACGTCGGGCGCCGCGAAGGGCCCGATCTCGTGGCGCACGTGCCCGCGCAGGTCGGCCATCAGCGCATCGGTGGCGTCCACGCCCACCTTCAGCGTCACGTAGCAGTAGATGCCCTGACCCTTGATGTCGTGCGGATAGCCCACCACCGCGGCCTCTGCGACCGCCGGGTGGCTGACCAGCGCGCTCTCGATCTCGGCCGTGCCGAGGCGGTGGCCGGAGACGTTGATCACGTCGTCCACACGGCCGGTGATCCAGTAGTAGCCGTCGGCGTCGCGGCGCGCCCCGTCGCCGGTGAAGTACTTGCCGGGATAGGTCGAGAAGTAGGTGTCGATGAAGCGCTGGTGATCGCCGTAGACGGTCCGCATCTGGCCCGGCCAGCTGTCGGTCAGGCACAGGTTGCCGCTGATCGCGCCCTCCAGCACGCCGCCCTCGGCGTCCACCAGCTGCGGATAGACGCCTGGCAGCGGCTGGGCGCACGAGCCCGGCTTCAGCGCATGCGCCCCGGGCAGCGGCGTCATCAGGCAGGCGCCGGTCTCGGTCTGCCACCAGGTGTCCACGATCGGGCAGCGGCCCTCGCCCACTACGCGGTGGTACCAGAGCCAGGCCTCCGGATTGATCGGCTCGCCCACCGTGCCCAGGAGGCGGATGGTGTCGCGCGGCCACTTCTTCACCGGCCCGTCGCCCTCGCGCATCAGCGCCCGCAGCGCGGTGGGGGCCGTGTAGAAGATCTCCACCTTGTGCTTGTGGCAGACCTCCCAGAAACGGCTGGAGTCCGGATAGTTCGGCACGCCCTCGAACATCAGCGTCGTCGCGCCGTTGGCGAGCGGGCCATAGACCACGTAGCTGTGGCCTGTCACCCAGCCCACGTCGGCGGTGCACCAGAAGATCTGGCCGGGCCGGTAGTCGAACACCACCTCGTGCGTCCAGCTGGCCCAGGCCAGGTAGCCGCCCGTGGTGTGCAGCACGCCCTTCGGCTTGCCCGTCGAGCCCGAGGTGTAGAGGATGAACAGCGGATCCTCGGCGCCCATCGGCTCGGGCTCGCACGTGGTCTCCACGGTCTTCTTCAGGTCCGAGAAGTAGGCGTCGCGGCCGGCGATCATGGGGACGTCGCCGCCGGTGCGCTTCACCACGATCACGTCGGTCACGCCCGGGCACGACGTCAGCGCCTCGTCCACGTTCAGCTTCAGCGGCACGACCCGCCCGCCGCGCAGGCCCTCGTCGGCCGTGATCACGATCTTCGAGTCGCAGTCCTGGATCCGGCCGGCCAGGCTGTCGGGCGAGAAGCCGCCGAACACCACCGAGTGGATCGCCCCGATCCGGCTGCAGGCCAGCATCGAGGCCGCCGCGGCGGGGATCATCGGAAGGTAGATCGTGACCCGGTCGCCCTTCTTCACGCCCTTGGCCTTGAGCACATTGGCCCAGCGGCAGACCTCGGCGTGCAGCTGCCGGTAGGTCAGAGCGTCATACGACTTGCCGTCGTCGCTCTCCCAGATGATCGCGACCTGGTCGCCCCGCTCGGCCAGGTGCCGGTCGAGGCAGTTCGTGCTGACGTTCAGCACGCCGTCGTAGAACCAGCGGATGCGGAAGTCGGCCTTGTCGTAGGAAACGTCCTTGACCTTGGTGAAGGGCGTCATCCAGTCGAGCCGGGCGCCGATTTCGGTCCAGTAGCCGTCCGGATCCTCGGCCACGCGCATGACCGCCGCCGCATAGCGCTCGGCGTTCAGATGGGCCGTCTGCGCCCAGTCTGCGGGAACCGGGAAAACCTCGCCGTCGGACACGCGCGCACCTCCGAGATCTGTCGCCGAGGGAGTAGCCGCAGTGACGCGCGGTAAGCAACCGTGCGGCGCCGTGCGCCCTTGATGCGGCGCGGGCGAGCCGCGAGCCTGGGAGGATGATTCGGAGCCTTTCCGTCATCGTTGCCGCGGCCCTGCTGGCCGGATGCGGCGGGCCGGCGCCCAAGGGCGCGGCGGAGAGCGCCAGCCGCCTGCTGGCCGCCGCCGTGGCGGGCGACCGCGTGGCGTTCGAGGCCGAGATCGATCGTCCGGCCGTGCGCGACGACGTCCGCCGCCAGATCGCCGAGGTGGCCCGCGGCAAGGCCCTGGAGGTCGAGGGCGGCCCGTCCGAATTCGCGCTGGACCGCATGATCAGCCCGGACAGGGTTCGCCTGGTCGACCCGTCGGGCGCGGTCGTCACCCAGGCCCCGTCGCCCACGCAGGTGGCGCCGCTCCTGCGCAAGGTCGGCGAGGGCCGCGCCTGCCTGATGGACGCCCGCCGGCAGGACTGCGTCCTCACCTTCGCCAGGGGCAAGGACCACTGGCGGCTGGTCGGGATGCGGGTCGCCGACGCGACGGTCGACGTGAGTGGCGACTAGCCAACAGATTCGCTTAGGAAACCCGCGCTAGGGTGAAGCCCGGTATGGGTAGAGGGGCGGGGCCTGGTGCGCGCCGTCGATGCGTGATGTCCGCCAGGGTAGACCTGTCCGTGACCGCCGCGGGATCGCCTGCGGTCTCGGTGCGCGTCTACTACCCGCATCCCGAGCTCGAGCCGTTCGTCACCTTCTACTACTTCGTGGAAGCGGCCGGGCCGCTCACCGACTTCCTCTATCCCGAGTGGGGAAACGTCCGGCTCAACGTCTCCGGTGACTGGATGGTGCTGAACGACCCGCGCGATCCGGCCGTCCCGGCCCAGCGCGTGCTGTTCGGCCCCACCGACCGCCGCGGAAAGATCGTCACGGGCGGCGGCAAGACCGTCGGCTTCGGCCTGACGCCCGGCGGCTGGGCTCGGCTCATCGGGTCCGACGCCAGCCAGCTGGCCAACCGTGTGGTCGAGATCACGGACCAGATCGACCTGGACGCACGCGCCCTGCAGGCCGCGATGGTCGCGGACGGCGACGACGATGCGGCGGGCGTCGCGCGGTTCGACGCCGCCCTGCTGGACCTTCTCCGCCGTCGGCCGGAGACGCCCCCTGCGGCGCTGGCGGTCGACCACGCGTTGCGCCGCCAGCCCCGCGACGTCGCCACCTTCGCTGAGATCGCCGGCATGTCCGAGCGCAGCCTCCACCGGATCTGCCTGCGCACCTTCGGGTTCCCGCCGAAGCGGCTGCTGCGGCGGCAGCGGTTCCTCTACACCCTGGGCCTGATCCGGGTGACGCCCGATCCCCTGCTCGGCACGCTCATCGACGCGGAGTACCACGACCAGTCCCATTTCAACCGCGACTTCCGGGACTTCATGGGCATGAGCGCCCGCCAGTATGCGGCGACGCCGCGCGCGCTGATGGAGGCGGCCGCGGCCGCCCAGCAGGCCGCGGGCATTCCGCTTTCCTTCCGCCTTGCCGATCCGCCAACCACCTAGACGGGTGGCGAGTCCTTACAATTCACAACGATTTCGCGGGCCTACGACTCGCGCACGGCCGCCGGGGGCGTTAGGCGCCCATGGAATTCGGCGGCGCGGAAGTGGGGTGTGAAATGAAAATGAAGACGTTTGCGCTGTCGTGCGTGGCGGCGGCCGCGATCGCGGCCGGTCCGGCTGCCGCGGCGACCTACTCGGCCTACGATCAGTTCGCGATCTCGGGCAACGCCATCACGGCGGCCAACTTCGCCTTCGGCTATGCCGCCAGCAACTACGCCGGCGCGGATGCGATCACCAGTTTCAACACGTTCGAGACCGCCTGCGGCGGCGACGTGCTGGCCTCCTGCGCTCTGGTGAACGGCGGCCTGCCGGGCGTCTTCAAGCCGGTCGGCGACTACGATGTGGCGGGCACGGCCTTCTTCGAGGCCGGCGAACTGAACCTGCACCCGGGCCCCGGCTCCGAAGTGGTGGTCGTGCAATTCGTCGCGCCGATCGCGGGCCAGTACAACTTCGCCGGCGCCTTCAGCTACAACGACATCTTGCCCACGGGCGTTGACGTGGCCGCCTACGTGGGCGGCGTGAGCCAGATCGCCAACGCGATCGGCGGCTTCGCCTTCGACTCGACGCTGACGGCCGGCCAGAAGGTCAGCTTCGCGGTGGGCGCCGCAGGCAACTGGACCTTCGATTCGACGGGCTTCGAGCTCACGGTCTCAGGTCCCGACCGCGTCAGCGCGGCGCCGGAGCCGGGCGCGTGGGCCCTGATGATCGTGGGATTCGGCGCCGCCGGCTCGCTGCTTCGCCAGCGGCGCACCCGCGCCGCCTGACGCGACCCTCGGGGCGGGGGGAGGGACCAGCGCGGGGCGCGCCATGTCCCTCCTCCACGCTCGAAGTTTCGATTTACGGCCGCCGCCGCGCGGCCCTATGCAAGGGCCCCCGACTTCGATCCGCCAAGGACGACGCCCCGCATGCTGCTTCACCTGTCCACCTGGGCCGAGGTCGAGGGCTTCCTCGCCCGTTCGAAGACCGTGGTCGTGCCCATCGGGTCGAACGAGCAGCACGGGCCGACGGGCCTGCTCGGCACCGACTGGCTTTGCCCGGAGATCATCGCCCACGAGGCCGAGAAGGCCGGCGACATCATCGTCGCTCCGACGTTCAACATCGGCATGGCCCAGCATCACCTGGATTTCCCGGGCACGATCGCGCTCAGGCCTTCCACCTTCATGCTGGCGATCGGCGACTGGTGCCGCAGCCTGAGCCACGCCGGCTTCGAGAAGCTCTACTTCCTCAACGGCCACGGCGGGAACGTCGCCACCATCGAGGCGGCCTTCTCCGAGCTCTACGCCGAGGCGAGCTACGCCGGGCGCAAGCGCGGCTTCGCCTGCAAGCTGAAGAACTGGTGGGATCTGAGGGGCGTGACCGCGCTCGCCAACCAGCAGTTCCCGGTGGGCCACGGCAGCCACGCCACGCCCAGCGAGATCGCGGTCACCCAGTGGGCCTATCCGCACGCCATCAAGAGCGCCAACTACGCGCCGCAGATCGCCCCCACCGGCCCGATCCGCGAGGCCGCCGACTTCCGCGCCCGCTACGCCGACGGCCGCATGGGGTCCGACCCTGGCCTCGCCACGCCCGAGAAGGGCGGCGAGCTGGTCAAGCTGGCGGCCGCCGCGATGCTGGAGGACGTCGCGGCCTTCGGGGCGGAGTCGTCCCCGGCCTGACGCTTGGCCTGGACCCGCCCCTGCCAACCGCTGTCATCCCGGTTTCGCCCCGGGCGAAGACCGGGACCCATACACGCCGTGTCTGAAGGTCGGGCGCGGCCGCCGCCCCCCGCCTTGGCCGCCGAGTCTATGGGGCCCGGCTCTACGCTGCGGTCCGGCCGGGATGACAAGGGGTGAACAGGTCGCGGTGACCCCGTTCGCGCGGCTTCCAATGGCTACGGCGCGACCGGCTCGCCGCTGCTCCGCAGCAGGAAGTGGCCGGTCAGGCCGGCCACGAGCTTGGTCCGGCTCTCCTGCCAGGCTTCCACCTGCACGTTCGCGACCCGGCGGCCGACCTTGCGCAGGCTGGCGCGGGCGTAGGTGTCGCGCGCGCCCGCCGAGCGCAGGTACTCGATGGTTACGTCGATGGTCTTCGGCACGCGTCCGCCGGGCTCGGCCAGCGCCAGCTGGGCCAGCGCGGTCAGCTCCATGAAGGCGCCGATCACGCCGCCGTGGATCGCGGGCAGCACCGGATTGCCGATCAGGTGCTGGCTGAACGGCAGCACGGCGGTCATCTCGTCGCCCGCCAGTTCGACCCGCATGCCGAGGAAGCGCACATAGGGCACGCGCTGCAGGAAGGCGTCGAGGCTCTGGGTCGCTGCGTCGTCCATCGTCAGGCCTTCAGGGGCTGGGCGCGCGTGTTGAGCATGAAGGCCGCCTGGGCGGTGGCGACCAGATCGCTGCGGTCGGCGTCCCAGGCCTCGGCGCGGACGAAGCCGACCGTGCGCGTCAGCCGGTACGCATGCGCCTCGGCGGTCACGCCGGCCTTGGGCGCGGCCGGGCGAAGATAGTCGATCCGCAGGTCCAGGGTGGCGATCGGGACCGGCTGGCCGATGGCCGAGTTGATCGCCAGGCCGCAGGCGTGGTCGATGAGCGCGGTCACCACCCCGGAGGCGATGACGCCCGTCTCGGGATCGCCGACCAGGTCCTCGCGCCACGGCGCGCTCATCACCCCTCGCCCGGGCTCGATGGAGACCAGCGTCAGACCCAGGGCGTCGGCGTGCGGAGCCATCAGCATCCTCTCGGGCAGGGGCGTTGTGTGGAAGAAATCCGACATTGGCCCGGCGTAGGGTCCCGCGCCCGCGGAAGTCAATGTGCGGAGCCGAAAGGCCGCCCCTACATTGAAGGGCGATGATCCGTCCGCAGGACCTGCTCTGTCCGAAGCCCGAGGGCCTCTACTGCGCCCCCGGCGACTTCTACATCGACCCCGTCCGCCCCGTGGCGCGGGCGGTGATCACCCATGGGCATTCCGACCACGCGCGCGCCGGCCACGGCGCGGTGCTCGCCACCGCCGAGACCCTCGACATCATGGCCGAGCGCTACGGCCTCGACTTCGCCCAGGCCAGGCAGGCCGCGGCCTACGGCGAGGCGGTCGCCCGCGACGACGTGGCGGTGACCCTGGTCCCGGCCGGCCACGTCCTGGGCTCGGCCCAGGCGGTGGTGCGCTGGAAGGGCCTGACCATGGTGGTGAGCGGCGACTACAAGCGCCGGCGCGACCCGACCTGCCCGCCGTTCGAGCCGGTCCCGTGCGACGTCTTCATCAGCGAGGCGACCTTCGGCCTGCCGGTCTTCCGCCATCCCGACGACCGCCAGGAGATCGCCCGCCTGCTGCGCTCGGTCGCCCAGTTCCCCGAGCGCAGCCACATCGTGGGCGCCTATGCGCTCGGCAAGGCCCAGCGGATCATCCGGCTGCTGCGCGAGGCGGGCTGGGATCGCGTGATCCACGTCCACGGCGCCCTCGAGCGGCTCAACGCCCTCTACGAGCGGCACGGCGTCGACCTGGGTCCGCTGGCCCCGGCGACCACCGCGAAGAAGGCCGACTTCGCCGGCGCCATCGTGATCGCCCCGCCGTCGGCGATGCAGGACCGCTGGAGCCGCCGCTTCCCCGAGCCCGTGGCGGCCTTCGCGTCGGGCTGGATGCAGATCCGGGCGCGTGCGAAGCAGCGCGGCGTCGAGCTGCCCCTGGTGATCTCGGACCATGCGGACTGGGACGAGCTCACCGCCACCGTCGACGAGCTGCGCCCCGGCGAGCTCTGGATCACTCATGGCCGCGAGGAGGCCCTGGCCCGCTGGGCCGCCCTGCACGACATCCCCGCCCGCGCCCTGGCCCTGGTGGGCTACGAGGACGACGAGGACAGCTGAGCCGAAGCCGCGCGGCTCCTCCACGGGTTCTCCCAAGGTCGATCACGAACGCGTGATCGGCGCGCCCCTACCGTCACCTCGCGCCAACACGGAGGTGATCCATGCGCAAGACCCTGACCCTGACCACCGTCGCCCTCGTCGCGGGCGGGCTCGTGGCCTGCAAGCCGTTCTGGCAGAAGGATCCGGCGCCCGAGCCGGCCCCCTATGCGGCGACGACCCTGCCGCCGCAGCCCTCCGCGCCGCAGCCCGCCGGGCCGGCGGCCGCCGCGCCCACGGCGCCGCCCGGCACGCCCGCGCCGCCGACGACGGCGGCCGAGCCTTCGAAGCGCTAGGCGGAACGGTCGCGAAGGCGTGGCGTTGGCTCCCCGCAAGAGGAGCCGCGCCATGTCCGAACCCCATACGCCCCCCGACAGCCTCGGCGGTCCCCTGTCGCGCCCGTCCGGCGACGGCCTGCCTGCGGTGGATGGCGGACGCGAGCCGCCCGGTCCCGGCGACGCGGTGGACCCGGGCCTGCTGGAGGGCGACGGCGATCGCGGGGTCGACACGCCCGGCCAGATTCCCGGCGCCTGATTGGCGAACCGGCGTCCAGGGCCTAGCTGTCAGGCATGCGGGCTTTCGCCGAGCTTCTGGACCGACTGTCGCTGACGCCGTCGCGCAACGCCAAGCTGACGCTCGTCCGCGACTACCTGCGCGAGACGCCCGATCCTGACCGCGGCTGGGCGTTGGCGGCGCTCACCGGCGACCTGACCTTCGACGCCGCCAAGCCGGCCTTCATCCGCAAGGCCGTCGAGGCGCGGATGGACCCCCAGCTCTTCTGGTGGTCGTACGACTACGTGGGCGACCTGGCCGAGGCGGTGTCCCTGGTCTGGCCCGCGCGCCCCGGCGCCAACCGCGAGCCCGAGCTCTTCGAGGTGATCGAGGCCCTGCGCACCGCCTCGCGCAGCGAGGTGCAGCGGCTGATCGAGGGCTGGCTCGACGCCATGGCCGAGCCGCGCGAGCGCTGGGCGCTCCTCAAGCTGATGACCGGCGCCCTGCGGGTCGGCATGACCGCGCGCCTCGCCAAGCGCGCCGCCGCCGATATGGGCGACGTCGATCCTGCCGAGATCGAGGAGCTGTGGCACGCCCTCTCGCCGCCCTACGAGGACCTGTTCGCGTGGCTGGAGGGCCGCTCGGAGAAGCCCACCGCCGAGCATCCGGCGCGCTTCCGGCCCGTGATGCTGGCCCAGGCCCTCGACGAGGCCGTGGATTTCGGCAAGCTCGATCCCGCCGACTACGCCGCCGAATGGAAGTGGGACGGCATCCGGGTGCAGGCCGCCCACGAGGGCTTCCAGCGCCGGCTCTACACCCGCACCGGCGACGACATCAGCCGCACCTTCCCCGACGTCCTGGACGCTCTGGACGACGTGGGCGTGATCGACGGCGAGCTCCTGGTGATCCGCGACGGCCGGGTCGCCCCCTTCGCCGACCTGCAGCAGCGCCTGAACCGCAAGACCGTGGATGCGAAGATGATGGCGCAGTTCCCCGCCGCGATCCGGGTCTACGACCTGTTGCAGGAGGGCGACGAGGACCTGCGAAGCCGGCCCTTCGCCGAGCGCCGGGCGCGCCTGGAGGCCTTCGTGGCGCGGCAGGCCAGTCCGCGGATCGACCTGTCGCCGCTGCAGCCGTTCGAGACGTGGGCCGAACTCACCGCCCTGCGCGCCGAACCCCCGGCGGGCGACCCGCAGATCGCCGAGGGCGTGATGCTGAAGCGCTGGGACAGCCGCTACGAGGCGGGCCGGCCCAAGGGGCCCTGGTTCAAGTGGAAGCGCGACCCGTTCCTGGTGGACGCGGTCCTGATGTACGCCCAGCGGGGGCACGGGAAGCGCTCGAGCTTCTATTCCGACTACACCTTCGGCGTCTGGACGCAGGACGGCGCAGGCCAGCGGATGCTGACGCCCGTCGGCAAGGCCTACTTCGGCTTCACCGACGAGGAGCTGCTGCAGATCGACAAGTTCGTGCGCGACAACACGATCGAGCGGTTCGGTCCCGTGCGCTCGGTGCGCGCCGAGCCGCACCACGGCCTGGTGTTCGAGGTGGCGTTCGAGGGCCTGCAGCGCTCCACGCGCCACAAGTCGGGCGTCGCCATGCGCTTTCCCCGCATCAACCGGATCCGCTGGGACAAGCCGCCCGGCGAGGCCGACGAGATCGACGCCCTGGAGCGCCTGCTGCGGAAGATCGAAGCCCGCTAGAGTCGCCCACTCAACACCCGGTCATCCCGGCGAAAGCCGGGATCCAGATGGAATGGCTTAGGCGCGGCTTCGGTAGGTTCGGAGCCCTTCCCATCACGACCCCGCACGTGGATCTGGGTCCCGGCATTCGCCGGGACGGTCGGAAGCTGTTGAAATCGCTGATACAGAATACAGTTCGAACCCTAGGCGCGGAGGTAGTAGCCCTCGCGCGCGAAGGTGGCCCCGAACTTCGCCTCGCGCGCCGGGTCGGCGATCAGCAGGCCGGGGTTGTCGGCGCGGAACGCGCGGATCGCCTCCATCGGGCCCCGTCCGTGGTCGGGCCGGACGGGATGGCCGTTCACCACCGTGTCCTCGACCACGAGGTAGTCGCCCGACCGCAGCCGGGGCGCCCAGAGGTCGAGCTCCCGCCGCACGTGGGCCGCCGCATGGTCGGAGTCGAGGATCAGGAACAGCGGCGCCCGATCCGCGGGCAGGGCGTCCAGGATGCGCGCGGCGATCGCCGGGTCGGCGCTGTCGCCGGTGATGAAGTCGATCAGGGGGTCGGCGGCCGCGCGCGGGTCGAGCGCCGGCCGGAAATCGATCGAGAACACGCGGCCGGGCGCGCCGCTGTTGCGCAGCAGGTCGGCGAAGTAGAGCGCCGAGCCGCCGTGCCGCGAGCCGGTCTCGACCACCCAGCCCACGCCGTGGCCGGTGATGATCTCCTGGTAGTTCCACATGTCGGACGGCAGCTTCAGCGTCCGCACGCCGCGCCAGGTCACCTGCTTCCAGACGTTCGTCTGGTGGTACCACTTCAGGTATTCAAGCGCCGCCGGATGCATCGGCCTGCCTGGGCTTGATCCCGGTGATGCGCATGTCGCGCGGCTCGCGCAGCTTGAACTGCGCCGGCTCCTGGCGGAGCTCCACGAGACCCGCCTCGTGCATCACGAAGGCGAGGCTGCGCGGCGTGTAGCCCCAGCGGTGGACCATGAGGGGGTCCTTCCACTGCGGGTCGCCGTAGAAGACCCACATGCTGCGCTGCCCTTCGCCGCCCGGCCCCGAGGCCCGGTCCGGATCGGCCAGCAGCGCCTGGGCGGCGGAGATCAGGTTCGGGCACTCCAGGATCATCTTCCCGCCCGGCTTCAGGACCCGCACCCACTCCTTGAGCACGTCGACCACCTCCCAGCGCCAGAAGTGCTCGACCACGTGGATCGCCATCACCTCGTCGGCATGGTCGTCGGGGAACGGGGTCAGCTGGTGAAGGTCGCAGATGACGTCCGGCCGCTTCCCGGCGCGGCTCTCCACCACGTCCACGTTGACGTAGCCGTCCAGGATCTTGTCGCCGCAGCCGAGATTGAGCCGGATCATGCGCGGGCTGCTAGCACGGACGCCCACTGTCGCGCGATGGCGCGCGGCGCGAAGTCGGCGGCGATCAGCGCCCGGGCGGCCTCGATCCGCGCCGGAACGGCGGCCGGGTCGGCCAGGAGGTCCGAAAGGCCTTCGGCGAGCGTCGGCCGCACCGGCGTGTGGGCCGCGAATGGCGCGTAGGCCGGCATGGGCTGGGCGGCCACGGGCCGGCCGGCCCAGAGCGCCTCGACCATGCGGTTGGCCGACTTCACGCGCTTCTCGGGCGTGTCCCGGCTGGGGATCACGACGGCGTCGCAGGCGGCGAGCGCGGACCATTGCGCGGGCAGCGACCACGGAGCGGCGGCCATCTCCAGCGCGCCCTCCGACGCGGCGGAGACCTGCGCGCAGACCTCGACGATCCGCGGCGTCAGCGCCGTGAGCACGCTGAGCGAGAGCGGCCTGGCGCGGGCGCAGGCGATGAGCCCCGGAAGCTCGGCCTGCAGGCTGTCGAGGTTCGACGGATGCCCGAACCAGAGCAGCTTCAGGCGCGCGCCGGGCGCGAACCGTGCCGCGCCCCCGGGGCCTTCGTAGGGATCGGGGATCACCACCGGCGGCCGCGCGGCGAACGGCGCGGCCGCCTCGGCCATGGCGGGCGTGTTGCAGACGACCTGATCCGCGAGGGCGGCCATCCGCCGGTAGTGGGCGCCCAGGCGCGGGTGGCCGAAGTGGTCGTCGCAGATGTCGAAAATCACGCGGCGGCCGGCGGTGCGGGCCCGCTCCGCGATCGCCTCGTTGCCGACGGCGACGCTCTTGGACAAGACCAGCACGTCGGAGTCCGCCGCGGCGTCGCGCGCGGCGGCGTCGACCCCCGTGTTGGCGACGATTGCGTGGCTCCAGTCCGCTTCCGCCAGCCCCCGTGCGGGCGCCAGCACGCGGTAGCGGAGACTGGCCACGTCGGAGGTGAGGCCGCCCGCCGGGTCGCGGACCGGCGCGGCGAAGGTGATCCAGGCGACCCGCGTCACGGTCCGCCGGCGCCGTCCGGCCAGAGGGCTTCCGACTGCAGGAACGCCGCCAGGTCGCCCCCGCCGAAGAGGACGGCGCGCACGCCCGCCCGCAGGGCCGCCTCCAGGTCGGACGGCTTGTCGCCCACCAGGATCGAGGCCTCGCGGTCGATCGGCCAGTCCTGGAGCGCCTGCAGGATCATGCCGGGGTTCGGCTTGCGGAGCGGCGGGTCGGGGTGGCGGTAGGCCTCGAGCGGAGCCTCGGGGTGATGCGGCGCGTAGTAGAAGGCGTCGATCCGTCCGCCCGCCTCGGCCAGGTCGGCCTGCATCCGCGCGTGCAGGGCGTGCATGGCGTCCTCGGTGTAGTAGCCGCGCCCGATCCCCGACTGGTTGGTGACCACCAGCACGATCCAGCCGGCGCGGTTGAACGCCGCCACCGTCTCGCGCGCCCCCGGGATCCAGCGGAAGTCCGCCCAGCTGTGGACGTAGCCGCGGTCCTCGTTCAGCACGCCGTCGCGGTCCAGGAACAGGGCGGGTTTCTGGTGGGGCATCCCGCTTCCCAATGCCCGATTCAGCGGCGGCCTCCAAACCCTCGCGACTCACCGCCGCGCCGGGCCGACCGACGCTGCGTTGCGGCATGGGCGCGGCGCCGCTAGGTTGCGCCGCCTTTTGCAGACCCGGCCGCCGCAGACATGAGCCTCGCCTTCGACGACATCCTCGCCGCCCAGGAGCGGTTGCGGGGCCATATCGAGCGCACCCCGTGCCGCCGGTCACGCACCCTGTCCGAGATCACCGGGGCCGAGGTGTGGGTGAAGTTCGAGAACCTGCAGTTCACCGCCGCCTACAAGGAGCGCGGGGCGCTCAACAAGCTGCTGCTGCTCGGCGAGAACGTCCGCGCGCGCGGCGTGATCGCCGCGTCGGCCGGCAACCACAGCCAGGGGCTGGCCTACCACGCCGCCCGCCTGGGCATCCCGGTCACCATCGTGATGCCCAAGGGCACGCCCTTCATGAAGGTGCAGCAGACCCGGGCCCACGGCGCCGAGGTGGTCATCGACGGCGAGAGCTACGACGAGGCGGCGGCGCACGCCCGGAAGGTCTGCGACGAGCGCGAGCTGACCTTCGTCCATCCCTTCGACGACATGGACGTCATGGCCGGGCAGGGGACCGTGGCGCTCGAGATGCTCGAGGACGTCCCCGACCTCGAGGTCCTGCCGATCCCGATCGGCGGCGGCGGCCTGATCGCCGGCATGGCGACGGCGGCCAAGCACCTGAACAAGGACATCCGCATCGTCGGGCTCGAGCCGGCGATGTTCCCGTCGTTCACGGCCAAGATGCGCGGCGTGCGCACCGCCGCCAACAACGGCGCCTCGACCATCGCGGAGGGCATCGCGGTGAAGGAGGTGGGCGGCCTCACCTATTCGATCGCGCGCCCGCTGATCGACGAGGTCCTGCTGGTGGAGGAGCCCTTCTTCGAACGCGGCATCGCTCTCTACTGCAACGTCGAGAAGACGGTGGCCGAAGGCGCCGGCGCGGCCTCGCTGGCCGGGCTGCTGGCCTATCCCGAGCGGTTCCGCGGCAAGAAGTGCGGCCTGGTCATCACCGGCGGCAATATCGACACGCGCCTGCTGGCCTCGGTCCTCACCCGAGAACTGGTCCGCGAGAGCCGGATCGTCTCCCTGCGGATCATCGGCGACGACCGGCCGGGCCTGCTGGCCAACGTCTCGGCCACCATCGGGCAGATGGGCGCGAACATCATCGAGGTGGCGCACAACCGCCTCGCGCTCGACGTGCCGGCCAAGGGCGCCGAGTTCGACGTGATGATCGAGACCCGCGACGCCCAGCACACCCAGGAAGTCATGGACGCCCTGCGCGAGCGCGGCTACCCGCCCCGGGTCGTGTAAGGACTGTTCAGATGAAACGCCTCGCCGTTCTCGCGCTCGCCGTCGTCGCGCTCGCCGCCTGCCAGGACAAGCCGGCCGCGACGGGCGACGACCTGGCCCAGCAGAAGCCCTCGGCCCAGAGCACCGCCTACATGGCCAAGGTCGCCAAGGAGCCGGGCGTGAAGGTCCTGCCCTCGGGCCTGGCCTACAAGGTCGTCCGATCCGGCCCCGCCACCGGCCTCAAGCCGCAGGCGCAGGACGAGGTGAAGGTCCACTACGAAGGCAAGCTCGAGAACGGCACGGTGTTCGACTCGTCCTACGAGCGCGGCCAGCCGGCCGCCATGCCGCTCAGGGGCCTGATCCCGGCGTGGCAGGAGGCCTTGCCGATGATGCGGCCCGGCGACGAGTGGATCCTCTACGTCCCGTCCAACCTGGGCTACGGCGAGGAAGGCCAGGGGCCCATCCCGCCCGGCGCCCCGCTCATCTTCCGCATCGAGCTGATCGACGTCCTCGCCGGTCCGGGCCGCATCCAGCAGGGCTGAGGCGCCGCCGAGGGGTTCACCGGGAGGCCGCCCGGGTCTAAGCCTGGACGATGACCGACCTCTATCCCGACGCGCGCGAGCTGCTGGCCAGGCTGGTGAGCTTCGACACCACGTCGCGCGGGTCGAACCTGCCGCTGATCGCGTGGGTCGAGGGCTACCTCGACGACCTGAAGATCGCCCACCGCCGCGTCCCCAACGCCGACGGCACGAAGTCGAACCTGCTGGCGACCATCGGCCCGGCGGTCGAGGGCGGCGTCGTGCTATCGGGCCACACCGACGTGGTCCCGGTGGACGGGCAGCCGTGGACGACCGACCCCTTCGCGGTCGTCGAGGCCGACGGCCGGCTCTACGGGCGCGGGACCTGCGACATGAAGGGGTTCCTGGCGCTCGCCCTCGCCGCCGCCCCGGAACTCGCCCGCACCGCACGACGGCCGGTGCACCTGGCCTTCTCGTACGATGAGGAGATCGGCTGCCTGGGCGCGCCGGCCATGATCGAGGTGATCCGCCGCGAACTGCCGAAGCCCGCCCTCGTCGTCGTGGGCGAACCCACCGACATGGTGGCCGTGAACGGCCACAAGGGGATCGCCACCTTCCACGTGACCGTCACGGGGCGCGAATGCCACTCCAGCCAGCCTCATCTGGGCGTCTCGGCCGTGATGGAGGCGGTGAAGCTGATGGCCGCGTTGAACGGGCTGGCCGGACGGCTGCAGGACGAGGCCGACCCCGGCTCGCCCTTCACGCCGAAGGGGCCCTCCCTCACCATCGGGATGGTCAACGGCGGGACGGCGCACAACATCATCGCGCGCGAGTGCCGCTTCGTGTTCGACGTCCGCTCGCCGGGACCCCGGACGCCGAAGGAGATCGTGGCGCCGTTCCTGGCCGAGGCCGAGGCCATGGACAAGGCGCTGAAGGCGCGCTTCCCCGAGTGCGGCGTCGTCGTGGAGATGCGTACCGACGTGCCGCCGTTCATCCCCGAACGCGACGGTCCGGCCGAGGCCTTCGCCCGGCGGCTTGCGGGCGACAACGGCCCACCGCGCGTGGTGGCCTACGCCGCCGAGGCGGGCCAGTTCCAGCAGGCCGGCTTCTCCACCGTGATCTGCGGCCCGGGCTCCATCGACCAGGCCCACCAGCCGAACGAGTACGTCGAGGTGAGCCAGATGCAGCGCGGCGCCCAGTTCATGCGCCGCCTGATCGAGTGGGCCGCGGCCGAAGAGGCCTGATCACGGGCCGGCGTCCGGAGAGGTCGCGCGGGTTCCAGGTCATGGCGCGGGCGATCTCGCCCACGGTGGCGCGGCGCTGGGCCTGGACGCGCCGCCGCGCGCGGAACATGGCGGGGGCGCCCGCGAAGGCCGCCCGCACCGCCCGCAGGATCAGCCGGATGTGCGGCCGGTTCTCGCGCCGCAGGTAGATCAGGACCAGCGCCATCAGGTGCAGCGGCACGACCAGCGGCAGGAGCGGCGCCGGCGTGTTCTTGAACAGCACCCAGAACCGGTTGCGCGTGCCGTGGAAGACGGCGAACTCCGACTTGCGCCCGCCGGTGGACGCCGAGCCGACATGGCGGATGGTCGCCGCCGGGACCAGCATCGTCGGCTCCCCCGCGAGCTGCAGACGGTAGCCCAGGTCGACGTCCTCGCCGTAGCAGAAGAAGGCCTCGTCGAAGCCGCCGAGGCGCAGGAAGAGCTCGCGGTCGATCATCATCGCCGCACCGCAGGGACTGAACACCTCGCCCTCGCGCGCCTGGCCGCGGTCGGGGTTGAGGTAGCCGCCGCGATAGGGGATGCCGGTGATGCTCATCACGTCGCCCAGGCCGTCCAGCAGCCCGGGATCCTCGGCCACCACCTGGCGCGAGGTGAAGGCCCGGACGTCCGGGCGCCGCCCGGCCGCCGCCATCAGCCCGGCCAGCCAGTCGGGCTCGGCGTAGGCGTCGGGGTTCAGGAGCACGTACCATCGCCCCCGCCCCTCCCGCGCGCCCTGGTTGCCCGCGCCGGTGAAGCCGAGGTTTTCCGGGTTGCGGATAAGCCGCGCACCGGCGTGCGACCGGACGAACGCCTCCGCGATCTCCGCGTCGCCCGGGTCGGGGGAGGCGTTGTCGATGATCAGCGTCTCGAAGTCGCGGAAGGTCTGGGCGCCCAGGTGCTGCAGACAGGCGCGCAGCGTCGGTCCCGAGTTGTAGGCGATGACGCACACCGTGGCGGCGGGGGCCTTGTCATCGCTCGGTCCGTGCGCCATGCGAGCGCTTCACCTGTCCTGCTGGAATCGAAATGACGACGATCACGCCGCTCGCCATCCCCGACGTCCTGCTTATCACGCCCAAGCGTCATGGCGATGCGCGCGGCTGGTTCGCCGAGACGTGGAGTCATAAAGCGCTCTCCGGCACGACGGCCGACACGACGTTCGTGCAGGACAACCAGGCCTTCAGCGCCGCGAAGGGCACCCTGCGCGGCCTGCATTTCCAGCTGGCCCCGAACGCGCAGGGCAAGCTGATCCGGGCGCTGCGGGGCGCGATCTTCGACGTGGCCGTCGACATCCGCGCCGGCTCGCCCACCTACGGGCAGTGGGTCTCGGCCGAGCTCACCGCCGAGGGCGGCGAGCAGCTGTGGGTGCCCCGCGGCTTCGCCCACGGCTACTGCACGATCACCGACGACTGTGAGATCTTCTACAAGGTCGACGGGCCCTACGCCCCGCAGAGCGAGGGCGGGATCATCTGGAACGACCCGGACCTCGCGATCCCCTGGCCGGTGGCGGGCGAGCCGATCCTCTCCGGCAAGGACCAGGTCCTGCCCCGCCTGAAGGACCTGGGCCCCGTCGCTTTCTGAAGGGCTGCTCTCTACCGGGCTGTCATCCCGGTTTCGCCGCAAGGCGAGGACCGGGACCCATACGCGCCCGATGGCGGAGGCGGCCCGCGGCGTCGCCGCCGCGCCTCGCTGATCTAGAGATCCCCGTGGTACGCGGGCGCGGAACCCGGCATCACAGCGGCGTCCACTCCTCCTGCACCCCGGCGTCGGGCTCCTGGGCCAGACGCGCGGCCCGCAGCGACGCGAACCTCTCGGCCGGCAGCAGCCGCGACAGCGCCCAGACCGCAGCGCCCCGCACCAGCGGGACCGGGTCGTCCAGCAGCCGCTCGGCCTCCGCCGCCAGCCTCGGCTCCCCCGAGTTGCCGAGGGCGTAGAGGACGTTGCGGACGAAGCGGTCGCGGCCGATGCGCTTGACAGGGCTCTTGCGGAACAGCTCGCGGAACGCCGCATCGTCCAGCCGGGCCAGCTCGGCCAGGGTCGGCGACCGCAGCGCCGCCCGCGCCGCCAGCTTCTGTTCGCGGGCGGTCGTCGCGAACTTGTTCCACGGACAGACCGCCAGGCAGTCGTCGCAGCCGTAGATGCGGTTGCCCAGGGCCTCGCGGAACGCCCGCGGGATCGGGCCCTTGAGTTCGATGGTCAGGTAGCTGATGCAGCGCCGCGCATCGAGCTGGAACGGCGCCGGGAAGGCGTTGGTGGGGCAGACGTCCAGGCACGCCCGGCAGGTCCCGCAGGTCGTCGGCTCGGGCGGGTCGGGCGACAGCTCCAGCGTGGTCAGGATCGAGCCCAGGAACAGCCACGAGCCGAACTCGCGGCTCACCAGGTTGGTGTGCTTGCCCTGCCAGCCGGCGCCGGCGCGCTCGGCCAGGGGCTTCTCGAGCAGGGGCGCGGTGTCGACGAACACCTTCAGCTCGCCGCCGAACCTGTGCTTCAGCCAACCGCCCAGCCGCTTGAGCCGCCCCTTGATGACCTCGTGATAGTCGTCGCCCTGGGCGTAGACGCTGATCGCGCCGCGGTCGGGCCGGGCCAGGACCTCCAGCGGATCGCGGTCGGGGCCGTAGTTCACGCCCAGCACGATCGCCGAGCGCGCGCCGGACCACATCGCGCGGGGGTGCCGGCGCCGCGCGGCGGTCTCGGCCATCCAGGCCATTTCGCCGTGGCGCCCGGCGGCCACGAAGTCCATCAGCCGCTCGCCGGCCGGCCAGGCCTCGTCGATGTCGGTGAAGCGGCAGAGGTCGAAGCCGAGGCCCAGCGCCTCGGCGCGGATCAGGTCGCGCGGGTCCGGGCTGGCGCGCTCAGAAATCGAGGTCGTCATAGTGCCCGGCCGGGTGCAGCCCCGGCCAGCGGTCCGACAGGAGCGGCCGGAACGCCGGCCGCGACTTGAGCTTCATGTACCAGGTCTTCACCGCCGGGAAATCGCGCCAGGGCATGTCGCCGAAGTAGTCGATGACCGATATGTGGGCCGCCGCGGCGAAGTCCGCCAGCGACAGGCGCTTTCCGGCGAGCCACTCGCGCGCCTGCAGCAGGTCGTCCAGCATGAAGAGGTGCGACTTCAGCCCGTCGCGCCCCTGGCGCAGGTTCGACAGGTCGGGCGGGCCCAGGCTGAGCAGCCGCTTCTCGATCTTCTCGTGCAGGATGTAGGCCGAGGCCTCGAACTCGAACTTGCGGTCGAACCAGGTGAGCAGCCGGCGCGCCTCGGCCCGCTCGGCAGGGTCCGCGCCGAGCAGCGCGGGGTCGGGATAGGTCTCCTCGAGATGGTCGAGGATGGCGCGGGTCTCGCAGAGCACGAGGGGCTGGCCCCCGCCCTGCGGCGCCTCCACCAGCACCGGCACCATGCCCGACGGGTTCAGCCGCGTGAGCTCCTTCGGCCGCTCCCAGTAGCGGGTCGGCGCGTCGGCGAACGCCAGCCGCTTCTCGCCCAGGGCGAGCCGCACCTGGCGCGAGGCCGGGTCGAGCGGGAAGTGATAGAGGGTGCGGTCGATGGTCATGGCGGCTTCTGGCGGCGCGCTTCCATAGGCGAATCAGAAGGCGACCAACAGACGCCGCGGGGATTAAGGGCGCGTTTACTGTGTCGCGGGCGGCGGCTTGAGCCAGATCAGGCCCCTCCCGGCGGGTCGGTGTAGACTGCGGCCATGCTGGGCATGGTGCTCAAGACGCCCCGCCATCCCCTCGTGGCCGAGGCGCTGCCGGACCCGGAGCCGGGACCGGGGGAACTGCGGCTGCGCATCCGCGCCTGCGGCGTGTGCCGCACCGACCTCCACATCGCGGACGGCGAGCTCGAGCCGCGCCGCGCCGGCGTCATCCCCGGGCACGAGATCGTCGGCGTCGTCGACGCGATCGGGCCGGGGGTGACGGGCGTCGCCGTCGGGGAGCGACGTGGCGCGCCCTGGCTGGGCGGCGCCTGCGGAACCTGCCGCTACTGCCGCGAAGGCCGCGAGAACCTCTGCGACGCGCCCGAGTTCACCGGCTGGACCCGCAACGGAGGCTACGCCGAGGCCGTCGTGGTGCGCGCCGACTTCACCTTCCCGCTGCCCGAGGGCCTGTCGGACGTCGACGCCGCGCCGCTGCTCTGCGCCGGCCTGATCGGGTTCCGCGCCTGGCGCATGGCCTGCGAGGGCGGCGGCGTGCAGCGGCTCGGGCTGTACGGCTTCGGCGCGGCTGCGCATCTGCTGGCCCAGCTGGCCATCCACGAGGGCCAGGCCGTCTACGCCTTCACCCGCCACGGCGACGAGCCGGCCCAGCGTCTGGCGCGCGAACTCGGCTGCGTCTGGGCCGGGCCCTCCGAGGCGCGCCCGCCCGACGAGCTGGACGCCGCCATCCTGTTCGCCCCGGTGGGAGACCTGGTCCCGCTGGCGCTCGCGGCGGTGCGCAAGGGCGGGTCTGTGGTATGCGGCGGCATCCACATGAGCGACATCCCGCGGTTCGCCTACGACCTCCTGTGGGGCGAGCGGCGCCTGGTGTCGGTGGCCAATCTCACCCGCCAGGACGCCATCGACTACCTGCCGCGGGCGGTGGCGGCCAGCGTGCGGGCGCACGTGACCGCCTATCCGCTGGCCGAGGCCAACGCCGCCCTCGACGACCTGCGCGCCGGCCGCGTGGTGGGCGCCGCCGTCCTGACGCCCTAGCCCGGCCTCAGGCCGCCTTGCGCGGCATCGAGCCCACATAGACGCTGGCGGGCCGGATCAGGCGGCCGCCGGCCAGCTGCTCGCGGGCGTGGGCCAGCCAGCCGGCCACGCGGCCCATGGCGAAGACGCAGGTGAACGCGCTGGGCGGAAACGCGAGCGCCTCCAGCAGCAGCGCCGTGTAGAACTCGACGTTGGTCTGCAGGCTGCGGCTCGGCTTGCGCTCGCGCAGGATCGCCAGGGCCGCCGCCTCCACGGCCTCGGCGAACTCCAGCCGCCCCTGGCGCGCGTCCAGCCAGCGCACGGCCTGCTTCAGCGCGTCGGCGCGGGGGTCGCGGACCTTGTAGACCCGGTGGCCGAAGCCCATCAGCCGGTCGCCCCGGTCCAGCGCCTGCTCGATCCAGGCGCGGGCGTTCGCGGGCTCGCCGATCTCGTCCAGCATGTCGATGATCGGCCCCGGCGCGCCGCCGTGCAGCGGGCCCTTCAGCGCGCTGATCCCGGCCAGCACCGCCGACGTCAGCCCCGCGCGGGTCGAGGCCACGACACGCGCCGCGAACGTCGAGGCGTTCAGGCCGTGGTCACTGACCGTGACGAGGTAGGTGTCCAGCGCGTCCGCCTCGGCGTCGCCGGCGGGCGCGCCGCGCAGCATGCGCAGGACGTCGGCGGCGTGCCGCAGCGCGGGGTCGGGCGCCACCGGGGCTTCGCCGGCTTGCGCGCGGACCACCGCGGCGGTGAACACGGCCGGGGCGGCGACCAGGCGAAGGGCGGTCCCGGCGTCGTCGCCGTCGGCCAGCCGCGCCGTCAGCGCGCGCATCGCCTCGATGGGCGCGCGGTCGAGCAGCCCGGTGTCCAGCGCGGCGACCTCCGCGAAGACCTGGGCGCGGGCCCGGCCCAGCGCGGCCGGGAGATCCGACGGCAGGTCGTCGTAGAAGCCGCCCAGCAGCAGGGCGACGAGGTCTTCGTAGCGCGTGCGGCCGGCCAGTTCGTCGAGCGAGTAGCCGCGGATGATCAGGCGCCCCGCGGCGCCGTCGACCTCGCTCAGCACCGTGTGGGCGGCGATCACGCGCTCCAGTCCGTCGGAGCCGTCGGTCAGCGGTTCGGTCATGGCTGTCTCCATCTCTCTTGTAAGGCGACGGAACAGCTGCGAAGCTAAGGCGTCAATCTTGATCAATATGATCAATATAAATGCCCCAGACGGACTGGATCGCCGCCGATGACGCCTGCGCCCGCCTGAAGGTGCGGCCGCAGACGCTGTACGCCTACGTCAGCCGTGGCCGCGTCAGCGTGCGGCCTGACCCTGGAGACCCCCGCCGCAGCCTCTACCGGGCGGCCGACATCGTCGCCCTGACCGAGAGGAAGAGCCGCAGCCGCAAGGTCTCGGACGTGGCGGCGGGCGCGATCAGCTGGGGCGAGCCCGTGCTGGCCTCGGAGATCACCACGGTGCAGGGAGGCCGCCTCTACTACCGGGGCCGCGACGCCATCCGCCTGGCCGAGACCGAGACCCTCGAGGCGGTGGCGCGGCTCCTTCGCGGGGGCCATGGCGCGGCGCTCAAGCAATCCGACCGCCCACGGCCGCCCCAGGCGGGCGACATGCGTAGCCGGGCGTTCCTGGCGCTCGCGGCCCGCGCGGCGGCCGATCCTCCCATGCGCGGGCGCGCGCCTCTGGCGCTGGCGGTGGAGGCGGCCACCCTGCTCGACGTCCTGACCGACGCCGTGGCCGGGGCGGTGGGCGGCGGGCCCATCCACAACCGGCTGGCGATGGCCTGGGGCCAGGGGCCGGGCGGGCCGGGGGCCGACCTCATCCGCCGCATCCTGGTGCTCGTGGCCGACCACGAGCTGAACGCCTCGGCGTTCGCGGCCCGGGTGGCCGCGTCCACGGGCGCCAGCCTGTCCGCCGCCGCCCTCGCGGGGCTGGCCACGCTGTCGGGCCCACGCCACGGCGGGGCCACCGCGGCGGTCCGCCGCTTCGTCGCCGAAGCCGACGACCTTGGCCCGCGCGCGGCGATCCAGGCCCGGCTGGCGGATGACAGGGCCCTGCCCGGCTTCGGCCACAACCTCTATCCCGACGGCGACCCGCGCGCGGCCGCCCTGCTGGAGCGCTTCGCCCCGCCCGAGCCCCTCGCGCGCCTGCAGGCGCTGGTGGAGGCGACGACCGGCCAGGCCGCCAACGTGGACTTCGCCCTGCTCGCCGCCTGCGAGGCCCTGAGGCTGCCCGACGACGCGCCGTTCGCCCTGTTCGCCGTCGCCCGCTGCGCCGGCTGGATCGCCCACGCCATAGAGCAGGGCCAGTCCGACGCCCTGATCCGTCCGCGGGCGCGCTACGTGGGGCCCGAGCCCATGACGGACTGACCACCGCCCCGGGCGCTTTGAGATCGGCAGATTCGCAGCCTATGGTCCGCGCCTGCGAAGCGGAGAGGTTTTCGTGCTGCCGGATTGGGTCTACGCGGTCATTCTCGGCGTCATCGAAGGCCTGACGGAGTTCATTCCGGTCTCCTCCACGGGGATGATGCTGCTCGCCAAGCAGGCGATGGGCCTGCCCAGCGGCTTCTGGGACACCTTCGCGGTGATGGTCCAGCTGGGCGCGATCCTCGCGGTGGTCGTGCTCTACTTCCGCAAGCTCTGGGACCAGGTCGTGCGCCTGCCGACCGACCCCGAGGCGCGCAAGTTCGCGCTCACCGTGATCGTGGCCTTCATCCCCTCGGTGGTCCTGGGGCTGCTGTTCCACGACTTCATCAAGGCGGTGCTGTTCGACAGCCCCATGGTGCAGTGCATCTCGCTGATCCTCGGCGGGATCGTGCTCCTGTTCATCGACCGCATGGCGCCGCCGCCGGTCGAGCACGACCCGTTCCGGCTGACCCTGAAGCGCGCGCTGGCCATCGGCCTCTTCCAGGTGCTGGCGATGATGCCGGGCGTCTCGCGCTCGGGCGCCACCATCGTCGGCGGCATGCTCTTCGGGGTGGAGAAGCGCGCGGCGGCCGAGTTCACCTTCTTCCTGGCCATCCCGACCATGCTGGGCGCCTTCGTGCTCGACGCCTGGGAGAGCCGCGACCAGCTCACGGCCGAGACCCTGCCCCTGATCGGCATCGGCTTCGCCGTGTCGTTCGTCGTGGCGATCGTGGTCATCCGCACGATGCTGGCGGTGGTCACCAGCCGGGGGCTCGCGCCCTTCGGCTGGATCCGCATCGCCATCGGCAGCGCCGGGCTGGCGCTGCTGACGTTCGGCTGAGGCTCTAAAGACCCTCGCCCGTGGCGAGCCAGCGGGCGCAGGCGGGGCCCAGTTCGGCCACGGCGCGCCGCTCGTAGGCCGCGCTTTCGGCCGGCGTGAGCACGTCCTTCCAGCGGCCGTTCACCCCCTTGTTGATGAAGGCGTCGGCGCCGCGCTCCCAGGGATCGCCGCCCAGCGGCGCCACCTTCGGCGCATTGGCCTTCATCCAGTCGAAGGTGCAGTGCCGGACGGCGTCGACCCACTCGGCCGGGGTGAGCTCGATCTCCAGGAACTCGGCGACCTTCCGCATCTCGCCCTCGAGATCGGCCTTCAGGTTCGCGAAGTGGAGCAGCTTCACATTGGCCTGGTCGCGCAGCGCCCACCAGGTGGCGGTGTTCTCCCAGAAGGGCCAGAACGGATGCCCGTCGCGCGCCAGCCAGGCCTCGAAGTAGCGGCGGATGTCGGGATCGGCCGGGCCGAACCGCTCGCCCACCAGGGGCCCGGGGGCGTTGTTGAACAGGTCGTAGATCTCCGGCCGGAAGCCCGAGTGGTGGTTGTGCATGCTCCACACCACGTCGCGCCCGTCGCGGGCGACGTAGAGGTACTTGGCGCGGTTCGACATCGAGAGCGCGTCGGCCGGCAGGTGGGTTTTGATGATGCGGCGGTGCGCCTGGGTGCGGACGACGTCGCGCACCTCCTCGGGCACGATGCGCATGTCCCACCAGGGCGAGATGGCGCTCACCGAGACGTCCGGGTCGCCGCGGAAGATCAGCTGCGCACAGATCTGCTGCGTCCAGGTCGTGCCCGACTTGGCGTAGCTCGCCACGATCACGTCGTCGTCGCGGAACTGGAACCCGTCCCAGTAGGTCGAGTCCATGTGGTGGTTCTGGAATTCGCGCGCCTTGCGCGGCAGGTCGAGTAGTGCGGATTCGGACACGTCAGGCTCCTCTTGAGCCCAATTTACTTTCCGCGGCGTCGCCTGGATGTCGGCGATCCTGCAGACCGGTGCTGCAGGGTTCAGGAACCGGCGAGCGCCCGCGCCTCCTGGTCGGCGTACTGGCCCCCCCGGCGGTAGGTGTAGAGGTAGGTCGGCAGCACCGCCTCCAGCGTGGTGGGCGTGACGCCGAGCTCCGCCAGGCCGGGGAAGCGCCCGCTCGCCACGTTGTCGACGCGCAGGCTTTCCACCTGGTCGGCGGTGACCGGCGGCGGGATCAGGAACGAGGCGAAATCCCCGACCGCGCCCAGGGCCCGCGCCACCGGCCACGGCGTCGGGACCAGCAGCCGCCGCTGTCCCGTCTCGGCCAGCATCATCTCCATGAGCTCGCGGAAGCTGTAGGCGGCCGGACCGGCCAGCTCGTAGGTCTGGCCCGCCGTGGCGGCGTCGCCCACGATCCGCGCCAGGGCCTGGCCCACGTCGCCCACGAAGACGGGCTGGAAGCGCGTGCGCCCGCCGCCGATCAAGGGCAGCGCCGGCGAGAACTGGGCCATGGTCGCGAAGCGGTTGAAGAAGCCGTCGCCCTGGCCGAACACGATGGACGGCCGCACGATGGTCGCGTCGGGATAGATGGCCCGCACGGCCGCCTCGCCCTCGCCCTTGGTGCGCGCGTACTTCGAACCCGCCGCAGGATCCGCCCCGATCGCCGAGACCTGGACGAAGCGCTCCACGCCCTGGGCGCGGGCCGCCTCGGCCACGTTCTTCGCCCCCATGACGTGCAGCGCCTGGAAGCCCTGGCGGCCGGTTTCGTAGAGCACCGCCACCAGGTTCACCGCCGCGGCCGCGCCCTCCAGCGCACGCTCCAGCGAGGGCTTGTCCCGCACATTGGCCTGGACCACGTCCACCTGCCCCACGTCGCCCAGCAGGCGCATCTTGTAGGCGAGGTTCGGATTGCGCACGGCCACCCGCACGCGCCAGCCGGCCTTGGCCAGATACCGTACAGCCTGGGAGCCCACGAAGCCGGAGCCGCCGAACACGGTGACGAGGTTCTGCATGGGCGCGGGATTAGACGATGCGGCGCGCCCTCGCAATGGAGGCCGTTGACCCCGTCGGGGCCTTGCCATATGTAGCCGCCTCCCGATCCGACGGACCGGGCCCAGGTGGCGGAATTGGTAGACGCGCTGGTTTCAGGTACCAGTGGTTAATAGCCGTGGAGGTTCGAGTCCTCTCCTGGGCACCACCGTCGGGGACGGGGGCTCCTAATGCATCCTGAAGCGGATCGGCACGGCCTTCGGGCCGCACACGAAGCTGGCCTCCATCCGGCGCGGCTGCCCGTCCAGTTCCACCGACTCCAGCCGGGCGAACAGTTCCTCCCAGAGGATGCGCATCTCCATGCGGGCCAGGTGCTGGCCCAGGCAGACGTGGGCGCCGTAGCCGAAGGCCACGTGCTTGTTCGGCGTGCGGGTCACGTCGAACTCGAAGGGCCGTTCGAAGACGGCCTCGTCCCGGTTGCCGGACGGATAGCTCAGCATCAGCCAGTCGCCGGCGGCGATCTTCCGCCCGGCGAGCTCGGTGTCGGCGGTGGCCGTGCGCATGAAGTGCTTCACCGGGGTCTCCCAGCGGATCGATTCCTCGATCAGCCCGCGGATCAGGCCGGGGTCGGCCTTCACGGCCCGGAACTGCGCCGGGTTCTCGGCCAGCGCCCACAGCGCGCCGGCCGTGGTGCTGGAGGTGGTGTCGTGGCCCGCGGTGGCGGCGATGATGTAGTAGCTCATCGCCTCGAGGTGGCCGAGCGGCTGGCCCTCGATCTGCCCGTTGGCGATGACGCTGGCCAGATCCTCCCGGGGCTTTCGCCGCCGGTCCTCGGTCATCTCGTTGAAGTAGGTGATGAAGTCGGCCACCGTCCCCTGCAGGGCCGCCAGCGCCTGGTCGGTGTCGTCGGTCCGCGCGCCGGTGCGGTTCAGCTCGGGGTCCGAGCTGCCGAAAAGCTCCTGGGTGAGCTTGAGCATCCGCGGCTCGTCGCACTCGGGCACGCCCAGCACCTCCATCACCACGTGCAGCGGGTAGAGGAAGGCCACGTCCTTGGCGAAGTCGCAGCGGTCGCCGTGGGCCGCCATCCGGTCGACGAAGCCGCGGGCGATCTCGCGGATCCGCGCCTCCAGCGCCCGCAGGCTCTGCGGGGCGAAGAACGACTGGGTGAGGCGGCGGTAGGCGCCGTGGTCGGGGTTGTCCATCTGCACCAGCGATCGGACCAGGTGCGGCGAGCCGCCCATCATCGCGCGAACCTTGCGGTCGGCCTCGATGGTGGTGAGCACGGTCGAGCGGTCGCCGTTGTGGAACAGGTCGTTCTTGAGCTCGACCTCGCGGATGTCGTCCTGGCGGGTCACCACCCAGAAGGGATCGAAGCCCTCGGGATGCGCCACGTCCAGGGGCGCCTCGCGGCGCAGGGTGGCGAAGGCCTCGTCGATCGGCGTCCAGGCCGAATAGGCCTTGGGGTCGATGATGGTGCGGGCGATCTCCTGCGGGATCATGGCGGGGTCCTCGTGAGCGGGCGTCGTCGGAAGCCCAGCATGCCGCGCGCCGCGCCGGAAATGACAGGGATCAATGCGGGCTCGCCGGGCGGCGCGGTTCTGATGACGCCATGAGCGACGCGCCGTACAAGACCTGGCAGTGCCGCACCTGCGGCTACCTCTACGACGAGGAGGCGGGCGACCCGGCCGAGGGCCTGGCGCCGGGCACGCGCTGGTCCGACCTGCCCGACACCTGGATCTGCCCCCTGTGCGGCACGCCGAAGTCGGACTTCGACATGGTGGAGATCTGACCCCCTCCCATTGGACGGGGCGGGCGAGGGTTCCCGCGCCCCTATCGGGGCGGCGGCGGATCATCTAAACACGGGCCGACGGCGGCGGAGTGTTTCGGCGAAGTGGCGACCCACGTTCATCCAGGTGACCTGCCGGCGGGCGCGCTGGCCGGGGCGACGGCGGTGGCCATCGATTCCGAGACCATGGGCCTTCGCCTGGGCCGCGACCCGCTCTGCGTGGTGCAGTTGTCGGACGGGAACGGAGACGCCCATGTCGTTCAGTTGGACCGCGCCGGCTACGACTGCCCGAACCTCAAGCGCCTGCTGACCGATCCGGCCGTCACCAAGATCTTCCACTTCGGCCGCTTCGATATCGCCATGTTCTGGCTGCATCTGGGCGTCGTGACCGCGCCCGTCTACTGCACCAAGATCGCCTCGAAGCTGGCCCGCACCTACACCGACCGCCACGGCCTGAAGGACGTGACGAAGGAGCTGCTGGGGGTGGACCTGTCCAAGGCCCAGCAGTCGTCCGACTGGGGCGCCGCGACGCTCAGCGAGGACCAGGTGGCCTATGCCGCCTCGGACGTGCTGCACCTGCACGCGCTCCGCGCCCGCCTCGACGAGATGCTGATCCGCGAGCGGCGCGACCACCTGGCCCGCGCCTGCTTCGACTTCCTCCCCCACCGCGCGCTCCTCGACGTCGCGGGCTGGGAGGACGTCGACATCTTCGCCCACTCATGACGCGCCGCCCGCGATGACCGCCCTCTCCGACAGCAGCCTCCCCGAACCGCGGCGCGCCGACTTCGAGCGCTGGCGCCGCCGCTCGCGGCTGATCCGGACGCTGCGCATCGCGCTGCCGGCCCTGATCGCGCTGATCTTCGCCGGCCTGATCGGCTCGGTCGCCTGGTCCACCTTCAACGCCCAGCCGCGCACCGCCCGCGCCGGGGACGAACCCATCCGCCTGATCAACCCGCGCTTCGTCGGCCGGGACGACAAGGGCCGCGCCTTCGTGCTCACCGCGGACAGCGCGATCCGCGATCGCCTGGACTACAGCCGCGTGATCCTGCGCAAGCCGGCGCTGGTGCTGGACGAGGGCGGGCCCGAGCAGATGCGCATCAACGGCGCCGACGGGGTGTTCCACGAGCAGAACGGCAAGCTGGAGCTGTCGAACGGCGTGCGCATCGAGGACGCCAAGAACAGCTTCAACACCGCCGCCTCCCTGTTCGACACCAAGACCGGCGAGGTGGTCGGTTCAGGGCCCATTCAGGGCGCAGGGGGCCTTGGAGAAATCCGCGCGGAGTCCTATGGCGTGTACGGCAAGGGTGAGACCATGGTCTTCAAGGGCGGCGTGAAGACCCGGCTCGAGACGAAGAAGTAGAAGCATGCGCATGAACGTGGTCCTGACCCCCGTCCTCCTCGGTCTCGCGCTCGCCGCGGCGCCGCTGGCGGCCGCCTCGGCCCAGGGGCTCGGCCCCGACTCTGACGGCAAGCCGATGGACATCACCGCCGACGAGCTGGAGGTGCAGAACAAGGCCTGCGTCTCCACCTGGCGCGGCAAGGCCGAGGCGCTGCAGGGCTCGGCCCGGCTTCGCGCGAACGTGATCCGCGCGGTGTTCGCCACCAAGCCGGGCGCGAGCGGCGGCACGGGGACCGGGGCCTGCGGCGACCTGATCCGCATCGAGGCCGAGGGCGACGTCTACTACGTGACCTCGAAGGACCAGCGGGTGCGGGGCGACAACGGCGTCTACGACGCCAGCTCCGAGACCGTCACCCTGACCGGCGACGTCGTGGCCGTGCAGGGCCAGAACGTGCTGCGCGGCAGCCGCATGGTGTTCAACTCCACGACCGGCGAGGGCCGCATGGTGGGCACGGCCACGGGCCGCAACGCCCAGGGCCGGCCGCGGGGCGTGTTCTACCCCTCCAAGAAGAACCAGACGGCGTCGAAGTGAACGCGCTCTCCCGCGTGAAGGGCCGGGCCCGACAGCCCCAAGGGGGCGAGCCCGCCGGCGGAGGCCGGGGCGCGCGCGGCGCCATCCCCACCGAAGGCCTGGTGGTCGACAACGTCGGCAAGTCGTTCCGCGGCCGCTCGGTGGTGAAGGGGGTCTCCCTGCGGCTGGGCCGCGGCGAGGTGGCCGGGCTGCTTGGTCCCAACGGCGCCGGCAAGACCACCACCTTCTACATGATCACCGGCCTGATCCCGGCCGACTACGGCGCCATCTACCTCGACGGCGAGAACATCACCGCCCAGCCCATGTACCAGCGCGCCCGCATGGGCGTGGGCTACCTGCCGCAGGAGACCTCGATCTTCCGCGGCATGAGCGTGTGGGAGAACGTGATGGCCGTCGTCGAGCTGCGCCAGCGCGACGCGAAGAAGGCCCGCGAGACCGTGACCCAGCTCCTCGAGGAGCTGCACATCGGGCATCTGAAGAATGCGCCGGCCGTGTCGCTCTCGGGCGGCGAGCGGCGGCGCGTGGAAATCGCCCGGGCGCTGGCGTCCGAGCCATCGTTCATGCTGCTGGACGAGCCCTTCGCCGGCATCGACCCCCTGGCCATCGCCGACATCCGCGAGGTGATCAGCTACCTCAAGCAGCGCGGCATCGGCATCCTGATCACCGACCACAACGTTCGCGAGACGCTGGACATCATCGACCGCGCCTCGATCATCCATGCCGGCGAGGTGCTGTTCGAAGGGTCCCCCGACGAGATCGTGGACGACCCGGAGGTGCGGCGCGTGTACCTGGGCGATCGCTTCACCAGCTAGCTTCGCGCCCGCCGCCGGGGCGCGGTCAGCCGGACGGGAGAGCGGGCCGGCGCGTCACGCGCCGTCGGGGCGCGGGTCGGCCGCATCGTCGCGGGCCTGGGTGACGGCGAGCGGCAGGAGCGCCGAGCAGGCGACGCACATGAAGCCCATCGCCTCAGGCGCGCGCCCGCGCCAGCGCGCGGAATCCGGGTCGGCGCGGATGCGCACGGGCCGCACGCTCGCCAGTCGGGCCCGGCAGGTGGGGCAGACGGGGGTCGTCACGCGCCGGTCGGCCGGCGCGGCGCGGCGAAGGCGAAGCGCAGGCGCACGTCGCCAGGCGCGGCCAGGGGCCGGGCCAGATCGCAGTAGCCGAGTTCGAGGATGTCGGGCGTGTCCTCCTCGATCGAGGCGTCGTCGTCGACCCAGCCGCCGCCGGGGACGGCGTGGCGCGAACGGACCTCCAGGCGGCAATCGACGTCCTGCGCAGGGATCTCCAGGCGCTGGTCGATGTCGGCGCCTCCGATATGGGACCCGAAGCTCGCGCGGGCTTCGCCGGTCGCGACGGACAGGACGCGGATGTCCCAGCGATGTGCGCCGAAGGCGCGACGGGCGCTGGCGGTCATGCGGACGCCCGCGCCGGCGGGCAGGTCGATGGCGTGGGTCATGACGGGTCCTCGCCGGCTTCGGCCGGGACGGACCCCTCGGCGATGCGGCGGGCCACCGCCTGGGCGTGCGCGGTGCGCTGGTCTTCCCAGGCGGCGAGCTCGAGCCACGCCGCCTCGGCGGCGCGCTGGCGCTCCTGCACCTGGGTCAAGGGGCTGGCGTCGGCCAGACTGCCGGCGTCACGGGCGCGGCTGCGGTAGTCGTCGGCCCGGAGTTCGCTCTTGAACGGGCCGCCGGGAGCGGGGGATTCGAGGGGCAGGGTCATGGCGTCAGACCCGCGTCCGCCGACCGGCGAGGGCGAAGGCGAGCGGAACCATGGCCGAAGCCAGGACAAGGGCCGCGGAGGCGGCGAACAGCAGGGACATGGGTCTCTCGGAGGGCGCCGCGTCGGGAGTGTTCGACCGCCTGGCTCGACGGCACAGGGCCGACGGCGCACCAACCCTAGATGGGGCCGCGGAGGCCGCGGCGCCAGGGGCAGGGGCCGCCGGAGGCGCTCTACGCCCGGTGATCGAGCGCGTGTCGGGGCCGAAGCGCTCCGTTCGTCGTTCCGCCATGCAGGCGGCGCGCGGCCGTCCGGAACGCAGGAGGCGCAGGTGCGGGTGATGGTGCTGGTGAAGGCCACCGAGGACAGCGAGCGCGGCGGCCCGATCGACCCGGCCATGATGGAGGCGATGGGCCGGTTCAACGACGAACTGCAAGCCGCCGGCGTGCTGCGGACGGGCGCCGGCCTCAAGCCTTCGTCGGCGGGGCGGCGGGTCGCCTTCGACGGGGCGTCGCGGACCGTGACCGAAGGCCCGTTCGGCCCGCCCGGCGAGCTGGTGGCGGGGTTCTGGCTCTGGGACGTGGCGGACATGGACGAGGCGGTGGCGTGGGTCCGCCGCTGCCCGAACCCCATGCCGGGTCCCAGCGTCATCGAGATCCGCCCGCTGTACGAGCCGGAGGATTTCCAGACGGGCCCCTGACGGCGCCGACGGCCCCTCGCCCGACGAGCTTCTCCATGTCGGCCGCAGTGCGTTCGACTTGGGCGTGAGCGGCCTGCCGCGGAGACCTCGATCGCTCTTCCCGGTTCGCCGGTCGGCGCCAGGACGCCCCCCGCCTGAAGGGTCCCGGTCACGGCGCCCCCCAAACGGCGATGGCCAAGGTGGGCCCCGGACGTACGGTCCGTGCGGCACGCGCGACGTCCTGCGCGTCCAAGCAGAACTGGGGCTTTCGATGACCTATGCGTTCAAGATCGCGGCGCTTGTGGCCGCCTCGACGCTGGCCGCTGCGCCGGCCTCCGCCGCCATCCAGTGGACGACCGGCCCGGGGGCCAACGGCCACTGGTATGAGCTGGTCTCCAGCTTCGTGACGTTCGACACCGCGCTGGCGGCCGCTGAACTGGCGACGCCGATCGCGGGGTATGACGCCCACCTGGCGACCGTCACCTCCGCAGAGGAGAACGCCTTCATCTTCAATAACGTGTTCAGCGGCCTGGTCTGGTTCGCCGGCAGCGATGCGGAGGTGGAGGGCGTCTGGAAGTGGGTCGCGGGTCCCGAAGCAGGCACGATCTTCCGAAATGGCTTCGTGCAGCCGCCCGGGACCTATGCGAACTGGCACGCCGGCGAGCCCAACAACGCGGGCGGTGAGGACGCGCTCACCGGCTTCTACTTCGGCGGGCTCACCTGGAACGACCAGTGCGTCTGCGCCACGAACCGCTATGTGGTGGAGTACTCCGGGTCGGGGCCCATAGGGGGCGGCGTGCCGGAGCCGTCGAGCTGGGCGCTGATGATCCTGGGCTTCGGCCTCGCGGGGCGCGCGGTTCGCACCGGCCGGCGGCGCGCCTTCGGCCGGACCGCCTGAGACGACGAACCGGCGCAACTCAGCGCGTCGCCGTCGCGGGCCTGAGGTCCGCCAGGATCTTCTCGGGCAGAGCGGGGGCGGCGCGACGGGCGCTGCCCCGGCCGCGACCCAATCGGCGTGTGGCCCAGGGCTCCTGGGCCCACGACCTAGACCGGCTTGTGTCCTGCCACAGCGAGCGAGTGCGCGCGACGACGGCGGATGACGGCGCCGATGGCGCCGAACCCGATGATCATCATGGCCCAGGTCGCCGGCTCGGGAACGGCCGTCTGGACCCGCTCGGCGAAGCTCGTGACCGACAGGCCGCCGCCGGAGAAGTTTCCGAGGCGCACCTCGCCGTTCTGCACCAGGTCCCGGGCCACCACCGAGCCCTCGATGAAGTTGTTGAACTTGAGCTCGGCGTTGGGGGCGAGCACCGAGCCGTACCAGCTCTTCGAGCCGAAGTTCACGCTGGTCGCTTCGTAGAAGTTCCAGACGACCTTGGAGCCCAGCCCGGAGGCCGCGTTGAAGTTGATGCTGCCCGGCAGGGTGATCTTCGAGCCCGCCACGTTCACGATCACCGCGTCGTAGAGGAGCGGCGCCGAGAACTTAAGGTTGCTGCGGCCCTTCAGCAGGGTCTCGATGTCGCTGATCGCGAACACCGCCACCCCGCTTCCGGCGCCGGCGTTGAAGACCACGTCCTGGGCGTTGGGCGTGGACACGAAGTGGGTGGCGGACAGGTCTGCGAAGTACTCCGACGTCGCCGTCAGCTCGGCCGCGTAGTCGGCGGCGATCGCCTCGAGGCTGTCCTGCAGGCCCGCCTGCGAATGGTCGCCGGCGTGCTTGACGCCGTTCGAGGTCTTGATCGTCCCGCCGTAGTAGATGTGCTGGGCGTTGGTCTGTTCGACGTTGCCGTCGGCGTAGACCGACCCCGTCCCGGCGTTGATCTTCTTGGCGTTGCCGTCGACGTAGGCATTGCCGCCGCCGTTGAGGTTGGCGCCCGAGTCCAGGTTGCCGCCCACCTTCACGGCGCCGCCGCCCTTGATGTTCTTGGCCGAGCCGGTGACGTCGCCCGCCACCGTCAGCGCCACGCCGCCGGACTGGCCCGCGCCGGTGAGGTAGTTCGACGAGGAGCCCGAGAGGTTCCCGCCCACGAAGGTGCGGCCCTGCACGCTCGACGAGGACTTCAGGTCCTTGAGCGCGATCAGGTTGAACTCGCGCATGGCCTCGAGGCCGCCGTTGATCTCGGCCGCGTTCTTGGCCTGCGGCAGGGGGCCGGCGATGGCCACGCCGGCGCCTGCCAGGACGAGCCCGGCGGACAGAGCGGAAAGGGTCAGAGCAACACGCATCTTCAATACCTACGCACCAGCTAGGTTAAGGACGCGCCAATGCCGTCCCGTCCCGGCCCAATGGCGGCGGCGTTTGGCCAGCTTCAGTGTGCGGTGCAACAAACGTAGTGTCGCAGGGCCAGGGCGCAGGGGGCCGGGTCAGGCGCGGCGCCCGGCCTGGGACAACCGCGGGCGCGGACCCGCCCGATCGACGCCTCGGACGGTGCGGGCTGGGGTGGAAAGCCTGAGAATACCGAAACTTAGAGCCCGGCCATCCGGCGCCCGCAGTCCGCGCGCTGGTCGCGGGTGAGCTCGGGCGAGAGCTCCAGGCGGCGGGTCCGGGTGTCGGCGTCGCCATAGGGCCAGTAGGCGATCTTCCGCGGCTTCGCCCGGCTACTCATTTTGGGTGGTCGCACCACCAGCTCGATCTGGCGGGACATGTCCCCGGCATTGAACGTCCAGGCGTCGAGCCGCATGCCGTCGCGCACGCCCGAGTTCCAGGCGGGGCCCCGGCGGCGGACGCCCTTCACGGTCTTCGCGGCGAAGGAGGCGGCGGCGTCAAAGCCGGCGTCGAAGGCCGGCGACACGGTCACGCGGGCCAGCAGGCAGCCGCCGAACATTTCCTCCGGAAGCTCGATCGCCGCCCCGCCCTCCGCGTAGCGCGCGATGTCGGCGCGGATGTCGAGCCCCGCGACCACCCAGACCGCCGAGACGAGGCCGGTGACCACGTCCGGGCCCTGGTCCGGGGCGAACTGCTGGTAGTGCCGGTGCATGTGGCGCAGGGCGGTGGACAGGTCGGCCTTGCCGCCGGTCTTGCGGCGGATCTCCTCGTCCCACTTCATCGCCAGCAGCTGGCCGCGCTGGTAGGGCAGGCTCTGCACGTCGCGGCTGGTGAAGAACTCGGCCTTGACGCGGTCGGCCGCGGCGCTCCGGGCAGGGTTGGCGTCGTACGCCTGCAGCACCGCGGCCTGGCGGTCGACCACGTCGTCGACGCTCCAGGCGCCGGCCTTCAGCATGGCGCGGTTGGTGAGGAAGTCCGCGAACCCCTCGGTTAACCAGTAGACCCCGCCGCCCCGCTGCTCGCGCGCGACCCGGCCCACGCGGCGCGGGATCCAGGTGTGCATGTTCTCGTGGGCGACGGTCCAGCGGACGAACTCCGGCTCGTCCGGGGTCGACCACAGCGCAAAGCCGTCCGAGCGGCCGATGCCGCCCATCACCTTCGACGTCCCATCGCGGACCAGCGGGATGACGCCCACGAAATAGGGCCCGCCCCCGTCGCCCCAGAAGGCGCGCTGCGCCGTCACGGTGGCGGCGACCTGGTCGGCCAGGGCGTCCAGCCGGATCGGGCGGTCGGGCAGGCTGGCCACCCGCAGCGTCCCGCCCGGGATCGGCCGCGTGGCCACGCGGACCTGGGCGCCGCCGATCGCCACAGACTCGCGGATGTCCGCGACGGTCAGCGGCTGGCCCTGCGCGCCGTGGTCGAGGTCGGAGGCCACCGTCCAGCCCTTGGGCATGCGCCCCCAGCGGAAGGTGGCGGGCTGCCGCTCGCGGTCCTCGGGCAGGACGAAGACGATGTCGCCGAAGAAGGCGAACCAGTCCGGGCGGATCACCGCGCCCTGGTAGGTCAGCCCCCCGCGCCAGTGCGGGTCGGCCTCGTAGGCGGTCTGCACGCGGTAGCTGACCGTGAGCTTGGCGCCCGGCGGGTGGCGCAGCACACGGGCGGCGGGCCCGTCCTCGGCCATGCTCGCCCCGCGGACCTTCAGGTCGGAGATGAAGCGCCAGGCGTCGGTCTTGGCGCCGTAGTCGTCCGGCAGCGCCAGCCGCGTCTCGCCGTCGGCGTCGCCGCGCAGGCGGATCTCCACCGCCAGCAGGCCCGGCTGACCGGCCGCGCCCGGCTGCAGCGCCATCCGGTAGTCCACCGTCTCGGGTCCCTTCGCGCCCATGAGGAACGGCGCGGCGGCGGCGATGAGGATGGCGCGGATCATCCGTCCCTGCGGCTAGTCGATGGGCTCGCAGTCGAACCGGTCGATCTGGCCGTTTTGAAGGCGGTAGACCGCGTCCTGCGGCACGGCCTGGTCCAGCGTCGCCTGCCGGTCCAGGCCCGCATAGGCGCCGCGCAGCAGGCGCCCCAGCACGCCGTGGCTCACCGCGATGACGCGCCGCTCGGGCTCGGGGGGCAGATCGGCCAGCCAGCTCGTGGCGCGGCCCATCACGTCCTCGAAGGTCTCGCCGCCGCCGGGCGCGCCGAAGAAGCGTTCGCCGTCGTAGCCGCGGTGCGGGTCATGGCGGCGGACGTCGTCCCACAGCTGGCCCTCCCACGCGCCGCAGCAGATCTCGACCAGCCGCGCGTCGGTCTCGACGGCCAGACCCGTGACCGCGGCGACGGCGTCGGCGGTCCGGCGGGCCCGGCCGCTCGGGCTGGACACCAGACGCCAGTCGCCGGGGACGCGCCCGGCCAGCTCGCCGGCCAGGGCGGCCATGGACAGCGCCTGGCGCTCGCCGCGCGGGGTCAGGTCGCTCTCCAGCCGTCCCTGCACCCGCCGCTCGACGTTCCAGAACGTCTCGCCGTGCCGCAGCAGGATGATCATCGCTTGCGGCGGACCACGGGGTGCGAGGTGGAGAGGCCGCCGTCCACGGCCAGCGTCTGGCCGTTCACGTAGCTGGCGTCGTCCGAGGCGAGGAACAGGCCGGCGGCGGCGATCTCCTCGGGGTGGCCGTAGCGGGTGGTCGGGTTCAGCTGGCCGATCTTGTCCTCGTTGCCGCGCGCGCGGGCGCCGTCGAAGATGGGCTTGGTCATCCCGGTCTCGATCAGCCCCGGCGCGATGGCGTTCACGCGGATCCCCGTGCCGTAGAGCTCGTTGCAGGCGGTCTGCACCAGGCTGATCACCCCGGCCTTCGAGGCCGAGTACGCCGGCCCGCCGGCGCCCGAACGGATACCCGCTACCGAGGCCGTGCAGATGATCGAGCCCTTGCCGTTCGGAATCATCGCCGCGCTGGCGTGCTTCACGGCCAGGAACGGGCCGATCAGGTTCACCCGCAGGATCTCGGCCCAGTAGTCGGCGGTCTGCTCGTGCAGCGGGGCGAAGCCGCCTGAGATGCCGGCGTTGGCCCAGAACACGTCCAGCCCGCCGAAGTCGCCCAGCGCGCGGTCCACCAGCGACTTCACGAAGGCGTCGTCGCCGGCGTCCCCCGTGACGGCCACGGCCTTGCCGCCGGCCTGCGACACCGCCTGGGCGGTCTCGGCCACGGCCTCGGCCCGGTCGGCGATGACCAGGCTCGCGCCCTCGGCGGCGAACAGCTTGGCGGCCGCGCGGCCGATGCCGCTGGCTGCGCCGGTGATGACGGCCGTGCGGCCGGAAAGACGTCCCATGGGTTCCTCGAACGGTTAGGCGGGCGTGCGGGCGCGCGCGGCGGCCGCGGTGATGGCGTCGATGAAGATCTCGTGCAGGCCGGGCGGCAGGTCGTGGCCCATGCCCGGGACGATGCGCAGCTCGGCGCCCGGAATGGCCGCGGCGGTCTGCTCGCCGCCGATGGGCTGGACCAGCGGATCGTCCGCGCCGTGCAGGACCACCGTGGGCGTCTTCAGCCGCTTGAGCTCCTCGGTGCGGTCGCCGTCGGCGCCGATCGCCTGCCGCTGGCGAACGACGCCGGACGGGTTGAAGGCCCGCCGATGCTCGGCGATCACCCGCTCGCGCAGGTCCGCCTCGTCCCAGGGATAGGCGGGGCTGCCGATCGTGCGGGCGTTCCTCATGCCGTGCGCCACGAAGGCCTCGAAGTCGGCCTTGGGATCGGGCGGCGCGGTGGTGATCACCGCCATGGCCTCGGGCGTCGCCACCACGTTGCCGGTGGGCGCCGACATGATCGAGGTGAGCGAGAGCACGCGCGCCGGATAGTCGATGGCGATCCGCTGCACGATCATCCCGCCCATGGAAACGCCCGCGATGTGCGCCGCCTTCACGCCCGCGGCGTCCAGCACCGCCATGGCGTCGGCCGCCATGTCCTTCAGCGTGTAGCGCTCGCCGTCGCCGAACCAGGTGGAGAGGCCCGTGTCGCGGTTGTCCATGCGGATGACGCGGTACCCGCGGGCGGCCAGCTTGCCGCAGAAGTCGGCCGGCCAGCGGGTCATCTGCGAGCCGAGCCCGTTGATCAGCAGCACCGTCTCCGGCGCGCCGTCGCCGAAGGTCTCGTACTCGAGCTCGACACGTCCGTTCGTCGCTCTTGGCATCGCTCTCTCCCTGGCTGGCGTATCCTGTTGGTTGCGATCCAGCGTCTACGATATCCCCACGCGTGAAACGTCTGGTCTTCGCGAAGCTTGTGCGACAATCATGGCGGCTGGAGTCGCCTGGGGGGGGAGGTCGGGCCGAAGCATGCGGGTGATCGTTCCCCTTCTCCTGTCCCTGGCGATGTGGGTCTTCATCCTGCTGGGCCTGGCGGGACTGTGGCTCAAGTTCAACGGCTGAGCCCCGCCGGACCGCCCCGTCAGGGGATCAGCAGCACGCGTCCCACCGCCTGGCGGCTTTCGATGTAGCGGTGCGCGGCGGCGGCCTCCGAAAGCGGGAACTCGCGGTCGATCACCACCTTCAGCTCGCCCTGGGCCACCCGGTCGATCAGGCTCGCGATGCTCTTCTGGACGCGGTCGGTTGAAATCTCGGCGCCCAGGAACACGCCCGAGATGGTGCGGTTGCCGCCCATCAGCGTGGAAAGGTCCATCTTCTGGCGGTCGCGGCCCGCCTGGCCCACGGTCGAGACCCGGCCGCGGTAGGCGAGGCTGAGGATCGAGCCCTGCAGCACCGCGCCGCCCACCGAATCGACCACCACGTCGGCGCCCTTCTTGCCGGTGAGGCGCATCACCTCCTCGACCACGTCGTGCGTGGCGTAGTTGATCCCGTGGGTCATGCCGAGCGGGCGCAGGCGTTCGAGCCGCTCGTCCGACGAGGCGGTGGCGATGACCATCGAGGCGCCCGCCTTCGCCGCCAGTTGGATCGCCGCCACGCCCACGCCCGAGGCGCCGGCCTGCACCAGGACCACCTCGCCGGCCTTCATCCGCCCGAACTCGAACAGGCAGTCGGCGGCGGTGCCGAACGTCACCGGGATGACCGCCGCCTCGCGGGTCGACAGGCCGTCGGGGATCTTCCACGCGGTCTTGGCCGAGACGGCCCGCAGCTCGGCGTGGCTGCCCCATCCCCCGGTCGTGCAGACCCGGTCGCCGACCTTGAGGTTCGTGACCTCGGCGCCGGCCTCGATCACCTCGCCGGCGGCCTGGTAGCCCACCACGTGCGGGTTGGTCATCAGCGGGCCGCCGAAGCGGTTCAGCGTGTCGCCGCCCTCGATCGCCACCGCCTCGACGCGGATCACGACGCCTTTCGGGTGGCACTGGGGATCGGGGACGTCCTCGTACTTCAGGACCTCGGGGGGACCGTTCTCGTAATAGACTGCGGCCTTCATGGCGGACGTCCCTCAAACATTTGTTTGACGCCACCCATTCCATGGCGATCCTGCCGGCGCAAGGGGAGGACGGGATGCAGCTTGCCAAGCCGAGGGTCGACATCGGCCTCGCCACCAACGACCTGGGCCCCATGCTGGCCTTCTGGCAGGGCGAGGCGGGGGTTCCGCTGGACCATGTCCTGCCGATCCGCCGCGGCCAGGACCAGCACCGGCACGACGTCCTGGGCAGCGTGCTCAAGATCAACCACCACGCCAACCCCCTGCCGGCGAACCCGCCCAGCGGCTATCGCGAACTGCTGATCGCCCGCGAGGGGTTGATCGCGCCGCAGGGCCTGGCCGACCCCGAGGGCAACCGGGTGAGCCTGGTGCCGCCGGGCCACGACGGCGTCACTCAGATCGGCGTGCGGATCGGCGTCCGCGACCTCGCCGCCCACCGCCGCTTCTACGCCGAGGCCCTCGGGCTGCCCGAGGAACGCGAGGGCGCCTTCCGCGCGGGCGAGAGCCTGATCCTGCTCGAGGCGGACCCGGCGGCCCCGTCCGACGCCCAGATGCAGGGCCCGGGCTGGCGCTACATCACCTTCCAGGTCTTCAAGGTCGACGAGGAGCACGCCGCCGTCCTGGCGAAGGGCGGCCGCGAGGCCCTGGCGCCGGTGACGCTGGGAACCACGGCGCGGATCTCCATGGTCCGCGATCCCGACGGCAACTGGATCGAGCTCTCCCAGCGCGCCTCCATCGTCGGCGCCCTCGACTGACCGTCGGTCCGGCCGCTACCGGTTGCGCTTCACGTGGTTGCGGATCGCCGCCGTGATGCGGTCCTGGGTTTCGGCGTCCAGGTAGGCGTGCATCGGCAGCGCCAGCACCCTGCCCGCCGCCGCCTCGGTGACCGGCAGCCCCCCCGGCTGCGGATAGCCGCGGTAGGGCGCCTGCAGGTGCAGGGGCACGGGATAGTAGACCGCCGTCGGGATCCCTTCGGTCCGCAGGTGCGCGGCCAGCCCGTCGCGGTCCTCCGTCTCGATGACGTACTGCGCCCAGACCGAGACGCCGCCCGCGATCACCGGTGGGACGCGGACCACGTCGCCCAGCGCTTCGGCGTAGCGGGCCGCCACCCGGTTCCGGGCCTCGATCTCGTCGGCGAAGATGCTCAGCTTCTGCAGCAGCACGGCGGCCTGGAGGGTGTCCATCCGGCTGTTCATCCCCACCCGCATGTTCAGGTACTTGGGGTCGTGGTCGAAGGTGCGGCCCTCCAGGTCGGACTTCACCGCCTGGCCGTGCACGCGCAGCGACACCAGCAGGTCGTGCAGCCGGTCGTCGTTCGACAGCACCGCCCCGCCGTCGCCGTAGCAGCCCAGCGGCTTGGCCGGGAAGAACGAGGTGGTCGTCACGTCCGCCCAGTGCAGCGGATGGCGGCCGTTCAGCGTGCAGCCGAAGCCTTGCGCGGAATCGGAGATCAGCTTCAGGCCGTGGCGCTCGGCTGCCGCCTTGATGGCCGGGTAGTCGGCGGGCTGGCCGAACAGGTCGACCGCGATCACCGCCCGCGGCGTCAGCCGCCCGTCCGCCTTCACCGCCGCGATGGCGGCCTCCAGCTTCGCCGGGTCCAGGTTGTAGGTGTCCGGCAGCACGTCGACGAACACCGGCGAGGCGCCCACCAGCGGCATCACCTCGGCGGTGGCCGCAAAGGTGAAGCTGGGGCAGAAGACCGCGTCGCCCGGCCCGATCTCCCAGGCCATCAGCGGCAGCATCAGGGCCTCGGTGCCCGATCCGCACGAGAGCGCATGCCGCGCCTGGCCGAAGGCGGCGAGCTCGGCCTCGAACTGGCCGATCTCCGGGCCCATGATGTAGGCGCCCGAGCGCACCACCTTGAGGATCGCGTCCTCCAGCGGCTGGCCCAGGCGCGCGCGCTGAGCGGCGAGGTCGATGAACGGGATCATGGCGGCGGCTTCTGCCATGCGCCTCGCGGCATGACCAACACACGCTTGGTGACAGCGTGTTGCCGCCGGGGCGCCGGGGGTCCGCAGCTGGCGATCTTCCTCGCCCGCAGCCGGCGGGGCCACAGAGGAGGGCCGCGGCGGGCCTGGCTCATCGCAGTCTCCGGCGTGACCGTGGTGTAACATGCGCCGCGCCGCGACGCGTCGCCCTGGGCGCCGTAGCGTCAGGATTTCCTTACGTCACAAGTTGTTGCGTCGGCGCCGCGCCGCTCGCGAACGTTGCGCGCGCGCGGCGATTCGCGTGGCGGCGCTGAAATATCCGCCTTCATATTTCCCCGCTCCGGCAGGCCCGATCAGAGGCTCCCGGAGGGGAGGAACATCGATGTCCAAGGGCAGATTCTTCTGCGGCGCGTCCCTGCTCGCGGCCGCGCTCGGCCTCGCGGCGCAGGCCCAGGCTCAGACCGGTTCGACCGAGGTCGGCGAGGTGGTGGTCACGGGCTCGTTCATCCGGGGCACCCCGGAGGACGCCGCGCTTCCCGTCGACGTCATCGGCGGCGAGGACCTGGCGAAGCAGGGTTCGCCCTCGGCCGTCGAGCTGATCAAGGCGCTGCCGTCCAGCCAGGGCGTGCTGGGCGACTCCAACCAGTTCGACGGGCGCTCGCAGGGCCAGGAAGGCGTGGGCACCATCAACCTGCGCGGGCTGGGGGCGGCGCGGACCCTGGTCCTCTTCAACGGGCGGCGCGTGGCGCTCTCGGCCAACGGGGCCGTCGACACGAACCTCCTGCCCCTCGCGGCCGTCGGCCGCATCGAGGTGCTCAAGGACGGCGCCGCCGCCACCTATGGCTCGGAAGCGATCGGCGGGGTGGTCAACCTGATCGCGCCCACGACCTTCGACGGCCTGGAGCTGCACGGCGACTGGACGTTCATCGACGGCTCCGAGGGCGACTGGGGCGGCTATGTGAAGTGGGGCTGGTCGAACGACCGGGCCAACGCCTTCGTCGCCGCCGACTTCCGCCACCGCTCGCGGCTGCAGTTCACCAAGCGCGACTTCACCAGCCTGCCGTTCGCCGCGAACCCCGAGGGCGGCTGGAGCTCGATCTCGCTGCCCACCTTCATCGACCTGGCGAGCGGCCCGGCCGCCGTGCGGTTCGACAGCGGCTGCACGCCGCTGGGCGGCACGTTCACGCCCGTGGGCTGCCAGGTGCAGTTCGGGCTGAACGACAACCTCGTCGAGCCCGAGGACCGCTACTCGATCTACGGCCAGTTCAACTTCGACATCGACGAGGACACCACCTTCCACATGGACGCCATGTACGCCCGCGGCGTGGTGACCATGAGCACCAGCCCCGGCTACGCGCTGCTGGCGGGCCCGTCCTCCACGTTCTCGCCGGTGGCGGGACGCTACTTCGTGCCGGCGTCCAACCCGGGCCTGCGCGACTACGTGGCCAAGAACCCGGGCCAGTTCCCGAACGGGAATGCCGGCGTCGTGCTCGCCGCCTACCGGCCCTTCGCCTTCGACGGCAATCCGCTCTTCAACGGCCGCGGCCCGGCCCAGGGCAAGCGCGACTACGAGATGTGGCGGGTCTCGGGAGACGTTCGCGGCAAGCTGCCGGTCGCCGACATCGGCTGGAACCTGGCGCTCACCTACTCCCAGAACTCCTCGTACCTCAGCCAGTCCGACACCGAGATCAGCCGCTTCCAGCTGGCCCTGAACGGCCTCGGCGGCCCCGACTGCAACCGCACCACCGGCACGCCCGGGGTGGGGCCGTGCATGTACTTCAACCCGTTCTCCAACAGCGCGGCGTCCAACCCGATCACCGGCGGGACCAACCCCGGCTTCACGGCCAGCTCGCCCCGCAACTCGCCCGAGCTGGTCCGCTGGTTCTTCCGCGAGAACTCGCGGGAGGTCGTGAACCGGCTGGTCGTGGCCGAGCTCGTGTTCGACGGGACCATTCCGGGGCTGTCGCTCCCGGGCGGCGAGATCGGCTGGGCCGTCGGCGGCCAGTACCGGCGCAACCAGACCGAACAGAGCGTCTCGCCCGGCTGGGACGTGGCCATCAACCCGTGCCCCGACACGCCGATCACCGGCAACCGCAGCTGCGCGCTCGAGACCGGTCCGCTCGCATTCCTCGGGACCTTCGCCGAGCAGGATCTCGAGCAGGACGTGTACGCGGCCTTCGCCGAGGTCCAGATCCCGATCACCGACGCCCTGAACGTGCAGGCGGCGGCCCGCTACGAGGATTACGGCGGCGGCGTCGGGGGCACCTTCGACCCCAAGGTGTCGGCCCGCTGGCAGATCAACGACATGTTCGCCGTCCGCGGCTCGCTCGGCACCACGTTCCGCGCGCCGCCGGCCAACAACCTCGAGGGCCGGGTCACGACGCTGCAGTTCTTCGGCGGCAACTACCGCCCGGTGGACATCGTGGCCAATCCGTCCCTGAAGCCCGAAAGCGCCGTCACCTGGAGCGTCGGCGGCATCGTGCGGGCCGGCGGGCTGCGCGCGACCGTGGACTACTGGAGCTTCGACTTCCAGAAGCCGATCGTCGCCGAGCCGTTCGACGCGATCGTCGCCACCATGTTCCCGGGCGGCGCCTCGACGAACTGCGGCAACCCGGCGTTCGCCGGCCTGCAGGCGCGGTTCCAGTTCTTCTCGGGCACGACCTGCGCGGTGGCGAACGTCGCGCGGCTGCGCACCGGCGTGATCAACGGGGCCGACCAGAAGACCTCGGGCATCGACGCCCTGGCGGACTTCGACTTCCCCGAGCCGATGTTCGGCGTCGACGTGACGATCGGCGGCAGCTTCAGCTACGTCCTGGAGTACAAGGTCGACCGGACCGAGGTGGAGGGCCTGGTCGTCCAGCCGGCCTTCAACGCCGTGAACTTCCTGAACCAGGGCCAGAGCGTCGTGCCCCTGCCGGACTGGAAGGCGCAGGCCTACGTCGAGCTCACGCGCGGCGTCCACAACCTGCGTTTCACCGCCAACTACATCTCCAGCTACATCGACCAGCGTGCGGCGCCCTACCTGCCGCTGGCGTCGCTGGGCGGGCAGGCGGTGCTCCGCGGGCGCAAGATCGACGAGACGCTGCTGGTCGACGCCGCCTACCGCGTGCTGCTGCCCTGGGACACGACCCTGGTCGTGCGGGTCCAGAACGTGTTCGACGACGACCCGTCGTTCGCGCGCCTGGCGCCCGGCTACGATCCGTTCACGGGCAATCCCCTGGGCCGGACGCTCAAGATCGGCGTCACCAAGAAGGTCTGGTGACGATAGGCCGCAGGCCGGCCGGGAGATGGCGCGCCGCCGGGAGCCCGGCGGCGCGCTTTCCCTTGTGGGGCTTAGTGTTCCGGAAGCCACGCTGTGGCCGAGATCGTAGAAAACACGGTTCCATTTTTCGCAGAACCCGTTCAAAGAGAAGGTGATCCCGGCCACGGATCCGCGCCCAAGACGCGGAACGTCTCGCCGCAGGAGGGGAAGGAAAGATCAAGATGAACAAGCGCAGTCAGTTCTGCGGCGGCTCGGTTGTGGCCGTCGTCGCCGCCCTCGGCGTCGTCGCGCCCGCCGCGGCCCAGACCGATCAGGCCAGCACCACGTCCGAAGTGCAGGAGGTGGTCGTCACCGGTTCGTTCATTCGGGGCACCCCCGAAGACGCGGCCCTTCCCGTCGAGGTGATCGGCGCGGAAGAACTCCAGAAGCGGGGCTCGCCGAACACGATCGAGCTCATCAAGAGCCTGCCGGTCTCCGGCCCGGTGCTCGGCGACACCAACCAGTTCTCCACCGCCGCCCAGGGCCAGGTCGGCGCGGGCACCATCAACCTCCGCAGCCTGGGCAGCCTCCGCACCCTGGTGCTGGTGAACGGCCGCCGCGTGGTGGCCTCGGCCGGCGCCGGCAGCGGCGGCGTCGACACCAACCTGCTCCCCGTCTCGGCCATCGGCCGGGTGGAAGTGCTGAAGGACGGCGCTGCGGCGACCTACGGCTCGGACGCCATCGCCGGCGTGGTGAACTTCATCACCCGCAACAAGTTCGAAGGGCTGGAGCTCAGCGGCGACTATCGCCTCGTGGACGGTTCGAACGGCGACTACACGGCCAACGCCATCTACGGGAAGACCTTCGACAACGCCGACATCATGGTGTCGGCCGGCTACCAGCACCGCTCGCAGCTGAAGACCACCGACCGCGACTGGTCCTACCTGCCCTACCTGGACAACCCCTCGGGCTACTCCGTGCTGGGCCAGCCGCCGTCGTTCCTGCCGCTCGGCGCCACCGGCGCGCCGACGGCTGGCGTGACGCGCGATTCGAATTGCGCGGCCGTCGGGGGCTTCGCCGGCTTCACCGGCACGACCCCGGCCTGCTACTTCACCTACATTCCCTTCGACAACCTGATCGAGCACGAGAACCGCTACCACATCTACGGTCAGGTGAACGTCGACCTGGATGACAAGACCAAGTTCCACCTCGACGCCTACTGGGCCAAGACCGACATCCCGCGCATGCGGTTCTCGCCCGGCTTCCCGCCGATCCAGGGCCCGAACGGTCCGGGTTCGGTCGGCGTGTTCTCGACGCCGATCACCAACCCCGGCGCGCTCACGGCCCTGCAGCAGGCCGGCCTTTCGCCGGCGGCGATCGCGGCCACCAGCCGCGTCTCGCTGACGCTGTTCCGCCCGCTCGGAGCCGGCGGCAACCCGATCTTCGACGACGGGGGCCAGATCGGCTACCGGAACTACAACGTGTATCGCGTGTCGGGCGGCCTGACAGGCGAACTGCCCTTCGCCGGCATCGGCTACGACCTGGGCGTCAGCTTCTCGCGGACCCAGAACCGCCAGTCGACGCCCGACATCTTCATCGACCGCCTGCAGCGGGCGCTGAACGGCTTCGGCGGCCCGAACTGCACGGGCACGGTGGCCGGAGCCAACGGGTGCCGGTACTTCAACCCGTTCTCGAACGCCTACGCCGGCAACCCCGCGCTGGGCCTGACCAACCCGGGCTTCGTCTCGGCCAACGCCAACAGCCCCGAGCTGGTCAGCTGGATCTTCGAGCTGAACTCGCAGACCCAGCAGCGCCAGGACCTCTTCGTCGTCGACTTCGTGCTGAACGGCGAACTGGGCATCGCGCTTCCGGGCGGGAACATCGGCTGGGCCGCCGGCGCGCAGTACCGCGCGTCCGACTTCCAGTCGTCGCTCCGCAGCCCGTTCCAGGACTCGCGCGTCGCGCCGTGCCCGGTGATCGGCGCCACGAACTGCGCGTTCCCCACCGGCCCTTACATCTTCCTGGGCCAGGGCACGCCGCAGCAGCTGGATGACTCGGTCTACGCCTTCTTCGCGGAAACCAACCTGCCGATCACCGACACGATCAACGCGCAGGCGGCCATCCGGTACGAGGACTACGGCGGCCTCACCGGCTCGACCACCAACCCGAAGCTGGCCCTGAAGTGGCAGATCGCCGAGCAGTTCGCGCTGCGCGGTTCGATCGGCACCACCTTCCGCGGCCCGACCCCCGGCAACCGCTCGAACAACGCCGTCACCGGTCTGTCGGGCATCCAGGCGGCCGGCAACAACTTCAAGTCGGTCGACTTCACCGGCAATCCGGCCATCGGCCCCGAAAAGGCGTTCACCTACAACGTGGGCGGCATCTTCGAGGTCCAGGGCCTGCGATTGATCCTCGACTACTGGCACTTCAACGTCGAAGACCAGATCACCACGGTTCCGGCCCAGATCGTGGCCACCGCCGTGGGCGGCGTCGGGAACGGCACGCAGTTCGTGAACTGCGGCAGCGCCCTGCGCAGCCTGATCACCTTCAACAACAACAACGCCTGCACGCAGGGCGTGACCGTCGGCAACGACATCCAGCGCGTCCGCTCCGACACCGTGAACGGCCCGCGCATCAAGGTCACCGGCATCGACGGCAACATCGACTACCGGCTCCGTGACGTCATGGGCGGCGATGTCACCCTGGGCGCCTCGTTCAGCCGCCTGGTGAAGTACGACATCGGCGAGTTCAACCTGAACGGCGTGCTGGTCTCCACGGCCTACAGCGCCCTCGGGTTCACGAACTACGACCGCTTCCCCGGGACGGTGTCGAAGCTCCGCGGCGCGGCCTACGCCGAATACAGCCGCGGCCAGCACAACCTGCGGGTGGACATGACCTACGTTGGCGGCGCCACGGACAACCGCGGCCCGACCACGGTGCAGACCGGCTCGTCGCCGAACTGCAACGTGGCCAACGCCCAGGCCGGCACGGCCACCAACTGCCAGCTGACGACGCTGGGTCTGCGGGTGAAGGAGTTCTACACCTTCGACATGACCTATCGCCTGCAGCTGCCCTGGGACACCACGGTCACCGCCTCGGTGTTCAACATCTTCGACCGCGACCCGTCTGCGGCGCGCCTGGAAGCGGGCTACGACCCCTTCATCGGCAACCCCTACGGCCGCACCTTCAAGATCGGGGCCCGCAAGAAGTTCTGATCAGACCTCCGGGCGACCGGAGCCGATCTTCAGCGCCGCCGGGTCCGCCCGGCGGCGCTTTTCTTTTGCCTGCCGCCAGGTCGCAAGAGCGGGTCCGCCGCGTACGGCGACGCCTTGGCCGGACCGGCTCCGGGGGTTTCAGAAGTCCGGTACGTTTCCTCTGCGGAATCTGCTGGCGCATTCGCGAAATTGCGCCGATCATTCGCATACCAAAGGTCGGAGAACGCTGCACGCCAGATGCGCGCCGCCCGCGGGGGAGGAAAGACATGACCAAGCGCAGCTATCTTTGCGGCGGCTCCATGCTTGCCGTCGCGATTTCATTTGGCTTCTTCGACACCGCCGCCGCGCAGACCGCCGCGAACGCGCCGTCCGAGGTCGAGGAGGTCGTGGTCACGGGCTCGTTCATCCGGGGCACCCCGGAAGACGCCCCGTTGCCCGTGGACGTGATCACCAATCAGTCGCTCAAGGAGCAGGGCAGCCCGTCCCTCGTGGACCTCGTGCGCACGATCCCGTCCGTCTCGGGCGGCAACATCGGCGAGTCCAATCGCTTCCTCGGCGGCGCCGCGGCCGGCGTGGCGACCATCAATCTGCGGGGGCTCGGACTGACCCGGACGCTGTCGCTCATGAACGGCGAGCGCCTGTCGACGATCACCGCTGCCGGGGGCCAGGAGTTCGTGAACGTCAACGTGGTGCCCACGATCGCCATCGGTCAGGTCGAGGTGCTGCGCGACGGCGCGGCGGCCACTTACGGGTCGGACGCGGTGGCCGGGGTGGTGAACTTCATCACGCGGAAGGACCTCGAAGGCTTCGAGGCCAGCGGCAAGTACGCGCTCATCGACGGATCCAACGGAGACTACGAAGCGTCCGTCGCCTGGGGCAGGAAGTTCGACAACGGCAACCTGTTGCTCGCGGCCTCCTACCGGCATCGAAGCGAGCTCAACGGCGACGACCTGCCCTGGACGCTGCCCAACGCTGTCTTCCCCGACACCGTCAACATCAGCGGGATCTCGGGCGCCAGCAATCCCGGCGGCTACAACGCGATCCTGGGAACGCCGGTGCTGGGGCCGAACGGCGGCTTCCTGCCGGACCCGGCGCGCCCGGGCCAGCCGCTGGGCGGCACCCTGTCGGCGACCTTCTCGGACGCCGGCTGCACCCAGCTCGGCGGCCTTTCGTTCGTGCCCAACGGCCAGTGCTTCTACCCGTTCACCTATCACGACACCCGGGTGGCGCATGAGGACCACTACCACCTGTTCGGTGAGGCCAACTTCAACCTGAGCGAGCGGCTCCGCTTCCATGGGGAAGTCCTCTGGTCGCGTACGGACGTGCCGCACGACCGCGTGTCGGCGTCCCAGTCCACCGTCCAGTTCCCCACGCCGATCGAGGCGAGCGGCTCGTCGCCGGGGGGCGGAACGTCGCCCTATCCGGCGGCTCCGGGCGCCATCCAGTCGCGCTACTACGTGCCGGCGAGCAATCCGGGTCTCCAGGCCCTCTTCAACCCGTGCCCGACGGCGACCCAGCCGCAGATCACCGCGGCCATCTGCGCGGCGGCGCTGACGAACGGGGTCGCCATGAACCTGACCCAGTGGCGTCCGGTGGCCATGGGCGGCAACCCGCTCCATGACTTCGACGCCGACCGGCAGAGCAACCAGATCACGTCGTTCCGCGTGGTGGGCGGCTTCATCGGCGAACTGGAAAACGGCTGGGAATGGCGGACGACCCTCAACTACATGCGGGCCGAGCAGATCGCCCGGACCCCGGACCGCTACGTGAATCGTATCCAGCTTGCCCTGCGGGGGCTGGGCGGGCCGAACTGCAATCCGGTCACGGGAACGCCCGGCGTCGGGGCCTGCCAGTACCTCAACCCGTTCGCCAACTCGATCCAGCGGTCCAGCATCAACGGCGCGAACTATGCGCAGGCGACGGGCCTGCGTCAGGGGCCGGCGATCGACCCTGCGCTCTGGGCCTGGCTGCAGGACGATGCGGTATCCACGACCACCCAGCAGCTGATCACGGCGCAGGCGCAGCTGACCGGGGACTTCGGCGGCCTGAGATTGTGGACCGACACGCCGCTCAGCTGGGCTGTCGGCGCGCAGTGGCGCTTCAACGAGCGGCGCATCTCCCTGTCCTCGAACTTCGACGGCGAGAAGACGCCCTGCGTCGACAGCCAGCCCTACGGCGACGGTCTGCCGACCTGCGCGGTGCCTGGAGGCGGCCCGTTCACGTTCATCGGCTCGGGCCGCGAAAGCCAGGAGGACCGGCACGTGGTCGCCTTCTTCGGCGAGCTGCAGGCCCCCGTCACCGACGACGTGGTCGTGAGCCTGGCCATCCGCAATGAGCGCTACGGCGGCAATGTCGGCGCGACGACCAATCCCCGCGCGTCGATCCGCTGGCAGATCCTGCCCTGGGTGGCGGTCCGGGGCTCGGCGGGCACCACCTTCCGGGCGCCTCCCATCGCGGCCCTGGATCCGGGGTTCGGCTTCATCCAGGCCCAGTTCACCAACCCCATCACGGGGGCGCCGCTCTATCGCCCGGTGCAGACGTTCGGAAATCCGGACCTCGATCCCGAGACGGCCGACACGTTCAACGTCGGGTTCCTCTTCGAGACCGGCGCCTTCCAGGCGCAGATCGACTTCTTCAAGTTCGCCTTCAAGAACGAGATCACGACCGAGACCGCGGCGCGGATCTATACGTCCATGTTCCCGTCGGCCAATCCGGCCAGCTGGCAGTGCGGCAGCACCGCCCTGTTCGACCGCTTCCGGTTCGGGACCGACACGGTCAACTCCACCCTGTACGGCGGCCGCACCGTGCCGACCTGCCACCCGAACAACCTGCTGTCGGTGCGCAACAACGTCATCAACGGGCCGAACACCGACATCACCGGCATCGATCTCAACGCCTCGTACTTCTGGGACGAGATCTTCAACGGCCGGCTGACGATCGGCGGCGACGCCAGCATCCTCACGGACTACAAGCGCGGCGCGGGGCTCCTGCTGGGCACCAACGTCGTGTTCGACGGAGCGCTGAACCGGGTCGGCAAGTCCGAGCTCCTGTCGGCCTTCTACTCGTACCCCCGCCTGCGCGGGAACATCTACGCGAACTACGCCCTCGGCGGTCACAACCTCCGCTGGACCACGCGCTACTGGTCGGGCACCGACGACGTGAACGCCGTCGTCGCCGGCAGCCGGCTCAAGCGCAAGGACCGGTGGGTCCATGACGTCACCTATCGGCTGACGTACCGGGAACGGTGGACGGCGACGCTCTCGGTCAAGAACGTGCTGGACGACGTGCCGCCGTTCTACAAGAGCCAGTACAACTACGACTACATGACCCAGAACCCGCTGGGCCGCGTGTTCGAGTTCGGCCTGCAGACGAAGTTCTGATCTGCATCGCGCACGCCGCCCCCGGGCGGCCGGACATCCACAGCGCCGCGGGGTCCGCTCCGCGGCGCTGTTCGGTCTTGGGCTCGTTGCGCCGCGCCTGAGGGCGGCCTGCCGCGTGAGCGCGCCACCGTGCGGAGGCCGGATGGCGGCTTCCTAATTTCGGTACGTTTCCCCTGCGGAATTCGCTGGCGGTTTCCCGAATTGTCGCCAATCATCCCTCTACCGAAGGCCGGAACGCCACACATCAGATGGGCGCCGTCCGCGGGGGAGGAAACATTATGCTCAAGCGTGGTTATTTCTGCGGCGGCTCGATGCTGGCCGTCGCCATTTCATTCGGACTTTTCAACACCGCCGCGGCTCAGACCGCCGCGACCGCGCCCTCGGAAGTCGAGGAGGTGGTCGTCACCGGCTCATTCATCGCCGGCACGCCGGAGGACTCGGCCCTGCCGGTCGACGTCCTCTCGACCGAGGACCTGGAGAAGCAGGGCTCGCCCACCATCGTGCAGCTGGTGAAGACGATCACCGCCTCGCAGTCGTCGCTGGGGGAATCCAACCGCTACAACGGCGGCGCGGGCACCGCGACCATCAACCTGCGGGGCTTCGGCGCGGCGCGCACGCTGACCCTGATGAACGGCCGGCGGCTTGCGGACAGCCCCGCGGCGGCCTTCCAGGGCGGCGGCGCGAACCTGAACTTCATCCCGACGGCCGCGGTCGGCCGCATCGAGATCCTGAAGGACGGCGCGGCCGCGACCTACGGCTCGGACGCCATCGGCGGCGTGGTGAACTTCATCACCCGAAAGGACCTGGACGGGCTGGAGATCGACGGCGAGTACGCCCTGATCAACGACACCAACGGCGACTACAACGCCAACGCCGCCTGGGGGAAGAAGTTCGACAACGGCAACGTCCTGCTGACGGCCGGCTACCGCCACCGCTCGCGCCTCGACATCCATGACCGCGACTTCGCGCTGAAGCCGTTCGACTTCGCGGGCTCTTCGGGCGCTGCGGGCTTCACCGGCGCGTCCAACCCCGGCTTCTACGTGGCCGGCGCCACCGCCTTCCGCGACAACGGCTGCGAGGAACTGGGCGGGACGCTGACCCGGAACGTCACGTTCCAGAACCCGCTCGCCGGTCAGCCCAACCAGGGCGCCACCGTGTCCTTCGCGGTGCCGACGGGCGCGTTGAACCCGGCGACCTCGGGCACGGGGACCGGCTGCCGCTTCCAGTTCTCCAACTTCAATGATCTCGTGAACCGCGAGGACCACTACCAGCTCTACGGCGAGGTCAACTTCGACTTCTCCGAGAACCTGTCGTTCCACGGCGAGATCGCCTGGACGAAGAACGACACGCCCGTGCAGCGGATCTCGCCGTCCAACCTGACGGCGCAGTATCCCTCGCGCGTGGCCGATGGCGGCACGTCCTTCTCGCCAAGCGCGGCGACGGGGGCGAACCTCTCGGTGCCGTTCAACGTGCCGGTGAACAACCCGGGCTTCCTGGCGCTGATCAACGACTGCCGGGCGCCGCTGACCGCCGCCGAGTGCGCGGCCATCCGGGCCGGCGCCTTCAGCACCACCGGCGCCCAGCCGGGCGCGCCGGGCGGGGCCCGGGGCGTCGATATCGTCCAGCTGGGCTGGCGGGCGCTCTCGTTCGGCGGCAACCCCACCTACAAGGACGGCGCGGACCACCAGTCCATCGTCAACGAGGGCTTCCGCATCTCCGGCGGGTTCAAGGGCAACCTGTGGGCGGGGATCAAGTACGACACCGCGGTGACGTACATGGAGCAGAAGAACACGGCGACGACGCGGGACATCCTGGTGCGCAACCTCCAGCTGGCGCTCCGCGGCTTCGGCAGCAAGGCCGGCGCGGCCGACCAGTGCACCGCCGCCGAGACCGCCAACTTCACGACCGGCGCGGGCAACGCGGCCCTGGGCTGCTTCTTCTTCAACCCCTTCACCAACGGGGTCCAGACCAGCCTGGTCAACGGGCAGCCGAACCCATTCTTCAACTCGTCGGTGGCCAACGACCGCGACGTGGTGGGCGGGCTGTTCGGGACCTACACCAACGTGCTCACCAACCAGATCCTGGTCGTCGACGCCGTCTTCTCCGGCGAGACGGGCCTGGACCTGGGCGGCGGCGCCGTCGCGTGGGCGCTGGGCGCGCAGTACCGCTACAGCCGCGAGATCCGGAAGTACGGCCCGTTCTTCAACGCCGCCGAGAACCCCTGCCCGGATCGGCCTTCCTGCGCCGACGCCACCGGCCCGCTGCAGTTCTTCGGTTCGAACGTCGACCGTGACGACGACGCGAACGTCAAGGCGGTCTTCGGCGAGCTCCAGGTGCCGATCACCGACGCGCTGAACGTCAACTTCGCGATCCGCCATGAGGACTACCAGGGCGGCATCGGCTCCACGACCAACCCCAAGGTCGCGGTGAAGTGGCAGGCGACCGACTTCCTGGCCCTGCGCGGCAGCGCCAGCACCACGTTCCGCGCGCCCGGGCCGGGCCTGACGGGCAACAACTGCAACAACGGGGTCCGCGTGCTGGGCAGCGCCTATCGCGCCTTCCAGTCCTGCGGCAACCCCGACCTGAAGCCCGAGAAGGCCGACACCTACAACATCGGGGCAATCGTCGAGTTCGGCGGCTTCCAGGCGACGCTCGACTACTTCAACTTCAAGTTCAAGGACGAGATCATCGAGGAAAGCGGCTCGCGCCTCTACGCCACGATGTTCCCGAACAACAGCAACGTGAACTGCGGCCAGGCGGCCTTCGCCGACCTGCAGGCGCGCTTCACCTTCGCCGGCGTCTGCGGCGCCGCCAATGTGGCGCGGCTCAAGAGCTTCATCATCAACGGTCCCAACACCAAGACCTCGGGCCTGGAGTTCCGGGCCCAGTACGACTGGGACGGCTGGTTCGACGCCAACTGGGCCGTGGGCGTCGAGGCGACCTACCTGATCAAGTACAAGCGCGGCGCCGTGCCGCTGAAGGACTCGAGCACCATCAACATCGCCCCCGCCGAGGATCGCGCCGGCCTCAGCGACATCCTGAACGACTTCTTCTCGTACCCCGAGCTGAAGGCGAACGGGTTCCTGGCCTATGTGAAGGACGGCCTGTCGGTGCGCTGGCAGACCCGCTACTCCGAGGGCACCTCGCCCGCCTTCGGCTCGCCCTTCTTCATCACCGTGCCGGACGCCTCGGCCACCACGCCGGCGGCCACCTGCGCCTCGACGTCGTGCGCGGGCCGGACGCTGAAGCCGGTGGGCAAGTCGGACGACTACTGGCAGCACGACCTGGTCGTGCGCTGGGAAGCGCCGTGGGACGTCACCCTGACGGCGAGCGTCCAGAACGTCTTCGACGAGGACCCGCCCTTCGTGCCCTCGCCGTACAACTACGACCTGACCCAGGGCAATCCGCTGGGCCGGGTCTTCGAGGTGGGCTTCCGTAAGCGCTTCTAGAGCGCGACCCGCCAGACCTCACGGAGGGCGCCGGAGCGATCCGGCGCCCTTTCCGTTCAGGGCCCTGATCTAGGGCCGGGCGCCCTTGGGCAGCGCCTTCACCTCCTCCGCGGTCAGCTTGCGGACGGTCCTGACCGGGCAGCGGTGGGCTCCGAGGGTGCTGGGCGTGATGATCTCGGCGTCGAGGCCCGAGCAGATGTACGACGAGCCCCGCGAGCGGACGGCGATGTTCTGCGCCCAATCCACCTCGCTGCACCGGCCGAACATCTCGAACTGGTAGACGTCCTTCACGCCCACCCGGACGTTGACGATGCGGTCGTCCACGCTGGCGAAGTTGTTGATCTGGCGCGTCCAGAAGCACTGCTTGCGCGCGCCCGCGGCGGCGCCCGTGTCGGCTGGCGTCGCGGCGGCTGCGGTCGCGGCGGTCGCGAGGGCCGCCAGCGCGGCGGCCAGGGAGAGGGCGTGTCTTGGCGTCATGGTCGGATCCTCGGGCCGTCCCCCGACGCCCGACATATAGTCGAGCCGGCGGCGCTTAGGAACGCCGCGCCGCGCGCCGGGCGAAACGGCCGGGATCGACGAGTTCGGCCGCCGACCGACCGATCGGAGACGGCGCGCCCGCCGCGAGCGCCGCCACATGCTCCGCCAGCAGGGGCGCGAGCGAGAAGCCGCGCGAGCCGAAGCCGGTGAGGGCGAACAGCCCGTCGTCCAGCGCGCCGGCGAGCGGCAGGCGGTCGGGGGTTACGGCGCGGACCGACGCGCGGCCCGCCAGCGGCCGCTCGGCGAAACGGCCCGCGAGGCCGGGCAGGGCCTTCGCCAGCGTCGCCAGGTTGCGCTCATGGTCGCCGGCCCGCAGGTCGGCCCCCTCGTCGTCGCGATCGTGTGTGGCGCCGAACAGCACGCCGGCGCGCGTGGGGACCACATAGCCGCCCCAGGCCGCCGCAGGCACGGGCGGCTCGCCCTCCGCGATGCTGGCCTGGCCCCGGACAGGCTGCAGCGGCGCCTGCGGGCTCAGCTCGCGCGACCCCAACGCCGCCGCGAGGACGACCACGTCGGCGGCGGCGATCTCGGAACCGGCGGCGTCGAGCAGACGCCACCGCCCGTCCCGCCGTTCAAGGCCGGCGACCCGAGCGGTGGCGACCTCGCCCAGCCAGGCGGCCAGCACGCGCGCGGGCTCGACAACCAGGGCGGCCGCCTGGTCGAGCGCGTCTCCCACGGCCTCGCACAGGCGCGCCGACGCGCCCGCGCCGTCCAGAGGCGATAGCGCGCCCGGCTCGAAGATGTCCGACGCCGCGATCCGGGCGAAGCGGTCGGCGTCGCGCGGGGCGGCGGCCAGCTGCAGGACCCCGCGGGAGATCACCGCGTCGGGCAGCGCCTTGTAGAGCTGGACGGCGCGCGCGAAGGCCTGGGCAAAGAGCTGGGCGGCGTCGCCGAGCCCCGCGTCGAGGCGGGGCGTCACCAGGGCGGCGGGATTGCCCGACCCGCCGGCGCCCGGCCGGTCGGCTTCCAGCACCGTGGGGGCGACGCCCAGGGCGCGAAGCGCCCGCGCGGCGGCCGCGCCCGCGATCCCCGCGCCAACCACGGCGACGCGCGGCGGCGCCGCCGCTTCGGAGGGCCCGCCGGACAGCCGCGCCTCCAGCCGCTCGCGCTTGCGGCCGAAGCCCGGGCGCTTGGCCACCTCGAACCCGGCCGCCGTGAGCCCGCGGCGCACCTGGCCCGCCACCGTGAAGGTCGCCGCCCGGGCGCCCGGCTGCGAGCGGGCGGCCACAAGGGCCAGGACCTCGTCGGTCCACATCTGCGGGTTCGCGGCGGGGGCGAAGCCGTCGAGGAACCACGCGTCGGCGCGTCCCTCCCAGCCGTCCAGGGCGGCGCGAACGTCCATGACGGCCAGATCGAGGATGGCCGAGACCTCGGGCAGCTCCACCCGATGGCGGCCCCGGGCGCGGCCGGGCCAGGACGCGACCAGCCGCTCGGCCACGGGCGCCAGTTCAGGCCAGCGGGCGAGGGCGCGCGCGGCGTCGTCCGCGGAGAGGGGATGGGCTTCGACGGAGAAGATGTGGAGCTGGCCCGCGGCCGGGCGGGCTTCGCGCCAGAGCTGCAGCAGGGCCGCGATGTTCAGCCCGCTGCCGAAGCCCAACTCGCCCACCACGAACCGCTGCCGCCCGGCCCAGGCCTCGGGAAGGCCGCAGCCCTGCAGGAACACCGCGCGGCTCTCGGCGAGGCCGTCCTCGGCCGAGAAATAGACGTCGCCGAAGGCGCGGGACCGGGGGAGGCCGTCGTCGGTCCAGTCGACCGGGCTATCGGCGGGCATTCAGGCAGGTCCGAAACGAAGAAGGGCCGCCCCAGGGGCGGCCCTTCCGTAACGCGAATTGCGTCGAGAAGCTTACTTCTTCTCGGGCTCGGCGGCAGCCGGAGCGGCCGGAGCAGCAGCGTCGGCGGCCGGAGCAGCGGCGGCGTCGGCGGCCGGAGCGGCAGCGGCGTCGGTCGCGGCGGCGGCAGCGGCGTCGGCGGCCGGGGCGGCCGGAGCGGTCGCGGCGGCGTCGGCGGCCGGAGCTTCAGCCGGGGCCTCTTCCTTCTTCTGGCAGGCGGCGAGCGACAGCGCGGCGGCGGCAGCGGCCACGGTGATCAGAACGTTCTTCATGGGAATCCCAGTCCTCTAGACGGTGTGTCGGCGCGACGGTGCAGCTGCAAGCCGCCCCCGACGCGGCGGTAGAACTACCGCTCACAGGCCTGTGATAGCAAGCGCTAAGTCACGGGTTCGTGATGACAATCTTCGCCTGTGGCGCGAGCGCCACCATAGGTGAAGGGAGTGTTGACGGAGAGCCGGCCGCAACTGCACCGAGACTGCACGAAAGCCCCGCGCGGCCTGCGCGCGTCAGGCCTCGGTCGGGATGTTCGACAGGGTCTCTTCCAGCTCGAGGAAGCTGGGCTGGGCGCCCGAGGGCACGTTGCCGCGACCGATCTCGACCGAGATCTGCGCGGCGTTGCCGTGCAGGTGGGCCACCAGGACGGCCTGGATGATCTTGTAGAAGGCGCTCTCTTCCTCGACCACGTCCTTCATGCGCGCGGCCATAGGGCCGACCATGCCGTAGGCCAGGAACACGCCGAGGAAGGTGCCGACGAGGGCGCCGCCGATCATGCCGCCCAGCACCTCGGGCGGCTCGGTAATCGCGCCCATGGTCTTGATGACCCCGAGCACGGCGGCGACGATGCCCAGCGCGGGCAGGGCGTCGGCCATGTTCTGCAGGGCGTGGCTGGGCGCCAGCGCCTCGTGGTGGTGCTTCTCGAGCTGCTTCTCCATCGCGTCTTCGACCTGGTGGGGATCCTCCAGGTTCATGGTCATCATCCGCAGCGTGTCGCAGATGAAGTCGATGGCGAAGTGGTCCTTCCCGATCTTCGGGAAGCGCGTGAAGATCGAGGACTCGTGCGGGTTCTCGATGTGGCTCTCCAGCGCGATGACGCCCTTGGACTTCATCGTCTTGGTGAGCAGGAAGAGCAGCGAGAGCAGGTCGCGGTAGTCCGAGGCCTTCCACTTGGGGCCGCCGAACACCTTGCCGAAGCCGCCGCCGACGCCCTTGATCACGGGCAGGGAGTTCGAGATCAGGAACGCCGCGACCGCGGAGCCGCCGATCGCCATCATCTCGTGAGGCAGGGCGTGCAGGATCACGCCCATGTTGCCGCCAGCCATGATGTAGCTGCCGAACACCATGCCAAAGAGCAGCACGAGACCGATAATCTGGAACATCGAGACCCCCGGAAGTGCGGGGACGATGCCGGTTAATGCTTAATGCCTCGTGATCGGGTCGCGTTTAGGGGTTGCGGCGCGACCGCGACCGCTTAAGCGGAACGCGATGGCCAGCCCGACCTCCAGTCTGCCCCGCCGGTCGTTCGCGATCATCTTCGCCGTCTCGGCGGCGACGGCCATGGGCAATGTGGGGCTGATCTCGGTGCTGCCGGCGATCGGCCGCTCCACCGGGATCCCCGACTTCCTGATGTCGGGCGTCTTCTCGCTCTCGGCGTTGCTCTGGGCGGCGTCGTCGCCCTATTGGGCCCGCGCGTCCGACCGCCATGGGCGCAAGCCGCTCATGCTGCTGGGGCTCGCCGGCTTCTCGGTCTCGATGCTGCTCTGCGGCGGCGTGGTCAGCGCGGGCCTGATGCACCTGGCGCCCCCGATGATCATCTTCGCCATGTTCCTGCTGGCGCGGGCGCTGTTCGGCCTGTTCGGCGCCGCCTCGAACCCGGCCACCCAGGCCTATGTGGCGGAACGGACGCCGGTGGAGAACCGCACCCAGGCCATGGCCAGCCTCGCGGGCGCCTTCGGCCTCGGCACGGTCATCGGCCCCTTCCTGGCGCCGCTCTTCATCTACCCGGTCATCGGGCTGGCGGGACCGCTCTACACCTTCGCCCTGATCGCGCTCGCCATGCTGTTCGTGGTCTGGCGCTGGCTCCCGGACAGCCGGCCGCCGCCCGAGGCCCAGCGGCCCAAGCGGCCCGTGGTCGCCGGCGCGCCCAAGGAGACGCCCATGTGGCGCGACCCCCGGATCACGCCGTTCCTGATCTACGGCTTCATCGCCGCGACGTGCCAGACGGCGCAGGCCCAGACGCTCGGCTTCCTGATCCTCGACAAGCTCGAGATGAGCCCCGCGCAGGCCCAGTACTTCATCGCGATCGCCATGATGTTCGGCGCCGTGGCCGGGCTGCTGGCCCAGTGGGGCCTGATCCGGATGTTCGAGATGACGCCGCGCCAGCTGCTGCGCTGGGGCGTGGGCGTGGCGGCCCTCGGCAACCTGATCGTGGCGCTGTCGCCCGGCTACTACGGCGTGGTGGCGGGCTACGCCATCTCCAGCCTGGGCTTCGGCCTCGCGCGGCCGGGCTTCACCGCCGGCTCGTCCATCGCGGTCGGGATCGACGAGCAGGCCCGGGTGGCGGGCGCCATCGCCGCCGTCAACGGCATCAATGTGATCCTCGCCCCGGCGTTCGTGTTCCTCTACCAGCACTACGGCCCGCTGCCCTTCGTGCTGAACACCCTGCTGCTGGTCGCGCTCCTGGTCTACGCCTTCCGGAACACCGCCCTGAAGAACGCCGACCCCAAGCCCGTCCCGCGCGAGGCGGCCACGATGGCGACCCTGGAGAAGAGCGACGAGGGCGGCTCCCTCTAGACCGCCCCGGCCGCGTCCGCCTCGCTACGGAGCCGGCGCACCATCTCGGGCGAGAGATAGCCGTCGGCGGTCAGGCCGCGCGCCTTCTGCCAGGTCCGCAGCGCCTTGCGGGTGCCCATGCCGACCACGCCGTCCGCCTGCCCGGCGTCGAAGCCGAGCGCGTTCAGGGCCCGCTGCGCGGTCATCCGGTCGATCAGCGGCAGGGGCGTCTCGGCGGGCCAGGGGCGCACGAGCGGCGGCGCCCCGGAGAACCGGTCGGCCAGCAGGCCCACGCCCAGGGCATAGGCGACGCTGTTGTTGTACTGGCGCAGCGCGAAGTGGTTGGGGAACAGCAGGAAGAGCGGGCCCGCCGCGCCGGCCGGCGCGACCAGCTGGGCCTGCGCGTCGGCGTCCGCCGCCGACCAGGGCTGCCCGTCGGCGCGGCGCACGCCCTGGGCCGCCCACTCGGCCGGGGTCAGGCGAGGGCCCTCGGTGACGCTGAAGTCGAAGCCGGGCGGCGCGACGACCTCCCGCGCCCAGCTCTGCCCCCGCACCCAGCCGGCCTTGGCGAGCAGGTTGGCGGCGGATCCGAGGCTGTCGGCGCTGGAGCCCCAGATGTCGCGGCGTCCGTCGCCGTCCTGGTCGACGGCGGTGGCCAGGAAGGTGGTGGGGATGAACTGGGTCTGGCCCATCGCGCCGGCCCACGACCCGCGCAGCCGCTCGCGCGGATGCTCGCCGGACTGGATGATCTTCAGCACCGCGATCATCTCGCCCTCGGCCCAGGCGCGACGCCGGCCCTGGGCGGCCAGTGTCGCCAGCGAGCGCAGGGTGTCGTAGCTCCCCTGGATCGAGCCGAAGCCGCTCTCCAGGGCCCAGACGCCCAGCAGGATGTCCCGGGGGACGCCGTAGCGCTGCTCGATGGCGTCCCAGGCGGGCAGCGAGGCGCGGTGGCGCAGGCCGATGGCCTGCCGGTCTGCGGTCACGACCCCCTTGATGTACTCGCTCAGCGGCTTGGAGAACTCGGGCTGGCGGGTGTCGAGCGAGGCCACGCGCGGATCGGGCGTCAGGCCCCGCATCTCGCGCGCCAGCACGGCGGGATCGATCCCGGCCTGCAGGGCGCGGCCCTGGAATTCGGAGGCCCAGGCGTCGAAGATCATGTCGCCCGAGGCGGTGGGCGGCGCGACGGAGGATTGCTGGACCGGGACCGCGGCGTCGTGCGCCGCGCGCGCCATCGGAGCCTGGGGCTCGGGCCGGGGCGGGCTGGCGCACCCGGCGAGGAGGACGAGAACGACGGCGATGGGGCGACGCATCCGCCTGAATCTAGGGTGCGTCGGGGCGGCTCCCAATCAATTCGCCGTCAGGAGCGCCGGTTGACTTGATCGGGGCCTCCCCGTATATGCGCGCGCTCTGTTCGCCACCGGCCGGGCTCCCGGCCTGCTGAGATTTGGGTCCATGAAGGTCAGAAGCTCGCTCAAGTCGCTCAAGACGCGTCACCGCGACTGCAAGCTCGTACGCCGCAAGGGCCGGGTCTACATCATCAACAAGACCGACCCGCGCTTCAAAGCCAAGCAGGGCTGAGCCCCGCGGCGGCGTCCGTGCCGAAGGCCGTCCTCTGGGACTTCGGCAACGTCATCGTGCGCTGGAATCCGCGCACGCTGTATTCGAAGATCTTCTCCGACCCGGCCGAGTGCGATCGGTTCCTCGCCGACGTCTGCACGCTCGCCTGGCACGCGCCGACCGACTGCGGCGTGACCTTCGCCGACAACGTCGCGGCCCTCGTCGAGAAGCATCCCCACCACGAGCCCCACATCCGCGCCTGGCATGAGCGCTGGGACGAGATGTTCTCGGGCGCCATCGCCGAGACCGAGGCGGCCATCCACGCCCTCCACGCGCGCGGCGTGCCGCAGTACGGCCTCTCCAACATCAGTCACGAGACCCTGCATTCGACCCTGGCCATGAGCCCGGCGTTCGCCCGGCTCGACGGCTACGTGGCCTCGGGCCTCGAGGGGGTGATGAAGCCGGATCCGGCGATCTACCGCCTCTGCTGCGAGCGCTTCGGCCTCGGGCCGGCCGACTTCCTGTTCGTGGACGACAGCGCGCGCAACATCGCCGCCGCCGCAGAGCTCGGCTTCGACACCCATCATTTCACCGACCCGGCCGCCCTGCGCCCGGCGCTCGCGTCGCGCGGGCTGCTGTAGAGCCTTCAGGGGTGGCGCCCGCCCTCCGTTAGCACCCGCCGGCCTGCATCCGGACGATTCACTCCGACGTAACGGCGTTCGTGGCATGGCTTGTGCTGAACCGGCTTCAGAACACGCAGCCCCGTGCCAATCCAGAACGGACCAGACGAAATGACGACCTTCCGCGCCCTCCTCGCCGCCACCGCCGTCGCGGCCGCCGCGAGCCCGGCCGCCGCCGCGGTGACGGTCACCCTGTCGAACCAGGGCCAGCCCTTCGCCATCCCGGTGAACCAGGAACTGATCGCCACCTTCGACGACGCCAACAACCCGACCGAGACCTTCGTCGACGGCGTCACCCTCAGCCTGAACGGCGCCACCGTCGGCGTCTGCGAAGGCTGCAGCGGCTATTCGGGCACGCTGCCCAACGACAACACCCACTACCTGACGATCGCCGGCGGCAAGAGCGCCACCTTCGACTCGCTGCGCCTGATGAGCAGCTTCAGCCTCTTCATGGGCTCGCCCGACACGTACAACCGGATCGAGTTCTTCGGGATCAACGGCTACCACGAGGTCCTGAACGGCACGAACATGTTCCAGGGCGACACCAACCAGTCGTGGGCCTGGGGCAAGCGCGTCAACTTCGACTTCGGCGGCTACAAGGTGAACAAGGTGATCCTGTCGTCTTCGGGCAATTCGTTCGAGGTCGACACGGCCGCCGGCAGCTTCACCGCCGTGCCCGAGCCGGGCGTCTGGGCCCTCATGATCGCCGGCTTCATGGGCGCGGGCGTAATGATCCGCCGCCGCCGCGCCGCCATCTCTCTCGCCTAGAACTCTCCACTAGCGCGAGCCAGACTGGGCCCCCCGTCTCCCCGGCGGGGGGTCTTTTCGTGCTCAGGCGTCGCCGCGGACGAGGTCGAAGAACTCCTGCCGCGTCCTGGGATCGTCGCGCACGGCGCCCAGCAGGGACGAGGTGGTCAGGCGCGAGCCGGGCGTGTTCACCCCGCGCATCGTCATGCAGCTGTGCTCCGAGACGATCACCACGCCGACGCCCTTGGGCTTCAGGATGTCCTGGATCGCCTCGGCGATCTCGGCGGTCAGCTTCTCCTGGATCTGCAGGCGCCGCGCGAAGCCGTGGACCACGCGGGCCAGCTTGGAGATCCCCACGACGCGGTCGTTCGGCAGGTAGCCCACGTGCGCCTTGCCCAGGAAGGGCAGCATGTGGTGCTCGCAGAAGCTGACCACGCGGATGTCCTTCAGGATCACCAGCTCGTCGTAGCCGGCCACCTCCTCGAAGGTCCGTTCCAGGTACTCGCGCGGATCGGCCTCGTAGCCGGCGAAGAGCTCGCGGTAGGCCTTCACCACGCGCCGCGGCGTGTCCAGCAGGCCTTCCCGGTCGGGGTCGTCCCCGGCCCATTCGATGAGCGTGCGGACGGCGGCCAGCGCGTCGTCTTCGCTGGGGCGGGGGCGGTTCGGCATGTCGTCTCCAGGGCGGGTCTCCCCAGAACGGCCGGTCTGCAGCGAAGGTTCACGCGCAAGCTCACCTGGAAAGCGGGGATAACTCGCGCCCGCCCGCTTCCGTCCACAGCCCTTCTCGCCTAGAGGCATGGGCCATGGCCGACGACGCTTCCGCACATTCCGACGTCCTCAACGCGACCGCGCAGGGGCAGCTCAAGAGCATCATCGAGCGCGTCGAGCGCCTCGAGCAGGAGAAGGCCGAGATCGCCGAGCAGATCAAGGAGGTCTTCGCCGAGGCCAAGGGCAACGGCTTCGACGTCAAGGTCCTGCGCAAGGTGATCCGCATCCGCAAGCAGGACCGCGCCAAGCGCCAGGAGGAGGAGGCGATCCTCGACCTCTACCTGTCCGCCATCGGAGAGATTTGAGGAAGAAGCCGCCGGTCTCGCCCTTCGAGGCGCGCAAGGCCGCCGCCAAGCGGGCGGCGCTGAACGCCCTGAAGCGCGCCCGGCGCACGGCCGAGAAGGCCGGCGTGAAGCTCTCCGACTGGGAGGGCGAGTTCCTCAGCGAGGTCTCCGACCGCGTGAAGACCTACGGCCGCGCCTTCGGCGATCCCGAGAAGGGCGCCCCCGGCGAGGCGCTCAGCGCGCTCCAGACGGTGAAGCTCAGGGAGATCGCCGCCAAGGCCAAGGGCGAGAAGAAGCCGCTCCAGCGACGGCCCTTCCGCCGAAAGGGCCGGGAGGGCTAGCGGCGCGGGCGCCGCGGAGCGCGCACGGATTCACCATCCCTCTTCACGATGTCTTGGCCGCGGGAAGGCCTAATCCGGGCCGTGCGCGCGCCCCGATCCATACCCGCCCTGGCGGCGGCTCTCGCGGTCCTGGCCGCGACGCCGGCCTCGGCGCAGGCCTTCACGGAAGCGCACTTCGCCGCGGTGATGGACCAAGTGTTCGGCCGTGGCGGTTGGCGCATGACGGGCGGCTACCGGACGCCCGAGCGGGAGAACCAGCTGCGCGCCCAGGGCGCGATGACGGTGCGCCCCGGCGGTCTCTCGCGCCATTCGCTGGGCCGTCCCGGCGCGCCGGGCGCCTACGACCTGGTCGTCAACGGCATGAGTCCGTTCGAGGCCGCCGACCGCCTGCGCCGCGCGGGCGCTCCGTTCGCGCGATACCAGCCCAAGGGCGCGCACGGCACGCAGGGACCGCATCTGCACCTCGAACCCTACGGCTTCGGGCCGACTCCGGGCGGCGGCTTCCAGGTCGCGTCCGCCCCTGCGCCCAAGGCGGAAGACGGCCGCCGGCGCTCGATCACCATCACGATGCCCGCCGCGGGCCCGCGGCGCCTGGCCGAGGCGCGCGAGGACCTGCGCCGGCTGCATGCGGCCGCCGGCGCCGGCGCGGCGGACGCCCAGCTCGAGCTCGGGCGGAGCTACCTCCTGGGCTATGCGGTCGCGCGCGACTTCGGCGAGGCCTACGCCTGGCTCTCCGCGGCGGCCGACAACCCCGCGGCCGGCCCCGAAACCCGCACCGAGGCGATCTCCACGCTCGCCCAGCTGCCGGCGCTTATGGAGGCGGACGAGGCCGGCGCGCCCGCCCGCTATGCGGACCTGAGAAGCGGCGAGGCCGGGCGCTAGCGCCCAAGAAGCGTGGCCGCCGACGCTGGAGCCGTGACATGTCCGGCCCGACGCGCAACTCTGCGCCGGGCACGGGGAGGGGACCATGGCGAAGACAGGCCGGCGGATGTTCCTGGGCGGCGCCGGGGCGGCCTGGTCGGGCGCGGCGTGGGCGGCGATATCGCCGGACGAACCCGACCTCGTCGTCGTCAACGCGAATGTCCTCACGGTGGACCCGAAGCAGCCCCGGGCCGAGGCCTTTGCCGTGAAGGACGGGCGCTTCGTCGCCGTGGGCGCGAGCGATGACGTCCGCAGCCTGATCGGCCGGCGCACCCAGGTCTACGACGCCCGGCGGATGACCGTCGTCCCGGGCTTCATCGACACCCACAACCACCCGGTGGGCGACGTGCTGCTCTACGAGGTGCTGGTCGGCAATCCATTCGAGGTGGAGTTCGTCACGATCGACTCGATCGTGGACAAGCTGGCCGCCAAGGCCCGGACGCTCCCGCCGGACACCTGGGTCTCGGGCCACTTCCACGACGACACCAAGCTGAAGGGCAAGCGCCAGCTGACCCTGGCCGACCTTGACCGGGTGTCGAAGGACCACCCCGTGGTGGTGAACCATCGCGGGGGCCACACGGCCTTCTACAACAGCCGCGCCTTCGCCCTGGCCGGGGTGACCAGGGCCACCCCCAATCCCGTCGGCGGCACCTTCGATCGCGACGCGGCGGGCGAGCTCACCGGCCGGGTCACCGACACCGCCATGGACGTCTTCGACAACGTCGGGAAGCGGCCGACCTTCTCGCCCGAGGAGACCGCGCGCCGGGCCCGCGACGGCCTGGCGCACATCTCGAAGCAGTTCGCCCGCTATGGACTGACCACGGTCCACCACCAGGGCGGCGACCTCGGCGCCCTGCAGGACGTGCGCGCCCGCGGGGATCTGCGCCACCGGGTCAGCTACGAGCCGGTCGGGCCCACGCTGGAGGCGATGATCCGGGCGGGGCTGAAGACCGGGTTCGGCGACGATTGGATCAGGCTGGGCGCCACCTTCGAGCACCTGGTGGACGGCTCGTTCTCCGAACGGACGCTGGCCTGGAGCAAGCCGTTCCCCGGCCGCTCGCCGCCGTACTACGGCAACCTGGTCGAGGACCAGCCGACCCTGGACGCCTGGGTCGAGCGGGTGCACCGGGCCGGGATCGACGTGAACTGCCACGCCAACGGCGACCGCGCGATCGCCAGCGTCATGACGGCCTACGAACGGGCGCAGAAGCTGTTCCCCAGGCCCGAGGCGCGCTTCAAGATCACCCATTGCACGCTGGTGAACCCGGACCTCGTGCGGCGGATCAAGGCGCTGGACGTGACGCCGTCCTGCTTCACCACCTATGCCTACTACAACGCCGACAAGTTCGGCTTCTACGGCCAGGCGTTCATGGAGAACGCCATGGCCTTCCGCAGTTTCCTGGACGCGGGCGTCAACGTCGCGGCGGGGTCGGACTTCTACCCCGGTCCGTTCGCGGCCCTGATGGGCATCCAGGGCATGGTCACGCGCACCGGGTGGAACGGCGAAACGTGGGGCGCGAACCAGCGGATCACCCCGGCCGAAGCGCTCAGGATCAACACGTACAACGGCGCGTACGCGGCGCGGGAGGAGCACATCAAGGGTTCGATCACCGCCGGCAAGCTGGCCGACTTCGTGGTGCTCGCCGACGACCTGACGACGATCGCGCCCGAGAAGATCAAGGACATCCAGGTCGTCCGCACCGTCGCCGGCGGGACGGTGACACACCAGGCCTAGGGGGGTCCGGCGCCGTCCGATCGTCCCGGCGAAGGCCGGATCCAGAACCAGGTCCGAGATCCTCACGGGAAGAGCTCCGGGCGTCTGGAGGGATACGGCGGCGAGGGGGTGTGGTAAGGACGGGGCGGTCTGCGGAAGGGAGAGGTCATGGACCTCGACGCGCTGCTCCTGTCGCGCCTGCAGTTCGCGTTCACCATCGCGTTCCACATCATCTTTCCGAGCTTCACCATCGGGCTGGCGAGCTTCCTGGCCGTGCTCGAGACGATCTGGGTCGTCACCCGGCGCGAGGCCTTCAAGACGCTCTACCTCTTCTGGGTGAAGATCTTCGCGATCTCGTTCGGGATGGGCGTGGTCTCGGGCGTGGTGCTTTCGTACCAGCTCGGCACGAACTGGAGCGTCTTCTCGGCCGTCGCCTCGCCGGTGATCGGACCACTGTTCGCCTTCGAGGTGCTGACGGCCTTCTTCCTCGAGGCGTCGTTCCTGGGGGTCATGCTGTTCGGCTGGAAGAAGGTGGGGCCGGGCCTACATCTCGCCTCGACGATCCTGGTGGCGGGCGGGACGCTGATGTCGGCCTTCTGGATCATCTCGGCCAACAGCTGGATGCAGCACCCGACGGGGTTCATCCAGCTCCCCAACGGCGAGCTGCGGGCCGTGGACTGGCTGCAGGTGATCTTCTCGCCGACCTTCCCCGAGCGGTTCGCGCACATGGTGCTGGCGGCCTATCTCACCACCGCGCTGGTGGTGGGCGCCGCCTCGGCGTGGCGGCTGCTGCGGCGCGGCGCGGAGCCGGAGTCGCGCATCGCGCTGCGCATGGCGATCGGCATGTTCGCCGTCGTGGCGCCCCTTCAGCTCGTGGTCGGGGACCTGTCGGGGCGTGAGGTCGGCCGGGTGCAGCCCGCCAAGCTCGCCGCCATCGAGGCCTTCTGGGAGACCCGCTCGGAGCAGCCGTTCCACATCGCCGCCTGGCCCGACCGGGCGATCGAGGGCAACCGCTTCGAACTGTCGATCCCGCGCATCGGCAGCCTGCTCACGGCCGGCGCCATCGACGCCGAGGTGAAGGGGCTGAAGGCCTTCGCGCCCGAGGACCGCCCGCCGGTGTTCATCGTCTTCTGGGCGTTCCGGGTGATGGTGGGCCTGGGGCTGGCGATGATCGCCCTGGGCCTCTGGGGCGCCTACCTGATCTGGCGGACCGCCGGACCCGAGCACAGCCGGTGGTACCTGCGGGCCGCGGTGGCCATGGGCCCGGCGGGGTTCGTCGCGGTCATCTGCGGCTGGATCGTCGCCGAGGTGGGCCGCCAGCCCTATGTCATCTACGGCGTGCTGCGGACCGCCGACGCCGTCTCGCCCGTGACGGCCGGCCAGGTCTCGGCCTCGCTTCTCGGCTTCATGACCGTGTACGCCGTGATCTTCGGCGTGGGCGTGCTCTACATCCTGCGGCTGATCGCCCAGGGCCCCGAGGAGATCGCCGAGGCGCCGCCCCAGCGCGGCCGGCCGCCGGGCTATGCGCTGGGCGCCACGCCCGACGCGGCCGAGACCCCCGTGGACGAGGCCGACCGATGAGCCTGGACCTGCCCCTGATCGCCGCGGGCGTCATCGCCCTGGCCGTCCTGATGTACGTGCTGCTGGACGGCTTCGACCTGGGGATCGGCATCCTCTTCCCGTTCGCGGCGTCGGACGCCGACCGGGACGTGATGATGGACACCGTCGCGCCCATCTGGGACGGCAACGAGACGTGGCTGGTGCTGGGCGGGGGCGGGCTCTTCGCCGCCTTCCCCTTCGCCTACGCGGCCCTGATGCCGGCGCTCTACCTGCCCATCGTGGTGATGCTGCTGGCGCTGGTCCTGCGGGGCTGCGCCTTCGAGTTCCGGCACCGGGCGCGGGCCCGGGGCAAGCGGTTCTGGACCCTGGCGTTCGCCGGCGGGTCGCTGACGGCGACCCTGGCCCAGGGGCTGGTGCTCGGCGGGTTCATCCAGGGGGTGCGGCTGGAGGGCCGCGCCTTCGCCGGCGGGCCCTTCGACTGGGCGACGCCCTACAGCCTGCTCGTCGCCGTGGGGCTGGTGGCCGGCTATGCGCTGCTCGGGGCGACCTGGCTGGTGTGGCGCACGGCGGACGAACTGCATGGCCAGGCCCGCCGCTGGGCGTGGATCACGGGCGCCGCGAGCGCCCTGCTGCTGGCGGTGGTCAGCGTCGCGACCCTGCTCGTGCACCCCCGAATCGCGGCGCGGTGGGGGCTGGAGGTCCGCGACGCCGCGTGGACGGTGGACGCCGGCGCCGCCCCGCTGCTGGCCATTCCGCTGCTCGGGCTGGCGGGCCTGGCCGGCGTCGCCTGGTCGCTGCGCAAGCCCCAGCGCCATCACGCCGGGCCCTTCGTGGGCGCCTGGATCGTCTTCCTGTCGGGCTACGCGGGCCTGGCGGTGAGCTTCTTCCCCAACATCGTGCCCTACGACCTGACCTTCCGCGACGCGGCGTCGCCCGACAACGCCCTGGCGCTGGTGCTCGGCGGCGTGGCGATCCTCCTGCCGTTCATCCTGGGCTACACCGTCTGGGTGTATTGGCTGTTCCGCGGCAAGGTCGGGCCGGATGCCGGCTATCATTGAGCCTCCGCCCGAGCCGGGCGCGCCCCTCCCGCCGCTCTGGAAGCGGCTGGCCTGGTTCGCCGGGCTGTCGCTGGCGGGCGCGTTCTCCACGGCCGCCATCGCCTACGGCTTGCGGCTCCTGCTGAGATAGGCTCCAAGGCGGGCGATGGCCCCGCCCACCTGCCGCCTCTACCTGATCACCCCGCCTCGCCTGGACGACCTCGCCGCGTTCGGCCACGTGCTGGCCCAGGCGCTGGACGCCGGGGACGTGGCGGCGCTGCAGATCCGGCTCAAGGATGTCCCCGACGAGATCGTCGCCGCGGCCGTCGACGCGCTCTCGCCCATCGCTCAGGCGCGCGGCGTCGCGGTGATCCTGAACGACCGCCCCGACCTCGCCGCCCGCCTGGGGTGCGACGGCGTCCACGTGGGGCAGGAGGACACGCCCTACCGCGAGGCGCGCCGGATCATGGGACCGGACCGGATGGTGGGGGTGACCTGCCACGACAGCCGTCACCTCGCCATGGAGGCCGCGGAGGCGGGGGCCGACTACGTGGCGTTCGGGGCGTTCTTCCCGACCACGACGAAGGACCCCAAGACCCGCGCCGACCCCGAGATCCTGACCATCTGGCAGGAGACCATGGAGACGCCCTGCGTCGCCATCGGCGGCGTCACGGTGGAGACCGCGCGCGGCCTGGCGAAGGCGGGCGCGGATTTCGTCGCCGTCTCGGCCGGCGTCTGGAACCACCCCGACGGCCCCGCCGCGGCGGTGAAGGCCTTCAACGCCGAGATGGCCGCCGGCGTCGCCGAGCGATAGGGCCGAGCCAGGCCGGCGGGGCTGCCACCCGCCCGGTCCTCCCCTGCCAGGGAAGGGGAACCATGCGCCAGCATGGTGGAGGGGTGGTGAGCGCCGAGCTTGGCCCCCCTTCACCGCCTTCGGCGGTCCCCCTCCCCCTGCGGGGGAGGACCGTTGCGGAGCCTCGCGCATGAGACGGGGTGGCTGGCCTCGGTCGGCTATTCCGGCGGGCCGTCCTCGTAGACCGGCACGCCCTTGGGCGACGTGACGAACGGGTGGCCGGTGGCGGCGTGGGTCATGCGGTGCGGCCCCGGCAGGGTCGGGTCGGCGAAGCAGCCGCCGGCGACGCCCAGGATGTCCTCGCCCCAGCCGTCGTCGTCGGGCGCGTACCAGACCGAGGTCCCGCAGCGGGCGCACTGGCGGAAGCGGGTCGTCGCGTCGTCGAGCCGGAACGTCCTCTCTTCGCCGCTCTGCGCCACCATCTGGCTCGGCCGGAAGTAGGCCGTCACGCCGAAGAAGCTGCCGGTCCGGCGCTGGCAGCGCGTGCAGCAGCAGCTGGAGACCAGCAGGGGATCGCCCTCCAGCGTGACGGCGTAGTCGCCGCAGAAGCACCGCGCCGTCCGGGTGGTCATCGTCCGCTCCTTGCCTTCCACGGCCCTGGCGACTAGGTATCGCGCCCTCTATCCGCCGCCGAGATCTTTCACACCGTGAGCACCCAGTCCGCCCTCCTGAAGGTGATGAGCGACGCTGCGCGCAAGGCCGCGCGCGGCCTGAACCGTGACTTCGGCGAACTGGGCGAGCTGCAGGTGGCCAAGAAGGCGCCGGCCGACTTCGTCTCGGCCGCCGACCTCAAGGCCGAACAGGTGCTCTTCGAGGCGCTCACCAAGGCGCGGCCGGGCTACGGCTTCTGGGGCGAGGAACGCGGTCTCGTCGAGGGCACCGACAAGACCCACCGCTGGATCGTCGATCCGCTCGACGGGACGACGAACTTCCTGCACGCGATCCCGCACTTCGCCATCAACATCGCCCTCGAGCGCGACGGCGCGGGCATCGTGGCCGCGGTGACCTACAATCCGATCACCCACGAGATGTTCTGGGCCGAGAAGGGCAAGGGCTGTTTCGTCAACGAGCACCGGCTGCGCGTGGCGGCCCGCTCGCGCCTGGACGAGGCGGTGCTGGCCACCGGCATCCCGTTCCTGGGCCACGGCCAGCATGCGAGGTTCCTGAAGGAGCTGCACCAGATCAGCCAGCGGGTCGCGGGCGTCCGCCGCTTCGGCTCGGCGGCCTTGGACCTGGCCTGGGTCGCGGCGGGCCGTTTCGACGGCTACTGGGAGCGCGACCTGAAGCCGTGGGACCTGGCGGCGGGCATGCTGCTGGTCGCCGAGGCGGGCGGCAAGGTCACCGACGCCGAGGGCGGTGACGCGGTCCTGACGCAGGGCTCCATCGTCGCAGGCAACCTCGACATCCACCCGCTGCTGCTGGGACGGCTGACGGCGGCGAAGTAGGTCCGGCGGACCGGGCGGCGCGCGAGAGCCGACCCCGGCGCAGTTCGCCGGACAGCCCCGGCGCCTCGGGTTCAGGCTGATGGTCCTCCCCCGCAGGGGGAGGGGAACCGCCGAAGGCGGTGGAGGGGGGCCGCCTGCGGCGCTCGCGACCCCTCCACCATGCTGCGCATGGTCCCCCTCACCTTGCAGGGGAGGACTGAACTGCGGCCTTCGCCCTTCGCGTCCGCGGCGAGAAACTCCTGTCGCCTGCGCGACGCGAAACGGGGCTAAGCTCCGCCGCATGATCACCCGCCGCACGCTCGCAGCCACCGGCCTAGCCGCCGCCACGACGCCCGCCTTCGCCCAGACGAAAGGGAAGCGCCCGCTCGTCATCGCCCACCGCGGCGCCAGCGGCGAGCGGCCCGAGCACACGCTGATGGCCTACACCCTGGCCGTCGACGAGGGCGCCGACTTCATCGAGCCCGACCTCGTCTGCACCCGGGACGGCCACCTCGTCGTGCGGCACGAGAACGAGATTTCGGGAACCACGGACGTGGCGGGCCGGCCGGAGTTCGCGGGCCGCAAGACCACCAAGACCATCGACGGGGAGGCGGTCACCGGCTGGTTCACCGAGGACTTCACCCTCGCCGAGCTGAAGACCCTGCGCTGCCGCGAGCGCCTGCCGCAGCTGCGGCCGGGCAGCGCGAAGTTCGACGGGCTGTACGCGATCCCGACCTTCCAGGAGGTGGTGGACCTCGCGAAGGCCGAGGGCCGCCGCGTGGGCCGCGTCATCGGGACCTATCCCGAGATGAAGCACCCGGCCTATTTCGCGAGCATCGGCCTGCCGCTGGAGGCGCGGCTCGTGGCCGCGCTCCGCAGGAACGGGCTGAACAGCCCGGCGGCGCCGGTCTTCGTGCAGTGCTTCGAGGTCGAGCCGCTGAAGGCCTTCCGGGCGTCCGGCGGGCGCGCCCGTCGCGTCATGCTGGTGGCGCAGGGCGCCGCGCCGGTCGACGTGAAGTCCGCCGCCGGCGTCAGGGCCATCGCCGCCTTCGCCGAGGGCCTGGGACCGGAGTGGCCGTTGGTCATCCCGATCGTCGATGGCCGCCTCGGGGCGCCGACGGCGCTGGTGGCGGACGCGCATGCGGCGGGGCTGCAGGTCCACCCCTGGACGGTGCGGGCCGAGAACGCCTTCCTGCCGCCCGCCCTGCGTCAGGGCCGCGACCCGGCCGGCCACGGCGACGCCGAGGCTCTGTTCAGGGCCCTCTACGCCGCCGGCGTCGACGGCGTGTTCTCGGACTTCCCGCTGCTCGCCGCCCTGGCGCGCGGCGAGGCCGCGCAGGCCTGACCGCCCGCCGTCGCCCGCCGCGGAAGCTGCCTAGGCCGCCTCGAACTGAAGCGCCGCGAGACGGGCGTAGAGGCCGTTCTTCGCGACGAGGGCGTTGTGCGTGCCTTCCTCGACGACGCGACCCTCGTCCATGACGACGATGCGGTCGGCCTTGAGCACGGTGGCCAGGCGGTGGGCGATCACCAGGGTGGTGTGGCCCTTCATGGCCTCGTCCAGCGCGCGCTGGACCAGGTGTTCGTTCTCGGCGTCGAGGGCGCTCGTCGCCTCGTCGAGCAGCAGGATCGGCGCCTCGCGCACCAGAGCGCGGGCGATGGCGAGGCGCTGGCGCTGACCGCCTGAGAGCGCGCGGGCGCGGTCGCCCACCTGGGTGTCGAGCCCTTCCGGCAGGGACTGGAGGAAGCCCTCGGCCTGAGCCGCGCGGATGGCGGCCTGGACGTCGGCGTCGCCGGCCCCCTCGCGCCCGAAGCGCACGTTCTCGGCGGCCGAGCCCGAGAAGAGCGGGCTGTCCTGCGCCACCAGGGCCATCCGGGCGCGGACCTCGCGCGGGTCGGCGTCGCGCAGATCGACCCCGTCCAACAGCACGCGCCCCGCCTGAGGGTCGTAGAAGCGCAGCAGCAGGCGCAGCACGGTGCTCTTGCCCGAGCCGGAGGGGCCCACCAGCGCCACCCGTTCGCCGGGCGCCACGCGCAGGCTGAACCCGCTGAGCGCGGGCAGGTCCGGGCGGGCGGGGTAGGCGAAGGTGACGTCCTCGAAGGCGATCTCGCCGCGCGGCGGCTGCGGCAGGGCCACGGGGCGCGCGGGCGGGGCCACGCCGGGCCGGGCGTCGAGCAGCTCGCCGATGCGGTCCATGGCGCCGGCGGCCTTCTGCACCTCGCCCCAGGTCTCGCCCAGGGCGCCGACCGAGCTGGCCGCCATCACCGCCAGGAAGGCGAACTGGAAGAGGGCGCCCCAGCTGATCTCGCCGCGCAGGCCCGCATGCACGCCGAGCCAGAAGACGCCCACGACCCCGCCGAACACCAACACGATCACCGCGGCGGTCATCATGGCCCGGGTGGTGATGCGCCGCATCTGGGCGTTGAAGGCGTTCTCGACCGCGGCGCCGAACCGGTCGGCCGCCGCCCGCTCGCGCCCGAAGGCCTGCACGGTCTCGAGCGCGTCCAGGCTCTCGCCGGCCGAGCCCACGGCGTCGGCGAACCGGTCCTGGGCGTCGGTGGTCAGGCGGCGGACGCGGCGGCCGAAGATGAACAGCGGCGCGATCACGAACGGGAAGGTGAGCAGCACCAGCCCCGTCAGGTGCGGACTGACGAACACCAGCCAGACGAGCGCTCCCACCAGGATGAGGAAGTTGCGCAGCGCCACCGAGACCGAGGTGGCGAGCAGGTTCTCGATGATCGCCACGTCCGTGGTGAGCCGCGACAGCACCTCGCCCGTGCGCGTGCCCAGGAAGAACGAGGGGTCCAGGGTCAGGATGTGGCGATAGACGGCCTTGCGCAGGTCGGCCACGACGCGCTCGCCCGTGCTGGTGACGAAGTAGAAGCGCATCGCGGTGGCGACGGCGAGCGTGGCGGCCACCGCGCCCACCAGCAGGAATCGCTGGTCCACGGTGCGGGCGTCCAGGCCGCTTGCGGTGAGGTGGTCGACCACCTGCCGGACAGCCCACGAGATGGCCAGGGTCGCGCTGGACGACAGCAGCAGGAAGAACAGCGCCGCGCCCGCCCGGCCCCAGTGCGCGGCGAGGAACGGCGCGAGGCGGCGCAGCGCGCGGACGTTGCGGCTCCGGCCGCGCTTGGCGGCGGATTCGGCGAGACTCTGGGCCAGCGCCTGGCCGGCGCTGGGCCTTCCTTCGACGGAAGGCTGCGGCCCCGGCTCACTCATCCCCCAAGCACTCCAAGCGGCGCACCTTGCTTTTCGCCCCGCGCTTCTCTATACGCGCGGCTTCGTTTTTCCCTGCCCTCGCGGCGGCCGTGTCATTCCCGGTCATCAAGCGTGGGCGCGGTCCCAATACGTCAGGCGCCCGTTCGATGAAACAAGACATCCATCCCGACTATCACTTCATCACCGTGGTGATGACGGACGGCACCACCTACAAGACGCGTTCCACCTACGGGAAGGAAGGCGACACGCTGAACCTGGACATCGACCCGAAGACGCATCCGGCGTGGACGGGCGGCGGCCACCAGCTGCTCGACCGCGGCGGCCGCGTGTCGCGCTTCAACGCGAAGTTCGGCGCCTTCACGCGCAAGTGAGCCGGCGCAAGCCGGACTCATCCCGGCGAAGGCCGGGATCCACGAACACGGACGCCGCGAGGGGGCTGCCCTTCGCGGCGTTTTTTCGTAGCAGGGTCTTGGGTCGCGTCAGCCGCCGAAGGCGCTCTTCAGGCGGTCGAGGTGGCTGAGGACCGGGTTCGACGGCTCTCCGCCGGCGCTCTCCAGGTACATCCGGCGGTCCAGGTGGCGCACCCTTTCATAGAGGCGCTCGGCGCGGTCGGTCAGGGCGGTCAGCCCCCGCGGCAGCTCGTCGCGGGCGGCGGCGTCATCCTCGCGGGCCGCGACGTCGGCGTTGAGGCGGTAGCGGTCCTCGCACGCCGCGGCCGGCGCCATGTCGCCCTCGCGGACGGCGCGCTGGACCAGGAGCCAGGACGCGACCTGCATGAGCCGCGTGGTGAGCCGCATGCTCTCGGCGGCGTAGGCGAGCGCGGCGTTGCGCGACAGGAGCTTGGATTCCTGCCGGCCCTCGCCGTCGAGGTAGGCCGCGGTCTCCTCGACCAGCTCCATGCCCTCCTGGAACGTGCGCTCGAACAGCTCGGATCGGGCGAAGTCCTGGATGACGTCGTCGCGCCAGTCGGGGCTCTGGGTATCCTGCATCCGGGGGTCTCTACAGCAGGTTTGGTTTCCACGCCCTGAACGCGGGCCGGCGCGTCAGGCGCGGGGCGAGAACAGCGCATCGGCGGCGGCGCGGCCCGACCGCTTGCGGTCGATCTGCGCCTGCACCCGGGCCGCCTCGGCCTGGAGGATCTCGAGCCGCTCCTCGAGCTCGGACACGCCGTAGAGCTCGAGGTCCTCGCGACAGGCCTCGGAGAGGCGCTGGCCCCGGCCGATCCGGACTTCCGCAGGTTCTTCCACGCCGAACCCTCCTTTGCGTCCCCCGATCAGGCGGCTATCTGACCTTCCTGCGCCGATTTGCGCAAGTTCCGGGGACCAAGCCGCATGACCAGCCCCCTCGAGGCCGAGACCATGACCGCCATCGCCGTGGAGGGCGGCAAGGGCCCCGCCTCGGCGCTGAAGCCCGTCCGCCTACCCCTTCCGGAGCCGAAGGCGGGCGAGATCCTGATCCAGGTGAAGGCCGCGGGCGTCAACCGCCCGGACCTGATCCAGCGCATGGGGATGTACCCGCCCCCGCCCGGCGCGCCCGAGACCATGGGGCTGGAGGTGGCCGGGGTGGTGGGCAGGCCGGCGGGCCGCTGGAAGGCCGGCGACAGGGTCTGCGCGCTCCTGGGCGGCGGCGGCTACGCCGAGTACGCGGTGGTCGACGCGCGCCATGCCCTGCCGATCCCGGGCTCGCTGTCGTTCGAGGAGGCGGCCGGCCTGCCCGAGACCGTCTTCACCGTCTACGCCAATGTGTTCGAGCACGGCGCCCTGAAGGCCGGCGAGACCCTGCTGCTGCACGGCGCCACCTCGGGAATCGGCGTCACGGCCATCCAGATGGCCAAGGCGGCGGGCGCCAAGGTGATCGCGACCGGCCGGGGCGCCGACAAGGCCGCCGCGGCTCTGGCGCTGGGCGCCGACGTGGCCGTGGACGTCACCCGCCAGGACTTCGCCGAGGTCGCCAAGGCCGAGGGCGGCGTCGACGTCGTCCTGGACATGGTCGGCGGCGACTACTTCCCGAAGAACCTCGACGCCCTGAAGACCGGCGGACGGATCGTCTTCATCGCCAGCCTGGGCGGCGGCGAGATCACCGTGCCCGTGTTCCGGATCATGCAGAAGCGCGCGGTGATCACGGGCTCGACGCTGCGGCCCCGCGACGCCGACGAGAAGGCGCGGCTCGCCGCCGAGGTGGAGCGCGTGGTCTGGCCCTGGATCGCCGCCGGCAAGCTGAAGACGCAGGTGGACAAGGTCTTCCCGCTCGAGGAGGCGGGCGCGGCCCAGGCGCACCTGGAAGCGGGCGGCCACGTGGGCAAGGTGATCCTGAAGACCGGCTGAGCCGCGGCGCCCGGCGGCGCTCCCGGCTTTGTGTCCATACCGAAAAATCGAAAACGATTGACCTGGCGGGAGCCTCCCGTCACGGTCGCGACGTCGGCACGGAGCGCCTCCAGAACGCTGCGGCCGCCGCGATCGGGAGGACTCCATGACGGCAGCGGCCGGCCCGGCGCCACGCCTGGGCTATGGGACCAAGGTGCTCTACGCCGTGGGCGGCACGGCGACCAACCTGAAGCTGCGCGCCCTCTCGACCTTCCTGGTGCTGTTCTACAACCAGGTGGTGGGGCTGCCGCCGCAGATGGTGGGCACGATCCTGATGATCGCCATCGTCATCGACGCGGTCGTGGACCCGATCGTGGGCCAAGTCTCGGACAACTTCCGCTCGCGCTGGGGCCGGCGGCATCCGTTCATGCTGGCGGCCGCGCTGCCCTATGCGCTGGCCTTCTTCCTGCTCTGGAACCCGCCACAGGGGTGGAGCGACGCGGCGCTGGGGATCTACCTCGCGGCCTGCGTGATCTCGGTGCGCTTCTTCGACTCGTTCTTCGAACTGCCGCACCAGGCGCTCGCGCCCGAACTGGCGCGAGGCTACGACGAGCGGACCAACCTGATGGCCCTGCGCCACTTCTTCATGGTGGCGGGCGGCCTGGGCATGACGGTCCTCGCCTACCAGGTCTTCCTCAAGGAGCGGCCTGACGGCACCGGCGGCGTGCTCGCCCGGGACGGCTATTTCGCCTACTCGCTCACCGGCGCCCTGATCATCTTCGCCACGGTGCTGATCTCCACGCTGGGCACCGCGCACCGCATCCCGCACCTCGCCACCGCGCCGGTCCGCAAGATCACGGTGAAGGGCATGGCGCTGGAGATGTTCCACACGCTCAACAACCGCGCCTTCCTGTCGGCCGCGTTCGCCATGATGCTGATCGCCATCGCGGTCGGCGCCCGCAACGGCCTGGAGATCTACTTCGGCCTCTACTTTTGGGGCCTGCGCCAGTCGCAGCTCGCGACGCTGGCCACCATGAGCGTGATGGGCGGCTTCCTGGGCGTGCTGCTCGCACCCGCCGTGGGTCGCTGGTTCGGCAAGAAGTACGGCGTCATCCTGGTCTTCGCGATTGCGGTCTGCGTGCACATCACGCCCGTGTCGCTGCGCCTGCTGGGCCTGGCGCCCGCCAACGGCACGCCCGAGCTGCTGTGGCTGCTCTATGGCGAGGAGATCATCAACGCCACGTTCGCCTCGGCCACCGGGATCCTGCTGGCGGCCATCGTGGCCGACGTGGTGGAGGACGCCGAGGTGAAGACCGGACGCCGTTCGGAGGGCCTGCTGCTCTCGGCCAATGCGCTGTTCCGGAAGATGATTTCGGGCATGGGCGTGTTCATCGCCACCGGCGTGCTGGCCTTCGTGGGCTTCCCCGAGAAAGCCGAGCGCGGCCAGGTGCCGGACGAGGCGCTGTACGGCCTGGGCCTGGCCTACATCCCGATCATCGTGGGCCTGTACGGGTCGGCCATCCTGCTGCTCTTCGCCTACAACATCACGCGGCAGAAGCACGAGGCGAACCTCGCCAAGCTCGCCGAACGGGCCGCCGGAACGGGCGCGGGCTAGGGTCCGTAACCCGGACCCGGTCATCGGGCGGAGGCCGGGATCCAGATAGAACGGCTCAGATGGGGTTCCGCAGGCTGGGAGTCCTTCCCATCAGGACACCGCGCGTGGATCTGGGTCCCGGCATTCGCCGGGACGGTCGGAAGCTGTCGAGATCGCGGCGCGACGGGAGTGAGGGCGGTAGAGCAGCGCTGCCTTAACCGCAGAGATCGCGGAGGAGGCGCATAGGGCGCGGAGACCTCTGCGCTCTCTGCGTTCGTCTCTGCGTCCTCTGCGGTTCAATCGAGCGCCTACGGCGCCTGAAGCCCCCGACGGCGTCCGCAGGCTCCGGGCTAGTGCTTGAACACGCCCATGAGGAGCGGCTTGGCGAACACCGCCGCCGCCGACCTCGGCCGGACGTCGGGCACGAGATAGCCCAGCTCGGCGCAGGCGTTGAGGGTCGCGTTCAGCATCTGCGAGGCGATGAAGGGGTCCACGGGACGCAGCGAGCCCTCGGCGATGCCGTCCGAGATCATGGAGGCGAAGCGGTCCGACACCCGGTTGGCGTGCTCGACCATCACGCCGCGGATCTGTTCGGGGAGCGCCGTGAGCGCGTTGGTGCGCAGGAGCGGGCCGTGCTCCGACAGCTGGAACTCGGCCAGGGCGGCGGCGCAGGCCGACAGCTTCTCCCACTGGTCGCCGGGCAGCTCCATGGCGAGCCGCTGGGCGCGGGTCATCACCTCGAAGCTGCGCTCGAAGCAGGTGACCACGAGATCGTCCTTGGCCTCGTTGTGGTGGTAGAAGCTGCCCTTGGTGACGTTGAGCTCGGCCGAGATCTTGTCGACCGACGCCCCGCGATAGCCGCGACGGTTGATCAGCCGCGTGGCCGCCAGCAGGAACACCTCGCGCCCGGGTCCGCCCTCGCCGTCGGCCAGCCGTTCCATGTCGATGGGCGCGGGCGTCCAGGCCGCGTCGTCCCGGGCGACGCCGTGCAGGAAGACGTCGACCATCCGGTCGCGGACCCGCGGATAGTCCTCGATGTCGTAACGGGCGAGCCAGGCGCCGCCCCAGAACACCTGCTCGAGGATCACCCGCGTGCGCGCGGTGCGGCGGCCGCGCGACATCCACGCGAGATCGGGGTGGTCGAAGATCTGGCGCGCCTTGCGGAACAGCCGGCCGTAGGCGGTGGCGACCTCCTCGCGGCGCGGGGAGGTCAGGGCGCGCAGTTCCGAGATGATCGGCAGTGGCGGCGCCGATCCCGCGGCCGTGGCCTTCAAGGCGTCGAGGTAGCCGGACAGGAAGTCCTGCAGCCGCGCCTCGGGCGTGGGCGCGCGCACGGCGGCGTCGGCGATGTCGTGCAGCCGCTCGATCCCGCGCGTGATGCAGGCGGCCGCCAAGTCGTCCTTGCGCTTGAAATAGTAGGTGACGCTGGTGGTGGAGAGGTCGACCGCGGCGGCGGTGTCGCCCAGGGTCAGCCCCTTGATGCCCTTGCGGTTCAGGATCCGCGTGGCCGCGTCCAGGATGGCCTCGCGCTTGCGTTCGAACCGGTCCGTGGACTTCGCCGCGGCGCTGCGCTGGGCCATGTGACGCTGGTATCCCCTCTGCCCCTCCGTTGTCCCTGAAATCCGAGGGGGAGCCAAGGGGGGCGCCCTAGGGAAAACCGGGTGTCAGCTGTCCGAGAAACCGAAGGGCGCGCCGGTGCGGCGGATGTCGTCCGGCAGGATCGGGCGGCCGATCGGCGGCGCGGAGCGGGCGGTGCACTCGGTGCGGTGGCAGAGGCGGCAGGTGACGCCGATGGGGGTCGCCTCGGTCGGCTGGCCGGCGTCGACATAGACCAGCCGGTGGGCGTGCTCGGCGGCGCAGCCGAGGGCGATGGCGCGCTCCACCCTGGGCTTGCCCCAGCCGCCCCCGCCGGCGGTGACGGTGCGCGCGATGGAGAAGAACCGCTGGCCGTCGGGCAGCTCCAGCCACTGGGTGACGATCTGCCGGGGCGTGCGGAAGGCCTGGTGCACGTTCCAGAGCGGGCAACCGCCCCCGTGACGCGCGAAGGGGAAGCCCGCGCCGTCCAGGCGCTTGGAGACGTTGCCGGCCTCGTCCACCCGGATGAAGAAGAACGGCACCCGCGCGTCGCCCGGCTTCTGCAGGGTGGTGAGCCGGTGCGCCGTCTGCTCGAAGCTGGCGCCGAACTGGCGTCCCAGCGCCTCCACGTCGTAGCGACGCTGTTCGGCGGCGCGGGCGAAGGCGGTGTACGGCATCAGCACGGCGGCGGCGGCGTAGCTGGCGAGCGCGCGCCGGGTGAGCCGCTCGCCGCTCTCGGTGGCGAAGGCGCCCTCGGCGAGCACGGCGTCCACCTCGCCGCCCAGTTCCAGGTAGGCGAGTTGCAGGGCGAGCTGGAAGGTCTGGCTGGCGTTGTCCAGGTCGTCCGACAGCAGGACCTCGCGCCGGTGGTGGTCGAGCCGGCGCATCGATCCGACCATGACGGTCGGCGGCAGCCGGCGCACCCGCAGGCCGTGCCGCGCGCGCAGGTAGGCGGGCAGGCCCTCGGCGGCGCCCACCGCCTGGGCCAGGCGCTCGGCGGCGTCGTCGAGGATGGGGAAGCTGTTGCGCCGGGCGGCCAGGAAGCGGCGGGACTCGGCGACCGGATCGGCGGCGTCCTCCCCCGGCTCGGCGCCGTGCCGGTCGGCCAGGGCGAGCTGTTCCTCCTGGTAGGTGGTGTAGAGCCGCAGGAGCGCCTCGGCGACGCCGGGGAAGTTGGCGGTGAGATCGGCCACCTCCAGCGCGGGCAGGTCGATGTCGGCGAACATCGGGTCCTTGAGCACGGCCTGCAGCCGCAGCGACTCCTCGCCCGACCCCGCGCCCGCCAGCGCCGACATGTCCAGCTTGTAGGTCTGCGCCAGGCGCAGCAGCAGCTCGGCCGAGAGCGGCCGGTGATTGCGCTCCAGCAGGGCGACGTACGAGGGCGAAATGTCGAGGTCGGCGGCCATGTCGGCCTGCGTCAGGCCGCGATCGCGGCGCAGGCGCCGCAGGCTGGGCCCGACGTAGAGGCGGCGGTCGGCGGGCATTAACTAAGGTCCTGAGATGTAAGCTATTACAACATTACAGAGCAGGTCTGTAAAGTTTTACACCTAGACCGCGCCGGCCATGGCGCGCGGCCCGCGTCTTGCACTAGGCCGGGCGGGAATTCTCCTTCGAGCCAAGGATGCACACGCGATGGCCTACCAGGACCACATCATCGAGATGAGCCAGCTCATCAAGGGCAAGGGCGGCAGCTGGGACGGGATCGACGCCGAAGCCGTCGCCCGCATGCGCCTGCAGAACCGCTTCAAGACCGGCCTGGAGATCGCCAAGTACACCGCCGGGATCATGCGCGAGGACATGGCGGCCTATGACGCCAACCCCGCCAACTACACCCAGTCGCTGGGCTGCTGGCACGGCTTCGTGGCGCAGCAGAAGATGATCGCGGTGAAGCGCCACTTCGGCACCACCAAGCGCCGCTACATCTACCTGTCGGGCTGGATGATCGCCGCCCTGCGCTCGGAATTCGGCCCGCTGCCGGACCAGTCGATGCACGAGAAGACCAGCGTCCCGGCGCTGATCGAGGAGATCTACACCTTCCTGAAGCAGGCCGACGCGCGTGAGCTGGGCGGCCTGTTCCGCGACCTCGACGACGCCCGCAAGGCCGGCGACCAGGCCAAGGCGCAGAAGATCCAGGACAAGATCGACAACTTCGAAACCCACGTGGTTCCGATCATCGCCGACATCGACGCCGGCTTCGGCAACGCCGAGGCGACCTACCTCCTGGCCAAGAAGATGATCGAGGCCGGCGCCTGCGCCATCCAGATCGAGAACCAGGTCTCGGACGAGAAGCAGTGCGGCCACCAGGACGGCAAGGTCACCGTCCCGCACGAGGACTTCATCCAGAAGCTCCGCGCCGTCCGCTACGCCTTCCTCGAGCTGGGCGTCGACAACGGCGTGATCGTCGCGCGCACCGACTCCCTGGGCGCGGGCCTCACCAAGCAGATCGCCTTCTCCAAGGAACCGGGCGACCTGGGCGACCAGTACAACGCCTTCCTCGACTGCGAGGAGATCGACGCGAGCCAGGTCGGCAACGGCGACGTTGTCATCACCCGCAACGGCAAGCTGCTGCGTCCGAAGCGCCTGCCCTCCAACCTGTTCCAGTTCCGCGCCGGCACGGGCGAGGACCGCTGCGTCCTCGACTGCATCACCTCGCTGCAGAACGGCGCCGACCTGCTGTGGATCGAGACCGAGAAGCCGCACGTCGAGCAGATCGCCGGCATGGTCGACCGCATCCGCGAGGTCGTTCCGAACGCCAAGCTCGCCTACAACAACAGCCCGTCCTTCAACTGGACGCTGAAGTTCCGCGAGCAGGTCTTCGAGACCTGGGAGAAGGAAGGCAAGGACGTGGCGGCCTACGACAAGGCCAAGCTGATGAGCGCCGAGTACGACGCCACCCCGCTGGGCGTGGAAGCCGACCGGCTGATCAAGAGCTTCCAGGCCGACGGCGCGAAGCGGGCGGGGATCTTCCACCACCTGATCACCCTGCCGACCTACCACACCGCCGCGCTGTCCACCGACAACCTGGCCAAGGCCTACTTCGGCGAGGAAGGCATGCTGGGCTACGTCCTGGGCGTCCAGCGCCAGGAGATCCGCGTGGGCCTGCCCTGCGTGAAGCACCAGAACATGTCGGGGTCGGATATCGGCGACGACCACAAGGAATACTTCGCCGGCGAAGCGGCCCTGAAGGCCGGCGGCGTCCACAACACGATGAACCAGTTCGCCTGACGGCTATCGGGTTTCTGCGTGTTCGCACGGCCCGAGGCGCGTCGCCTCGGGCCGCTCTTTTTTCTGACGGACCGCCCCCCTTGCGCCCGGGGCGGATCGGGGGCTTCGGTACGGCATGGACATCACGGCAAACCTCTCGGTCGACGACCAGCTCGCGGCCTTCGTCGAAGGCGAACTCCTGCCCGGGACGGGCGTCGAGCCCGCCGCCTTCTGGGCCGCCCTGGAGGACATCCTGGCGGACTTCACGCCCAGGAACGCCGCGCTGCTGGCGGTGCGGGACGAGCTGCAGGCGAAGATCGACGCCTGGTGGCGCGACCGGAAGGGCAAGCCCTACGACGTGGCCGAGGCGACCGCCTTCCTGCGCGAGATCGGCTACCTGCGCGACGAGCCGGCAGACTTCACCATCGGCACCGGGAACGTCGACCCCGAGATCGCCCGGCTGGCCGGGCCGCAGCTGGTGGTGCCGGTGTCGAACGGCCGATACGCCCTGAACGCCGCCAACGCCCGCTGGGGCAGCCTCTACGACGCGCTCTACGGCACCGACGCGCTGGAGCCCCCCACGGGCGGGAAGGGCTATGACCCGGTGCGCGGCGGCAAGGTCATCGCCTATGCGCGCGCCCTGCTCGATCGCGTCGCCCCGCTCGCGTCGGGCAGCCACGCCGACGTCGCCGGCTACGCGGTCCTGGGCGACGCCCTGGTCCCGGCGCTGGCCGATCCGTCGCAGCTCGGCGGCTGGCGCGGCGACGCGGCCAACCCGAGCGCGGTGCTGCTGAAGCACAACGGCCTGCACCTCGAGATCCAGATCGACCGGACGCACAACATCGGCAAGGACGACCCGGCCGGCGTGGCCGACGTGCTGGTCGAGGCGGCGTTGACCGCCATCCAGGACTGCGAGGACTCGGTCGCCGCCGTCGACGCCGAGGACAAGGTGGGCGTCTACCGCAACTGGCTCGGCCTCATGAAGGGCGACCTGGCGGCCACCTTCGAGAAGGGCGGGCGCAGCGAGACCCGCCGGCTCGAGGAGGACCGCCGCTACCAGGCGCCCGGCGGCGGCAAGATCACTCTGCCCGGCCGCTCGCTGATGCTGGTCCGCAACGTCGGCCACCACATGACGACCGACATGGTCCGCTTCCAGGGCCGGGAGGCCTACGAGACCGCGGTGGACGCGCTGGTGACCGCCGCCGCCGCCCTGCACGACCTGAAGGGCGCGCGGCGCAACAGCCCGCAGGGCTCGATGTACGTCGTGAAGCCCAAGATGCACGGGCCCGACGAAGTGGCGCTGGCCGTCCGGCTGTTCGACCGTGTCGAGGACGCCCTGGGCATGGCCCGCAACACCATGAAGATGGGCATCATGGACGAGGAGCGGCGCACCAGCGCCAACCTCAAGGCCTGCATCGCGGCGGCGAAGGACCGGGTGGTGTTCATCAACACCGGCTTCCTCGACCGCACCGGCGACGAGATCCACACCGCCATGGAAGCGGGCCCGGTGATGCGCAAGGACGCCATCAAGGCCGAGCCCTGGCTGGCCGCCTACGAGAAGCGCAACGTCGAGATCGGGCTGTCCGCCGGCTTCCCCGGCCGGGCGCAGATCGGCAAGGGCATGTGGGCCGCCCCCGACATGATGAAGGGCATGCTGGAGGCCAAGGTGGGGCACCCGAAGGCGGGCGCGAACACCGCCTGGGTGCCCTCGCCCACGGCCGCGGTGCTGCACGCGCTGCACTACCACGAGGTGGACGTGCCGGGCCTGCAGGCCGAGATGGCGAAGGCGGCCACGAAGACTGGGACCGATGCGCTGCTCACGCCGCCGCTGGCGAACTCCAACTGGAGCCCGGCCGACGTACAGCAGGAGCTGGACAACAACGCCCAGGGCATCCTGGGCTACGTGGTCCGCTGGATCGACCAGGGCGTGGGCTGCTCGAAGGTGCCCGACATCCACGACGTGGGCCTGATGGAGGACCGCGCCACGCTGCGCATCTCGAGCCAGCACATCGCCAACTGGCTGCATCACGGCGTCTGCACCGAGGCGCAGGTGCGCGAGACCTTCGCGCGGATGGCCAAGGTGGTGGACGCCCAGAACGCCGGCGACCCGCTCTACACGCCCATGACCGGCAACGAGGGCGGCTCGGCCTACCAGGCGGCGCTGGACCTGGTGTTCAAGGGCCGCGAGCAGCCGAACGGCTACACCGAGCACATCCTCACGGCCCGCCGCCGCGAGCGGAAGGCGCAGCTGCGCGGGTAGGACTGTCGTCTGAAGGCCGGGCGGGCGTGCGGGGCGGTGGATCCGCCCCGTCCGACCACGGAGATGGCGGAGGCGCCTACGGCGCGACGACCAGTTCGCGATAGGCGCGCCAGCTGGCCAGGCCCAGCCACGGGAAGACGATGATCAGCGCCGCGAAGCCGGTGGCGGCGCTGCCGATCGTCAGCACCGCGATGATCGCCGCCCAGATCAGCATGGGAACGAAGTTGTCGTGCACGGCCCGGACGCTGGTGGCCGTCGCCTCGAAGAAGCCGCGCCGGGGATCGAGGAGCATGGGCGCGGAGACGACGAACAGGCAGAAGGTGAAGAACGCCATCGCGCCGCCGACGATCGAGCCGGTGACCAGCATCCGATGTCCCTCTGCGCTGGTCGCGGCGAAGCGGACGAAGGAGTCCACCGTGCGGTGGATCTGGTAGGTCGACAGCCCGTAGACGATCTGCGCGGCCTGCACCCAGATCCCGAAGATCACGAACAGCACCAGCCCGAGATAGGCCACGTCCTGGCGCAGCGTGCCGGGGGGCAGGAAGGTGCTCGCCAGGGTGAACGGCTCGCGCGCCTCGAGCCGTCGACCGGTCTCGTAGTTGCCCATGGCCAGCACCGGGGCCACGAAGACGAAGCCGAAGGTCAGCGCCAGGGCCCAGAACGCCAGGTTGGAGCCGATCAGCGCCGCGGCGATCCCGGCGCAGACGCCTGCCGTCACCAGGCCGAAGGGCAGGGACACCCGCCACGACGCCCAGAGCGCGCGCCAGCCCCAGCCGAGCCACTTCAGCGGCGCGGTCGGCCCGATCCGCTGCACGCCCGGCAACCGCGATGTGGCCGCCATGCCTGTCCTCCCGCCGCGCCGTCGTTGCGGCGCCGCACGGCGAAGCTGACGCGGCCCGCGCCGGCCCGGCCTTGCGATCGGTCAATGCGGCGCGGACGGAATCAGGCAGCGGCGCCCGCACCTTCCAGCCAGGCGTAGGCGGAATGGTTGTGGATCGACTCGAAGTTCTCGGACGAGACCTCGTAGCGCGCGATCCGCGGATCGTCGGCCAGTCGCGCCGCCACGTCGCGCACCAGGTCCTCCACGAACTTGGGGTTCTCGTAGGCGCGTTCGGTGACGAATTTCTCGTCGGCCCGCTTCAGCAGGCCCCACAGCTCGCACGACGCCGCGTCCTCGGCGATCCGGATCAGGTCGTCGGGCATCATCCGCACGCCCTGCGCCAGCGCCGCGGTGATGGTGATGTGGCTCCGCTGGTTGTGGGCCCCGTAGCGCGAAATCGTCTTCGAGCAGGGGCAGAGGCTGGTCACCGGCGCGGTGACGGAGAGGCTGACGGTGGTTCGGCCGCCGGCGCATTCGGCCCCAAGCGTGACGCGGTAGTCCATGAGGCTGGGGATCCCCGAGACCGGCGCCTGCTTGGTGAGGAAGATCGGCGCGGCGAAGGAGAGGAAGCCGCCGTCGGCCTCCAGGAGGTCCAGCATGTCTGCCATCAGGCCGGGCAGGTCGCCGCTATCGAGGGGCCGCCGCATCTCCTGGAGCAAAGCCACGAAGCGCGACATGTGCGTGCCCTTCTGGTCGGCCGGCAGCGCGACGTACATCTCGACCTCGGCGACGGTGGGGCAGGGACCCTGGCCGGTGAGCAGGGTGACCGGGTGGGTGACGCCGCGCACGCCGACCCGCTGGATGGGCTGGCCGCGCCGGTCCGCGCTGGCCTGGACGTCGGGGAGTTCGGTGGGCGTGAAGGCGTTCATGGTGGGTCCTGCGGCCGGGTTGTCATGGACAATGGCGCCGAGCTGAGGCATTTGTCCAGGACAAGATGAACGTGTCGCCAAAATCCGAGCCCGCGGGCCTGATCCCTATCGGGGAAGCCGAGCGCCGCAGCGGCGTCGCGAAGGAGACCCTGCGCGTGTGGGAGCGGCGCTACGGCTTCCCTGCGCCGCTGCGTGACGCTGCGGGCGACCGCCTCTACACCCCCGAAGACGTGGAAAAGCTCAGGCTGATGAAGACCCTGATCGACCACGGGGATCGGCCCGCCCGGCTGGCGCCGCTGAGCCGGGAAGAGCTGGCCGCCCGGCTGCTGACGCCCTCGCCCGCCAACGACGGCCAGGCCGGAGCCTGGGTGGAGGATGCGCTGGACCGCCTGCGGCGGCATGACGTGGACGGGCTGCGCGAGCTGATGCAGTCGGCGATCTACGCCCAGGGCCTCGCGAGATTTGTCCAGGACAATGTGGCGACGCTGACCCGCGCCGTGGGCGAGGCCTGGATCGGCGGGCGGCTGCAGGTCTACGAGGAGCACCTGTTCACCGAGCAGCTGGTGCGGATCCTCCGCGGGGCGCTGGACGGCCTGCCGCGGCCGGCGGCCGCCCGGCCGCGCGTCCTGCTCACCACGCTCCCCGGCGAGCCCCATGCGCTGGGGCTGCTGATGGCCGAGTGCCTGCTGGCCCTGGGCGGGGCCCGGTGCCTCTCGCTGGGCGCTGAGACGCCGCCCGCCGAGGTGGTCGCGGCCGCCCGCGCCCATGGGGCCGACGTCGTCGCGGTCTCATTCTCCGCCATGGTTCCCGCCGAGGCCGCGCGGCGCGCCGCCGCCGACCTGCGCGCCGCGCTGCCCCCGGAGACGGAGCTGTGGGCCGGAGGCGCCAGCGCGGCCCACGTCGGGCCCGCGCCCGGCGTGCGGACGCTGCCCAACCTTCCCGACATCCCCGAGGCCCTCGACCACTGGCGGTCGGTGGCGGCCGGGCCACGCTGAACCGGAGACGACGCATGCTGCAGATCGCACTGGGGGTCGCTGCCGCCGCGGCCCTCCTCGTCTACGCGCCGGGCGCCTCGCGCGCCTCGGTCGAACAGCCTCGCTACGAGGTGCTCGAGCGGGACGGACGGGTCGAGCTGCGCGCCTACCCCTCGCTGATCGCCGCCGAGACCGTGGTGCAGGGCGACGATTCCACCGCCCGCAACCGCGGCTTCCGCCGGATCGCCGACTACATCTTCGGCGCCAACCAGAGCCGCGCCTCCGTGGCCATGACGGCCCCCGTCGCCCAGGCGCCCGCGTCCGGCGCCTCGGAAAAGATCGCCATGACGGCGCCTGTGGCCCAGGAGCCGGCGGAGGGCGGCTGGCGCGTGCAGTTCTTCATGCCGGCGGCCTACGACATGGAAACCCTGCCGCGGCCGAACAGCGCCGACGTGGTCCTGCGCCGGATCCCGGCCGAACGCTATGCGGTGATCCGGTTCAGCGGCCTGGCCGGCCGCGCGCGTCTCGCGCAGCGGGAAGTCGAGCTGAGAGCCGCCATGGCAGCCCGAGGCTGGGAGGCCAAGGGCCCCGCGGTCTACTGGTTCTATGATCCGCCGTGGACCCCGCCGCCGATGCGCCGCAACGAGGTGGCGCTCCTCGTCGCGGCGTCGTGACGGTCTACTTGCGCACCCAGCCGCCGCCCTCGGGCTTGTAGTACTCGCCGGGCTTCAGGCGGGCCTGTACCACGGCCTTGTAGGCCGCCGCGCCAGCCGCCTCGACCGGGACGCCGTTCTTCGCGGCCGCCTCGCGGTAGAGCGCCGCGCGGCCCTGGTTGATCTCCTCGACCGCGGCGCGCAGCGCCGGATCGCTGGAGGGCTTCACGAAGCCCAGGAAGCCGTCGGCCTGCTCGCCGACGACGCCGGAGGCCTTGGCCGAGTCGACGGCCGTCTTGGCGTCGATCGCGACGGCGGCGGCGGGCGCCACGGCCAGGGCGGCCAGGACGGCGGCGGCGATGGAAAGATCGTATCTCATGTCTTGTCCTCTCCCTCAGAAGAGGTTGGGGTTCTTCTGGATGAGGGCCTTGACGTCCTCGTCCAGCTGCAGCCGGACGTTGGCGTCCAGCTTGGCGTAGATGGTGATCGGCGCGACCTCGACCCTCACGGTCGGGGCGCACGCGGCGAGGCTCGCGATGGCGAGCGCGGCCAGAACGAGCCTCATGGAACGGTCCTCATCATGTCTCCTTGTTGACGCGTCGTGGGTGAACCCAAGCTGAACCGTCATCGGTCGCCGCCCTGCGGCTGGCGCGCCTTCTGATACTCCGCCCAGTCGTCCAGCAGGTCGTCGAGGTTGAGCGTCGTGTCCAGCGTCAGGTTCACCTTGGTGCCCGAGGGCAGCGGCAGCTTGCGGCCCAGGAACCGCCTCTGGATCAGGTCCATCAGGGTGAGCCGGATGGCCTGCTTCGTGGGCGGATCGTGGCGACCCACGATGTGGAAGAGGACGCCCAGGCGGCCGTCCTCGCGGCTGGCGATCGAGGCTTCGAGCGTCTCGAACGCCAGGTTCTCCATGGCCTGGTAGGCGAAGTCGGTGAAGGTGGCGTTGGGGTCGACCACCGGCGCGGCGGCGGGCGCGGCCACCGCGGTGTCGGCCTGCACGCCGGTGAGCGCGGTCCGGTCGATGGAGATGCGGCCCGGCTGGACCGCGCGCAGCTCGCCGCCGGTGATGCGCACGCGGTTGCCCGACCGCTCGAACGGCACGCGACCGCTGACCTTGGCGTCCAGCTCGACCTTGTCGCCAAAGGGCGAGGCCTCGACGAGGTCGTGCAGCTGCACGCCGTCGAAGAACAGCACCCCGCGGGTCGGCGCGCCGGGCGTGAGCGGGATCTCCAGGGTCTCGACGCGCACGCGGCCGCCGCCCACCAGCGCCTCGCCGCCGGCGATGGTGATGAGGTCGTCGCGCAGCGCGAACTTCGCGCGCAGGGCGGTGACCGGCACGATGGCCTCGATCGCCTCGATGCTGAGCTCCTGCCCCGGCGCGGCGCGGAGCGGGGCGAGGCTCTCGAACGCCAGCTCCCCCCTTAGGCCCTTCACCGGCCCGGCCGGACTGGCGAAGTCGAGGCGGGGCACGGACAGGACCCCCGTGCTCGTCGCGCCCTCGGGCGCCCAGTCGAAGCGACCCTGGAAGCGGGCCGAACCGGTGGCGGGAGATCCGACCGCGGCCGCGAGCGGGGACAGGTCGACCGGCTGGAGCCCGCCTTCGGCGAACTGCAGGAGCGGGGTCTCGACCACCGCCACGCCCAGGGCGAGGCGGCTGTCGTGGGTGACGCGCGCGATCGCGATCGCGCCGCCGTCCGGGCGGCGGACGTCGAGGTCGGCCGTCCAGATGAAGTCGGCCAGCGACACCGGGCCGCTGAAGGTGACGGGGTTGAACCGCGTCTCCGGCGCCGTGTCGGCGAGGCCCGCCGAGACGACCTGCGCGCGCACGCCCATCGCCCCGCCCCGCCCGTCGACGCGCACCCGCGCGACGCCGCGCCTCACGCGGGCCTGCAGGAAGGGGACGGCGGCGCTCACCGCCTCCGCGCGCCCCGCCAGCGACCAGCGACCGTCCCGCATCGTCAGCATCGGCCCGCCCGCCGGGCAGAGGCGGCCCGACACGGATTCGACGTCGTTGGCGCCAAGTTCCAGCCGCCGGCCGCCGAACGCCACGCACCGGGCGGCCATGAAGGTGATCGCCGCGCCGGTCTGGACGCGGCCGGCCGCCTGCAGCGTTCCGCCGACCAGCGAGGCGAAGGCGATGTCGCGCGCCTGGAGCGCCACGTCGGCGCCGCCGTTGCGGAGGTTCGAGACGGTCGCCTCGGCCTGGGGCAGTCCGCCGCCGCGGCTGGCGATGCGGATCGCGCCTCCGTCCGGGGCCGTGATCTGGACCTCGCCGCCGCCGTCGGGCCGGATCCGCAGCGGGGTGGCGAGCGCGAGACGCAGCGGGGGGGGCGACGCGCCCCCGCCAGACCGGGCGTCCAGTTCGGCGCGCAGGCCCGAGGTCGAGAGCGTGAAGCCGCGTGCGGCGCGCTTCAGCGCGGCCACCTGCTCGGTGTCGCCGGCGGCGACCGGACCCAGCCCGTCCCAGCGTCCGCGGCCCTGCAGGCCCGCGCGCATCGACGCCTGGAGGCCGGCCGCGGCCGCGTCGAACGACAGCGCGCCGTCGAGGGCGAGCCTTGGAAGCGACAGCTCCGCGGCGCGCACGTCGGCCACGCCGGCGGCCAGGCGGCCCGTCCCGGTGACCCGGTCGCCGCCGCGCCGCAGCCAGCGCAGGTCGTCGCTGACCAGCCGCGCCCGCACGGCCCCGGCGCGCGCCGTCCCGGCCTCCGCCCCCGCGGCGGCGAGCTCGACCACGCCGCGGCCCTCCAGGGCCAGGGTGTCGATCCAGCCCCGGCTGCGGCCGTCGAAGGCCGCGGTCATGACGGGGGCCCGCACCGTCTGGCCCCCGCCGGCGAGACGGTCGGCCGTGAGGTTGGCCCGCAGGGTGACCGCGCCTTCGCCCGATCGCTTGACGAGGTCGGGATAGGGCCCACGGATCGACACGGTCAGGCGGCCGCCGGTAAGCGTCCGATCGGCGAAGGCCGCGCGCGAGATCGGCAGGCTCAGGCTGGCGTCCGTCCGGCTGGCCGTCGTGGAGGCCCGCAACACGCCGGCCCCGGTCTCCAGCGCAAAGCCGCCGCCGGCCAGCCGCGCGGGGGCCGCCGTGGCGGCGAGGCTGCGGAGCCGGCCGTCCTCGACCAGGGCGTCGGCGGCGAGCCGCAGTTGGCCGTAGTCCGTGGCCAGCACCACCAGGCCGTCGTCGATCGAAATCCTCGGCTGGGCGGCGTCCGGGCGGGGCGGGCGGCGCAGGACCTCCTGCACCAGCCGGTCCAGGCTGCCGACGCTGAGCCGTCCATCCTTGAGCCGCGCGCGCAGCACCGGCTTGCGCATGGCGACCGAAACGACCTCGACGCCCGTGAGGCGGGGCCGATAGCGCACCTCGACCCGCTCCGCGGCGAAGTCGGGGCTGCGGGGATCGCCCAGCGCCAGGCGCGCGGTGAACGTGGTCGGGCCGATGGCCTCGACCTCGGCGTCGGCCGCCACGCCCTTCGACCGCAGCCAGTCGGTGAGGGCGTCCCGCGCCAGGGTCCTGCGGTTCAGCCACGCCAGGGCCGCCACCACCACCAGCACGACGCCCGCCACCGCCAGGACGAGGCGCAGCGGTCGGGTCTTGGCGGGCTTGGCGTCAGGCAAGGAGGAGGGCTCGGCGATGAAGCGTCACCCTAGATAGCGCAGAATGCGGCGGATCGATGCGCCGGCGCGGAATTGGTGGAGAGGGCGAGAGCAGGCTCGAAGCGGAAAAGCGTCACAATCGCCCACCACCCGCGGTACGCGCGGGAAGGTCCCCCTCCGCCTGCAACTACGGTGAATCCGCCGTCAGGGATGCGGTCAGACGCCCAGCTGGGCCAGCGCCACGCCGCCGTCGACGGCGATGGTCTCGCCCACCACGTAGTCCCCGGCCCGGCTGGCCAGGTAGATCGCCACGCCCTGCATGTCCTCGTCGGTCCCGATCCGGCGCGACGGGATGCGCCGGGCCACCTCGTCGCCCTGGTCGCGCGCCACGCGGTTCATGTCGGAGGCGAAGGCGCCCGGCGCGATCGAGCTCATCACGATGTTGTCTTCGATCAGCCGGGCGGCCATGCGGCGCGTGAGGTAGATCAGGCCGGCCTTCGAGGCGTGGTAGGCGTAGGTCTCCTGCGGGTTCAGCCGGATGCCGTCGATCGAGGTGATGTTGATCACCTTCGACGGGCGCTCGTGTGTGCCGCTCTTCTTCAGCGTCTCGTGCAGGGCCTGGGTGAGGAAGAACGGCGACTTCAGGTTCAGGTCGACCACCTTGTCCCAGCCGCTCTCGGGGTACTCGTCGAACGGCGCGCCCCACGCGGCGCCGGCGTTGTTGAGCAGGATGTCCAGCCGGTCCTCGTGCTCGAGGTAGCGCTTCACCAGAAGGTGGCAGCCCTCGACGGTGGAGATGTCCACCGGGATGGAGACGCAGTTCGGGCCCAGCTCGGCGGCGGTGGCGTCGCAGGCGGCGGCCTTGCGCGCGGTGATGTAGACCTTTCGGCAGCCGGCCTCGAGGAAGCCCTTGGCGATCATCTTGCCGATGCCGCGCGAGCCGCCGGTGACCAGCGCCACCTTGCCGTCCAGCGAGAACAGATTGGACGTCATGAACCTCCCCTTTCCTGTCGTTGCGGCGCCTCGGCCAGTATGGCGCGATCCCCTTGCGGGAATTGACTTGGCCTTGCCCGGCGAGGCCTATAACACGCGTTTGAATTCCACGGCCGCCGGTATTTTGAGCGAGCGGTCGGACCATCATTTTCGAGGACGCCAGATGACCGAGATCAATTCGGTGACCACGCTCACCCGCGAGGGCGACGTCGCTGTCATCACGCTGAACTCCCCGCCCGTGAACGCGTTGTCGGCCAACGTCCGCGACGGCCTGTACGAGGGCTTCAAGGCGGCGGGCGCCTCGGACGCGAAGGCGATCGTGCTGATCTGCGAGGGCCGGACCTTCATCGCCGGCGCCGACATCACCGAGTTCGGCGCGCCCGGGAAGCCGTCCGCCTCGCTGTTCGACGTGCAGACCATGATGGAGAACTCGCCCGTTCCCGTCGTGGCCGCGATCCACGGGACGGCCCTGGGCGGCGGCCTCGAGGTCGCGCTGTGCGCACACTACCGCGTCGCCGTGCCCTCGGCGCGCCTGGGCCTGCCGGAAGTGGCCCTGGGCCTGCTGCCGGGCGCCGGCGGCACCCAGCGCCTGCCGCGCGTGGTGGGCGTCGAGACCGCGCTCGAGATGATGACGTCCGGCCGCCACGTGCCGGCGCCGGAAGCGGCCAAGCTGGGCCTCGTCGACGAGCTGGCGCCGGAAGGACAGCTCAAGGAAGCGGCGATCGCCTTCGCCAACAAGTGCGTCGCCGAGAACAAGCCGCTGGTGAAGATCAGCGAGAACAACACCAAGCTCGAGGCCGCCAAGGGCAAGCCCGAGATCTTCGCCGAGTTCCGGAAGAAGAACGCGCGGAAGTTCCGCGGCTTCGACGCCCCCGAGGCCAACATCAAGTGCATCGAGGCGGCGGTGAACTCGAACTCGTTCGAGGAGGGCCTCGCCGAGGAGCGCCGGCTGTTCGGCGGCCTCATGAGCGGCAGCCAGTCGGCGGCGCAGCGCTACTACTTCTTCGCCGAGCGCCAGGCCGCGAAGATCCCGGACGTGCCGGACGACACCCCGGTCCGCGAGATCAAGAAGGTGGGCGTCCTGGGCGCCGGCACCATGGGCGGCGGCATCTCGATGAACTTCGCCAACGTCGGCATCCCGGTGACCATCGTCGAGGTGCAGCAGGAAGCGCTGGACCGCGGCATGAAGGTGATCCGCGGCAACTACGAGCGCTCGCGCGGCGCCAAGCCCGAGGAGACCGAGGCGCGGATGAGCCGGCTGACCGGCACGCTCGACTTCAACGCCCTGGCCGACTGCGACCTGATCATCGAGGCCGTGTTCGAGCGCATGGACATCAAGAAGGACGTCTTCGCCCGCCTCGACAAGGTGGCCAAGCCGGGCGCGATCCTGGCCTCCAACACCAGCTACCTGAACGTCGACGAGATCGCCTCGGCCACCAGCCGGCCGCAGGACGTGATCGGCCTGCACTTCTTCTCGCCGGCCAACGTCATGAAGCTGCTGGAGGTGATCCGCGGCGAGAAGACCGCCAAGGACGTCATCGCCACCTCGATGAAGCTGGCCAAGAGGATCGGCAAGATCGCCGTCCTGGCGGGCGTCTGTCCCGGCTTCATCGGCAACCGCATGCTGAGCCAGCGCCAGCGCGAGGCCCAGAAGCTGGTGCTGGAAGGCGCCATGCCCTGGGACGTGGACCGCGTGCTCTACGACTTCGGCTTCCCCATGGGCCCGTTCGCCATGAGCGACCTGGCCGGCCTCGACATCGGCTGGGTGAAGGAGAACTCGAAGGGCGAGACCATCCGCGACGTGCTCTGCGAGATGGACCGCCGCGGCCAGAAGACGGGCGCGGGCTACTACGACTACGACGAGAACCGCACCGCCAAGCCGTCGCCCGTCACCGAGAAGATCATCAACGACTTCATCGTGAAGAGCGGCCGCAACCCGCGGAAGATCTCGGACGAGGAGATCCTCGAGCGCTGCGTCTTCCCGATGATCAACGAGGGCGTGAAGATCCTCGAGGAGGGCAAGGCCATCCGCTCGTCGGACATCGACGTGGTCTGGGTCAACGGCTACGGCTGGCCCGTCTATCGCGGCGGCCCGATGTTCTACGGCGACCTGATCGGCGGGCCCCAGAAGGTGCTCGCCAAGATGAAGGAATTCCAGGGCGCCATGGGCGACGACTTCAAGCCCTCGGCCCTGCTGGAGAAGCTGGCCGCCGACGGCAAGAAGTTCGGCGACCTGAAGGGCTAAAGCCCTCCCCCTCGTGGGGAGGGAAAGCCCGCCGCAGGCGGGCAGGGTGGGGAAGCGTGGATCCTCCCCACCCGCCCAAGGCCTCATCCACACATCCCCACCCCGGCCGCTCGCGCGGCCTGTCCCTCCCCACGAGGGGGAGGGAATGAGCAGGACAGAATCTTCATGCGTGAAGCCGTCATCGTCGCCGCCAAGCGGACCCCCATCGGCAAGGCCTATCGCGGCGCGTTCAACAACACCTACGGCGCGACCCTCGCGGCCGAAGCCATCCGCGCCGCCGTGGCGCAGGCCGGGATCGACCCGGGCGAGGTGGACGACGTGGCCATGGGCGCGGCCCTGCAGCAGGGCACCACCGGCAACAACATCGCCCGCCAGGCGGCCCTGCGCGCCGGCCTGCCCAACACCGTCTCGGGCATGACCATCGACCGTCAGTGCAGTTCTGGCCTGATGGGCGTCGCCACTGCGGCCAAGTACATAATCAATGACGGCGCGCCGGTGGCCATCGGCGGCGGCGTCGAGTCGATCAGCCTGGTGCAGAACGACAAGGTCAACCGCTACATGGCCGTCGATTCCTGGCTGCACGAGCACGTGCCTGAACTCGGCACGTCGATGATCGAGACCGCCGAGATCGTGGCCGAGCGCTACGGCGTCAGCCGCGAGCACCAGGACGAGTACGCGCTGGAGTCCCAGCGCCGCACCGCCCAGGCCCAGGCCGAAGGCCGCTTCGACCAGGAGATCGTGCCGGTCACGACCGTCATGAAGGTGCTGGTCAACAAGGAGACCGGCGAGACGGCCGACAAGGAGATCACCATCCGCGCGGACGAGGGCAACCGCCCGCAGACGACGCTGGAAGACCTCCAGAAGCTGCAGCCGGTGTTCAAGGGCGGACGCTACGTGCCGCAGGGCAAGTACGTGACCGCCGGCAACGCCAGCCAGCTGTCGGACGGCGCTGCAGCCGTCGTGCTGATGGAAGCCAAGGAGGCCGAGAAGCGCGGCCTGACGCCGCTGGGCGCCTACCGCGGCATGGCCGTGGCGGGCTGCGGCCCGGAAGAGATGGGCATCGGTCCCGTGTTCGCGATCCCCAAGCTGCTCGAACGCAACGGCCTGACCGTCGACGATATCGACATCTGGGAACTGAACGAGGCGTTCGCGAGCCAGGTGCTCTATTGCCGCGACAAGCTCGGCATCGACCCGGCCAGGTACAACGTCTCGGGCGGTTCGATCTCGATCGGCCACCCCTACGGCATGACGGGCGCCCGCTGCACGGCGCACCTGATGTACGAGGGCAAGCGCCGCGGCGCGAAGTACGGCGTCGTCACCATGTGCGTCGGCGGCGGCATGGGCGCGGCGGGTCTGTTCGAGATCTTCTGACCGCCCGCAATCCTGCCCGACCACGGCCGCCCCTCTCCCGGGGCGGCCCCTCTATTGCAGGTCGCACGAGCCAGCGGCGCTTCCTAAAGTAGCGAAGTCATGCGACGGTGTTCCCCGAACCGGGGGAGTGCGCCATGGCGGGTCGGCATGTCCTGTTCCTCGTCCACGGGATGGGGGTCTACGGCAAGGTCGCGGACGGCAAGTACAAACCTGACACCGCCAAGTGGTACGACGGCGCCCGCGCGTGCCTGGTCGACATCTACGACTCGTTCATCAAGGACACGGTCGCCGGCGACGGCCGGCCCTTCGACGACGTCTTCGTGGTCAAGCCCATCGTCTACGACAACTGGTTCGAGCAATACCGCGACGCCTGGGACAAGCAGGCGGAGGCCTGGAAGGCCTTCGGCTTCGACAGCGGCTTCGCAGCTACAATCCGCAAGTTCTTCGAGGGCAATTCCGCCGACGCCTTCCTCTGGACCCACGTGGCCGACGTCCTGCTCTACAAGGCCTCGCTGATCCACGATCCGATCCACGCGCACGTCGCTCTGCAGATACTCAAGGCGCTGCGCGAGCATCAGGCGACCGCCGACCTGGGAAGCTGGAGCATCCTGGCCCACTCGCTGGGCACGGCCGTGGTCAACGACGCGGCGCCGAAGCTGTTCGCGGACGCGCGCAACGACCCGGACCTCGGCGCGGCTTTCCTGCCTCCGCAGGTGATCTGCATGGCGGCCAACGTCGCCCGGGCGCTCTCGCCGCCCGCGCGGGCGTACGACCCCGCCCTCTGCCCGGCGGGCGCGACGGGTGTCATGAACTACCTCAGCCTCAGCCACACCCTGGACCCCTTCGCCCGTATCCGTCCTTTCCGGCCGCCCGTGGACGCGCCTCCGTGGTCGAGCTCCCGCTACGTCTCGCTCTCGGGGCTCAGCGGCTACTATCTCGCCAACGAGTTCATCGACTGGGTCCAGCACTACGACCAGTTCGACAAGGTCGCCGCGGTCGTGCCGCACGGGTTCGAGCATTACATGCGCCAGCCGAAGGTGGTGGCCCAGCTTTGGCCGCGACTGCTTGGCTTCGAGCCCTGGGAGGTCCCGGAAATCGAGGAGAGCGTGCGCGCCTCGAACGAGGCCCTGGTGCGGAAGGCCATCGCAGAGCCCGTGCGCCAGGCCCTGGAACAGGAGGTCCGCAAGCGGCTCGAGGGCGCGCTGGCCGGCGTCACGATTCCCGACACGGTGAACGATCTTCTCCGCCGCCTGCCCGACGTCCTCCGCCAGTTGAAGGGGTTCTGACGTGGTCCGCGCCCTGATCGCCGCGCTCGCCCTGGCCTTGACCCTCTGTGGCGCGGCGGACGCCCGACCACTGACCGCGCCGGCGCAAACCCTCGCGGGCAAGCTGGATGCGGCCGGCGACACCTGCCGCGCCGCCGCCGCAGCCGTCGTGCAGGCCCAGCCGACCCTGGGCGGGGGCGTTTCGGCGCTGCGATCCAAGGCCGGGCTTGCGGAATGCCGGGGCCTGCCGGCGACGGAGCTTGCCGTTGGCCTGCCGGATCTGCTCGACGCCGTAACCGTGGAGATCGGCGCCCAGCGCCGGGACTTCGGCTGCGACGTGCGCGCAGACCGGGCCGAGTGCCTGGGCCTGGGCCGGGCGGCGCAACGCGCCGACGACCTTCGGCTGCTGGAGAGGGGCAAGGTGGAGGCCGCGAAGGCGCTGGGTCCGCTGCGCTACAGCCGTCAGCGAGCCTACGTCTGGCAGCGCCCGTTCAACAGCTTCGGCGTCGATCCCGAAACAGGCACGAGCCTGCTGCGGCTCGTCGTCCACGCCGCGGCGCCTGGCGGCGCGCTGGAGGAGTCGATCCGGCCCACCACCGAGTACACCGAGCCGCTCGACGCCGCCCTGCGCGCGGCCACCGATCCCTGCGCAGAGGCCTGCCAGGCGTCCGTCTCGCGAGTCGTGGCGCTGTTTCCCCTCTTCGATGCGCTCGACGCGGCGTTCCAGCTGGGCACAGCCGGGAACTACGATGCCAAGATCACCCAACTGGAGGGCGTCGTGGGCCGGTGGGAGGCCTACCACTTCGGTGGCGGTTGGGCCCGGGCGCAGCTGCCCTGGGAGCTGGCGGTCAACAGCCTGATCTACAACGCGAGCCGTCCGGCCGACCGCACGTGGCAGGAGCCGCCGAAGGGCGCGCTCACGCTCGTCCACCCCGTGGTCGGACTGGGGCTGAAGGACTCCAAAGGCAAGGACTCGCGCATCAACGCCGTGGTCGAGGTGCTCGGCTACAGCTGGTGGAGCTACGACTCCAGGACCTACGGCCGCACCAACGAATGGGGCGTCTCGGCCATCGCCGTCTACGACAAGCGCAGTGACGCCAAGGACTGGAGCTACGGCGCACTCGTGCGCACGCCCCTGTTCAACAACGTCGGCTTCGCCTGGTCGCGGACGCGGCTCAAGGGCGGGGGCCACGACGACCTGATCGCCGCCACGGTGGACCTTTCGGGCCTGCTCCCGCGTCTCGACGCGTCCTGCCTGTTCAGGCTGCCGTCCTGCGAGGGCGAGTAAGGTCGTGTCGGGCCCGCCGGCGCCGGCCATGGATTCGAAAGGCTGACGCGGGCGTCGGGCTCTGCGACACTCCTGGAAAGACTTCGGGGGAAGCGTCGTGAAGCGTTGGGTTCGGTGGGCCGCCGTCGTGGGCGCGGCCGTCTGCATGGCGGCCTGCAGCCGAGGGGTGGACGATCGGCGCCTTGGGGCCCCCGACCCCACCGAATGGCTGACCTACGGTCGGACGTATGACGAGCAGCGCTTCAGTCCGCTGAAACAGATCGACGCGAACACCGTGGGCCGGCTGGGCGTGGCCTGGTGGGCCGAGTTCGACACCGACCGCGGCCAGGAAGCGACGCCGCTGGTGCACGACGGCGTCCTCTACACCACCACGGCCTGGTCGAAGGTCTACGCCTTCGACGCCAAGACCGGGAAGCGGCTCTGGGCCTACGACCCCAAGGTGCCGGGCGAGGCCGGCTTCAACGCCTGCTGCGACGTGGTCAACCGCGGCGTCGCACTTTGGAAGGGCCGGGTCTACGTGGGCACGATCGACGGCCGGCTTGTCGCGCTGGACGCCAGGACGGGCGAGGTCGCCTGGAGCGTGCAGACCACCGACCGCTCCCGGCCCTATACGATCACGGGCGCCCCGCGGGTGATCAAGGGCAGGGTGCTGATCGGCAACGGCGGCGCCGAGTACGGCGTGCGCGGCTACGTGTCGGCGTACGACGCCGCCAGCGGCAAGCTCGCGTGGCGCTTCTACACCACGCCCAACCCGAAGGGCGCGCCCGACGGCGCGGCCTCGGACAAGGTGTTCGCCGAGACGGCCGCGGCCACCTGGAGCGACGGGGCGTGGAAACAGACCGGCGGCGGCGGCACCGTCTGGGACGCGATCACCTACGATCCCGGCCTCGACCTCGTCTTCGTGGGCGTCGGAAACGGGACGCCCTGGAACCACAAGCTTCGCTCAGGCGGCAAGGGCGACAACCTGTTCCTGGCCTCGATCGTGGCCCTGCGGCCCGACACCGGCGAGTACGTCTGGCACTACCAGACGACGCCCGGCGAGAGCTGGGACTACACCGCGACCCAGCACATCATGCTGGCCGACCTGCCGATCGGCGGCCAGACCCGCCGGGTGGTCATGCAGGCCCCGAAGAACGGCTTCTTCTACGTCCTCGACGCCCGCACCGGACAGCTGCTCTCGGCCGAGAAGTTCGTGCCCGTGGACTGGGCGGAGCGGATCGACCTCAAGACCGGGCGGCCGGTCGAGACGCCGGGGGCGCGCTACCTGGGCGGCGCGGCGTCGAACCAGATGGTCGGCGCGCTGGGCGGCCACAACTGGCATCCCATGGCCTTCAGTCCGAAGACGGGACTGGTATACATCCCGGCCCAGTACAACCGCGGCTTCTACGCCGACCCCGACAGCTTCGCGTTCACGCCCGGCGCCTGGAATACCGGGATGCTGCGTCCGGCGCGCGGGCCCACGACCCGGCCGCGGCTCGACCGGCCCGCCGAGCGGGAGCCCGTGCGCGGCGAGCTCATCGCCTGGGATCCGGTGGCGCAGAAGAAGCGCTGGAGCGTGGTCTTCCCGCAGATGGCCACCAGCGGGATCCTGGCCACCGAGGGCGGGCTCGTGTTCCACAGCGCGCTGGGCCGGCTCACGGCCTACGAGGCGGCCACCGGCAGACCCGTCTGGAGCTACGACCTCGGCGCCCGCGCCATCGCGCCGGCCTCGACCTACGCGATCGACGGCGAGCAGTACCTGGCCCTGATGGTCGGGGCGGGCGGCGCGGGCAGCCGCGACGTGCCGCGCCAGAAGGGACGGCTGGTGGTGTTCAAGCTCGGCGGGACGGCGAAGCCGCCGCCCTACCCGACGCCCGTCGACGCGCCGCCCCTGGACCTGGTCCTCGCCGCGCCCTCGAAGGGCGACGCCGACCGCGGCGCCGCCACCTTCGCCAACTACTGCGCCAACTGCCACGGCGCGGGACCCTACTTCCCGAACCTGGCCCGGTCGCCGGCGATCCTGGAGCCGGACGGCTTCAAGGCGATCGTCCATGACGGCGCGCTCAAGGACCGCGGCATGGCGGGCTTCAGCCGCTTCTTCGACGTGGCGGCCACCGAAGACCTGCGGGCCTACCTGCTGTGGGCCGCGAAGACCGCCCCGCCGGAACCGCCGAAGTCGGCGCCGGCGCACGGGCAGTAGGGGACGGCCGGGCGCGCCGGCGCGCCCGGGGCCGGGTTCAGGCCGACTTGGCGGCGGGGGCGACGACGCGCGGAAGGCGGTAGAGACCGCGTGCCCCCGGCGCGCCCTCGAAGTCGGAGGTGACGCCCAGCACGGTCTCGGCGCTGCCGAGGAACAGGTTGCCGTCGGGCGCCAGCGCGCGGGCGAGCTCGCCCAGCACCTGCCGCTTGCGGTCGACGTCGAAGTAGATGAGCACGTTGCGGCAGAAGATCACGTCGAACACGCCCAGCCCCTTGGATCCGGCGAGGAGGTTGTGCGGCCGGAACTGGATCATGGCGCGCAGCGTGGACGAGACCTCCCAGGCTTCGCCCTTGCGGGTGAACCAGCGCGAAAGGCGCTCGGGGGACAGGCCGCGGCGGACCTCGAAGTCGCTGTAGATGCCGGCGCGCGCCTTGCGCAGGATGCTCTCCGACATGTCCGTGGCGGTGATCTCAAGCCGCCAGCCGGAAAAGCGCGGCCCCATCTCCTGCAGCACCATGGCCACCGAATAGGGCTCCTGGCCGCTGGAGCACGCCGCGCACCAGACGCGGAGCAGCTTGGTGTGCTGCCGCGCCTCGATCAGCGGCGGCAGGACGGTCTTGGCGAGCTGCTCGAACGGCGCGGCGTCGCGGAAGAACGAAGACTCGTGCGTGGCCATCGCATCGACGCACTTCTCGATCGTCGAGGTGGCGGCGCCGGCGCGGAGTTGGGCCAGCAGCTGCGGCACGCCGGCCAGGCCGAGGCTCCGCGCCACGGGCTCGAGACGGCTGTTGACCAGGTAGGCCTTGGCGGGCGTGAGCACGAGGCCCGAGCGGTCGCGGACCAGCCGGCAGAAGTTCTCGTAGTCGGGGTCGATCATTCCGGCGCTCCAGCGATGCGGCGAGCCCACGGGCCGATCTGCTCGAGCGGCAGCACCGCCTCAGCCAAGCCGGTCGCCGCCGCGGCGCCGGGCATACCCCAGACGACGCTCGAGGCCTCGTCCTGCACAATGAAACGTCCGCCGGCCTGGGCGATCGCCTGGCAGCCCTTGGCGCCGTCGGATCCCATGCCGGTGAAGATGATGGCGAGCGCCGAGGGTCCGTAATAGGCCGCGACGCTGCGCAGCATCGGATCCACGGCGGGCCGGCAGAAATTCTCCGGCGGCTCCTGGTTCAGGCGGATGACCGGCATGGCGCCTTCGCGGGCGACCACCATGTGCCAGCCCCCCGGGGCGACGTAGCAGTGACCCTGGCGCAGCGGCTCGCCGTCGCGGGCTTCGCTGCACGGTCGCTGGCCGGCGCGCGACAGCTGCTCGGCCAGAAGCGAGGTGAACGTCGCGGGCATGTGCTGGGTCAAGAGGATCGGCTGGTGGATCGCGCCGCGGATGGACTCGAAGAAGCGCGTCAGCGCCGACGGGCCGCCCGTCGAGGCGCCGATGGCGAGCACGGTCGGCTTCAGACGCGGGCCGCGGACGGCGGCGACGGCGGGGGCCGGGGTCGCCGGTGCGGGGGCGGGCCTCGCGGCCGGGGGCGGCCGGGCCTCGGCGCGCCGTTCGGACACCCCGGTGAGCGCCCGGATCTTCATGACCAGCTCGTCGTGGAAGGACTCGGCGCTGGCCAGGCCGCCTTCGGGCTTCGGCACGTAGTCGCTCGCCCCGAGCTGCAGGGCGCGCAGACTGATCTCGGCGTTCCGCAGGCTGAGGGTCGAGGCGATGATCACGCGGGTCTTCGGGTGCTCGGCCAGGATCCGGGGAAGGGCCGTCATGCCGTCCATCACCGGCATCTCGAGGTCGAGGATCACGACGTCGACCGGATGCCGATGCAGTTCGCGCAGGGCGATCTCGCCGTTGGCCGCGGTGCCGACGACCTCGATTCCCGGCGCTGCGCTGAGATGGCGGGAGATGAGCCCTCGCACGATCGCGGAGTCGTCGACCACCATCACCCGAGCCGACCGCTCCGCCGCGATCGCCCCTGCGGTACCCGACACCATGCCTGCCCCTCTCTCGAACGTCAGGGCGGGTTGATGCCGCTCAAGGCATACGGGACCCGAACCTGTGTTCAGGTAGATCGCAGGTGCACGGTAAAGGCATTCTAAAGCTCATTATGAGTATCCATGAGATTAGGTCTCAAGTTCATAAGGGTGGGTTTCGAGAAGTACCCATATTGGGTACCAGGATACACCTGAGGGGCATTTCTGTGTTTTTCCCGGTTGATCGCGCTCGCCGTTCGATAAACATCGAAGGGGGGTCCGCGATACAGCTGCGAAGCGTATGCCCTTGAATAGCCTGCACGGAATCCCGAGCTCCGCGATCCAGCGCGTTGCGTGCGGCGCGGTCGGTTGCGCCACGTGGTCGCAGCCGTCCCCGACCGTGACGGCCGGCGTCGTGATGGGAGGGCGCCATGTGGTCGAATAGGTCCGCCCTGACAGGCGAACAGATCCGCGCCGGGCGGGCGCTCATGCGGATCGAGCAGACCGAGCTCGCTCGTCTCAGCGGGCTGAGCCTCGAGACGATCAAGCGGCTGGAGCGTACACACGGCCCGGTCGAGGCCAACAGCCGCACGATCATCGCGCTGACGGAGGCGTTCGCCGACCTCGGCGTGGCCTTCGACATATGCGAGAGCGGACTCGGCGTCTGCCGGCTGCCCGCGGGCGGCGCACCGCCGAAGCCAGGACGGGGAAGCACGCCCGCGCGCGCGAGCGCGCAGGGCGACCTTTGCCGGCTGATCTACCACAGCATCTGCGTCGACCCGCGCGACCAGACCGAGGCCGGGCTGGCGCGGATCGTCGATGTCGCCGCCCCGCGCAACCTTGAACGCGGAATCACGGGGGCCCTGCTCGCTTGCGACGGGCGGTTCCTGCAGGCTTTGGAGGGGCCCGAGGATGTCGTCCTGCGCGTGTTCGGCGCCATTTCCTGCGACCCGCGGCACACCAACATCACCGTGGTCGAGCGGCGGCCGATCGCCCGCCGCAACTTTGCGGACTGGCCGATGTGCCAGCGGGCCATCGCCGCGGACGACGAGGTGTTCGCGCGCGAGCCGGCGCTGCGGGGCGGCTTCCATCCTGAATCGCTGTCGCCGGCGACCGCGCTGGGCCTCCTGACGATCGTGCGCGACCGCCAGGCGCTTGCCGGCCAAGCCCACCCGGCGCCGAATTCCCGCAAGGCGCGCGAAAGCGAGCCTCTCTGACCGCGGGGCGCGACATTCTGTCGCATACTAAGGTGAATGACGCTCCAAGTGTAAGCCGGATCAGCCTGAGGTGTCAGCGTTGGCCCCTACGGCATAGGTCCGCTCCGCGACCTCGCGGGCTTGGGCTCGTCCGCGCGAAACTGCCCCCTTCTGCGACCGCCAAATCACCGCACTTCGTTGCGCAGCGACGTGCGGGAAGGGTTTGCCAACTGCGCCCGAGAGAGGCGCGGAGAGGACCCGAGGGGGCTGGGCGCAAGCTGCCGGACTCTCTCTTCGAAACGCGCGCGCACCGGACGCGCGAGCGGCCGGATCAGTGCCCCAGGCCCGCGTCAGACGGGCTGGATTACCCCCCCTTCGGGAGGGACGCGGCGGTCCATGACGTGAGCGGCGCGTCTCCCGGCGACGAGAGAGCACGATATGTCATCCCCAGCCGCGGCCTCGATCCTCGATCTTCTGGACGAACCTAGGCGGCGTCCGGGCCCGGCGTCGGCGATCACCCGGGCCCACGGCCGCCGCCATCTGTCGCCCAGACGCGGGTAGCCGCCATGCCGTACCGTACGATCGGGTTCAGCGGCGAACAGCTGCGGGCGGCGAGGGCGCTCGCGCGACTGGAGCAGGCGGATCTCGCCAGGCTGACGCGCCTGAGCGTCGAGACCATCAAGCGCCTGGAGAACATCCGCGGCCAGGTGAACGCCAATGTCAGGACGCTGAACGCCATCAGCGAGGCGTTCGAGGCGCTGGGCATCCGCTTCGAGTCTGAATCGGGCGCCGAGGGGGTGTGGCGCAGGGTCGTCGACGAACCTTCCGCGCGGGACGGCCCCGCGGGCACGCGACCTGCCAATCGGCAACGCCTGGTCTACCGGGGCAGTGTGACGGCTGCAGGGATCACGCGCCTGATGAGCCCCAGGCCGCCCGAGGGTCTCAGCGGCTTCGCGCTCGCCCTGGACGGACAACTGCTCCACGTGATCGAGGGACCTCGCGAGGCGGTGCAGCGCTACTACGGTGGCGTGGCGAGCCTGCCGCCCGACGGCCCGTTCACCGTCGTCTCCACCGAGCCGATCCTGGCCAACCTCTTTTACGGGTGGGACGTCTGCCTGAGCCGCGACGACCCGGCCATGGCGGCTCTCCTGGAGGACTCGACGCTCGGCGGCGGGTTCCAGCCGGCTCGCCTGACGCCGGTGGAGGCGCTGGGGCTGCTCGTTCGCGCCAGCGCGCGGCGGTCGGGGGCGCCCAGCCGACCCGGGCGCGATCCGCACCGCGTGAGCTCCTCCTGACGGACCTGCCGCTAGGGGCGCGCAGGCTTCATGTCCGGTCCTCGCCGCGCGCCTGCAGCCGCCGGACCACGAAAGGGGTCGCCCCCATCGCGAGCAGGCCCAGAGGCATGAGGCCGCCGCGCAGGAGGTCGTAGTCCTCCAGCATCCGCTCCTGGCTCAGTCCAAGCGCGCGGCCGAGCGCGACTTCGAAAGCGAGCGTGAGCGCCACCCAGAGCGCGCCGACGGCCAGGGCCGCGGCGTCGCTGCGAAGGCGCAGCCACTTCAGGCTCACCCACGCGATCAGGACGATGACCCCCGTCCCGACCACGACGGCCGCCTGCCGCGCCGCAAACGCCATGTCGGGTCCGAAGAGCCACTGCCGCAGCGCGCCCTGCGCGCTCTCGGCCGCCATGAGCAGGAGCCAGAGCGCCAGGGCGCGGAGCAGGGTCGGGAGGCTGAAGGCGGGCACGGCGCTCACCGCGCCGTGTAGCCGCCGTCGATGACGAGTTCGGCGCCGGTGACGAACTTGGATTCGTCCGACGCGAGGTAGACGCAGCCCCAGGCGATGTCGTCGGGCTCGCCCATGTGGCCCAGCGGGTGCAGGGCGTCCACCAGGGGCCGGGCCGCGGCGGGATCCTCCTGGTCCTTGAGGTAGCCCTCCACCATGGGCGTCCAGATGAAGCCGGGGTGGATCGAATTCACCCGGATCCTTTCCTGCGCGTAGAGGAGCGCGTCGGTCTTCGTCATCAGCCGGACCGCGCCCTTGGACGCGTGATAGGGCGGGATGTCGGGCGCGCTGACCAGGCCGTAGATCGACGACAGGTTGATGATGCTGCCGCCGCCGCTGCGGCGCAGGTGCGGGATCACGTGCTTGGTGCAGAAGAAGACGCCCTTGACGTTGATCGCCTGGACGAAGTCCCACTCGGCCTCGGTGAGCACGTCCGTGGGCTTGTTGGCGCCGGCGACGCCGGCGTTGTTCACCAGGACGTCGATCCGGCCGAAGCGCCGGGCGATGTCGTTGAGGGTGCGCTCGACGTCGCCTTCCCGCGACACGTCCAGCCTCCAGGCGCAGGCCTCGAAGCCCCGGGCGGCCAGTTCGTCCGCCAGCGTGTTCGCCTCGGGCAGCAGCACGTCGCAGATGGCGACGGCGGCGCCTTCCTCGGCCATGCGGATGGCCGTGGCGCGCCCCAGTCCGAGCGCGCCGCCGGTGACCACGGCGACCTTCTTCTTCAGCCGGTCCATCGCAATCCTCCCTGCGCGGTCTGCGATCGAGGATGGGCCGAATTCCGGATCCGGCCTTGCGGAGGATCAAGCCGCCGCGAGCGTCGCCGGGAAGGTGACCAGAACCTCGCCGCCGCCGAACGCGGCGCTGCCCTGCTTCACGCGGCCGCCGAGCTGCCGGCCGAGGCCCTCGATCAGGACCCGCCGCGGGTCGGCCTCGATGTCCGCGACGCCGGGACCATCGTCGCGCACCCGAAGGCGCAGCCGCGCGCCGTCGCGGGCGAGGCTGATCCAGACATGGGCGGCGGCCCCCAGCGGGTTGGCGATCGCCGCGGCGACGGCTTCCGCCACGAGGCAGCCCATCGCCTCCACCTGCGGCGCGTCGGCCGCCAGGTTCGGGTCGCAGTCGAGCGCGACGCTGTGCGACGAGCCCTGATAGGCGTCGGCGACCGCCGCGAGGGCGGGCCGGGCCGAGACTTCGCTGTGCATGCTCTATCTCCTGTCCTGAACGTTGGCGGGGCGGCGGGACGCCGCCCCGCAAGCGAGGTTCGCAGCCGTCAGAAGCGGTAGCCCGCGCCGGCCGAGAAGACCCACGGGTCCAGGCTGATCTTGCTCTTCAGCCCCTTCGCCCGATCGGTCGCGGTGGTGTCGAAGAAGATCTTCTTCACGTCGAAGTTCAGCTGCCACTTGTCGTTGGCGGCGACGTCGACGCCGACCTGCAGCGCGGTCCCGAAGCCGTCCTTCACCTTGAAGGCGAACCCGTTCTTGTTGTCGCCGCCGTAGAAGATCATGTAGTTCACGCCGGCTCCGACGTACGGGCTGATCCGGCCCTTCGGTGCGAAGTGGTACTGCAGCGCCACCACCGGCGGCAGGACCCAGGTCTCCTTCACCTTGATGTTCGTCGCACCGCCCTTGGCGCGCACGGCGTGGTGCGTGGTGCCGGCGATGGCTTCGACCGCCACGTTGTCAGTGAGGAAGTAGGTCAGGCCGAGCGTCGGCATCACGTCGTAGTCGGCTTCGGTCCGCAGGCCGGTCGCCGCACCCGCGAGCGTGGTCAGCGGATCGGTGCCCGCCGGGTCCACCTGGGTGATCCGGACGTTGAGAATGATGGTGCCCTTTTCCTTGGGCTGGAAGTCCTGCGCCTGGGCCGCGCCAGCGGCCGCCAGGGCCCCCGTAAGCGCAGCGGCGACGAGCAGCTTGGCTTTCATTGGTCTATCCCCTTTCCGCGGCTCTAAGGCCGTCGTGAGGGGAGGGATGCCAGGGCCGATCAAGCTGAGCCTTGATCTGGAGCAAACCCGAAGTTCGAAGTTATTCGGGGGTTCTCACGCGGTCGGGCGCGGTCGCGAACCCCAGTGCGGTGAGCCCTGCGAGCGCAAGGCCCACCGCCCCGAGGCACCAGCCGCAATGGGGGTTGGTGCTGGCGCCGCAGATCGTCCCGAGAGCCGCCATGTGCAGTTGCGCCAGATCGGCCGCCAGGGCGGAGCCTCCCAGCAGTGTCGCCCCAGTCAGTCCCACGCCGAGGCGCAGGATCAGATCTTCGGACACGACGGGCGTGGGCATGGACGGCTCCTGAGAACGACCCCTTGTCGCAGCCCCCCGGCGGCGGAGCGTTGATCGAAGTCAAGGCCCCCCGTTTTGCAGCGCGGCATGGGAGGGCGTCTCTCATACGCACCCCGCGGATTCCATGACCCAGGCTGCTGTCTCACGCGACGATGCGCCCCTCAACGCGCTCGTCCTGTTCACCTTCACGGGCGTCGCCGCCCTTCTGGCGATCCTCGCCACCGCGTTTTCGCCCGACCCGGCGTTCCGCTTCCACGGCTGGGTCATGATCGGTGCGTTCGTCACCGCCTTCATGGTCATGGCGGTGGGGCTGGCCAACGGCCGCTTCAAGGACGAGCCGACGCGCTACCACGACGGCGTGGTCCGGGCGGGCGTCATCGCCACCATGTTCTGGGCGATCGCCGGCCTGGCCGCCGGCGGGCTCGTCGCGGCCCAGCTCTCGTGGCCCAACATCTTCTACTTCCCGCAGTTCCCCGAGCTGAACTTCGGGCGTCTGCGCCCGCTGCACACCTCGGCGGTGATCTTCGCCTTCGGCGGCAACGCGCTGATCGCCACGTCCTTCTACGTGGTGCAGCGCACAAGCAAGGCGCGGCTGTTCGGCGGCGCCTGGCCGTGGTTCGTCTTCTGGGGCTACCAGCTCTTCATCGTGCTGGCGGCGACCGGCTACCTGGCCGGCATCACCCAGGGCCGCGAGTACGCCGAGCCCGAGTGGTACGTGGACCTGTGGCTGACGATCGTCTGGGTGGCCTACCTGCTGGTCTTCCTGGGCACGATCTGGAAGCGCAAGGAGCCGCATATCTATGTGGCCAACTGGTTCTACCTGGCCTTCATCGTCACCATCGCGATCCTGCACCTGGTGAACAATGCGGCCCTGCCCGTGGGCCTGCTCGAGACCAAGAGCTACTCGGCCTTCGCAGGCGTCCAGGACGCCCTGACCCAGTGGTGGTACGGCCACAACGCGGTGGGCTTCTTCCTCACTGCCGGCTTCCTGGCCATGATGTACTACTTCGTGCCGAAGCGCGTGGAGCGGCCGGTCTACTCGTACCGCCTGTCCATCGTGCACTTCTGGTCGCTGATCTTCATCTACATCTGGGCCGGCCCGCACCACCTGCACTACACGGCGCTGCCGCAGTGGGCGCAGACGCTCGGGATGACCTTCTCGGTCATGCTGTGGATGCCGTCCTGGGGCGGCATGATCAACGGCCTGATGACCCTGTCCGGCGCGTGGGACAAGCTTCGCACCGACCCGGTGGTCCGCATGATGGTCGTCGCCATCGCCTTCTATGGCATGTCGACCTTCGAGGGCCCGCTGATGTCCATCCGGGCCGTCAACGCGCTCAGCCACTACACCGACTGGACCATCGGCCACGTGCACTCCGGCGCCCTGGGCTGGGTCGGCTTCATCAGCTTCGGCGCGATCTACTGCCTGGTGCCGTGGCTGTGGAAGAAGGACCGGCTGTACTCGAACACGCTCGTCGAGTGGCACTTCTGGATCGCGACCACCGGCATCCTCCTCTACATCGCCGCGATGTGGGTCTCCGGGATCATGGAAGGCCTGATGTGGCGGGAATACACGCCGCAGGGCTACCTCGCGAACGCCTTCGTCGAGACCGTCGCGGCCAAGCATATCGAGAACGTCATCCGCACCCTCGGCGGGGTCATGTACCTCGCAGGCGCGGTGATCATGTCCTACAACCTGTGGCGCACGATCCGCATGCCCAGCTCCGCGACCGCGGACCTGTCGGCGCCGGCGCCCAACCCGCTGCTCGCAGCGGCCGAGTAAGGGCCCCCGCACATGTGGAAACATCACGCCAGGTTCGAACGCCACTCCCTGTGGCTGATCATCGGGATCATCATCACGGTCTCGATCGGCGGTCTCGTCGAGATCAGCCCGCTCTTCTACCTGGAGAGCACCATCGAGAACGTGAAGGGCGTCCGCCCGTACACGCCGCTCGAGCAGGCCGGGCGCAACATCTACGTCCGCGAAGGCTGCTACGTCTGCCACTCGCAGATGATCCGGCCGCTGCGCGACGAGGTCGAGCGCTACGGCCACTACAGCCTCGCCGCCGAGAGCATGTACGACCACCCCTTCCAGTGGGGCTCCAAGCGCACCGGGCCTGACCTGGCCCGCGTCGGCGGCAAGTACTCCGACAGCTGGCACGTCGACCACCTGACGAATCCGCGCTCGGTGGTGCCGGAGTCCAACATGCCGCCCTACGCCTTCCTGGCGAAGCGCGAGCTGGACTACCGGGCGATCGAGAAGCACCTCGCGAGCCTGCGAGGGGTCGGGGTGCCCTACACAGACGCGCAGCTGAAGAACGCCCGCGAGGACCTGGAGACGCAGGTCGACGCCTTCGCCGGCGAGCGCTCGGGCCTCAAGACCCGCTACGGCGCGAAGGTCGCCCAGCGCGACTTCGACGGGAACCCCGAGATGCTGACCGAGATGGATGCGCTCGTGGCCTACCTCCAGGTCCTGGGCACCATGGTCGACTTCAAGACCTACAAGGCGACCGATCCGGAGAACCTGAGATGAGCGGCCTCACCTACGAGACGGTGGCCGCCTTCGCCCAGCAGGGCGGCACCATCTACTTCGGCCTGATCTTCATGGGCGGCCTCGCCTACGCGCTCTGGCCCCGCAACAAGGAGGCGTTCCGCCGCCTCGCACAGCTTCCTCTCGAGGACGACGACCATGTCTGAGCGCGAACGCGACGAGCACTCTGGCACCGAAACCACGGGCCACGAGTGGGACGGCATCAAGGAACTGGACACGCCGCTGCCGCGCTGGTGGCTCTGGGTCTTCTACGGCTGCATCGCCTGGTCGGTGGTCTACTGGATCCTGATGCCGGCCTGGCCCGGGATCACCAGCTACACCCGCGGCACGCTGGGCCTGTCCGACCGTTCGGCGGTGGCCGCCGAGCTGGGCGCGCTCGCCAAGCAACGCCACGCCGGCGAGGCGAAGCTGCGCAACGCGAGCCTGCAGCAGATCGAGGCTGATCCCGACCTGCAGTCCTACGCCATGCAGGTGGGCCAGTCGGTCTTCGGCGACAACTGCGCGACCTGCCACGGCGCGGGCGGGGCGGGGGCCAAGGGCTACCCGAACCTGCGCGACGACGTCTGGCTCTGGGGCGGCTCGCTGGACGACATCCGGCACACGATCGCCGTCGGCGTCCGTTCGGGGCACCCCGCGGCCCGCGGCGGCACGGTCATGCCGGCCTTCGGCCGCGACCAGATGCTGGACGGCCGCCAGGTCGACGACCTGACCGAGTACGTGGTCGCGCTGTCCCGCCGCAAGGCGGACGCCGCCGCGGTGGGCCGGGCCCGCCAGACCTTCGCCGACCAGTGCGCCGCGTGCCATGGGCCGGCCGGAACCGGGGATGTCGCGCGCGGCGTGCCCGACCTGACGGACGGCGAATGGCTGTTCGGCTCGACCCGCGCCGCGATCCGCGACCAGATCTGGAACGGCCGCAACGGCGTGATGCCCACCTGGGAGGCGCGCTTCTCGCCCGAGACCATCAAGGCGCTGGCCGTCTATGTGCACGCGAACGCCGGCGGCGCGGCCGAGCCGATCCGGCCGGCCCAGCAGGAGGGCGCAGGGACCAGCGCGGCGGGCCGGTGACGGTCGTCATCGACAAGCGGGCCGCCGGCGGCGCCGGCGGCCAGCCTGCGGGCGGACCCGTGTCCGCGGCCGAGCGCGCACGGGCCAAGGGCGACGCCAAGGGCAGCCTCTACAAGCCCCGCCAGCCGATCTACCCGAAGCTGGTGCACGGCCAGTGGCGGCGGCTGAAGTGGGCGCTGATGATCCTGACGCTGACGGTCTACTACGTCACGCCCTGGATCCGCTGGGAGCGGCCCGGCGCGCTGCCGGACCAGGCGGTGCTCGTCGACTTCTTCGGCCGCCGCTTCTACTTCTTCGGGATCCAGCTCTGGCCGCAGGAGGTGTACTTCATCACCGGCCTGCTGGTGATCGCGGCCCTGTCACTGTTCCTGGTGACGGCGCTGTTCGGGCGCCTGTGGTGCGGCTACGCCTGCCCGCAGACCGTCTGGACCGACCTGTACATCTACGTCGAGCGACTGTTCGAGGGCGACCGGAACGCGCGGATGCGCCTGGCTGCGGCGCCCTGGTCCTTCGACAAGCTGTGGCGCAAGGGCGGCAAGCATCTCGTGTGGCTGGGCGTGGCCTTCGGAACGGGCGGCGCCTGGATCTTCTACTTCCGCGACGCCCCGACGCTGCTGGTCGAGTTCTGGACCGGACGCGCGCCGATCCAGTCCTACATCTCCTGCGGCCTGCTGACGGCCACCACCTACATCTTCGCCGGCCACATGCGCGAGCAGGTCTGCACCTACATGTGCCCGTGGCCGCGCATCCAGGGCGCGATGCTCGACGAGCATTCGCTGCAGGTGACCTACCGCTACGATCGCGGCGAGCCGCGGGGGGCGCACAAGAAGGGCGCCGACTGGACCGGCCGGGGCGACTGCATCGACTGCAACGCCTGCGTCGTCGCGTGCCCGATGGGGATCGACATCCGCAACGGCCCGCAGCTGGAATGCATCAACTGCGGCCTCTGCATCGACGCCTGCGACGAAATCATGGACAAGGTCGGCCGCCCGCGCGCGCTGATCGCCTACGACTCGGATTCCGCCGTCGCCGCGCGGAGCTGCAAGGCCGCGCCAACGTACCGGTTCGTCCGTCCGCGCACGATCTACTACACGGTTGCCCTCACGCTGGTGTCCGGCATCGTGCTCTGGGGCCTGGTGAACCGGGCGCCCATGACCCTGCACGCCCTGCGCGACCGCAACCCGACCTTCGTGCGGCTGCACGACGGCTCGGTGCGCAACGGCTACACCCTGAAGGTCGCCAACCGCACGTTCGAGCCGCGGCCCGTCGCCGTGTCCTTCACGGGCGTGCCGGGCGCCCGGCTCTCGAGCCCCGGCGAGCCCGAGGGCGTCGTGCGCACGGTGGTGCCGCCCAATGAGGTGCGCGCCGTGCGGGTCTTCGTGAGCGCGCCGGCCGAGTCGCTGACGGCCAAGAGCCTGCCGGCCGCCTTCACCATCGGCGGACCCAAGGGCGACGTGAAGGCCGCCACCACATTCCTCACCGGAGCCGAAGCGCCATGAGCCGCGCCGCAACGTCCCGTCCGAGCTTCACGATCCGCGGCTGGCACGTCGCGGCCGGCGTGACGGCCTTCTTCGTCGCCGTCGCGAGCGTCGACGCCGCCTTCATGGTGATGGCGATCCGCACCTTCCCGGGGCAGGTCTCGGTGACGCCCTACGAGGATGGGCTGATCTACAACCGGCGCATCGCCCAGCTCGAGGCGCAGGAGAAGCTCGGCTGGCAGGCCGCCGCCGAGGCGCTGCCCGGCGCGGTGGCCGTCGAATTCCGCGACGCCCAGGGCGAGCCGGTGCGGGGCCTCTCCATCCGCGGCCGGCTCGAGCGCCCCGCCACCGAGGCGGGCCGCATTGCCCTGGCCTTCGCCGAGGCCGCTCCCGGTCGCTACGTGGCCAAGGGCGGCATCCTGACGGGCGCCTGGGACCTCACCGTCGACGCGCGCACGCCCGACGGGCGGCCGTTCACCGCCGAGCGGAGGCTGACGTGGCGCTGATCTCGGACGTCCCCCGCGACTTCGGCGCGTTCCTCAAGCCTGGAGCCGGCGGGGGCTCGAGCCTCGACCTGCTGGTGCCCGACGTCCGCTGCGCCGGCTGCATGGGCAAGGTCGAGCGCGCCGTCCAGGCGCTCCCCGGCGTCACGGGGGCCCGGGTCAACCTCAGCCAGAAGCGGCTGACCGTCGCGTTCCGGCCGGGAGCCGGCGATCCGGCGGCGGTCGTCGAGGCGCTGGAGCGCCTGGGCTACCCCTCGACCCCGTTCGACCCGGAACAGGCGCGCGCCGCGTACGACCGCGAGGGCCGCGCCCTGATCCTCGCCATGGCCGTGGCCGGGTTCGGCGTGATGAACACCATGATGTTCTCGGTGCCGATCTGGGCGGGGCTGTTCGGGCAGGAACTCGGCCCGGCGTCGCGGACGCTCATGATGTGGTTCTCCGGGATCGTGGGCGCGCCCTGCGCCCTCTACGCCGGGATGCCGTTCTTCCGCTCGGCCTGGCGCTCGCTCAGGGCGCGGCGGGCGAACATGGACGTGCCGATCTCCATCGGCGTGCTCCTGACGCTGGCCATCAGCTTCTCCGAGACCGTGCTGCGCGGCCGCGACGTCTACTTCGACGCCGCCGTCTCGCTGCTGTTCCTGCTGCTCATCGGCCGCTGGCTCGAGCACCGGCTGCGCGCCCGGGCGTCCAGCGCCGCCGCCGACCTGCTGGCGCTGCAGGCCCCGACGGCGACGCTGGTCGGGGCGGCCGACGCCCTGACGGCCGTGCCGGTCGGCCAGGTGCGCATCGGCGACATCCTGCTCGTCCGGCCGGGCGAGCGCCTGCCCGTGGACGCCGAGATCGCCACGGGGTCTTCGGAACTCGACAACAGCCTGCTCACCGGCGAGACCGCGCCCGTCGCCGTGGCCGCCGGCCAGCTCTGCCGGGCCGGCGCGCTGAACCTCTCGGGGACCCTGCGCGTGCGGGCGGTGGCGCGGTCCGAGGATTCGGCCCTGGCGGCGATCGCGCGCCTCGTCGAGCTCGGCGCCCAGTCGAAGTCGCGCTACGTGCGCCTCGCCGACCGCGCCGCGGCCATCTACGTGCCGGTCGTCCACACGGTCGCCCTGATGACCTTCGTCGGCGGCTGGGGTCTGGGGCTCGACGCGCGGGAAGCGCTGATCCGCGCGGTGGCTGTGCTGATCGTGACCTGCCCGTGCGCGCTGGGCCTGGCGGCGCCCGCGGTGCAGATCACCGCATCGGCGCGGCTGTTCCGCCGAGGCGTGCTCGTGAAGTCCGGCGCCGCGCTGGAACGCCTCGCCGAGGTGGATCACGTGGTGTTCGACAAGACCGGGGTGCTGACGCTCGGCCGGCCGCGGCTGAAGCCGACGGCGCATGCGGCGCTCGTGATGGCGGCCCCGCTGGCGCGCGCCTCGCGCCACCCGCTGGCCCGCGCCCTGGCCGAGGAGGCGGGCGACGGCCCCCTCGCCGAGGACGTCCGGGAGATCTCGGGCCAGGGCGTCGAGGGCGTGGTGGACGGACGCCGGTGCCGGCTGGGCAAGGCCGCCTTCCTCGGCGTCGAGAGCCACGGCTCCGAGACCGAGCTGTGGTTCGGCTACGACGGCGACACGCGGTTCCGGTTCGCGTTCGCCGACACCCTGCGGTCCGACGCCGCCGACGTGGTCGCCGCGCTGCACGCGCGGGGCCTCTCGGTGCAGATCCTCTCCGGTGACGTCGAGGCGCCCGTGAGCCGCGCCGCCGCGGCCGCCGGGGTCGCCGACTGGTCCGCGGCCTGCACGCCGCAGGACAAGGCGGCGGTGGTCGACGCCCTGGCCGCGCAGGGGCGCAAGGTGCTGATGGTCGGCGACGGGCTCAACGACGCGGGCGCGCTCGCCAAGGCGCACGCCGCCATGGCCCCCGGCTCGGCGCTCGAGGCCAGCCAGAACGCCGCCGACCTGGTCTTCTCCGGGGACGACCTGGGCCCCATCGTCGACGCCATCGACGTGGCGCGCAGCGCCCGCGCCCGGGCGCTCGAGAACTTCGGCCTCGCGGCGCTGTACAACCTGATCGCGGCGCCGGCGGCGATGCTGGGCCTCGTGAACCCCTTCGTCGCGGCGATCGCCATGTCGGGCTCGTCGCTGGTCGTGACCCTGAACGCGCTGCGGACGGGAGCCCGCCGATGAACATCGTGATCTTCCTCGCGCCGTTCTCGCTCGGCCTGGGGCTCATGGCCCTGGCGGCGTTCTGGTGGACGCTGCGCGACGGCCAGTACGAGGATCCGGCGGGCGACGCGGCGCGGATCCTGGTCCCCGATCCCGAGGACCGCCCGGCGGCTTGATCTGGATCAGGGCGCCGCGCCGCCCATCGGCGATGGTGCGCGCATGACCCTGATCGCGTTTCCCGACCGCGCCCGCGACCTTGCGGGGCTCGTCGCCCGCTATGATGGCCGGGCGCCGCGGTACACCAGCTATCCGACCGCCCTGCAGTTCACGCCGTCCGTGGACGAGGCGGCTTACCGTCAGTGGCTGGCGGCGCTGCCGGCGGACGAGCCGGTGTCGGTCTATGTCCATGTGCCGTTCTGCAGCCGGCTGTGCTGGTACTGCGGCTGCAACACCCGGGCCGTGACCCGGCGCAAGCCAATCGGCGAATACGTCGAGCTGCTGCTCAAGGAAACGGAGCTGCTCGCCGCCGCCGCGCCCGGCCGGCTGACGATGAACGCCGTGCACCTGGGCGGCGGGACGCCCAACATGCTGACCGCGGACGAGCTCGAAGCGGTGATGTCCGGCCTGCGCGGCGCCTTCGATGCGGAGCCCGGCCTCGAGATCGCCGCGGAACTCGATCCGGCCGTGCTCACCCGCGTCTGGGTGCAGGCCGCCGGCCGCCAGGGCCTGCGGCGCGCCAGCCTGGGCGTGCAGAACCTGGACCCCGAGGTGCAGGCCGCGGTGAACCGCCGGGAGACCTTCGAGGAGATCGAGGCGGCCGTCGGATGGCTGCGCGAGGTCGGCGTCCACTCGGTCAACCTGGACCTGATGTACGGCCTGCCGCACCAGACCACCGCCAACACGCTGGCCACGGTGGATGCGGTGGTGCGGCTGCGGCCAGAACGCGTCGCGCTCTTCGGCTACGCCCACGTGCCGTGGATGAAGGCCCACCAGCAGCTGATCGACGAAGCGGCGCTGCCGTCGGCGGCGGCGCGCGTGGAGCAGTCCGAAGCGGCCGCGGACCGCTTCGTGTCCGAGGGGTACGTCCGGATCGGGCTCGACCACTTCGCCCTGCCGACGGACGAACTCGCCGTCGCGCAGCGGGAGGGCCGGCTGCATCGCAATTTCCAGGGCTACACCACCGACGCCGCGACGACCCTGCTGGGCCTCGGAGCCTCGGCGATCGGCCGGCTGCCGCAGGGCTACGTCCAGAACGTGGCCCAGGAGCTGGGCTGGCGGGCGGCGGTCCAGGCGGGGCGGCTGCCGGTGGCCCGGGGCGTGGCGCTGACGGTCGAGGATCGCTTCCGCGCCGAGATCATCGAGCGCCTCATGTGCGACCTGGCCGTGGATCTCGCCGACGTCTGCGTCCGTCACGGACGGTCCATCGAGGCACTGCGCGGTGCGATGGCCGCCCTGGAGCCGTTCGTGCAGGACGGGCTGGCCGAGATCCATGGCGCAGAGGTGCGGATCGTGGGCAACGGCCGGCTGGTCGTGAGGTCGGTGTGCGCCGCGTTCGACGCCTATCTGGTCCCGCAGGCGGAGCGCCATTCCAGGACGCTGTAGGAAGGCCGGCGGCCCGGCGGCTCAGCGAAGGTCGTGGGGAACCTCGGCCACCGCCTGGATGGCCGCTACCAGCGTCTCGCTCAGCAGGGGCTTCTCGAGGATCGGCACGCCTTCGCTGGCCGCGGCTTCGCGCAGGCGCGGCCCCGGGTGGCTGGTGATCAGGATCGCCGGCGTCTCGGCGTGGCGCGCGCGAAGCTGGCGCAGGGCCCCGAGCCCGGACACCCCGGGCAGCCGCTCGTCGAGCACCAGGCAGGCCGGCGTCTGGCCGGCGTTGCGCAGCAGCAGAGCCTCGCCGGATTCGTAGGTCTCGACGGCGAAGCCCTCGAGGTCGAGGGCGAACTCCAGCGAGCGCCGGACGGCGAGGTCGTCATCGACGACGACGATCAGCGGACGGCTGAGGCTCTGATCCATGGAACCGAGCCTAAGCGGACGCCGCAGCGGGGGCCTTGATCTTAAGCAAACGTCACGAAAAGCCCGCAAGCAGGGCGATCCGCACGAGCTCGGAGAGCCCGCTCGCCTTGGTCTTGCTCATGACGTTCGCCCGATAGACCTCGACCGTGCGCGGGCTGATGCCCAGCTCGTAGGCGATGACCTTGTTCATCTTCCCCGCGATGACGCCCCGCAGGACGTCCTTCTCGCGGCCGGACAGCGTGGCGAGCATCTCCTCGAAGTGCTTCCGCTCCTGGGCCTGCGCGCCGGTCTCCGCGCCCAGGTTCAGCGCCGACTGGATCGACCTGAGCAGCGTCTCGTCCTCGAACGGCTTCTCGATGAAGTCGACCACGCCCGCCCGCATGGCCTCGACCGCCATCGGCACGTCGCCATGGCCGGTGATCATGATGACCGGAAGGGCGACGTCCATTTCCTTCAGCCGCTTGACCAGCTCCAGGCCGTTCATCTCGGGCATGCGGACGTCGGTGACGATGCAGCCGCGCTCGAGGGTCCCGGCCACCTCCAGGAACTCGCCGGCCGACGCATAGGTCTGCGACGGGAGGTCGTTCATCTCCAGCAGGAACCCAAGGGAGACCCGGATCGCCTCGTCGTCGTCGATCAGGTGTACGACCGCGTCACTCATGGTCGAGAAGCTCCTCGGGACTGACGCCGCGAAGCGTGAACCGGAAGATGGCCCCGCCCGCCGGGTTGGGCTCGACCCAGATCCGACCGCCGTGAGCTTCGATGATCGTACGCGAAATGGAAAGACCGATGCCCATGCCGTGGCTCTTCGTGGTCATGAAGGGCTGGAAGAGCTGCTCGGCCGCCTCGGCGCTGATCCCGTGGCCGGTATCGCTGACCCACACTTCGACCATGTCCTCGGGCGCCGGCCTCGCGCCGACGACGAGGTCCTTCTGCGGCGATTCCTCCATCGCCTCGATGGCGTTCCGGATGAGGTTGAGCGCCACCTGCTGGATCTGGACCTTGTCGGCGAGGACCAGGTTGACGCTGCGCTCGATGTCGTAGCGCAGGCGGATGCTGCGCTCCCGGGCGCCCACCATCGCCAGCGCGCCGGCTTCTTCGAGCAGCTTCGGCAGGCTCTCGATGCGGCGCTCGGCCTCGCCCTTGGCCACGAAGTCGCGCAGGCGGCGGATGATCTGCCCCGCGCGCAGCGCCTGGTCGGCGCCCTGGGAGATCATCTGCTCGAGCCGGGCCTCGTCCAGCGGCTTGCGCTTGATGAGCACCAGGCAGCCCTTCATGAAGTTGGTGGCCGCGGTCAGGGGCTGGTTGAGCTCGTGCGCCAGCGCCGAGGCCATCTCGCCGAGGGCCGTCAGCCGCGAGACGTGCACCAGTTCGCCCTGCAGGTCCTGGAGGCGCCGCTCGGCCGCCTGCCGCTCGGTGAGGTCGCGCAGGAATCCGGTGAAGTAGCGCCGGTCGCCCGAGCGCATCTCCCCGACCGCGAGCTCCAGCGGGAAGGTGGAGCCGTCCTTCCGCTCGCCCACGACCACCCGCCCGATGCCGATGATCCGCCGCTCGCCGGTCTGCTTGTAGCGGTCGACGTAGCTGTCGTGCGCCGACCGGTAGGGGTCGGGCATGAGCATGCTGACGTTCTTCCCGATCACCTCGGCCGAGGTCCAGCCGAACTGACGCTCGGCCGCGCTCGAGAACGACACGATCTGCCCGTGGTCGTCGATGACGATCATGGCGTCGGGCACGGTGTCGAGGATCGACTGCAGGTGCGCCTCGCGGGCCTGCAGGTCGTCGACGTAGCGCTGGACCGCGCGGCGGCTGTGGATCATCCGCGAGCCGAACCCGCCGACCGCCAGGGTGAGGGCGGCGAAGATCAGCATGCGCACCAGGCCGTCCGGCTCGTCCGCGTTCGGGAATCCCGCGATGCCGACTCCGAGGGCCAGCGAGAGCCCGCCGGCGAGCAGCGCCGGACCCATCCCGCCGATGGCCGCGCCGACCAGCAGCGGCGGCACGAAGAGCAGGAACGAGAGGTCGTCCTGCAGGATCGGATCCAGCAGCAGGCGCACGCCCACAGCCGCCGCAACGGCGACCGCCGCGGCCACGTAACCGGCCGCCCGGTTCCAGCGCCCGGTCACATCGGCGCGCGGTTCACTCGCCGCGTTCATGCGGCTTCGCCTAGGCAACAAGTCGGAACGTGGCAAGCGGCCATCAGGGGCTTTCGCGCGCGGCGGCCGGCCTCACGGCGAAGGCTCCGCCGTCCCGCCGGGCGGCGCCCGGTCCTGCAGCAGGTCCTCCACGTAGAGATGGCGCACCAGGACATAGGCCACGACCGCGAGCGGCGTCGCCAGCAGCACGCCCAGCGGTCCGAACAGCACGCCCATGGCCAGCACCGCGAACAGCGTGACGCCCATCGGGAGCTCGACCATCTGGCGCAGCAGGAGCGGGGTCAGCACATTGGCCTCGAATTGCGACGCGCCGAGATAGACGACCGCGGCCAGCGCCAGGGTGTCGGGTCCCTGGGCGGCGGCGAGGACGAGCCCGGGCGCCGTCGCGGCCCAGGGGCCGATCACCGGCACGAACTGGGCGGCGCCCGCCAGGACGCCGAGCGCCAGGGGGGACGGCACGCCGGCCCACCAAAGGCCGGCCGTGACCGTGGCCGCCACGACCGCCATCGACGCGAGCTGGCCCAGGAGCCAGCGGTTCAGGGCGCCGCCGCAGGCCGCGAGCACCTCGGCCGCGCGGCCCCGGCGCGGCAGCGGCAGCAGGCGGAGCAGACCGCCCAGGTAGGTGCCGGGATGGAACGCGATGTAGAGCCCGCAGAACATGACGATGACCGTGGCCGCGGCCGCGGTCGCCGATCCGCGGAGGAACTCGGAGGCGGTGTCCACGATGAGCCCGTCGGCGTGCGGGAACCGCCGGAGGTCGTCGAGAATCCAGCTTCCGACCACCGAGGTCGAGAGCCTCGCCTGGAGCGCCTCCCAGGCCCGCGGCAGCAGTTCGCCCAAGGTGGCGACCTGGATCGACAGCTGCTGGCCGAACAGCCACGCCATGGCGGCGACCGCGGCCGTCAGTCCGGCGACCGCCGCGCCCAGGGCCAGCGGGCGGGGAACGCGGCGCCGGATCAGGGGGTCCGCGAAGGCGTGCAGCAGGACGGCGACCAGCACGGCGCCGAAGGCCAGCAGCAGCACGTCGGCCAAGCGCCAGACGAGCAGCCCCGCCACCACCAGGGCCGCCACCTGCAACGGCGTGGCGATCACGCGCGCGGCGGCCGCGCGCAGGGGCGGACGCGTCGTCAATGCGACAGCATCACGGGACAGGGCGGCGCCTCGAGCACCGCGCGGGTCGCCCCGCCCAGGACGAACTCGCGCAGACGCGCATGGCCGTAGCCGCCCATCACCAGCAGTTCGGGCGCCGTCTCGTCCACATAGCGCGCCAGGCGCTGGCCGATGGACTCGTCGTGGGCGAGCCGCTCGTCGATGACGGTCGTGATCCCGTGGCGCTCGAGGTGGCTCGCCAGGGCGGCGGCCGCGCCATGAACGGCCTGCGGCTTCTCCCCGAGCGCCGTGAAGATGCGCACCTCGCCGGCGCGCCTGAGGGCCGGGAGGGCGTCGGCGACGGCCCGCGCGGCGGCTGCGCCGCCGTCCCAGGCGATCGCGATCCGTCCGAAGCGGTCGGCCGGCGCGATCTCGGCGGCGTCGGGGAACACGACGACCGGCCGTCCCGACCCGAACAGCAGGGCCTCCGCCAGTTGCTGGTCGGCGAGCACCGCCGGCCCGATCGGGACCATCGTGAGGTCCCGCGTCCGCGCCGCCGCGGCGATCACGTCCGCCTCCTCGTACAGCTTGGCGCAGGCCGTCTCGACGTGCAGCGGGGTGTCCGCCATCTCGGCGGCGATGCGGGCGCAGGTGGCGGCGAGCTGGGCCGTCGCGGCGCTGCGCGCCTCCTCGAGCGCGGAGACCCGGTCCAGGTCGAGCAGGGCGTTGGCCAGCGGGTGGTGGAGCTGGGGCAGGTCGATCTTCACGCTGAGGAACGTGAGCGCGCCGCCGAAGCGGCGGGCCAGCGCGACCCCGCCGCGGATGGCCCGGTCGGGCGTCGCGTCAGGATATGTCAGGGCGGCGAAGAACAGATCGGCGTAGGACATGCGCGCCTCCGGTGGGGCTCAATTGCCCTGGAGCGTCTCGAAGTAGGCGATGAGCGCGGCGGCCTCGTCCCGGGTGAAGGAGACGGGCGGCATTCGGTCGAAGCCGTGGGCCGACACCTCGGCGAACCGCCGCTCGAGCGAGATGGCGTTGTAGCGCCGGGCCAGCCGGTAGAACGCCGGCCCTTCCTGTGCGCCGCCGTCGTCCAGCCCCACGGTGTGGCATCCGCCGCACCGGCGCACCGCGATCTCGTGACCGCGCTGCTGCTCGGCGTCCAGCTTCGGGAGCGCCGGCGTCGAGGCCAGCGGCGGCGCGCCGCCGGCGCAGCCCGCGAGGGCCAGGCCGGCGACCATGAGGATGGAACGCAACATCAGCCCGGCCTAGTGGCTCATCAGGACGAAGTACTTCGGCGCGTGGATGAGGTCCTCGGTCACGCCGCCGAAGGCCCATTCGCGGGCGCGGGCGTGTCCGTAGGCGCCGCAGACCACCAGGTCCGCGCCGCTGTGCTGGGCCACACGCTCGATGGCGTTGGTGACGCCGTCCTGCGGGACCGCGTTGACCAGGGGGCGCGCGTTCACCCGGTGGGCCTTGAGGTTGACGATGACGTCGTCCACCTCGAACGCGGAGGCGTCCACCTCTTCGGGCTTCACGACCGCGTACACGATCACGTCCTCGGCGCGCTTCAGGAAGGGCATGGCGTCGGCGATGGCGCGCCGGCACTCGCGGGTGTCCTTCCAGGCCACGACCACCGACTTGGCGCGCAGGTGCTGGCGCCCTTCCGGGACGATCAGCACCGGGCGTCCGGCGCTCATCACCACGTCGGCGGGGTCGGCGTTGCGCTGCCGGCCGGCCTTCGACGCCGGGCTCATGACGATGAGGTCGGCGGCGCGCGCCAGCATGAGGAGCGCGCGGTGGGGATAGTCCTGCATCGAACGCCATTCGACCTTCGCGCCGGCGGAGTCGCGCGAGAAGGCCTTCTCGGCGTTGGCGATGCTCTTCTCGATCTCCTCCTGGACGAGACCGACCCATTGCCCGGCCTCGTAGCCCATGAAGGGGCCGGCGGTCAGGCTGGGGTCGAAGGTCTCGGCGCCCAGGCCGATCAGGCGGGCGTCCAGGTCACGGGCGAGGCGGGCGGCCGCCTCGACGCGGTGCGAGGACGCGAGTCCGGGCTCGGCGTGCACCAGGATCGTCGGGTAGACGTCCGACTGGGCGACGGCGGGGGTGGTCCGTTCCTTGGTCGTCTGCATGGGGGGGCTCCAACGACGGCGCGGCCGGTGAACGCCTGCGGCCGCTCAGGCGCCTGGCTCAGGCGGCGAGCGCCTCGAGCGCGGTCCACTTCCGGACCTGGAAGCGGCGCGTCGAGGGGAATTCCACGATGGCCTCGCCCTGGAGCTGCGTCAGCATGCGCGACACCGTCTCGATGGTGAGGCCGAGATAGTCGGCCATGTCCTGGCGACCCATGGGGAGCTCGACCTGGCCCTCGTCCTGGCGCTGGGCGATCGACATCAGGAAGCTGGCGACCCGCTCGCGGGCGCTCTTGCGGCCCAGCATGACCACGTGGTCCTGCAGGCGCTCCATCTCGAGGCGGGTCGCCTCCAGGATCGCGCGGTCCAGCTCGGCGTCGCCGGCGAAGGCGCGCATCGCAGCGCGGCGGACGACGGTGATCTCGCAGTCGGTCAGGGCTTCGGCGGCGAAACGGTGGTCGGGGCCGACCTCCAGGCCGAACAGGTCGCCGGCGTAGTAGAAGTCGCCGACCTGGCGGCGGCCGTCGAGGGTGACCCGGGTCGTGCGGACGACGCCGCTGACCACCCGGTACAGCATGTCGGCTTCCTCGTCCTGGGCGTAGATCTCGGTCTCGCGATCGAAGCTGACCCGCTTGCCCAGGCGCTCGAAGGCGTCCGTCAGCGCGCTGGCAGGCCGGGCGCCACGGGGGTCGTTCATGTCGTAGGCCAGGGTCATGGGAGGCTCCAATCCGATGGCGAATTGCTATCGGCTGCGAGCGTGGCCTCATATTGAGGAGCGTCCCCTAAGTAGCAGTACGGAGGCTGTCGCCCCCGTGCTTTGATCTGGGTCACGGCGCCGGAGGAAGGATGCTCGCCACGGTGTGTCAGCCAAGCGAGGAGGCGAGCATGGATCCGGCCAGAACGACCTGGGTCGTGGCGTTCGATGCGCGGCAGGCGCGGTTCTTCGTCGAGCCGGCGAGATCGGGTCCGCTGCGCGAGATCCGGGAGCTGCGCATGTCGGCCACCGAGGAGGAGCGCGGCGCCGGCGGCCTCCAGCGCGCGACCGTGCACTCGCGGGCCGGCGCCGGCCGCAGCGCGGCTGGAGACCGCAACCTCGCGCATGCGGCCGAGGCCCGGTTCCTGCGGCGCGTGGCGACCCGCCTGATGGTGGCCGGCGGCCGGGGCGACTTCGACCATCTGGCGCTGATGGGGCCGCCCCACGCGCTCGGGGCGCTGCGGAAGGCGCTGCCGGCCGGCGTGGCCGCCCGGGTCGAGGTGACCGACCCGCACGCCCGGGTCCATGAGGACGCCGACGCGATGCGGCAGATCCTGCGCGAGGCCCGCGCGCACGCCTGGCGCGCCGAGAGCGCCTGAGCTCAGTGCCCGTCAATCTCACCTTCCACGGGGCGGCGGGCTGCGTCACCGGCTTCTGCGCCCGCCTCACCACGCCCCGGGCCAGCGTGCTCGTGGACTGCGGCATGTTCCAGGGCCCCAAGACCCTGAAGGCGCTCAACTACGAGCCCTTTCCGTTTCGGGCGGGCGAGATCGACGCGGTGCTGCTGACGCACGCCCACATCGACCACTCCGGCCTCCTGCCCAAGCTGATGCGCGCCGGCTTCAAAGGCGCCATCCACGCGACCGCGGGGGCCCGCGACCTGTGCGAGGTCATGCTGCCCGACGCCGGCGACATCCAGGAAAGCGAGGTGCGGCAGCTCAACCGCCGCAACCAGCGCCGGGGCCGCGACCCCGTCGAGCCCATCTACACCGTGCAGGACGCGCGGCGGACCCTGGAGCTTTTCCACCCGGTGAAGCTCGGCCGCGAGGTGGCGGTCGCCCCTGGGGTGACGGCGCGCTACTGGGAGGCGGGCCACATGCTGGGCTCGGCCTCCATCGAGGTCCGCGTCGACGGCGGCGAGGGCCCGGTGACGATCCTCTTCTCGGGCGATCTCGGCCCTGGCGGGCGGGACTTCCTTCCCGATCCGGAGGGCCCCGCCGGCGTCGACCACCTGGTGATCGAGTCCACCTACGGCGACCGACCGAGGGCGTCGATGGATCCCGCGTCGCGCCGGCGGCTCCTCGCCCGGGAACTGCGCGCCGCGCGGGAGGCCGGGGGACCGCTGCTGATCCCGGCCTTCGCCGTCGAGCGGTCGCAGGAGCTGCTGGCGGACCTGCAGATCCTGATCCGCGAGGGCGAGGTCCCGGACGTGGACATCTTCCTGGATTCCCCCCTGGCGATCGAGGCGACGGAGGTGTTCCGGCGGCGCGGCTGGAGCGCGTCGATGGACCGCAATCCCTTCGAGGACCTGCGCCAGAGCGGCCGGCTGATGTTCCTCCGCGAGCCCTGGGAGAGCGATCGGCTCGAGCGGATGAGCGGCTGGCACGTCATCCTGGCTGCGAGCGGCATGTGCGAGGCGGGACGCGTGCGCAAGCACCTGAAGCGCCTGCTGTGGCGGCGCGACGCGACCGTCCTCCTGCCCGGCTACCAGGCCGCCGGCACTCTGGGCCGCATCCTGGCCGAGGGCGCGAACTCGGTCCGGATCCAGGGCGAGGACATCGCCGTCCGCGCCCGTGTCCGCTCTCTCGACATCTACTCGGGTCATGCCGACCAGGGGGCTCTCGCCGCCTGGGCCAAGGCGCGCCGGCCGATCGGCGGCTCGGTGTTCCTGGCGCACGGCGAGCCGGACGCGCTGGAAGGGCTTCGGACGAAGCTGTTGGCGGAGGGTTTCGCCCCCGAACGGCTGGTGATCCCGGCGCTCGACGAGCGCTTCGCCCTGGCGCCGGCGGCGCCGGCGTCGCCGCTCGCAGGCGCCGAGGCGCGCATCCTGCCCGGCGCCGCCGCGCGCCCGGACTGGCACAACGCCCGTTCGCGCCTGCTGCTCGACCTCAACGCCCGCCTGGAGACGCTGCCTGACGACGCCGCGCGCGAAGCCCTGCTCGAAGCCCTGTCGCAGGCGCTGGGCCCGGCGGAAGGGGTTGATGTCGGTCAAGGCAAGCCACCCGCCGCGCCTGCAGGATGAGGCGTACTCACCCCCCCTAGGAGTCACCCATGCCCAGATCCTTGACCAAGCAGGTCCAGCGCGATCTCGAAGACACGCTCGACGACGTTTCGAAGATGCTGCGCCGCGCCGCCGAGAACCTGAGCGACGACGCCGAGCAGGCGCTGGCCCAGGCCTCGCAGGCCCTGCGCGACGCCGCGCAGAAGGTCGCCGACAAGGCGCCGCCGGAGGCGAAGTACCTGGCGGACAAGGCCGTGGCCGAGGCGAAGGCCCATCCGGTCGCCACGGCGGCGGCGGCGCTGACGGCTGCGGCGGCTCTGGTCAGTCTGCTGAAGATCGGCCGGAAGAAGGCCGCCTGATCCGCAACGCGCGCCGGTGCTGTCGATCGCGCAACTGGCGCCGTTCCTCCTCGCGGTGGCGCTCATCGAGCTGACCCCCGGCCCGAACATGGCCTACCTCTTCCTGGTGGCCAGCCGCTCGGGCCGGGCCGCCGGACTGGTGACCGTGGCCGGCGTCACGCTCGGGCTCGCCGTCTACCTGGCGGTGACGCTGGCGGGCCTCGCGGAAGCCCTGCGCTGGCCGTGGATCCTGGAGACGCTGCGGTGGGCCGGCGTGGCCTATCTGGCGTGGCTCGCGGTCGAGGCCTGGCGCACCGCGGGCGCGCCCCTTGCGGTCGCGACGTCCGAGAAGCGGCTGTTCGTCCGCGGCCTCGTCAACAACGTGCTGAATCCCAAGGCGGCGATCCTCTATCTCGTGCTGCTGCCGGGGTTCATCCGTCCGGAGCTCGGCGACCCGAGGGCCCAGGCGCTTCAGCTCGGCCTCATCCACCTGGGGTTCAGCGCCGCCGTGCACGCCTCGATCGTCATGGCCGGCGCGGGCGCAGGCCGCGCGCTCACGGCATGGCCCGGCGCGCGGCGGCGCGTGGAGCGGCTGTTCGCGGTCGGCCTGCTGGCGGTGGCCGCCTGGGTCGCGGTGACGCCGGCCTAGGGTGAAAACTCGATCAGCTTGTTGATGGTGTTTGCCAAATCGTGATTCAAGCTCTGCGGAGGTGGATCATGAGCAACGAATTCTGGTTCAGCGACGAGCAGTGGGCGAAGATCGAGCCG